>CAVXVM010000152.1:0-154583 GCA_963765025.1 uncultured Acidobacteriaceae bacterium | reverse complement strand
GCGGACATTACCTTTGACAGCGAATACTTTTCCTTTCTGCTTGGTAAACTCGCAGCCGATCCCGCGCTGGGTGTGGTGGGAACGCCGTACGAGGAGAAGTCAGGGGAAATCTTCGACTACAGGTTCACGAGCCTCGATCATGTTTCAGGAGCGTGCCAGGTATTCCGGCGCGAGTGTTATGAGGCGATCGGCGGATATGTACCGGTCAAACGGGGAACCATCGATTGCATCGCCGTAATCTCCGCGCGGATGAAGGGGTGGAAGACCCGCACCTTCACAGAAAAGGTGTGCCAGCACCATCGCATCACGGGCACAGCGCAGGCCAGCCCTTGGCGAAGGCGAACTTCAACACCGGAGTTATGGACTACGTAATGGGAAACCACCCATTTTGGCAGTTGTTTCGAGCGGCGTATCAGATCACAAAGAAGCCGTACATTTTCAGGGGACTTGCACTGGAGACCGGCTATCTCTGGTCATTTCTCCGGCGCGTGGAAAGGCCAGTGACGCACGAATTTGTAAAGTTCCATCGACGCGAACAGATGGCCAGGCTCAAAAGCAAACTTTCGCTGAGGTCGCTCGCCGGGAACAGCGCCGCGCCGGTGCACAGCGAGGTGCGGGAAAACAGCTAAGTCATTTCCAGGCGGCGAGCGAGTTGGCGCCAAACGAAGTTGGCAAGCAGGATTATGGCGCGGGGCCACACGATGAGCATGTCTCGGCAGGAGAATTCGGTGTTGAGTGACAAGCGGGATAGCGGGCAACCCGGCTTTGAGAACGCGCGCGAATTGGACGCGCGTATTGAGCCCCGTGCTACCGTCATCGTGAATGCCGACGACTGGGGAAGGGACGTGGCAACGAGCGATCGCACGCTCGAGTGCATGCTTCATGGCGCGATTTCATCGGTAAGCGCAATGGTTTTCATGGAAGATTCAGAGCGCGCGGCAGATCTGGCGAGGCAGTATGGCATCGGCACAGGCCTCCATCTGAATTTCACATTGCGCTATTCTGCCCCGAAACTGCCCCCGCGGCTTGATGGACCGCCAGGAACTGATTGGCCGGTTCCTCACTTCAAACCGCCTGGCGCCGATCTTCTATCACCGCCGTCTGGTTACGTCGTTTGACTACGTGGTGAAAGCGCAGCTCGAAGAGTACGAGCGACTCTACGGCACCGCAGTCAATCGTGTGGACGGCCATCATCACATGCATTTATGCAGAAACGTGATTGTGCAGGAGCTTCTTCCGGCGGGCGCCATCGTGCGGACATTTTCGTTCCGGAACGGGAAAGAGCCATTCAATCGGCTTTATCGCCGCCGCCAGGACCAGCGTTTTGTAGGCGCGATCCGATGACGGATTTCTTCTTTATCTGCAACCAATAGCCCCGATTGGAAGGTTGAAGGAGATTTGCTTGCTTGCCCGGCAATTCAACGTTGAGATCGAGACACATCGGTCCGCGACAGCGATACGCGTTTTTGATGAGGGGTGGGCTTGCGGGCTGCGTCGAACAAGTGGCCGTGGCCCGAGATTACGTGCTGCGCTCGCCGGGGCCAGCCAGCGGCGCCGAAAACCCCGCAGTCCATCAACAGGAATCGAGGATCTCAAGGTGAACCTCGCAGCGCCCTGAAGTCGCTGAACATGGCCCCGGAAATGCATCGCGCGCACATTTCGGTGTGTGTTTGCACATATAAGCGCCGGAAATGTTGCGGCACCTGCTGACGGAGCTCGGCAACCTGAAAACCGAGAATCAATTCACGTATTCAATCCTAGTGGCAGAAATGACGAGGCAAGATCGGCGCAGGATACGGTGGAAGAAATGCGGCGTCTAGTGCCGGTGTCGATCCGCTACTTTTGCGAGCCGAAACGCAATATTGCCCTGGCACGAAACAAGGTAATTGAAAATGTGCAGGGAGAATATGTCGCGCTGATTGATGATGACGAGTTCCCGACTGAGACATGGCTCCTGACGCTCTTCAATACCTGCAATGAATATAAGGTTGACGGGGTTCTTGGCCCGGTGGTGCGCCACTTTGATGAAACCCCGCCTGCCTGGTTCAAGAAGAGCAAGATCTATGATCGCGAGGCGAATCCGACCGGCGAAGTGGTGCGATGGGAGGATTCACGAACGGGCAATGCCTTGCTGAGGCGGCGTGTAGTTGCGGCGGATCGGCTCCTTTCAGGCCGGAATTCAGAGCGGGAGAAGATCAGGATTTTTTCAGACGCAAGATCGAAGCTGGGTTGCGATTCATCTGGTCGGCGATGCTGTTGTTTTTAGACCATCCCTCCGGCGCGATGGAAGCGCACTTATATTTTGCGAAAGGCCCTGATTCAAGGGGCAACAGCGGCCTTGCAGCCAAACTGTGACGCAAAAAATATTGCCAAGTCATTAATTGCTGTGCCGCTCTATGCGCTGATTGTGCCGTTTGCGCTGCTCGCGGGGCAGAGCAGATTAATGACGCTGCTGATCAAGCTCTTCGACCACTCAGGCAAGTTGCTGATGCTTGCGGGCTTTCAATCCGATCCGAGAGGAATATGTAAGCGAGTAGGGAGCGGGCGTTATCGACGCGTTACCCATGAGCCATCAGCGGCCTGAAAAGAATAAACGGGTTGGAAATGATGAAGGAGATTGTTGCAGGAATGGAAGACCGGGAAGTGCAAATTCGCGTTGAAGGAAACCTGCTGCGTGTGGCGCGCCTCGACGCGGAGCTGTACCAGTTTACGTCCAATCCGGAAGCGCTTGTGGAAAGGCTGCGGGCCTCTGGCGAGCGCATCGACATCTTCACTTTCCAGCAGGGATTGCCTGAAACTGCGCCCCGGTACCCATATCACATGGAGTGGGATAACCTCGCTGTGCTTAAGGTGTCAACCTTTGAGAATTGGTGGAACCACCAGATCCGTTCGACGGGCAGGAATCGCGCGAGACAAGCCGAAAAGAAGGGAATAATCCTGCGTGAGGTCCCATTCGACGAGGATCTGGTTCGCGGCATCTGGGGAATCTTCAATGAGAGCCCCGTGCGCCAGGGACGTCGCTTTCGTCATTACGGCAAGGACATGGAGACGGTTCGCCGGCTGGTTGGGACGTATCTCGAATACAGCACATTCATCGGGGCGTTTCGAGGAGAAGAGCTGATCGGCTTCATCAAAATGGTTGCCGACCAGACAGGAGTGCAGGCCGGCCTGATGAATATCCTTTCGAAGGTCCAATACAAGGACACAGCGCCGACCAACGCACTGCTTGCGCAGGCAGTAAAATCCTGTGCCGATCGTGGAATCTCGTACCTCGTCTACGACAACTTCGTTTACGGAAAAAAACTGGACAACAGCCTGATCAACTTCAAGGAACGCAATGGATTCGAGCGCGTGAATATACCGCGTTACTACGTTCCGCTGACACGTCTCGGCCAGGTTGCGTTTAGTATGGGTTTCCAGCACCGGTTGGTGGAAAGATTCCCTGAGCCCATTGCAAGGAGACTTCGTGAACTTCGCAGACAGTGGCACAGGCGCGGCATACCATCTGCCGACCAAGCCATCTAGGAAAAGGACGAGAGATTATGCCGGGGCTTGTTGGTCTAGTTACGAAGATGCCTAGAGAGCGTGCTGAAGCGGAACTGCTTCGGATGGTCTCGTCTCTTCGTCACGAGCAATCGTATGTTTGCGGCACCTGGACGGACGAGTCTCTCGGCCTCTATGTGGGCTGGGTGGCGCGAAGTGGACCGCACGCGCAGGAAATGCCTTTGGTTAACGAGCGTGGCGACCTGGTGCTCTTTTTCTCGGGTGAAGACTATCGGGAACCGAACACCGTAAATCTGCTGAGGAAACGGGGTCACTCGCTGCCCTCCGACGGTCCCGAATACCTGGTGCATCTTGCCGAGGAAGATTCTGAGTTTCCTCGCAGCCTGAATGGGCTGTTTCAGGGGGTGCTGGTTGACGCCAGCAAGGGGACGGCTCGGCTTTTCAATGATCGCTACGGGATGCAGAGAGTCTATTTTCATGAGGGCGCCAACGCATTCTATTTTGCCGCCGAGGCCAAGGCGATTCTTGCGGTGCGTCCGGAGTTGAGATCGGTTGATCCCGATGGCTTGGCGCAGATCATTTCCTGTCGTTGCACGCTGGGAGGCCGAACGCTTTTCAAGAACATCCAGATGCTGCCGCCTGCCTCCGCGTGGACTTTCAGGCGTGGCGCGATCGTACGAAAGTGCGCGTACTTCGAACCAAAGGAGTGGGAGGGGCAGCCAACCCTTGAACCGGAGTCCTACTATGAGGAGTTGCGCGAGGTCTTTGCTCGCAACCTTCCGCGCTACTTCGAGGGACCTGAGCGAGTGGGCATCTCTCTCACCGGAGGGCTCGACACCCGGATGATCGTGTCGTGGCACAAGGCCATACCTGGATCGTTACCTTGTTACTCATTCGGAGGGATGTATCGGGATTCCCAGGACGTTCCTTGTGGCGCGGAAGGTCGCCCAAGCATGTGGGCAGCAGCATGAAGTCATTTCGGTCGGCGAGGAGTTTCTGGAGCAATTCCCGCAGTACGCCGAGCGAACAGTTTTCCTTACCGATGGTTGCGTGGGTGTGAATCATGCTCCGGATTTGTATGTGAACGAACGCGCAGGGAAGATTGCGCCGGTGCGCATGACGGGGAATTATGGTGGAGAGGTGCTTCGCCGCATTCGGGCATTCAGCCCTCTGGACCCTGCGCCAGGGTTGTTTCAGCCTGAGGTTCAAGCCGGTCTTGAGCGGGTCCATGAGACCTATCGCGAACTCACGGAAGGGCATCCGCTTTCGTTCGCCGTGTTTCGCCAGGCTCCGTGGTTCCATTCTGGCCTGCTCAGTCTTGAGCAAACGCTGCTTTCGGTGCGATCGCCGTATCTCGACAACCAGTTTGTCAAGACTGCATTTCGAGCGCCGGATTCGGTTCTCGCGAGTGACCTGCTCTCGCTTCGCATGATTGCCGATGGCGATGAGAACCTGCGACGGATACGGACCGATCGCGGGCTCGGGGGCAGTCTTCCCCGCCTGGGCGCCGCAGTCCAGCGCGCGCATCTGACATTCACGTTCAAAGCCGAGTATGCCTTCGACTATGGAATGCCGCAGGCAGTGGCGCGTGCCGACCACGCGCTTGCACCGCTTCATCTGGAAAAACTCTTTCTCGGCCGGCACAAGTTCTATCACTTCCGCACCTGGTACCGGAACGCTCTCAGCAGCTATGTGAAAGAAATGCTGCTGGACTCGCGCACGCTCTCACGGCCATACCTCAAGAGAGAAAGGGTCGAGCACATAGTCTCGTCGCACCTTCGCGGGGAATCGAACTACACCAAGGAGATCCACAAACTGCTTACGCTCGAACATTTGCATCGCTTGTTTATCGACACTGTATGACGCAACTTATTGGCACATTCGTTTGCATCGCGTTCATAGGCTGGCTGTTTTACCTGGCCCGCGATGTCGAAGCGCATCCTTCATGGGCGCTTTGGATTCCGACTGTCTGGATGCTGATCAATGGTTCGCGCGCGGTTTCCACATGGCTGCATCCCGAGCAGGCAATCTCTCTTGCGCAACGGTTCACCGAAAGCAGTCCACTGGATGCGACCGTCTATGCGGGACTGACGGCGGCGGGGGCGCTTGTGCTCAATACGAGATCGCGCCAAGTGAAGGAGTTTCTGCGCGAGAACGTGCCGCTGATCATCTTCTTTGCTTATTGTGCGCTGAGCATTGCGTGGTCAGATGCATCTTTCATCGCGCTCAAACGCTGGGTCAAATCCATGGGGGACCTGGTGATGATTATGGTGGTTCTCACCGACCCATTTCCATTGATTGCGGTCAGGCGGGTTCTCACCCGCGCCGCCTTCCTCATCCTGCCGGTGTCGGTGCTTTTCATCCTGTGTTTTCCCGGCCTGGGCAGCGCCTTCAGGCCTGAAGACGGAACCATCATGTACTTTGGCGTGACCACGTTCAAGAACGAACTTGGCGTGGTGTGCATGGTGCTTGGCTTGGCGGCGCTGTGGGCTTTTCTCAACGCATATCTGGATCGAACCATGCCGCATCGGGCAGGCCGTCTTTTTGCGTATGGAGCCATGATCGTCGCCACCGTCTGGCTCATTGTGAGAGCCGACTCCATGACGTCGCTGTCCTGCTTCGGCCTTGCGGGGGCGGTGATGGTCCTCCTCTCACAGGGTTGGACAACACAATGGAAGAAGAGCGCGCACGTCATTCTCTGGTCCGCATTTGCCGTGCCATTGTTTGCGCTGTTTCTCGATACGGTCGGAACCCTGGTGCACACACTGGGTCGAAACGGAACTCTGACGGGACGAACAGACATTTGGAAAGCGGTCTTGGCCATGCACACGAATCCGTTGCTCGGCACAGGATTTGAGAGCTTCTGGCTCGGCGGCCGTCTTGAGCGAGTGTGGAACATGAGCGTGCAGGGCATCGAGGAGGCGCATAACGGTTACCTCGAGATTTACCTGAACCTGGGTTGGATCGGTGTGTTTCTCCTGATCTGGCTGCTGGTTTCAGCTTATCGCCGCGCGATGGACACCTATCAGGTTGATCCGGGCACCGGAAGACTGTGCCTGGCCTACCTTGTTGCCGCAATGATTTACAACCTCACGGAGGCAGGATTCAGAATGCTTACTCCAATCTGGTTTGCTTTTCTTCTTGCAGTCACCGTTGTTCCGGTGGGCCTGGCCCTACCGGAGCGAAAGCGAACACCTGCACTGTCGTGGACACCGCAGGCAGAGCCAAGGCGAGTGAGGATTCTTCAATAACTTCGATGCAAGATGCAGGTGAATAGAACAGGAATGCCGGTCAAACTAAAATTCGCGGGACGTCAAAGGCAAGCGGCGCTTGTGGCTCGAGATCGGAGTCAGCATGAAGCCCTTTGATGAAAATGGAGCGTTTGCACCTTCAGTAGATGTGGGTGGAGACACGCTTCGCCGTCTTGCGGTGAAAGGCGCGGGCAAGACAATTCTTTCAGGCGGGTACGTCCTCGCCATCCAGGTGGTGGCCACGGTTTTCCTGGCGCGCCTGCTCACGCCGCGCGACTTTGGCGTGGTGACGATGGTGACGACCTTCAGTCTGCTGCTGTCGTCGTTCGGCATGAATGGCTTCACAGAGGCGCTCATCCAGCGCGAGCAAATCGATCGCACGGTGACGAGTAATCTGTTTTGGATTGTCGTGGCCGGCGGCTTGTTTCTGGCCAGCGGATTTGTGGTGGCAGGATCGTGGTTGGCAAAGTTTTACGGCGAACCCCTGGTGGCGCCCATTTCCGCAGGTCTCTCCGTATCCATCTTTCTGGATACCATGTCGGTGATGCACCTGGCGCTGCTCAAGCGCGCAATGCGTTTTTCAGCGGTGGCCAATAACCTGGTCGTCGCCCGGGTAGCGTCAGTTCTTGTCTCGATCGCGTTTGGCGTGGCCGGCTGGGGATACTGGGCGCTCGTGTTGGGAGCCATCGCACAATCGTTGTGCGGCACCATCGGTGCGTGGATGATGTGCCACTGGATTCCTGGACGGCCCCGGAAAGCCGAGGGTACGGGCGCAATGGTACGGTTCGCGATGTATACCTATGGCCGCTACAGCGTGAATTACTTTACGCGCAACACAGACAACCTTCTCGTGGGCTGGCGCTTTGGCGCGCCAGCGCTCGGCTTCTACAAGAAGGCTTACGATCTGTTTTCGCTTTCGGCCAGCCAGCTTGTTGCCTCCACGTCGGTTGTTGCTGTGTCGGCGTTGAGCCGGGTCACAGGCGATGACGCAAAATATCGTCGCTACTTGCTTGGCTCTATTGCCGTGATGGCTTTTCTGGGCATGGCGATCTCGGGTAACCTTACCTTGATTGGAACCGATCTGATTCGTCTGCTTCTCGGGCCCGGCTGGGGTACAGCAGGAAAAATCTTCACCTATTTCGCGCCCGGAATCGGCATCATGATTGTTTACGGAACGCACGGATGGATTCACCTCTCCATTGGCAGGGCCGATCGCTGGTTCCGCTGGGGAATCGTGGAGTGGACGGTCACCATCGGCTTGTTCATCGCTTCGCTGCATTGGGGGCCTTCGGGCATCGCAGCGGCGTGGTGCCTCTCGTTCTGGATTCTTACTGTTCCAGCGATGTGGTATGCGGGCAAGCCGATCGGGCTCGGCATCGGTTCGATTCTGGACGTGGTGTGGAGATATACGGTCTCTGCCCTGGCGGCTGGAATTGCAACCAAACTGCTTTTATCGCAATGGGGATTTCTGGCGAGCGCAACCGGGGTAAAGGGAGCGGCACTCCGGGTCGCCTTTGTTTCCGTAGTGTTTGTGGTTCTGTATCTAGCCGGCGTAGTCATTCTTCATCGTGGCTTTGCGCCGCTGCGCAGACTCATTGGCCTGCTCCGCGAAATGACTTCGGCCAGGCGCGCTGAGACGACAGCGACGGTTGACCGAAGCGAGAGAGAGTATGTGAAAGCGAGCGCTATATTGCTCATCCTGCTTGGTTGTGCCGTGTCCGGGCGTGCGCAGGCATGGTCGGGCCTGCTCAAACCGGGGCAGGCGATTGACTGGTCGCATGCAGGCGTTGGCGGAATTCCTCCGCGCCTCAGTCAATGCGCGAGCCTGACGCCTTCAGCGACGCTTGAGCAAATCAACTCCGCGCTTGCTTCCTGCGCTGCAGGGCAGACGGTCTACCTGGATCCCGGGACCTATACGGTTGATGGCACGGTGCACATTCCATCGAATGTGACACTGCGCGGGGCCGGTGCAGACAAGACCATCCTGAATGCGACTGGGCACGGCGGTGGAGACGTGATCAGCATGGGCTCGGGGCAGGTGCCTTACAGCCCATTCCGGATTTTGAGTGGCGCTTCGGCAGGGTCCACCAGTATTGAAGTAAGCAACGCGGCGGATATTCGGCCGGGCATGTACCTGGTGATTGCCGAAATCAACGACCCGGATTTCGTTTCAACGGCAGGAAGCGGCGGTAACTGCAACTGGTGCGATGGAGGGTGGACAGAAAAAGGGAGCTTTGCGCGCGGCCAGATTGTGGCCGTGACAGCAAAGTCCGGGAAGATGCTTACAATCTCGCCTGGACTCTACACCGCGTATACCCATACGCCCATTGGCGTGGCGTTCAGCATGGCCGCGAGCTACGCCGGCGTGGAAGATCTGCAGGTGGTTGCGAACAACACCGGCTATGCAGCGAATTTCGGATTGTCGAGATGCGCTTACTGCTGGATCAAGGGCGTGGAATCAAATTATGCCGATGGGGATCACGTGGAAGTGTACTGGGGCTTCCACGACGAGATTCGCGACAGCTATTTTTCGAACGCATTTCTTCATGCGCCGGGAATTCGTGAATCCGATCTTCAGATTGCATCGAAGACAACGGCCAGTTTAATCGAGAACAACATTATTGAACGCACGCACGCCGCCATCATGCTGGAATGGGGAGCAGCCGGCAACGTGGTTTCGTACAACTACACGATGGGCGAGTTTGACAGCGGCGCGACCAATCTCGACATCGGCGGCATTGAATTCCACGGGGCGCATCCGCAGTACAACCTGCTTGAAGGCAATGTGCTTACGGTGATCGATGAAGATTCAGTGTGGGGGAGTTCAAGCCAGACCTCCGCGTTCAGGAACTGGGTGGTCGGCACCAATAGGATTTGCAGCCCGACGACCGGGCGCGGTGTGGTGAAGTGTTCGGGCCCCAATGGGCACTATGGATTTCAGGCAGCGCGCGCCGTAGAGCTTGTCTATCTGGACACGGCGAACAACTTCATCGGCAACGTCGTCGGTTCCACGCAAATGCAGACCATGAAGGGTTACAGTGCTCTCGTCGCGCAAAAACAGTCGATCGAGTATCCGGCCGAGCGCAGTTATGACGCGGTTGCTTATGGCTGGTCGTTCGGATACGGCAGCACGAGCGATGATGGAGCGGGTACGGGATGCGGTGGTGGAGAAGCGCCGTGCCATCGCTCAGGAACTTCGACCACGCAGTTTCTTCATGGCAACTACAACAACATCGGCGCGTCTACCGCCTGGGCAGCCGGCGTGACCCACGAACTACCTGCGTCGTTTTATCTCGACACAAGGCCTTCATGGTGGGGCGACCTGCCGTTTCCTGCCACGGGTCCTGATGTAACAGGCGGATCGGGCCCCGGTGGGCACAGCTACGGGAACCCCGCACAGCGTTGCTACTTTCATGTGATGGGTGGCTCCGACGGAGGGGCCGGAGGGCCTCTGGTCTTTAATGCCGATCGATGCTATGCGACGATCCCAAGAACAAAACGCATGGCTCCAGACAGCGGCAGGGCCGAACTCGCAGACGCAACGAACGATCAAGTTCGATTTGAATTGGATGGAGTGAATCAATGAACAACAGCGAAGCAGCAGTCACATTAGTGGTTGGCCTGGGCGAAGTTGGCAAGCCACTCTTTGCCATTTTGAAAGAGCAGGAGCCGGGAGCCATTGGTATCGACATCAAACCTGTGCCGGTGGATCAGCCGGTCGGAATTCTCCACATCTGTTTTCCGTTTATCAACGCGGACCAGTTCAGGAGTGCAGTGGAGGGGTACGCAATTAGGTTCTCTCCCAGCGTGATCGTGATCAACAGCACCATCGTGCCGGGCACTACACGCTGCATTGAGCGTGCAACGGGAATCCCCTGCGTCTACAGCCCGGTGCGCGGTAAACACACCAAGATGGTGGACGAGCTCAAGCACTACGTCAAATTTGTGGCAGGCACCGATGCGACGGCCACTGAGCGCGTGCAGGCGCACTTTAAGGCTGCCGGCATCCCTTCTGAAACCTTGGCGACTCCTGAAGCGCTCGAGCTGGGCAAATTGCTTGAGACGACGTACTTCGGATTGCTGATTGCATGGGCCCAGGAGATGAATCGTTTTGCCGTGAAGGTGGATGCGGATTATCTGGAGGTGGGCAAGTTCTTCAAGGAGATTGGCTATCTCCCGAATGTTCTGTTCCAGCCCGGCCACATCGGCGGCCATTGCGTGATGCCGAATATCGCCCTGCTCCAACAGCGCTTCCAATCAGAATTTCTTGATTGCATCAAGCGATCGAATGAGGCGAGAAAGCTGGAACTGGCCGAAGAGGAACAGGAGTCCTCAGGAGAACGACTGAAACCTCTGGCCCTGGTGTAACCTGCGCCACGGATTCGCTCGTCTCATGAAATGAGGCGCAATGAGAAATTCAAGAAAGAGAATCGGGATATCTCGCGGATGAAGAAAATCTGCATGGTCGCCTACACCAACTACCTCAACGACGCGCGTCCGCGGCGGGAGGCGGAGGCGCTTGTGCGCAGGGGAGACCATGTCGACTTCATCGCCCTAGGCGAGAAAGATCGGCCTTCGTTCGAGATCGTTCAGGGAGTGAATGTATTTCGAGTCAAACAGCTAAGGTACCGTGGTGGCGGCTTTCTCAAATATGGATTCAGCTACTTCAGATTTCTTTGTGCGTCGACGATGAAGCTGCTGCGTCTGCACCTGAAGGAGCGGTACGACGTCATCTATGTGCACACCATGCCTGATCTGCTGGTGCTGGTGGCCATGATCCCCAAGCTGTTTGGCGCCAGGGTGATCCTCAACATCCACGACATGATGCCTGAGATGTACATGTCGAAGTTCGGGCTCTCTGAGAAGCATCCGCTGATTCGCATTCTGGCCATGCAGGAGCAGTTCAGTATCTGGCTGGCGGACAGGGCCATCTGCGTACATCATCCGCATCGCGATGTTCTGGTAAGGCGCGGGACTCCGCCCGGCAAGCTGACGGTATTGCCGAATGTGCCCGATCCACTCGTCTTTCGCCGCGAAAACACGTCTACGCCTGTTGACGGCGAATTCAGAATCGTCTACCACGGCACGATTGCAAAACGTCTAGGACTTGATCTCGCAGTCAAGGCGTTTCAAAAGGCCGCGGCAGCGTGTCCCCGCGCGCGGCTTGAGATCTACGGAGACGGCGATGCCGGCGACGAGCTTGAAGCGCAGGTGAGAGCGGCCGGCATGGGCGACAGAATTTACTTCAGCAAGAAGCTTTTCCGAGTGGAGTCGATTGCGGAGATGATTCAGGGTGCGTCGCTGGGTCTCATCCCGAACCGGCGCGATGTGGCTAACGGGTGCAGTGAGTGTGACCCGTGGCCACATCGCGCCGGTTCGGGATGAGACCCAGCGACGCACCCTGAATCATCTCCGCAATCGACTCCACTCGGAAAAGCTTCTTGCTGAAGTAAATTCTGTCGCCCATGCCGGCCGCTCTCACCTGCGCTTCAAGCTCGTCGCCGGCGTCGCCACTGTCCGTAGATCTCAAGCCGCGCGCGGGGACACGCTGCCGCATCCTTTTGAAACGCCTTGACTGCGAGATCAAGTCCTAGACGTTTTGCAATCGTGCCGTGGTAGACGATTCTGAATTCGCCGTCGACAGGCGTAGACGTGTTTTCGCGGCGAAAGACGAGTGGATCGGGCACATTCGGCAATATCTCGTCCCAGCTTTCCGGGCGGAGTCCAGCGCCTTACCAGAACATCGCGATGCCCAGAATCTACGCAGATGGCCTTGTCCCGCCAGCCAGATACTGAACTGCTCCTGCATGGCCAGCCCCCGAATCAGCGGATGCTTCTCAGAGAGTCCGAACTTCGACATGTACATCTCAGGCATCATGTCGTGGATGTTGAGGATCACCCTGGCGCCAACAGCTTGGGGATCATGGCCACCAGCACCAGCAGATCAGGCATGGTGTGCACATAGTGACGTCGTACCGCTCCTTCAGGTGCAGACGCAGCAGCTTCATCGTCGACGCACAAAGAAATCTGAAGTAGCTGAATCCATATTTGAGAAAGCCGCCACCACGGTACCTTAGCTGTTTGACTCGAAATACATTCACTCCCTGAACGATCTCGAACGAAGGCCGATCTTTCTCGCCTAGGGCGATGAAGTCGACATGGTCTCCCCTGCGCACAAGCGCCTCCGCCTCCCGCCGCGGACGCGCGTCGTTGAGGTAGTTGGTGTAGGCGACCATGCAGATTTTCTTCATCCGCGAGATATCCCGATTCTCTTTCTTGAATTTCTCATTGCGCCTCATTTCATGAGACGAGCGAATCCGTGGCGCAGGTTACACCAGGGCCAGAGGTTTCAGTCGTTCTCCTGAGGACTCCTGTTCCTCTTCGGCCAGTTCCAGCTTTCTCGCCTCATTCGATCGCTTGATGCAATCAAGAAATTCTGATTGGAAGCGCTGTTGGAGCAGGGCGATATTCGGCATCACGCAATGGCCGCCGATGTGGCCGGGCTGGAACAGAACATTCGGGAGATAGCCAATCTCCTTGAAGAACTTGCCCACCTCCAGATAATCCGCATCCACCTTCACGGCAAAACGATTCATCTCCTGGGCCCATGCAATCAGCAATCCGAAGTACGTCGTCTCAAGCAATTTGCCCAGCTCGAGCGCTTCAGGAGTCGCCAAGGTTTCAGAAGGGATGCCGGCAGCCTTAAAGTGCGCCTGCACGCGCTCAGTGGCCGTCGCATCGGTGCCTGCCACAAATTTGACGTAGTGCTTGAGCTCGTCCACCATCTTGGTGTGTTTACCGCGCACCGGGCTGTAGACGCAGGGGATTCCCGTTGCACGCTCAATGCAGCGTGTAGTGCCCGGCACGATGGTGCTGTTGATCACGATCACGCTGGGAGAGAACCTAATTGCGTACCCCTCCACTGCACTCCTGAACTGGTCCGCGTTGATAAACGGAAAACAGATGTGGAGAATTCCGACCGGCTGATCCACCGGCACAGGTTTGATGTCGATACCAATGGCTCCCGGCTCCTGCTCTTTCAAAATGGCAAAGAGTGGCTTGCCAACTTCGCCCAGGCCAACCACTAATGTGACTGCTGCTTCGCTGTTGTTCATTGATTCACTCCATCCAATTCAAATCGAACTTGATCGTTCGTTGCGTCTGCGAGTTCGGCCCTGCCGCTGTCTGGAGCCATGCGTTTTGTTCTTGGGATCGTCGCATAGCATCGATCGGCATTAAAGACCAGAGGCCCTCCGGCCCCTCCGTCGGAGCCACCCATCACATGAAAGTAGCAACGCTGTGCGGGGTTCCCGTAGCTGTGCCCACCGGGGCCCGATCCGCCTGTTACATCAGGACCCGTGGCAGGAAACGGCAGGTCGCCCCACCATGAAGGCCTTGTGTCGAGATAAAACGATGCAGGCAGTTCGTGGGTCACGCCGGCTGCCCAGGCGGTAGACGCGCCGATGTTGTTGTAGTTGCCATGAAGAAACTGCTTGGTCGAAGTTCCTGAGCGATGGCACGGCGGTTCTCCACCGCCGCATCCCGTACCCGCTCCATCATCGCTCGTGCTGCCGTATCCGAACGACCAGCCATAAGCAACCGCGTCATAACTGCGCTCGGCGGGATACTCGATCGACTGTTTTTGCGCGACGGGAGCACTGTAACCCTTCATGGTCTGCATTTGCGTGGAACCGACGACGTTGCCGATGAAGTTGTTCGACGTGTCCAGATAAACAAGCTCCACGGCGCGCGCTGCCTGAAATCCATAGTGCCCATTGGGGCCTGAACACTTCACCACACCGCGCCCGGTCGTCGGGCTGCAAATCCTATTGGTGCCGACCACCCAGTTCCGGAACGCGGAGGTCTGGCTTGAACTGCCCCACACTGAATCTTCATCGATCACCGTAAGCACATTGCCTTCAAGCAGGTTGTACTGCGGATGCGCCCCATGGAATTCAATGCCGCCGATGTCGAGATTGGTCGCGCCGCTGTCAAACTCGCCCATCGTGTAGTTGTACGAAACCACGTTGCCGGCTGCTCCCCATTCCAGCATGATGGCGGCGTGCGTGCGTTCAATAATGTTGTTCTCGATTAAACTGGCCGTTGTCTTCGATGCAATCTGAAGATCGGATTCACGAATTCCCGGCGCATGAAGAAATGCGTTCGAAAAATAGCTGTCGCGAATCTCGTCGTGGAAGCCCCAGTACACTTCCACGTGATCCCCATCGGCATAATTTGATTCCACGCCCTTGATCCAGCAGTAAGCGCATCTCGACAATCCGAAATTCGCTGCATAGCCGGTGTTGTTCGCAACCACCTGCAGATCTTCCACGCCGGCGTAGCTCGCGGCCATGCTGAACGCCACGCCAATGGGCGTATGGGTATACGCGGTGTAGAGTCCAGGCGAGATTGTAAGCATCTTCCCGGACTTTGCTGTCACGGCCACAATCTGGCCGCGCGCAAAGCTCCCTTTTTCTGTCCACCCTCCATCGCACCAGTTGCAGTTACCGCCGCTTCCTGCCGTTGAAACGAAATCCGGGTCGTTGATTTCGGCAATCACCAGGTACATGCCCGGCCGAATATCCGCCGCGTTGCTTACTTCAATACTGGTGGACCCTGCCGAAGCGCCACTCAAAATCCGGAATGGGCTGTAAGGCACCTGCCCCGAGCCCATGCTGATCACGTCTCCACCGCCGTGCCCAGTCGCATTCAGGATGGTCTTGTCTGCACCGGCCCCGCGCAGTGTCACATTCGATGGAATGTGCACCGTGCCATCAACCGTATAGGTCCCGGGATCCAGGTAGACCGTCTGCCCTGCAGCGCAGGAAGCAAGCGCGGAGTTGATTTGCTCAAGCGTCGCTGAAGGCGTCAGGCTCGCGCATTGACTGAGGCGCGGAGGAATTCCGCCAACGCCTGCATGCGACCAGTCAATCGCCTGCCCCGGTTTGAGCAGGCCCGACCATGCCTGCGCACGCCCGGACACGGCACAACCAAGCAGGATGAGCAATATAGCGCTCGCTTTCACATACTCTCTCGCTTCGGTCAACCGTCGCTGTCGTCTCAGCGCGCCTGGCCGAAGTCATTTCGCGGAGCAGGCCAATGAGTCTGCGCAGCGGCGCAAAGCCACGATGAAGAATGACTACGCCGGCTAGATCAGAACCACAAACACTACGGAAACAAAGGCGACCCGGAGTGCCGCTCCCTTTACCCCGGTTGCGCTCGCCAGAAATCCCCATTGCGATAAAAGCAGTTTGGTTGCAATTCCAGCCGCCAGGGCAGAGACCGTATATCTCCACACCACGTCCAGAATCGAACCGATGCCGAGCCCGATCGGCTTGCCCGCATACCACATCGCTGGAACAGTAAGAATCCAGAACGAGAGGCACCACGCCGCTGCGATGCCCGAAGGCCCCCAATGCAGCGAAGCGATGAACAAGCCGATGGTGACCGTCCACTCCACGATTCCCCAGCGGAACCAGCGATCGGCCCTGCCAATGGAGAGGTGAATCCATCCGTGCGTTCCGTAAACAATCATGATGCCGATTCCGGGCGCGAAATAGGTGAAAATTTTTCCTGCTGTACCCCAGCCGGGCCCGAGAAGCAGACGAATCAGATCGGTTCCAATCAAGGTAAGGTTACCCGAGATCGCCATGCCCAGAAAAGCCATCACGGCAATAGAGCCAAGCAAGTAGCGACGATATTTTGCGTCATCGCCTGTGACCCGGCTCAACGCCGACACAGCAACAACCGACGTGGAGGCAACAAGCTGGCTGGCCGAAAGCGAAAACAGATCGTAAGCCTTCTTGTAGAAGCCGAGCGCTGGCGCGCCAAAACGCCAGCCCACGAGAAGGTTGTCTGTGTTGCGCGTAAAGTAATTCACGCTGTATCGGCCATAGGTATACATCGCGAACCGTACCATTGCGCCCGTACCCTCGGCTTTCCGGGGCCGTCCAGGAATCCAGTGGCACATCATCCACGCACCGATGGTGCCGCACAACGATTGTGCGATGGCTCCCAACACGAGCGCCCAGTATCCCCAGCCGGCCACGCCAAACGCGATCGAGACAAGAACTGACGCTACCCGGGCGACGACCAGGTTATTGGCCACCGCTGAAAAACGCATTGCGCGCTTGAGCAGCGCCAGGTGCATCACCGACATGGTATCCAGAAAGATGGATACGGAGAGACCTGCGGAAATGGGCGCCACCAGGGGTTCGCCGTAAAACTTTGCCAACCACGATCCTGCCACCACAAATCCGCTGGCCAGAAACAAGCCGCCGGCCACGACAATCCAAAACAGATTACTCGTCACCGTGCGATCGATTTGCTCGCGCTGGATGAGCGCCTCTGTGAAGCCATTCATGCCGAACGACGACAGCAGCAGACTGAAGGTCGTCACCATCGTCACCACGCCAAAGTCGCGCGGCGTGAGCAGGCGCGCCAGGAAAACCGTGGCCACCACCTGGATGGCGAGGACGTACCCGCCTGAAAGAATCGTCTTGCCCGCGCCTTTCACCGCAAGACGGCGAAGCGTGTCTCCACCCACATCTACTGAAGGTGCAAACGCTCCATTTTCATCAAAGGGCTTCATGCTGACTCCGATCTCGAGCCACAAGCGCCGCTTGCCTTTGACGTCCCGCGAATTTTAGTGTGACCGGCATTCCTGTTCTATTCACCTGCATCTTGCATCGAAGTTATTGAAGAATCCTCACTCGCCTTGGCTCTGCCTGCGGTGTCCACGACAGTGCAGGTGTTCGCTTTCGCTCCGGTAGGGCCAGGCCCACCGGAACAACGGTGACTGCAAGAAGAAAAGCAAACCAGATTGGAGTAAGCATTCTGAATCCTGCCTCCGTGAGGTTGTAAATCATTGCGGCAACAAGGTAGGCCAGGCACAGTCTTCCGGTGCCCGGATCAACCTGATAGGTGTCCATCGCGCGGCGATAAGCTGAAACCAGCAGCCAGATCAGGAGAAACACACCGATCCAACCCAGGTTCAGGTAAATCTCGAGGTAACCGTTATGCGCCTCCTCGATGCCCTGCACGCTCATGTTCCACACTCGCTCAAGACGGCCGCCGAGCCAGAAGCTCTCAAATCCTGTGCCGAGCAACGGATTCGTGTGCATGGCCAAGACCGCTTTCCAAATGTCTGTTCGTCCCGTCAGAGTTCCGTTTCGACCCAGTGTGTGCACCAGGGTTCCGACCGTATCGAGAAACAGCGCAAACAATGGCACGGCAAATGCGGACCAGAGAATGACGTGCGCGCTCTTCTTCCATTGTGTTGTCCAACCCTGTGAGAGGAGGACCATCACCGCCCCCGCAAGGCCGAAGCAGGACAGCGACGTCATGGAGTCGGCTCTCACAATGAGCCAGACGGTGGCGACGATCATGGCTCCATACGCAAAAAGACGGCCTGCCCGATGCGGCATGGTTCGATCCAGATATGCGTTGAGAAAAGCCCACAGCGCCGCCAAGCCAAGCACCATGCACACCACGCCAAGTTCGTTCTTGAACGTGGTCACGCCAAAGTACATGATGGTTCCGTCTTCAGGCCTGAAGGCGCTGCCCAGGCCGGGAAAACACAGGATGAAAAGCACCGACACCGGCAGGATGAGGAAGGCGGCGCGGGTGAGAACCCGCCTGACCGCAATCAATGGAAATGGGTCGGTGAGAACCACCATAATCATCACCAGGTCCCCCATGGATTTGACCCAGCGTTTGAGCGCGATGAAAGATGCATCTGACCACGCAATGCTCAGCGCACAATAAGCAAAGAAGATGATCAGCGGCACGTTCTCGCGCAGAAACTCCTTCACTTGGCGCGATCTCGTATTGAGCACAAGCGCCCCCGCCGCCGTCAGTCCCGCATAGACGGTCGCATCCAGTGGACTGCTTTCGGTGAACCGTTGCGCAAGAGAGATTGCCTGCTCGGGATGCAGCCATGTGGAAACCGCGCGCGAACCATTGATCAGCATCCAGACAGTCGGAATCCAAAGCGCCCATGAAGGATGCGCTTCGACATCGCGGGCCAGGTAAAACAGCCAGCCTATGAACGCGATGCAAACGAATGTGCCAATAAGTTGCGTCATACAGTGTCGATAAACAAGCGATGCAAATGTTCGAGCGTAAGCAGTTTGTGGATCTCCTTGGTGTAGTTCGATTCCCCGCGAAGGTGCGACGAGACTATGTGCTCGACCCTTTCTCTCTTGAGGTATGGCCGTGAGAGCGTGCGCGAGTCCAGCAGCATTTCTTTCACATAGCTGCTGAGAGCGTTCCGGTACCAGGTGCGGAAGTGATAGAACTTGTGCCGGCCGAGAAAGAGTTTTTCCAGATGAAGCGGTGCAAGCGCGTGGTCGGCACGCGCCACTGCCTGCGGCATTCCATAGTCGAAGGCATACTCGGCTTTGAACGTGAATGTCAGATGCGCGCGCTGGACTGCGGCGCCCAGGCGGGGAAGACTGCCCCCGAGCCCGCGATCGGTCCGTATCCGTCGCAGGTTCTCATCGCCATCGGCAATCATGCGAAGCGAGAGCAGGTCACTCGCGAGAACCGAATCCGGCGCTCGAAATGCAGTCTTGACAAACTGGTTGTCGAGATACGGCGATCGCACCGAAAGCAGCGTTTGCTCAAGACTGAGCAGGCCAGAATGGAACCACGGAGCCTGGCGAAACACGGCGAACGAAAGCGGATGCCCTTCCGTGAGTTCGCGATAGGTCTCATGGACCCGCTCAAGACCGGCTTGAACCTCAGGCTGAAACAACCCTGGCGCAGGGTCCAGAGGGCTGAATGCCCGAATGCGGCGAAGCACCTCTCCACCATAATTCCCCGTCATGCGCACCGGCGCAATCTTCCCTGCGCGTTCGTTCACATACAAATCCGGAGCATGATTCACACCCACGCAACCATCGGTAAGGAAAACTGTTCGCTCGGCGTACTGCGGGAATTGCTCCAGAAACTCCTCGCCGACCGAAATGACTTCATGCTGCTGCCCACATGCTTGGGCGACCTTCCGCGCCACAAGGACGTCCTGGGAATCCCGATACATCCCTCCGAATGAGTAACAAGGTAACGATCCAGGTATGGCCTTGTGCCACGACACGATCATCCGGGTGTCGAGCCCTCCGGTGAGAGAGATGCCCACTCGCTCAGGTCCCTCGAAGTAGCGCGGAAGGTTGCGAGCAAAGACCTCGCGCAACTCCTCATAGTAGGACTCCGGTTCAAGGGTTGGCTGCCCCTCCCACTCCTTTGGTTCGAAGTACGCGCACTTTCGTACGATCGCGCCACGCCTGAAAGTCCACGCGGAGGCAGGCGGCAGCATCTGGATGTTCTTGAAAAGCGTTCGGCCTCCCAGCGTGCAACGACAGGAAATGATCTGCGCCAAGCCATCGGGATCAACCGATCTCAACTCCGGACGCACCGCAAGAATCGCCTTGGCCTCGGCGGCAAAATAGAATGCGTTGGCGCCCTCATGAAAATAGACTCTCTGCATCCCGTAGCGATCATTGAAAAGCCGAGCCGTCCCCTTGCTGGCGTCAACCAGCACCCCCTGAAACAGCCCATTCAGGCTGCGAGGAAACTCGGAATCTTCCTCGGCAAGATGCACCAGGTATTCGGGACCGTCGGCGGGCAGCGAGTGACCCCGTTTCCTCAGCAGATTTACGGTGTTCGGTTCCCGATAGTCTTCACCCGAGAAAAAGAGCACCAGGTCGCCACGCTCGTTAACCAAAGGCATTTCCTGCGCGTGCGGTCCACTTCGCGCCACCCAGCCCACATAGAGGCCGAGAGACTCGTCCGTCCAGGTGCCGCAAACATACGATTGCTCGTGACGAAGAGACGAGACCATCCGAAGCAGTTCCGCTTCAGCACGCTCTCTAGGCATCTTCGTAACTAGACCAACAAGCCCCGGCATAATCTCTCGTCCTTTTCCTAGATGGCTTGGTCGGCAGATGGTATGCCGCGCCTGTGCCACTGTCTGCGAAGTTCACGAAGTCTCCTTGCAATGGGCTCAGGGAATCTTTCCACCAACCGGTGCTGGAAACCCATACGAAACGCAACCTGGCCGAGACGTGTCAGCGGAACGTAGTAACGCGGTATATTCACGCGCTCGAATCCATTGCGTTCCTTGAAGTTGATCAGGCTGTCGTCCAGTTTTTTTCCGTAAACGAAGTTGTCGTAGACGAGGTACGAGATTCCACGATCGGCACAGGATTTTACTGCCTGCGCAAGCAGTGCGTTGGTCGGCGCTGTGTCCTTGTATTGGACCTTCGAAAGGATATTCATCAGGCCGGCCTGCACTCCTGTCTGGTCGGCAACCATTTTGATGAAGCCGATCAGCTCTTCTCCTCGAAACGCCCCGATGAATGTGCTGTATTCGAGATACGTCCCAACCAGCCGGCGAACCGTCTCCATGTCCTTGCCGTAATGACGAAAGCGACGTCCCTGGCGCACGGGGCTCTCATTGAAGATTCCCCAGATGCCGCGAACCAGATCCTCGTCGAATGGGACCTCACGCAGGATTATTCCCTTCTTTTCGGCTTGTCTCGCGCGATTCCTGCCCGTCGAACGGATCTGGTGGTTCCACCAATTCTCAAAGGTTGACACCTTAAGCACAGCGAGGTTATCCCACTCCATGTGATATGGGTACCGGGGCGCAGTTTCAGGCAATCCCTGCTGGAAAGTGAAGATGTCGATGCGCTCGCCAGAGGCCCGCAGCCTTTCCACAAGCGCTTCCGGATTGGACGTAAACTGGTACAGCTCCGCGTCGAGGCGCGCCACACGCAGCAGGTTTCCTTCAACGCGAATTTGCACTTCCCGGTCTTCCATTCCTGCAACAATCTCCTTCATCATTTCCAACCCGTTTATTCTTTTCAGGCCGCTGATGGCTCATGGGTAACGCGTCGATAACGCCCGCTCCCTACTCGCTTACATATTCCTCTCGGATCGGATTGAAGCCCGCAAGCATCAGCAACTTGCCTGAGTGGTCGAAGAGCTTGATCAGCAGCGTCATTAATCTGCTCTGCCCCGCGAGCAGCGCAAACGGCACAATCAGCGCATAGAGCGGCACAGCAATTAATGACTTGGCAATATTTTTTGCGTCACAGTTTGGCTGCAAGGCCGCTGTTGCCCCTTGAATCAGGGCCTTTCGCAAAATATAAGTGCGCTTCCATCGCGCCGGAGGGATGGTCTCAAAAACAACAGCATCGGCCGACCAGATGAATCGCAACCCAGCTTCGATCTTGCGTCTGAAAAAATCCTGATCTTCTCCCGCTCTGAATTCCGGCCTGAAAGGAGCCGGATCCGCCGCAACTACACGCCGCCTCAGCAAGGCATTGCCCGTTCGTGAATCCTCCCATCGCACCACTTCGCCGGTCGGATTCGCCTCGCGATCATAGATCTTGCTCTTCTTGAACCAGGCAGGCGGGGTTTCATCAAAGTGGCGCACCACCGGGCCAAGAACCCCGTCAACCTTATATTCATTGCAGGTATTGAAGAGCGTCAGGAGCCATGTCTCAGTCGGGAACTCGTCATCATCAATCAGCGCGACATATTCTCCCTGCACATTTTCAATTACCTTGTTTCGTGCCAGGGCAATATTGCGTTTCGGCTCGCAAAAGTAGCGGATCGACACCGGCACTAGACGCCGCATTTCTTCCACCGTATCCTGCGCCGATCTTGCCTCGTCATTATCTGCCACTAGGATTGAATACGTGAATTGATTCTCGGTTTTCAGGTTGCCGAGCTCCGTCAGCAGGTGCCGCAACATTTCCGGGCGCTTATATGTGCAGAACACACACCGAAATGTGCGCGCGATGCATTTCCGGGGCCATGTTCAGCGACTTCAGGGCGCTTGCGAGGTTCACCTTGAGATCCTCCATTCCTGTTGATGGACTGCGGGGTTTTCGGCGCCGCTGGCTGGCCCCGGCGAGCGCAGCACGTAAACCTCGGGCCACGGCCACTTGTTCGACGCAGCCCGCAAGCCCACCCCTCATCAAAAACGCGTATTCGCTGTCGCGGACCGGATGTGTCTCGATCTCAACGTTGAATTGCCGGGCAAGCAAGCAAATCTCCTTCAACCTTCCAATCGGGGCTATTGGTTGCAGATCAAAGAAGAAATCCGTCATCGGATGGCGCCGTGCCAAACGCTGGTCCTGGCGGCGGCGATAGAGCCGATTGAAGTGGCTCTTTTCCCCGTTCCGGAACGAAAGATTCCTGCGCACGATGGCGCCCGCCGGAAGAAGCTCCTGCACAATCACGTTTCTGCATAAATGCATGTGATGATGGCCGTCCACACGATTGACTGCGGTGCCGTAGAGTCGCTCGTACTCTTCGAGCTGCGCTTTCACCACGTAGTCAAACGACGTAACCAGACGGCGGTGATAGAAGATCGGCGCCAGGCGGTTTGAAGTGAGGAACCGGCCAATCAGTTCCTGGCGGTCCATCAAGCCGCGGGGGCAGTTTCGGGCAGAATAGCGCAATGTGAAATTCAGATGGAGGCCTGTGCCGATGCCATACTGCCTCGCCAGATCTGCCGCGCGCTCTGAATCTTCCATGAAAACCATTGCGCTGACAGATGAAATCGCGCCATGAAGCATGCACTCGAGCGTGCGATCGCTCGTTGCCACGTCCCTTCCCCAGTCGTCGGCATTCACGATGACGGTAGCACGGGGCTCAATACGCGCGTCCAATTCGCGCGCGTTCTCAAAGCCGGGTTGCCCGCTATCCCGCTTGTCACTCAACACCGAATTCTCCTGCCGAGACATGCTCATCGTATGGCCCCGCGCCATAATCCTGCTTGCCAACTTCGTTTGGCGCCAATTCGCTCGCCGCCTGGAAATGACTTAGCTGTTTTCCCGCACCTCGCTGTGCACCGGCGCGGCGCTGTTCCCGGCGAGCGACCTCAGCGAAAGTTTGCTTTTGAGTCTGGCCATCTGTTCGCGTCGATGGAACTTTACAAATTCCTGCGTCACTGGCCTTTCCACGCGCCGGAGAAATGACCAGAGATAGCCGGTCTCCAGTGCAAGTCCCCTGAAAATGTACGGCTTCTTTGTGATCTGATACGCCGCTCGAAACAACTGCCACAATGGGTGGTTTCCCATTACGTAGTCCATAACTCCGGTGTTGAAGTTCGCCTTCGCCAGGCTGGCCTGCGCTGTGCCCGTGATGCGATGGTGCTGGCACACCTTTTCTGTGAAGGTGCGGGTCTTCCACCCCTTCATCCGCGCGGAGATTACGGCGATGCAATCGATGGTTCCCCGTTTGACCGGTACATATCCGCCGATCGCCTCATAACACTCGCGCCGGAATACCTGGCACGCTCCTGAAACATGATCGAGGCTCGTGAACCTGTAGTCGAAGATTTCCCCTGACTTCTCCTCGTACGGCGTTCCCACCACACCCAGCGCGGGATCGGCTGCGAGTTTACCAAGCAGAAAGGAAAAGTATTCGCTGTCAAAGGTAATGTCCGCATCGAGCGAGGCGATTACATCGTAGGACAGATCGTCGGTCCTCTCTTTGCCGGCTCTGAAGGCGTATGCCTTCCCCGCAAAGTGGCGCTCTTTACGCTCAGGCATGCGCAGCAATTCAATCCAGTCGTGCGCATCCGCATATCTGCTGACGATTTCGTCGGTGCCGTCTGTCGACCCGTCGCTGACGATGACCCATCTGAGCGGGCGCGAACCCTGCGCCACGACCGACTGGATCGTCGATTCGATGAAGCGCGCCTCGTTGCGAGCGGGCGTCACCAGTACATACGACAGTAGACTCGACACTGGGTCTCCTTAATAAGAATCTGACGCTCTCGCCCTGGCCCGCACGTGCTTGCCGTGCATTGAGGCTTCTTACTGCTTGCCTACACCTTGCAGAACTTTGCCGGCGAAGGCCAGTACCGCCTCGGCGACCCTGGACTGCTGAGCTGCCGTTAACTGCGGGAACATGGGCAGCGACAGAATCTCCTCGGCAGCCCGCTCCGCAATGGGAAAGTCCCCCTTGCTGTAATTGTGCGAGGCATACGCCTTCTGCAAATGCAACGGAATCGGATAGTGAATTCCGCTGCCGATACCCGCCTGCTTAAGATGATTCATCATGCCGTCGCGATCGCTGGTGCGAATCACATAGAGGTGATAAACGGCGCGCGACCATGAAGGTTCATAGGGCAGGCCTACTGCATCGTTGTACGCGAGCAGATGATTGTAATCCGATGCCAGCTCGCGACGCCGAGCGTTCCAGCCCACCAGATGAGGAAGCTTGACGTGAAGAAGTCCCGCCTGGATCGTGTCGAGCCGTCCGTTGTAGCCTTCCAGGTCGTGGTAATACTTTCTAACCTGGCCGTGATCGCGCAGCATCTTGATCGTGCTCACCAGCGCAGAGTCATTGCTGGTTACGGCTCCCCCCTCGCCACAAGCTCCCAGATTCTTCCCCGGATAGAAGCTGAAGGCGGCCGCGCGCCCCATCGATCCGGCCTTCATCCAGCGATTGTGTTCCCGTGAGAGATACTCGGCGCCGTGCGCCTGGCACGCATCCTCAATCACGATGAGACCGTACCTGTTGGCAAGTCTCATGATCGAATCCATGTCCGCCATCTGGCCGTAAAGGTGCACAGGAACAATCGCGGTGACTGGCCGACCGCTGCGCTTGCTTATCAGCTTGCCGCTCGCATCCTGCGTGCATTGCCGCTCAAGATACTGCTGAAGCATTTCGACGGACATGTTCAGCGTGAGTTCGTCTACATCCACGAATTCAGGGATGGCCCCGGCCTGTGAGATCGCCTCTGTAGTGGCGATAAATGTATTGGGAACCGTGACAACCACGTCTCCGGGTTGCACGCCTGAAGCCATCACAGCAAAACGCAACGCATCCGTGCCGCTGCTCACGGCCGCGCAATAACTCGCATCGCAGAAATTGGCGAATGCCTTCTCGAAATCTTCCACGCCGGTTCCGCCGACGAACCCGGCGGTGCGCAGCCCCTGGCGAAATACTCCCACGAGCTCATTCTCGAGTTCCACATGAGGCGTCACCAGATCGAGAAATGGCACCGCGTCGGTATCTGAAGCATTTCCGGCCGGATCGAGGTAACGCAGGACCCGAGCTGGATTTCCTGCAACGACCGCGTTGGCGGGAACATCCTTGGTCACCACGCTTCCGGCTCCCACGATGGCGTTCTCGCCGACCGTGATGTTGGAGAGGATTGTGGCGCCCGAGCCGATCGATGCGCCCTTACTGATCACCGTACGCTCGACACGCCAGTCGGCCTCGGTTTGAAGGCTCCCGTCGGCACTTGTCGCCCGCGGATAGCTGTCGTTGATAAACATCACTCCATGCCCAATGAAGACGTTATCTTCGATGGAAACTCCCTCACAGATGAAGGAGTGGCTGGAGATTTTGCAGCGGCTGCCGACCTTGGCGTGTTTTTGGATTTCGACGAACGAGCCGATTTTGGTCTCGCTCCCGATCTCGCATCCGTAGAGATTGATGAACTTCGAGAGCCTGACATCCTTGCCCATTTTTACATCATCTGAAATGCAGTTGAATGAGTTCATACGTACGTCAACGACCCCCGTTTCTCCATCGATTCGTTCGCGGCTTCAAGAATCTTCACAACTCGCAATCCCGAGTGGCCATCGTTGAAGGGCTCCGTGCCGCTTGAAATGCAATCCACAAAATAGCCGAGCTCGCGACGCAACGCTTCGCCCTGCTCCACCTGCGGCGCCCACATATCGCCGGAGCGGTAATGCACCAGCAGGTCGTACACACCCTCCTGGCTCGTAATGTTCACTCCACGGTCGTAGACCTTGAGCTTTTCGTCGGCTTCGAGGTCGTTCCACACCAGCATCTTCTTCTCGCCGCCAATCAGCGTGGTCCGAACCTTCACCGGGGAAAGCCAGTTGACGTTGATGTGGGCAATCACCTTGTTGGGGAAGTAAAGGGTCATGAACGCCACGTCTTCGTGGCCATTCAGGTGTTTCTGGCCGGTTGCCACAACCGCCTCGGGCGTGGCCTTCAGCAGGAAGTCCATAATCGAAAGATCATGGGGCGCCAGATCCCAGAGCACATTTATATCGTGTTGAAAAAGGCCCAGGTTCACGCGGGTTGAATCGTAGTAGTAGAGCTTGCCGAGGACCTGCTCTTCCAGCAACTGGCTGATCTTTCGCACCGCGCCTGTAAACAGGAAGGTGTAATCCACCATGATCCTGAGATTCTTTTGCTGGGCCAGGTTGATGAGCTCTTCGCCCTGGGCTGCAGTGCTGGTGAAGGGTTTCTCAACAAAGACATGCTTGCCGTTTTGCAGTGCGGCTTTTGCCAACTCGTAATGAGTCCACACGGGTGAAACAATGGCAACCGCATCGATGTCTGTCGCGAGAATCACATCCATCGGATCCGAGGTGACACCGATTCCGGGATGCGCCTTTTGTGCGCGTCCGCGCGCGGCTCGGCTTAGGTCTGCGATTGTGATGACTTTGGAGTTCTCGAGCGATGTGAGGTTTCTCACAATGTTCGGTCCCCAGTATCCGTAACCTATGACTCCAAAGTTCATGGCCGTGTCACCGTCCTGCGTGCCTGTTGTGCGTTCTGGGGATGCGTGGGGAAATGGCCGTACCCGGCATCGCATGAAGCAAATGAGAAATTGGCCATAGGCGAAGATTTGAGAGAATTGCAGGCTCTAGTAAGCACCTGAACCTCTGATCACTGCGAGTGGCGTACGGAGCAGGATCTTCAGATCGAGCCAGGGTGTCCAGGCCATGGCATAACGCAGGTCCATGCGGACCATGTCGTCAAATTGAACGCGGCTTCTGCCGGCAACCTGCCACGCGCCCGTGATTCCCGGCTTGGCTTCAAGCACGCGGCGCCGGTGCCAGGTCTGATATGCAGCCAGCTCGTAGGGGATCGCCGGACGCGGCCCGACAAGGGACATTTCTCCCGTGAGCACATTCAAGAGCTGTGGCAGCTCGTCCAGACTGGTCCTGCGCAGAAACTTGCCCACGCGCGTGACTCTGGAGTCGTTTTTCATCTTGTAGACTCCATCGCCCTTCTCGCCTGAGAGACCCGACGCTGTCTGGTTTGTGATGAACCCCGTGACAAACCTCCGATGGACGTGCTGGTCGTTGTTGACGTACATCGACCGGAATTTCAAGAACGTAAAGCACTCGCCGTGCTGTCCAACCCGCTGCTGCCTGAAGAGCACGGGACCCCTGGATGAGACTTTGATGGCAAATGCAATGATGAGAAAAAGCGGAGAACAAATCGCGAGCGCCAACCCGCTCCCCACAACATCGATGGCGCGCTTGATCACCAGCAATGAGCGCCTCTGGTGTCCCTCGGGAACCAGGTCGGGATAGAGTGCGGGGTTGCTCGGCCTTCCCGAGTTGGAGTGGTCCCAGTCATCCGGAAAAAAGTGAAATGAAATGCTTACCTGGCTGAAATCCTCTGGAACCTGGTCGTCGCTGAGCACCGATTTCACTCTGGTCAGAATTGTGCCAAGGATTGATCCCTTGTCTTTGGTTCCGAGTCCAGTGAACAGAACCCCCACCGTGGTCCCATCCCGATACCATCCGACCACATCGGTGTCTCTACTGGTGGAAACCAGCGATGCCCCCATGTTCTCAAGAGCTTTGCATTCTTCTCTTGAGCCCGGCCGATTGCCGGCCTCAAGCAGCATCAGGAGAAAGGGTTGCTTTGAGCGCTCAGTCCGCTTGCGTTCGATGGCGATCACGCGCCTGAAAACAGCCTCGCTCTGGATGTCGCGATCCGCCGCGGCCAGGGCGTCGAAGGGCGAGCCGATCGGGTCTTCAGAACTCCTCACATTCAGCGGAACCAAGGCGTTTCCTTTCTCGACAAGCAAAACATGACTGCCAGAAAAACAAAAAGACTTAACAGACAAATCCATCCTCTTCATTCGCGCTAGGTGTTTCAATCCAACAATTGGGCCACTTTTATGGCGCGTCGGTAACGAAAGTGGTATTACCGCTAGCCGTCAGTTGTGCTTGAGTTGAAGAGGGAATGGGGCTCCAATCCGGCAGGCAATCCTAAGCCGGGCTCGCTCCTGAATGCGGTGTAACCGCTTGAGATTCAAAGCGCGCTCAGATAAGGTTCATCTTTGCGGGAAACGATTTGTCTTAAGTAATCACGCCCAGGTGATGCGACGAATTCACCTTGCGGGGTAACCAGGCCACCCGGCTGATGCAGATTTAGCTCACCGCGGTGGCTGTCTGAGAGAGATTTGCCGGAGGGAAACCCGCCCGCGCATTTTTGCTGAAGGATGACAACGGCTCAGAGGTTAGCCGGAACTTAAAACTGCGACTGCCACTGGCACGCAAAATGCAGTCGAGGCCAAGATGGGAACAGAACTCACTGATCCACTCCAGAGTGACCGTCCTGAAAATCCGCTGAGCCGTGCTGCGCAAAACCTGATTGAAGAACAGGTGGAGCGCACGCCGAATGCGGTTGCACTCACAATGGGCCAGGAGCGGATTACTTACAGGGAACTGAATTCCCGATCGAATCGCCTTGCTCATTTCCTGTGCAGTCTTGGAGCCGGCCCCGGCCGAATCGTCGGCGTCTATCTCGATCGCTCCTTCGATTCGGTAGTTGCCCTGCTCGCGATTCTCAAGTGCGGAGCAATCTACCTTCCGCTCGATCCCAAGTATCCGAAGGACCGCCTCGAGTTCATGATCGAGGACTCGGCGATTGCGCTGCTTGTGGCTCACTCATCCCGCCAGGAGAGCCTGCCCGCAACCTCCGCGAGGGTGCTTCTGCTCGATCGCGAAAGCGAATCCATCGCCGCGGCATCGGCGGACAATCTGGATGTCTGCCTGGGCCCGGAACAGATCGCCTACGTGATCTACACCTCCGGCTCCACGGGAAAGCCAAAAGGCGTCCTGATTGCTCAGAGTGCCCTGGTCAACTTTCTGGTGGCCATGAGCAAGACGCCCGGCGTGCACCAGTCGGACATTCTGCTGTCGGTAACGCCTACGTCCTTTGACATTTCCCTGCTCGAGTACCTTGTTCCGCTCACAGTCGGCGCGCAAATCGTCATGGCCACCACGGAACAGGCAGGGGATGGCCGTGAGCTTCAGTGCCTTCTTGAGCAATTCGCGGTCACGCTGATGCAGGCAACACCGGCCACCTGGCGAATGCTGCTTGAAAACAAATGGGAAGGGAAAAGCGATCTGCGCATCCTTTGTGGCGGCGAATCCCTCGCCCAGGACCTCGCCCGCCAGTTGCTTCCCCGCTCGCGTGAGCTCTGGAACATGTACGGTCCCACCGAAGCTACGGTGTGGAGTTCTGTCGACCGTGTTCTCTCGCCCGACCGTATCTCCCTGGGCGAGCCCATCCCTAACTTGCGCTATTACGTTCTCGATGAACATCAAAAGCCGGTAGCCGCCGGCACTCCCGGCGAGCTTTGGATTGGCGGAACAGGGATCGCAAATGGATATCTCAATCGCCCGGAGTTAACCGCGGAGCGGTTCGTCGTCAATCCCTCGGCAGACAGTGAAAACCCCGCGGCCCGCCTCTATCGGACCGGAGACGAGGTTCGCTACCGGCCCGATGGAAGTCTGGAATTTCTGGGGCGCCTCGACCACCAGGTAAAGCTCCACGGCTTTCGCATCGAGCTCGGCGAGATTGAATGCGCACTGGTTGCGATTGATGGAATTGCACAGGCAGTCGTTACCGTTAGAGAAGACCGGCCCGGTGACAAGCGCCTGGTTGCGTACTACACGGGGCGAAGGATCATCAATGCCTCGGCGTTGATTGAGTCGCTCAAGGCATCGCTCCCTGACTACATGATCCCTTCCGCATTTGTGCCTCTGGAGCGATTCCCGCTCACGCCCAATTCAAAAGTGGATCGGAAGGCGCTTCCCGCGCCTGAGAATAAACGGCCGTTGCTTGCGCAGGACTTTATCGCGCCCCGGACTCAAGCGGAAAAGCAGTTGGCTAATCTTTGGTGCGAACTGCTGCAGCTCGAAGAGATTGGAATTGACGACAGCTTCTTCGAACTGGGCGGCAATTCGCTGGCCGTCGTGCGCATGGTCCGCCAGTTCCATGCTCGCTTCGGCCGCGAGATTCCGGCGGTCGAGGTCTTTCAGCACCCCACCATTGCAAAGCTTGCCGAGTTGCTTGAAGGAAACAAGGGCGCGCCCGATTTCTTGACTGAAGCTGAACAGCGCAGGCAGCACGCAAGCACGAACGAGGGCACACGCGAGCCGATCGCCATTATTGGCATGAGCGGCCGCTTCCCGGGCGCCTCCAACCCCGGCCAACTCTGGCGCAATCTCTGCCAGTCGGTCGAATCTATCTCGTTCTTCAAGCCTGAGGAGTTGGGGCCAGGCATCGAAGACGACCTGCGCACCGATCCAAACTACATTCGCGCGCGTGGTTTGATTGAAGGCGCAGAATTGTTCGATGCATCCTTCTTTGGCATCGGCCCGCTTGAAGCGCGCATCATGGATCCGCAGCAGCGCGTCTTTCTCGAACTCGCGCAGGAGGCTCTTGAAAACGCTGGATACGATCAGGAGCGATACAACGGACGTATCGGCGTATTTGCCGGATCGGGCGACAATCACTATTACACCTCCAACGTGATTACTCATCCTGATTTGCTCGCGCTCGCCGGCAAGCTCGCAGTCGAAATCGGCAACGAGAAGGACTATATCTCTCTTCGCGTCGCATATCTTCTTGATCTGCGCGGCCCGGCGGTCAGTGTTCATGCCGGCTGCTCCACAACGCTGCTTGCCGTGGACGAGGCGTGCAGGTCGCTGCTCAGCGGCGAGTGTTCCATGGCCCTCGCTGGCGGCATCGATATCCACACTCCGCAAAAGAGCGGCTTTCTCCATCAGGAGGGGGGCGTCTTCGCGAAAGACGGACACTGCCGTCCCTTCGATGCGGCTGCCACCGGAACCATGTTCTGCGATGGCTCGGGAATCGTGGTCCTCAAGCGGCTGACCGATGCACTCAAAGACGGCGACACCATCTACTCGGTGATTCGCGGCAGCGGCAAGAACAATAACGGCGCGCGCCCCGCTTCGTTTGTCGCGCCCAGCATGGAAGGACAGGCTGAAGTCATCGCCATTGCCCAGGCCGACGCGCAGGTTCCCGTCGAGACCATTCGTTATATCGAAGCGCACGGCACCGGCACACCCGTCGGCGATCCGATTGAGTTTGACGCCTTGCGCAAAGTGTTTGAGCGCAAAACAGACAAGAAGCATTTCTGCTACGTGGGTTCGATCAAGGGAAATATCGGCCATCCCACCAATGCAGCCGGAGTCGTGGGCCTCATCAAAGCCGCCCTCGTGCTCCACCACGAACTTATTCCTCCCACGCTCCACTTCAAGACGCCGAATCCGCGCATCGATCTTGCCAACAGTCCGTTCATGATCGCCGACAAGCTCATCCCCTTGCCGCGAGGGCCGGAGGTGCGCCGCGCCGCAGTCAGTTCCTTCGGGTTCGGTGGAACGAATGTGCATGTCATTCTTGAAGAAGCGCCCCTGCCTGGGCCAGCCGCTCCGTCGCGCCCCCGCCAACTGCTGCTGCTCTCTGCCAAGAGCGAGGCCGCACTCAAGGACTCGAGCGAGTCCCTGAGGGAGTATCTGGCAACCGCGCCTGCGGAATCGTTTGCCGATGCGGCCTGCACTTTGCAAACCGGGAGAAAGCAGTTTGCCTATCGGCGATTTGTGGTTGCCGGCGGCCCGGCTGAGGCTGCAAAGCTTTTCGCGCAGCCCAATCCCTTGCGTTGCGGCGCGCGGCGATGCGAGCGCAGGAATCCTCCTGTTGTTTTTCTCTTTGGCGGCCAGGGCACGCAGTACGTGAACATGGGCTTGAACCTGTATCGCGACGAGCCTCTCTTTCGCGCCATCGTCGACGACTGCTGCGAGACGCTCAAGCCGCACCTCGGCCACGACCTGCGCCAATTGCTCTTTCCTCCCGCCGGAGACGAAAAGGCCGCTCAGATCTCGCTCAAAAATACGCTGTTCACCCAACCATCGATCTTCGTCATTGAATATGCGCTCGCGCGTTTCTGGCAGAGTCTCGGCGTCGAGCCAGCCCTGATGGCCGGTCACAGCATCGGAGAGTTTGTCGCCGCCACCCTCGCCGGCGTTTGGGCGCTGGAGGACGTTCTCGCCATCGTGGCTCTGCGCGGCAAACTGATGCAAAGTCTTCCGCGTGGCTCCATGTTGGCCGTGAACAGCAACGCGGAGTCGATTGCAAATCTTCTCCCCCAGGCGCTGCAGATTGCCTCAAACAATGCTCCCAACCTTTGTGTCGTCTCCGGGCCCGAGCCCGACGTGAGTCAATTCCAGGCGGAGCTTGAGTCGAAGCAGATCATCTGCCGACCCCTGCATACATCGCATGCGTTTCACTCGGCAATGATGGACCCGATCGTTGAGCCATTGCGCGCGGCAATTGAAAAGGTGAAACTGAACGCGCCGCAAAAGCCATTCGTATCCACAGTCACCGGGCTTCCTATCACCGCGCAGGAGGCCACGGATCCCGGTTACTGGGCCAGGCACGCACGCGCTACTGTGGAATTCGCAAAGTCCACGCAGTATCTCAAGGATCAGGGATACGACCTGTTTGTCGAATGCGGTCCGCGATCAACCATGTGCTCGCTTGTTCGGCAGCAATTTACGCCGGAACAACCATGCACGGCAATCCCGACGTTTGGCGATACTGCTGAGAACAACACAGAGTGGGATGCCCTGCTCTTCGCAATGGGTTCTCTCTGGCAGAACGGCGTGACCCTGTCGTGGGATGCCTTCTATGCGCACGAAGAGCGCCGCAGGATTCCGTTGCCCACCTATCCGTTTCAGCGCAGCCGTTTCTGGATTGATCCGGCGCCGGTGGCCGCCGCAAGTCAGAGCCGCGCCGAAATCTCCCGAGCAATCCCTTGGCAGCCGGTCGGATCCATCCCGAGCCAGCTCGCTGCTTCTCAACCTGGCGAATCTGCGAGAGCGGAATCGGCGCCTGTGTCTCGAAGAGAGCGGATCGCTTCGCTGCTGGTCGACCTCCTCGCAGCGCTCTCCGGCCGCGAGCGGTCGCAGATAAGCAGATCGTCCACATTCATGGAGCAGGGATTCGATTCCTTGTCCCTCACGCAGGTCGGCTTCACCATTCGCAAGGAGTTCCCCACCAAGGTGAGCTTCAGCCAGTTGATGAACGAGCTGCCCAACGTGGACATGCTCGCAGATCATCTCGACCAAACTTTGCCGCCTGGAATCCTCACGGAATCTCGAAGTGCGCGGCCAGTGGCAGAGAAAACTCCTCCCCCCGTGGAACCCTTGGGATTGAAGAATCAGAAGACGGGCAACCCGCTTGATGAGGCTGTTGCTGTGCAGGCGCAGGTGATTGCGCGCCTGGTTACGCTGCTTGAAGAAGCCGGCGTCTATCTTCCTGTAGCGATGGCTGCCGCCGCCGAAGCTGGTTCTCCCACGGCTCCCACTCAAGCTCAGGGAGTGCCGCCGAAACGGCTCGTAAATTCGTCCGGCGTATTTGAGGCGCAATCGACCATTCCGCAGGTCGGCATCTTCGCTTCCGCTTGCCTCTCCAAGAACCTCTCAGCGTCTTACAACGAGTCAATGACGGTGCGATTCACCGGCATCATCTCGGAAGAGAAGATGGCGAGGGCAATTGATCGCCTGGTTGAGCGGCACGACGCGCTCCGCGCGAGTTTCGATGAAACCGGCCGGACCATGAAGATCAATCCAAAGCTGAAGATCGACTTGCCGGTCTTCGACTTTTCAAAAGATCTTGCTACCGGGCCTGACGAGCAGGAGAAGCGCCTTCGCGCGGTCATTGCCGCAGACACTGCGCTCCCCTTCAATCTGCCTGCGGGACCGCTCTTCCGCTGCCAGATGATTCTTCTCGCTTCTGATCGCGCCGCCGTCATCCTCACGGCGCATCATGTCATCTGCGATGGATGGTCTCTTGATGTGATGATTCATGACCTCTGCGCGTTCTACTCTGAAGAGGTCTCGAACGTGAAGGCGTCGCTCGGCCCTCCAGACAGTTATATCGATTACGTGCAAAGCGTCACCACGCGTCAACTCTCCCAGGAATTCAAAGACGCCGGAGATTATTGGCACAAGCAGTTCGCCGAGGGCTTCCCAGTCCTGGTGCTTCCTTCTGACCATCCCCGCAAGGCGCGGCGCGACTTCAGTGCCCGGCGTGTTGATCATTCGGTTGCATCGAACGTTGTGTTGGGTCTTCGATCCATGGCAGCAAAGCACGGGTGCAGCTTCTTCACGGCGCTCATCGGCTCCCTCTCCATTCTCTTTGCGCGGATCTCGCGGCAGCGGCAATTTGTCATCTCTCTGCCCACAGCGGAGCAGCCCGTCTCCGGTCAGCCGGGTCTCGTGGGCCAGTGCGTCAACCTTCTTCCGCTCGCGGTGGAGTTGCGTGAGGGGGAATCCGTCAGTGCCTTCTTCAAGAGACTGCAAGGCGACCTGGTCCAGGCGCAGGAAAACTCAATTTACACATTGCTGAGCCTTCTTCAGGATTTGCGGCCTTCTGCCAACCTCCCGGGCCTTTCTCCCATCTCTGCCGGGTTCACCAATGTTGGCAAGTTCAGACCCGGACAGCTTCCGCAATCTGGTTTCACAGTCGATTACGATCCGAACCCCAAGGCCTTTGAGTCGTTTGAATTCTATTTGAACGCCGTCGAATTGGAAGATAGGGTCGATCTCTACTGCCACTTCGATGTAAATCTCTTTGAAGATCTGACCATTCGCGAATGGCTTTCAACCCTCACCAACATTTACGCGGATGTTGCAACAGACCCTGCGCGCGATGTGTTGAGTCTTGCTCATCTCGGTTGCGCCGATTCTAATACCCCGGCGGAAACCTTTTTTGCCCGGCTCAAAACCCGCCCGAATTCATCCGAATTCCCGCTCGACGCTGAATCCTCGCTCAAGCACAGCAACGGCCACACCTCCCTCCCACTCGCAGGCTCGCCCTTGCCTGAGCCGGAATTGCTCCAGTCGCTTCTCACTCTCTGGCGCCACGTCCTCGGCGTGCACCACATTGGACCCGACGATGACTTCTTCCTGATGGGTGGCAACTCGATGGCCGCGGCAACCTTGTTCGCGCTCATCCAAAAAGAGCGCGGCTATGCACCTTCTCTTGGTGTCCTTTATGACGCTTCCACTCCCCGGCAGCTTGCGCAGATTCTGAGCAAGGGGAGCAGCGCCGAACACTGGGACTCTCTCGTCGCCATCAACCGCCACGGCGACCGCACTCCTCTCTTCCTGGTGCATGCCGCCGAAGGAAACGTCCTGCTCTATCGCTCACTTGCTGCGCATCTCGGAGCCGATCAGCCTGTGTGGGGCTTGCAGTCGGCTGGCCTCGACGGAAAATCTCCCGTCGATGCTCGTTTCGAGCACGTAGCCAGCCTTTATATTGATGAAATCCGCAAGATTCAGCCCCATGGCCCTTACATGCTGGGCGGCTATTGCCTCGGCGGCACCATCGCCTTCGAGATGGCCCATCAACTTATCGAGGCCGGTGAAAAAGTCGGCCTCGTTGCCATGATTGAGGATTACAATCTCCGCGCCATGCGCTGGCCGCTCGCCTTGCATCATCACTTGATCAACCGCTTCTTCCTTAATCCCTATTTTCACCTGAGAAATGTCATGTCTGCCGAGGGTCGCGGAAAGTTTGACTTCTTTATGGACAAGTTGAATGTGGAGATTCGGCGAATGACGGTCTCGGCGCGCGGAAGCTGGAGCAAGATTGAAGACCTGTTTTTCCCCCGCAGGGCATCCGCCCCGCCAAGGGAGAAACTGGCAGACATCTACGATGAAGCTCAACTCCAATACGATATCAAGCCTTATCCCGGAGAACTAACGCTCTTTTTCGCGGAAACGCATCTTGCCGGATTCAATGTTCCTTTAGGCGGCTGGGAGGGCGTTGCAGCCGGCGGTGTTCGATATTATGCGCTCCCTTGCAGCTCACGAGGCAGCATGATTGAACCGTACGTCAAGCACCTTGCGCACATTCTCCGTAACTGTCTCGACCGTGCCCTTGAGCAATCTATAACTGCATCCGGCAATCAGTGTCTCGGCCAGCCTCGGCATCAGGAAGCGGCAGAAGAAACTCATGCGGTCGCGCGCGGCTAGTTACAACTACTCTAACTCATAAGGAGATTGACTTAGGGAGGTTGCGGCCTCGGGGAACTTCTGAAGCTGGCATTAACCGCTCTGGGAAGGGTTATCAACGGGTGTACCATATCTTCTTTCCGGGCTTACATCTGGGTTCCCGTAGTAGAGTGAGGCAATAACTCGTCAGGGAAGAACTTCTGCTTCTGCGTTGAGGGATGAAGGAACTTTGAACGGCAAGTCCAATGCGAGCCAGCTGTTGACGGAGCACTTCCGGTGCCCCGAAGAGTTGATCGATCTCTCGGTCAGTGAGGGTCTATCTCCGACATCCGGATTCTTCTCTCTTGGACATGACTGCATCTGTTTTGGGCAAACCGCCCAGGCAGCACCGGCCGCGACCATAACTGACCCTATCCCCGATCTTCTCTCGTATGTTAGATCAAGCGGGACGACGGTCTGGCTTCCATTTGATCCGGTCGAGACCGTCGACAATTTGCGGCACGAACGATACTTCGATCAACAGGGCTCGGCCCACGCAGCGAACAAAGCTGGTAAGTTGGTCAGAAAGTTCTACTATCTCGCACGCCCCTTCCTGCCTGTCGCCCTGCGGAAACACTTACAGAGAGTCTATCTTCGCAACTGGGAAGATATCCCATTCCCAAAGTGGCCTGTGGACTTCTCTGTCGAGAATCTCCTGGAACAGCTTCTGATCGTATCAATGCAGTCACAGAACCTCGAGAGAATCCCCTTCATCTGGTTCTGGCCTGAGGGCGTATCCAGTTGCACCACCGTAACCCACGACGTGGAAGCAACCCCGGGCTGGGAGTTTTGCCCGCAATTGATGGACATGGATGACTCTTTCGGAATCAAATCCTCATTTCAAATCGTTCCAGAAGAAAGATACGACGTCTCCGAAGCAGGCCTCAATTCCATCCGCGAACGTGGTTTTGAGATCAATATTCACGACCTGAATCATGACGGCAACCTGCTGATGAACCACAAAGAGTTCTTGCGCAGGGCTGCCGAAATCAATCGTTATAAAGTGAAATTTCAATCCCAGGGTTTTCGAACCGCTGTTTTGTATCGAAAGATCGATTGGTTTGAAGCCCTCGATTTTCCCTATGACTTGTCAGTCCCGAACGTGGCGCATCTCGAACCCCAGCGAGGCGGTTGCTGCACAGTCTTTCCGTTTTTCAATGGAAAGATGCTTGAGCTTCCTGTGACCATGGCGCAGGACTACTCCCTTTTTCATATCCTCAACGACTATTCAATCGATGTGTGGAAGCAGCAGATATCGCTGATCCAGGCCAGGCACGGATTGATGCAGATGATAGTCCATCCTGACTACGTCATCGATGAATCGGCTCGCCGCGTGTATGCCGACCTGCTGAGTTCCCTTTGTGAACTTCGCGCCGCTGGCAAGACCTGGATTGCGCTTCCATCTGAAGTTGCCACTTGGTGGCGTATGCGCGCTGAGTTAAGCCTTGTCAAAGAAGGCGACTCATGGAAGATTAGCGGTGAAGGGCACGAAAGAGCACGCGTCGCCTATGCCACCCTGATCAACGGAAAACTTGTCTACGAGTTCAATCCCACGCTCGATGACCGGAAGAGCGCCTGAATCGATTGCTGCATCGCCGAACCCCCTAATTCTTCCCTTCGCGACGCTGCCCGATTTCGACGCCCAGTTGCGTACTCCACCTGGCGGTTGTATCCTCGTGTCTTCAACGGGAGAACGTTTACTCAAATGACTCAAAGTTCCGCTTCGCGCCGCAAATTCCTTAAGACCTCCGCCCTCGCAGCATCCGCACTCGCTCTCCGCTCATTGTCGCTGTCTTCGCAGTCCAGCGTGGTCGATGCGCACATTGAGGTCATGCCCTCTGAGGCGATTGGAACCATCTCGCCTGAAATCTATTCGCACTTCATCGAGCAGCTCGGCGGCGTGATTTACGACGGGGTCTGGGTCGGCGAGAACTCCAGCATCCCCAATCAAGGCGGCATCCGCACTGCATTTATTGAGATGATGCGCGCCGTGCAGGCTCCGGTCCTGCGCTGGCCCGGCGGTTGCTTTGCCGACTCCTATGACTGGCACGACGGCCTCGGACCGCGCGGCAAGCGCCCCGCCCGCGCCGGATTCTGGGACCAGCAGGATTCCAATCATTTCGGCCTCCATGAATTCATGCGCACGTGTCGCCTCATCGGCTGCAAGCCTTACCTCGCCGCCAACGTCCGCACGCAGCCGGCGCGCGATTTCTACCAGGAGATCGAATACTGCAACGCGCCCGCGGGCGATCTTCCATCCAACTCCGCCGCTCCGCCTGAGCCCGATGCGCTCGCCCTCCAGCGCGAAGCCAACGGTGATCGCGATCCCTTCAATGTTGATCTGTGGGGTGTCGGAAACGAGAGCTGGGGATGCGGTGGAAACATGACACCCGAGGAGTACGCAGCCGTCTTCCGCCGCTACACTGCCTGGGTTCCTAATTACAGCAACATCCCCCTGCGTTTTGTCGCGGTCGGTCCTAACGGAGACGACATCGATTGGACCACTCGCCTCTTCAAGGCGCTCTATGAAAACCCCGAGCGGCGTCATCTCTGGGGGCTTTCCGTCCACTACTACACTTCAGGCAGCCCTCAAAAATTCGCCGAAGGCGATGCGCTCAACTTTACTGACGATGAGCACTACGACCTGCTGACCCGCGGTTCGCTCATGGAAAAAATTGTCACTGACCACTGGGCCGCCATGGGCAATCTGCCCAGCCAGCCAAAGAGTCCCGGCCAACCGGACGTGAAGCTCGTCGTCGACGAGTGGGGAGCCTGGTACAACAAGAACACCGCTCTCGGCCCCGAGTACAACATCTCGCAGCAATCCACCATGCGCGATGCGCTGCTCGCCGCCATTACCTTCAACATTTTTCAGCGCCACGCTGACAAGGTCGCCGTCGCTGCCGTTGCCCAATCGGTCAACTGCCTCCAGTCCCTCCTGCTTGCCAAAGGCGACAAGACAACCCTCACGCCCACCTTCCACGTTTTCAAAATGTACCTCGCGCATCGCGGAGCGCAATCGGTCCGCGCTGAATTCTCCGCGCAGCCCATTCCCAATCCGCTCGGCAACACGCCCATCCAGGTGGGCGGCAACAGTTATATCGGCGCGCTTCCGCCAGTCAAAACTCTCGCGGGTCTTAGCGGCTCTGCATCCATATCCGGAAAGCAACTCACGTTGTCCGTAGTCAACCCGCACCTCACCAAACCAATGACAACAGAAATTGCAGTGCGCGGAGCCGCTATCTCATCCGTCGCAGGCCAGGTCCTCGCTTCACACGACATCCACGACCACAACGATTTCGACCACCCCAACGCAGTCATGGCGGCTGCCGCAGAGCTCGGCCTCCCAACCCTCGGCAAGCTTCGCCACACCTTCCCCCCAGCCAGCGTCACAACGCTCACCTTGACGCTGTCATGAAGCAAGCCGGTGTCCGATCGCGTTTCTGAGTCGCACCGCAGCTCATTCGGATAACCGCATCCGATCCAGGCGCTCATTTTGCGCTATGGATCGCGAGAGATCAGTAAGGCCGTGCGCCGTCTGTCTTACCAGGCCAGTTGTCGGTTCGGAAGGGCGCCGCAGGCAGCCCAGCGCCATTGAAAAGCGTGGCGGCCGGGTTGGACTGCCATGCGTAGCGGACTTGCGTGGGGTTCGGTACCGCAGGCGATGAGACGATTACAGTGTCGCCGTCAATCCGGGCGTCGGCCCATGCCCATTTGCGGTCATCTCCCGAGATTGAGAATTCTTCGAGCTTGTCTCCCTTCACGGCAAGCCCGCCGTCAGTATGCGCGAAACGCAGACGGATGGAGCCGGGAAGGCGTTCAACCGATTCAAGAGTAGGGCCGGCGTAGACGACGTTCTTGCCGTAGTATTTCGCCAGCGCGCACAGGGCCAGGCGGTCGCCGACCGGCTGCTTCTCCTTGGCGTGGATGTTGTCGGGGTCGCCGGTGTCGATAGTGACGGCGAGGCAGCTGTTGGGAACAGTGGCCGCCGTGATAGCCTGCGATTCGCGCGTTTCTGCCCAGTCATCGCCGTCGACCGGGACCGGGCTGCGCTTTGTGAAGGCCGGCAAGCTGACGATATAGAACGGGAAATCGCCTTGGCCGAACAGCGAACGCCAATCGGCAATCATAGCGGCAAGAATTTTGCGGTATTGATAGCCGCGCGGTGAGTTCTGCTCGCCTTGATACCAAATTGCGCCACTGATGGAGAGCGGGGCGATGGGCGCGAGCATGCCTTCGTAGAGCACCGTCGGCATGACGGGCCAGTTCTCGTAGGAGATGGGGAGTGGTTGCGGCGGACGAGCATCCACGCTGAGTTTGGCCTTCCACTCGCCAGCAAGAGGAATGCTGCTCTGATCGCCTAACACCAGTTGCAGATCTTCAGCCTTGGAGAGGAAACCGCCGTCGGGCTTGGTTTTAAGAATGCGGATGGCAATCAAGTTCCGGCCAGGTTTCAGAGCTGCTCCTACCGGATAGATCCGCGGATTCTCAACCCATGCACTGCCACCGACAGACTTGCCATTGATGTAGACAGTTTCCATGCGTTCGATTTCGCCAAGATAAAGCATCGCGCGGCCCGGAGGAAGCGGATCGGGAAGAGTGATCTCCCTGCGGAACCAGACAAGGGCCGGCGTATCGGGCACGCCAACTTCGGCGAATCCACCGGGGATCGAGACGGATTTCCAGGTCGAGTCGTCCAAGTCGGAAGCTGCCCAGTTATTCTTCTGGCCAGTGTCGTACCGGTCGTACCAGTGCATGACGTAGTTGCCATACTCCGGTGCATTTTCCGCTTTCAGCCGATCGAGTTCCGCAAACGGAATATCAAAGTCATGAAGCGGACGGAGCGCCGCGGCACTGGCCCAGGTTTCCGCGGGAGTTCCTCCGACAGCATCGATCACGAGTCCGATAGGGACGTGTATCTCCTGCTGAACTTTGCGGGCAAAATAGTAACCCACAGCGGAGATCCAACTCGCGGTATCTGGCGAGACAACGAGCCAGTTGCCATCGATAACGTCGACATGGTGATAGGCCGGATGACCGCCAACGGTGAAGAAGCGGATTTCCGGGTAGTTGGCCGCCTTGATTTCGTCATCCGCATTCTTTGTGAACCGAAGTGGCAATCCCATATTCGATTGGCCGCCACAGAGCCACACATCGCCAACTAGAACGTTGTGCAACTCGACGGTCTGATGGCCGGTGATCGTTACGGTGTAAGGGCCGCCCGGCGCTGGAGGCTGGATACTGACCTGCCATCGGTGGTCGGCGCCGGCTGTTGCGGAGGCGGAGTGTTCGCCGATCCGCACGCGGATCGCATCGCCTGGATCAGACCATCCCCAGATGGTGTCAGGTTTGCCGCGTTGCAGCACCATGTTGTCGCCAAAGACGGGACTGACAAATGGCAAAGGTTTCGCAATTGAGGCAGATACAGCTTGACCAGGCGTGGGCTGCGCGCATGCGCCGGGGCAGGCAGCAATCATCAGGCCTGCGGCGAGAGTTGCAAAATAAATGTGTCTCAAACTCTTCACTGCAAACCTCTCCCTATTTACGTGTGGAATCCTGGCATTTGAAGTTGCGGGCGTCCTGAGTGTCACCGGTTCCACTGTACTGCGCGTGCTTCGGGTAAGCACACAGGGGGCGGCTTCGGCCGGGGAACGCCTGGCCGGTCGCAATCACGGAATCGGGCGGAGTATCTTTCTCCACCCAGTTGATGACGGCGGTGAGCATGTCAAAGTGGTCGAGCGACGGTCCGCCACCGCAGTGTGCCATGCCGGGAACAAGAAAGATGCGGCTCCACTCAGCAACCTGCTCGGCGCCCCCGTTCGCTGTGGCAAGCGATTGGTAATAGCCAAGTGTGTCGAGCGGCGAGAACCACGGATCGCTGTCGCCGTGGAAGAAGATCAGCTTGCCGCCGTTCAGCGAGAACGTGGAGAGATTTGTAGACGCAGGTTCGACGAGCGGATCGGAGGCATGGAGCGCTGCCTTGTCGACATCGAGTTCGCTTGCGGAGGTGTAGGGGCCGAAGATGCCACTTGGTCCCAAGGCCAGTAAACCGGAAACAAAGCCTTTTGAAGCAATGCCCGCGTCATAAAGAAAGCCGGGGTAGACCTGCGTGCCGTAAGCGTTCTTCGGTCCGGCGAAGGCTTTCTTGATGGCCGCGATCTTTTCGGGCGCGATACAGCTATCGCTTCGGCCGGGCGCGCAGGCGAGGACCGCAGGATCGAAATCGCACTCGAGCGGATCGGAGATCATTCCGTCGGCCACGCCGTCCTTGGCATCGCACTGCTTCATAAGTGCGTCCATAAAGAGCTTGCGATCGCCGTCGGTGAGGAACTTGTCGATCTGTGGCTTGCCGGAAGCGTCCTTGGGAGCGGCCTGGTTGTAGGCCACCGGGATCCATTGAGCGATAGCAAGGTTGGAAAGGCCGGTACGCATGGCGGGATCGCCGGAGACGATGCCGTTGAAGACCGTGGGATATCGCTGCGAAATGATCATGCCCTCGCGGCCGCCTGTCGAACATCCAACAAAATAGGAGTATGCCGCGGGTTTCGCATAGTAGCGCGCGATAATCTGCTTGGCGATCCCGGCGACCTCAGCGTTGGCGAGGAAAGCGAAGTCGAGGGAGGCTTGCTGATCGCGCGTGAACGAGAAGTCAAAGGGGCCTGTCTTGGCCTTATGGCCTGTATCTGTGCTGGCTACCGCGAATCCACGGCTAAGTGCGGGCAAATCGCCGGCGTAGTTGGCGCCGGTTGGATAGTTAACTACCCCATTGCCTCCGCCACCGCCTTGCATCATGAAGTCGCCGTTCCATGCGGTCTTGTCGGGTAATGCAATTGCGAACCCAATGCCGAACTCCTGCCCGTCGACGCCTTTCCGGCGATTGATCATGCCATCGACACGGCAGTGCGCCGGCAACGGGCCGATGGACTGAGCCCCGGGGTATGGCGCGGGGATGGTCGTGCCCGCGGGAACGACTTCGGACTTCGTGATCTCGACGCCTGCAAGTTGGATAGCAGCAAGGCCGGCGCAGGGGTCTGCCAATTGAGCGTGAGCAGTCAAACCGCTGCCTAGCAATGCTGCCAGCAGAAGCAAGTGTTTCGAATCGGTCATAGCCAACCTTCTTTACCAGGAGACAGGTGCGAGCGCTGCGTGGACTGCCTGCATTGAATGCGCCGAAGCAGCCGCAGATTACTTGATGGTCGCCTGAACTTCCTTGCCTTCGTAGCTGATTTCCGCGTTGCCCGCGCTTGTTACATCCACACCCGCTCCATGTCCGCCGTCGACCAGCACGACGCGGAATTTGCGGTGTTCGGCCATTCCGGTGAATGAGCCTTCGCGCGCGCCAATGGTCAGAACCGAGCTACGGTCGTTCCATCGAATAGGAACGACAGAATGCTGGCCCTTTTCGTACTCGTAGCCGTCCCCGGCGTCTTCATAGAGATCAAATCTTCCATCGGCGCCACGGTAGATGCGCAATTCGATGAGCCCGGCCTGATCCTCGGCGGCGTATTCGATTTGCGGACCCATAGGAAGAATGGAACCGGCGCGCACGAACAGCGGCATGCGTTCCAGAGGCGCATCGGCTTCGATTTCCTGTCCGCCTGTCGTCGATTTGCCGGTCCAGAAGTCATACCAGGCAGCGGCAGCAGGCAGATAGACGTCGCGCTTGGTCGCGTCGGCTTTGAGCACCGGGTTGACCAGGATGGCCGGACCGAACATGAATTGGTCGCCGAGGTTCCAGGTCTTCGGATCCGTGCGCCAGTCCATCACCAGCGGGCGCTGGATGGTGTAGTCCTCGTTCGTCACCTTCCAGGCCATCGAATAGATATACGGCATGAGCCGGTAGCGGAGGCGATCGTAATTGACCAAAATCGGTTCGACTCGGTCATAGCTCCACAACTCGTTGTGCGGCCGATGCCCGTGCGTTCTGAAGATGGGACAGAACGTACCGTATTCAAACCAGCGCGCGTAGAGTTCCTGGAATGCGGGGTCCGCGATAGGATCGTCATGAGGCGGCCAGTAACCGCCAATGTCGGTGGTCCAATAAGGATAACCAGACAAAGCGAAATTGAGACCCGCCGGGACCTGGTGGTTCAAGCCCCAATAGGTGCCGTAGACATCACCCGACCAGACGGTGGCGCCAACGCGCTGCTGGCCAAGGAACGCCGAGCGCGTCAGTAGAAAAACGCGCTTGCTCTTGTTCTCCGCCTTCCAGTGATCCTGCACGCCAAGTGTGTGCAAGAGCGGGAATACATTGGTGAATTCGGCCCCGTTTCCCATGGCGAGCTGACGGCTGCTGAGGATCGCGTCGCCCATGTGCGGCCAGTATTCTTCGGGCTCCGCGCTATCGAGCCAGAATGCATCCCATCCCTGTGCCAGCAGCTTGCCGGGCAGGCGGTTCCAGTAGGTGTCGCGCGCCTCAGGATTTGTGGCATCGTAGACATGCGCGCCGGATACAAGCTCGTGTTTTGCATCCAGCTCCTTGTAGGTTTCCGAACTCGGATCGAGCAGGCCCCAGACTGAGATCATTGCGTGCACGTTTTCTTTGTGCAACGCATCGAGATCCTCGGCTACGTTGTGATAATTCGAATTGAATTCAGGATCGCCCTCGGTCTTCCACCAGAACCAGTCCTGCACAATCGCATCGAGTGGGATATGCTCCTGGCGATAGCGCTGCGCAATCTCTCGAATCTCGTCGAGCGATACGTAACGATCCTTCGATTGAAAGAAGCCATAGGCCCACTTGGGCAGCAGCGGCGTGTGGCCGGTCATCGTTCGGTACTCATGGAGAACGGCATCGATCTCCGGCCCGTAGAGGAAGTAGTAATCAATCGACTTGCCGGCCATCGAGGTCAGCTTCATATCAAGGGGAAAGCGATTGTCGAAGTAAGTGAGCGCCGCCGTGTTCCACATCAGCCCATAGCCTTTGCTCGAAATCAGCAGCGGAATCGCGACATCGGTGTTGTCTTGCCCGAGTTCCACCGTGGCGCCGCGATAGTTGAACATGCCGTTCTGGTGCTGGCCCAGTCCATACACCGCCTCAGAAACTGTGGGAGAGAATCGGTCCGTGACGCGATAGGTGTGATCGCCATTGAGCTCGACAGGTTCGTAAGTCCGCGGGATGCTGTTTCCTTCGTTCAGCAACGATTCCCCGCTGGCAGTCCGAAAAGTGAGATTGCCCCGTTCTATGCTGACGTTGACCTCAAGCTGAGCGGTCTTCATGCTGGCCGCTTTCGCATCTTGCGCGAAGGTGAAGGGCGCTCCAGGGCAAGCTTGCTGCGCGTCGAGCATCCACGGGCGCGGTGACGTCGTTGCCGAAGGTTCAGGCGTAGCAACCACGTGAATCACCGAATCGGTACACACGGTCACGTCGAGCACTTCCCTCCCTGAAATAGCGCGGAAGCCATGGCTCGTCTGCTCGATTTGCGCGGGCGTAGGCCCAGGCGCCTTCTGTCCAGGCATCTGCGCCACCGCGACCGCGGAGCTTGCGAGCAAAAGAACCACGGCGGGCATCGGGACCCATAAACCACCAGTTGATCGGAGAGTTCCTGCGAGTTGGCGCATGTTTGGTCTCAACTTTCTGTTTGCCAGAATTCTAACCCGAGGTTCAACCTCGCGAGAAACCTGAAATCCCGTATTGACTGGCCGTGATCCGCTTCGCGCGCTAACGGCAAACTGCCGTAAAGCAGAGATTCTTGCTGAAGAATGGCATCACATGGTTCTGGAACCGATCGGCCACGGCGCTCGTGTGGGTGCCTGAATAGACCTCGAAGCTATTTGCGATTCCGTAGTTATCCAGAATGTCGTGCAGCTTGGTCGTATCGAATCGCAGTCCATCCTGGTCTCCCACGTCCATGGCGATGGCGCGATACTGCTTCAGATTTCCAATGTATTGATCGACGAAGGCCAGCGGCGAATTAGCCGCATATTTTGCCTGGATCTCCGGGACCGGAACGCCGTCCTTGGTCGGCAAGTCGAAATAAAGCGGAGGGTTCTTGGGATCGGGCGCCCATGCTGCCGCCGTTGCATACTGGGCAGAGGCAAAGCCGGGCGATTGTGCAGCCAGGTCGGCGGGCGACTTCGCTGCGGCAACTTTTTTCTCGCCGGCTATCGCCCGCTCCTTCATCTGATCGGCGGGGCCTGGTCCACCACCGGCCATGGGAGACATGCAGCACGGACTCATGATGTACAGAGCGCCAAACACATCCGGATGCTTCATGCCGATACGCGAGGCGCCGTAGCCGCCCATCGAGTGGCCCACGAGACCGCGACTGCTGCGGTTCGCTATCGTGCGGTAATGTGCGTCCATGTAGCCCACCACGTCACGCGCCACGTAATTCTCGAAGTCTCCGGTGGTCACGGAGCTGGAGTACATCGAGCCGTTGTAGATCGTCTTGGAATCCGGCAGAACCACAATCATTTCCTTTGCGCCTTGTGAGAACGCCCCTTCGATTGTCTGCGGCACATGAATCTCTTTAGTCCACTGCTCTGCTCCAATCGAGTAGCCGTGCAGAGCGTAGACGACGGGATAACGGCGCTTCTTATCCTTCTCGTAACTGGGCGGAAGAAACACGATGGCATCGCGATCTACAGCGTCGCCTTCGAGATTGCCCTCGAGCGCTGTGCCATGGATCTTGATGTGTTCCACCGTCGCCGGCTTGGCGCCGGGGACAGGATCGGGAACGTTCGTCGCGACCTGTGCCGGGATATCGCTGGCCAGGAACGCGATTGCGCATGCAAGAAACAGTTTCATCAGTTTCATCTTGACCTTCTCCAGAAAACTCCGGCTATTGCACCGGGTAGGAATAAATGTTCACGCTGAAGGGGCGCACGGTAACCGTTTCGGGCAATGAGCCCAGCAGCTGATCCTCGACCTGAACTTCTGGTTTCTTGTCGACTTCAACTTTGGCGTCGATGGAGTCGGGCGCCATACGGTAGAGATGACCCGAACTCCCGAGCTTCGCCCCGCTGATCGCGATCCTTACGCTCTGCTCAGCGTCCGATGGATTGAGCACCGCGATGGTGAGAGTTTTGCGATCCTCACTAAAGGCCGCACTCACGTCCAGTGGATAGGTATCGCTGCCGGGATTGACTGCAGGCTGGTCGCCCCCCGCCGGGAATGTCGGCTTTGGCTGCGGTGAGTCTCCAGTCACGTCCACTGGAATCGTGCCGAAGTGATCGCGGTACATCTTGAAGAGCATTCCAGTGGGGTTGAGCACGGCTTCAGTGCGGTTGGAACTCATCATCGCGGTTGCAAATGTGAATGCGCCCATCTGGAAAATATCGGAGTGGCGGAACATCTCGTGGAAGGCCCATGCATACGCAGGAACGGTTTTGTAGGAGTTCGGTCCGCCGCCGAAGTAAGCCCACTCGTCGATCGCGATCGGAACTGGCTTTGCACGCAGAGCAGGAATTCGCTTCAGGTATTCCTCGTAGTGCTCATATTTCGCACGGACCTGAACGGCTGGCGCGCGTTGCCACTCGATGAACGAAAGAGGAGGATCGATGGGCACCTTCTTCTGGAGTTTCATGTCGGTATGCTGCGTGCCGGAGGCATAGTAGTGCTCGCTGACCATGTCGATGTTATCCAGGCAGTTCAGCAGCATCTGGCCCGTCCAGTCGGCTGACGAAAGATAGTCGGGAACATATTGACCGTTGATGCGTCTCGCCTGGTCCGCACCCTCCATCACGTCAGGCATCGCGCCGCCTGCAATCAGTTTGATAGACGGATCTACCTTCTTCATCTCCTTCGCGAAGAGGTTATGCTTCAACTCGAATTGCGGAAGCGACATGGACCCCATCTGGTAGTCGCCCCATGGCTCATTACCAACGCCCCACCACTTCACGTGATACGGCGCGGAGTGGCCGTTTGCAGCCCGCCATTTGCCCATGGGCGTGGTGACGGCGCCGTTGGTGTATTCCACCAGTTCGCGCGCGGACCATGCGTCGCCGAAGCCTGCATTGACGGTGATGTAAGGATCTACGCCGAGCAGCCGGCACAGCGTCAGGAATTCGTCGGTGCCCACGTCGTTGGGCTGTACGGCGTGCCACACGGGGTCAAAGATGGGCGGGCGCTTGTCGATGTCGCCAACGCCGTAGCGCCACTCATACGAGGAGACGAAGTTGCCGCCTGGAAAGCGGAGAACGCCAAAGCGCAATTGCTTCAGCGCGGCGATCACCTCGGGGCGGAAGCCCTCGATGTTGTCCGCGGGCATCAGTGACACCGTGCCCACATGGAAGGAGCCTGTGCCTGTGCCGGTGATCTCGATAGTTGCGTCATCCGTATCGGCTGCGGCGGTAAAGCGAAGCGAGAACTTGCGGTACACAGCACCGAGTGAGCCAAGGTTGACTGTCTGTCGGTCAGCTGTTTCCTTGCCCCAGATAAGCGTCACCTTGATCATTGCGCCGGCAGGCCCTGACAGCACAATCCGTCCGGTGTAGGACTTCCCTTTACGAACCGCGAGACCGCCTTGTCTGAGCCCGTGAGCCTCTTTCGCATCGAGTTTGACCTGTGGCGTCTGTTCGCCAGTGTAGGGTGCCTTGGTGTCCATGGTGACAATGTCCGCGCCGCCGATCGGAGCCCACCAGCGCGTAGGAGTCCGTCGGAAGCGGGGATTTCCCGCAGCATTGCCCATCACCGGCGGCGGCGTCGGCGCGCCGGCGGCCACCGGGTAGAAGAACTTGCGATCGACCAGCATCTCAGACCAGATGCCGTTGTTCACAATGTCGCCGCCGTGTTCAAGAAACTGCCCATAGATGTTCTTTGAGATTGGAGTACCGGTCTTCGATGTATCGATAGTGGCGTTGACTGTGTGTGCCTGAGCCCGCACGAAGGCCGGAGAGGCCAACAGCGAAATTGTAAGCAGAATCAGCGCGTAAACCTTCAGGGCCGCAAATCGTTTGAATGAGCACATCATTGGATCTTCTCCGTTCATTGCCTTCATGGTGTCGCCCCGTTACGCGCAGCCGGCAGCCTGTATCTTCGCTCCTGAGCGCGGTCGCACAATCTTCCGTGGCCTGCCATCGAATGCACCGCGGCTATTGCTCGATCGAAACAACCGTGACAGATCTCGGCTCTACTGTCAGGGAGAGCTTGCCGCTCTGAACTTTCACTGTCGCCGATTTCGGAACCACTGCATTCGGCGAGTCAAAAGTGTTGACGCTGTCCACGGCTGCGCCCGATAGCGTCTCAGCCTTTGCCGACCGTGCCGTTATTCCGGTCAGGTCTGCATCGATGGTGACAGGGTTTTCGGCGTCGAGGTTGGTGATCTCAATCAACAGCTTTCCGTCCGCACCTTTTGCAGCGATCGCGTCTATGCGCGGCAGAGATACGTCGCCGTGCGCGTAGGTGCCCGCGTCAAATGTGACCGGGATGAACGTGGCGTCTTGAAACGGAACGTACATTTTGAAGACGTAGTACGTCGGCGTCAGCACCATCTTCTCCTTGTCGGTGAGAATCATCGCCTGGAGCACGTTGATCATCTGGGCGATGTTGGCCATCCTCACGCGATCGCCGTGACGGGCGAAGATGTTCAGATTGAGAGAGGCAAGAATGGCATCGCGCACGCTATTCTGCTGCACCAGGAAAGCGGGATTGGAGCCGGACATCGGCGCATGCCAGGCGCCCCACTCATCCACGCTCAACGTCACCTTCTTCTCCGGGTCGTATTTATCCATAACAACTTCCTGCTTGCGCAGGAACTCGTCCATGAAGAGCGTCGATTTCAGACTCTTCGTGTAGTCGTCCAACCCGAACTTTTCAGAATTCGTTGATGGCGGCCAGCCATTCGGGACCGTGTACCAGTGCAGCGAAACGCCGTTGATGTCCCACGCCCAGGTATGCTTCTTCCACGCTTTCATCACGGCTTCAGTCCACTCTATGTCCGGCGTACCGGGACCAACGGCGATCTTGAGCATCTGGTCTTTGTCCCGTTGCGCAGGATTCATGTTCAGCACAAAGCGGCTGTACACCTTCATCAGGCTCACGTAATAGTCGGGCGTCATCGCGCCGCCGCAATCCCAGCTTTCGTTGCCGATGCCCAAAAATCCAACCTTGTAAGCTTCCGGGTGGCCATTGGCGGCACGCTCCTTGGCGAGTGCCGTTGGCGCTCCGGCGGTCATGTATTCCAGCCACTCCGCAGCCTCCTGCGGCGTGCCAGAGCCAACATTGATTGACACATACGGTGTGCTGCCGATCTGCTGAATAAAATCCATGAACTCATCGGTGCCGAAGGCATTCGTATCGATGACGTCACCCCACGCCGAGTTCACCGTGGCCGGACGCTTGTCGCGCGCACCGATTCCTTTGCGCCAGTGATACTGGTCCGCAAAGCATCCGCCTGGCCAGCGGACATTGGGTACTCTCAGTTCTCTGAGCGCGGCGACCACGTCGTTGCGGATTCCACGTGTATTCGGAATCGGAGAATCCGGCCCAACCCATATGCCTTCGTAAAGTCCGTGTCCAAGATTCTCGGCGAACTGGCCGAAGATATTGCGGTCGATCTTCACTCCAGTTTTGGATCCATCAATGGACAAATGGACGTTCTCTGCGGCCATCACCGGCAAAGGCAGTATCGCCGCCAGGAGACCTAATCCGAAAAGAAGCTTACCCTTCACGAGTTCCTCCCTGAATCAGAACGGCCACTGGCGCAAACGTGAAGGGCGACGTGACGAAATCCCGCCACGAAGCATACCAGCCAAATTTTAAGTCCGCTTCTGGAACTCCTTGACGTTACAGACTGGACGCAAGGTGCGGCAAGTCGAATAAATCGCTTTTTCTAAATCGATTTTGTCGATAGTTTGAATCGCCTTCAGTGCCCACTTCAAAATCGACCTACACCGTCGCCTGCTTAGATCACTTCCGGCTCGCGGCTCAATCCCAACAACTCCGCTAGGATGGTGGCTTCGGAGTTGCTCGCGCCCAGGTCCTTGCAGACCAGATTCAACCGCACATCGCGCGTCTTGCCGGCAGGCAGCGGCAGGGTCACAAAATCGCCGCGATCGAGTTCTGTCTGGATCCGGAACTTTGGCAGCCAGCCGAAACAGAGTCCACTACGGACCGCCGAAATGGCCGATTCGATCGTGCTCACCGGAAGAACACGCTGAGCCGGGAGCCGCGGCTGTTGTTTCGGGCTTCCAGATGCTGCGCTCTCGATCGTCACCAGCATGTGCTGCATCAGGTCGGAACGAGAAAGCTTGCGCCGCATCGTGAGAAGAGGGTGATCGCGCCGCACAACCGCAATCATCCCAATCACCAGAATTGGCTTGACCAGAAGTTCGCGCGATACCAGTCCAGTCACGCAGATTTGCGCGTTGTGAAGGGAAAACTCCGAGTCGGCGGAGAGAAAGGTTCCCTGTCGCAACTTCAGCCTGACGTACGGAAAACTTCGCGAGAAGCTTGCCAGCGCTTCAAAGAGCCGGTCGTCTGGAAATATGCTGTCGACTGAGATGCGTACCTCTGAAGCACCCCCCGACGCCATTACGTGGGCGCGCTGCTCAAGATCATGAAACCCCGCCAAATGAGGTTCCACGTCCGCTAGAAGCACCCTGCCCGCCTCAGTAAGTTGCGCTTTCCTCCCCTGGATTTCGAAAAGCCGAACGCCCAGTTGCTCCTGCAGGCGGCCGATCGCATAACTGATCGTGGATTGAGACCGATTCAGCTTCTTGGCGGCGGGCGCAAATCCACCCAACTGCACCACGGCTTGAAGAATCTCCCAGGCATCAAGTGTCGTATCCATGATTTGAGAATACATCGAATAAATCGATATACCTGGTGGAGAAATGCGACTATTCTTCGATAATCTCGGTCAGGTAAGATGCCGCTGTCCTGAAAATCGCGGCTCCTGACCCATCGGAGGATTCGGCAAAGTCATCTCCGTTAACGTTTTCGGTCCTGGTAGTCAGGCCCGTGGGCCACGGGGCGAGGATTCCAGGGAAGGATTGAGTAATGGAGAGGATTTTGATGAAGAAACTTGCGGTCGCCATCCTTCTGCTTTCGAGCTACTGCTTCGCACAACCGTCCGATGAGTTCCAGCCTGCTTCCACCAACGTGTGGGGGGCGCAGTATCCCCGTGTTGACTCCGCGGGGAGGGCTGAGTTCCGCATCAAGGCCCCGAGCGCAACGGCAGTGAAGCTCAATTTCTGGAGCAATCCGAAGATGGACATGGTGAAGGGGGCGGATGGACTCTGGACCGCCACTACGCCGCCACTCGTTCCCGGGTTCCACTACTACAACTTCGTCATCGACGGAGTAGACGTGAACGACGCAGGAAGCCATGCCTTCTACGGCGGCGGCAGAGACGCAAGCGGCATCGAGATCCCCGAACCAGGGGCAACCTACTATTTGCCTCAGGATGTTCCGCACGGCGCCGTCCGCGAGATCTGGTATTTCTCCAAGGTCACCGGAGACTGGCGACATGCCCTCCTTTACCTGCCGCCGGGCTACGACACGCAGACCAAATTGCGCTATCCAGTGCTTTACCTTCAGCACGGAGGCGGCGAAGATGAAACAGGTTGGATTAAGCAGGGTCATGCCAACTTCATCCTCGACAACTTGATCGCCAGTGGGACTTCAAAGCCGATGATCATCGTGATGGCCTACGGGTATGCGCGCCGCGCCGGTCATGTCGATCCCGACCTCACCGGAAAGCCCTTCGGCTCGCCCGAGATGATGAAGGCCATGCAGGAAATGTCGCAGGCCTTCGAGGACGATCTGACCCAGGCGCTGATTCCATATATTGACTCGAATTTCAGAACCGTTCCCGATCGCGACCATCGAGCCATGGCCGGGCTTTCGATGGGCGGAATGCAGACATTTCAGGTCACCTTCGACCATCTCGACCTCTTCTCCTACATTGGCGGATTCAGCGGTGCAGGCGGTATGATGATGCTGCGCAGCACTGAGAAGCCCGATTTGAAGACGGCCTTCAACGGCGCTCTCGCCGACCCGGCAGCCTTTGCTAAAAAGGTCCATCTGCTGTGGATTGGCGTCGGAACCGAAGAGCCCGCCCAGATGCACGCCGGGATCGTGAGACTTCATGATGCCTTCACCGAAGCCAACGTAAAACACGTCTTCTACGAGTCGCCAGGTACCTCGCACGAATGGCAGACATGGCGCCGCGACTTGAAAGACTTTGCCCCGCGGCTGTTCCAGTCCGTCAACCGGTAAGCCACGGCCGCACGGTAGTGCAACGGGCGAAAACGCAAGTTTCGAACTCCGATAGCGTAAAGACCGATCGCCATCGGACCACTGCTGGGGAAGTTAAATTATGCGGAAGACTGTCAGTCTCCTACGCTCCAACTCGAGGATCAATATGAACAAATGCCGGTCGCAAATGATGAAGAGTCTTGTCCTGGGAATTGGTTTGCTTTTCCTTGCCGTAGCCCTACAGCCTGCCTTCGCCCAGGGTTCTGCGACTCCTCCGTATTTAGACACCAACTTGACCCCTCAACAACGGGCCGCCGACTTGGTGCACCGGATGACTCTCGCGGAGAAGGCTACGCAAATGCAGAACAGTTCCGCGGCAGTTCCGCGCCTAAACATTCCTGCATATCAATGGTGGAGTGAGGCCCTCCACGGGGTCATCAACGACGGTGTAACCGAGTACCCCGAGCCCATCGGCCTTGCTGCCACGTTCGATGCGCCGGGAATCCACACCATGGCGGCCCAGATCGGTATCGAGGGACGCATCAAGCACGTGCAAAATGTGCGCGAAGGGCATACGGGCATCATGGGAGGCCTGGATTTCTGGTCCCCGAATCTGAACATTTTCCGCGACCCGCGCTGGGGCCGCGGTCAGGAAACCTACGGCGAAGATCCCTTCCTCACCGGACGCATGGGCGTTGCCTACGTGACCGGATTGCAAGGCGATGACCCCAGGTATTACCTGGCCATCGCAACACCGAAGCACTACGACGTGCACAGCGGACCCGAGCCCACGCGTCACTTTGCCGATGTGGACGTGAGCAAGCACGATGAGGTCGATACCTACGAGCCAGCTTTCCGCGCCGCCATCGTGGAAGGCAAAGCCGGCTCCATCATGTGCGCCTACAACGCCATCAATGGCCAGCCTGCATGCGCCAACCAGTACCTGCTGCAGGACCAGTTGCGCGGCAAGTGGGGTTTCCAGGGCTATGTTGTATCGGACTGCGACGCGGTCCTCGACATTGCCGCCAATCATCGCTATCGCCCCACCCAGGCTCAAGGCGCGGCCATCTCCGTCATCCGCGGCATGGACAACGAGTGCGTCAACTCTTTGAGGTTCGGCGAGCCAGCCGAAAAAGCCTATGTCGATGCCGTGCAGCAAGGCTACCTGCCCGAAACCACGCTCGACACGGCGCTGATTCGTTTGTTTACCGCCCGCATCAAGCTCGGCATGTTCGATCCTCCGGAAATGGTTCCTTATTTGAAGATCGATGAGAAGGAACTCGACAGCGCCGAACATCGCGTGCAGGCGCGCAAGCTCGCGAACGAGTCGATGGTCCTGCTCAAGAACGATGGTCTGCTGCCCCTCAAGCCGGAAATCAAAAAGATCGCCGTCGTAGGCCCGCTTGCCGACCAGACCAGGCCGCTGCTCGGCAACTATGCCGGCCAGCCCACGCACACTGTCTCCATCCTCGACGGCCTTCATGCTGAATTTCCAAACGCCTCCATCACTTTTGTTCCCGGTACCCAGTTCCTGCGTGCCGATGGAACGCCCGTGCCCGACAGTCTACTCACCACTCCCGACGGCAAGCCCGGCCTCAAGGCTGAATACAACGAAGGCATCAGGAGAGGGCCACCGGTCCCTGGTACCAGCACAACGCCGATCACCAGCCGCACGGAGCCTAACGTCAATCTGACCGGCGAAAACCTGCCGCCGGAGATTGCCGGCAAAAAAACCTTCGGTGTGCAATGGTCAGGATTCCTCACGCCAACCGAGTCGGGTGACTTCATCCTCGGTATGCGCGCCGCGGGATTCGCAAGGCTTTCCGTCGGCGGAAAACAGGTGGCAATGGCGTTCGGTGGAGGCCGCGGCGAAATCTCATCGAGCGTTGGTCGCGTCCACCTGGAAAAGGGTCACAAGGTCGAACTCGACATCGCCTACGGCAGCCGGGACGGCAAGGCCCATGCGGAATTGATTTGGACGAAGTCGATCAGCGGGCCATCGCCTGAAGCCATCACCGCGGCGAAAAATGCGGATGCCGTTATCGCCGTCGTGGGCATCACAAGTCAGCTCGAAGGAGAAGAGATGCCGGTCACTGAACCAGGTTTTCTCGGCGGAGATCGTACCAGCATTGACCTTCCCCAGCCGGAAGAAGATCTGGTCGAAGCGCTGGCAGCCACCGGCAAACCGCTCGCCGTCGTACTCGTGAATGGCAGTGCCCTGGCCGTCAACTGGATCAACGAGCATGCCAATGCGGTTCTTGATGCATGGTATCCCGGCGAAGAAGGCGGAACGGCAGTGGCTGAGACCCTGAGCGGAAAGAACAATCCCGCAGGAAGGCTGCCAGTTACGTTCTACACCGGCGTCAACCAGTTGCCCAACTTCGAGGATTACGGGATGGCCAATCGGACTTACCGGTACTTCACCAGCAAGCCGCTTTATCCGTTCGGCTATGGACTCAGCTATACAACCTTCAAGTACAGCGACCTCAGCGTTCCGGTTCAGCCTGTAGATGCAGGGCAGTCTCTCGGCGCCGATGTAACAGTCACCAACACTGGAAAAGTCGCGGGAGATGAGGTTGCGCAGCTCTATCTCAAGTTCCCGGATGTGAAGGGTGCGCCTCGTATCGCTCTCCGCGGATTTCAGCGCATTCATCTCGAAGCTGGCGCAAGCCAGAAGCTTCACTTCGAGCTGAAGAACCGCGACCTCGGCATGGTAACCGAAGATGGAAGTCCGATCATTGCTCAGGGTGACTACACCATCAGCATCGGCGGAGGTCAGCCTGACACAGGCGCACCGGCCGTCACCGGCAAATTCCATATTGACGGACAGGTGGACTTGCCCGAGTAGCCTTAACAGCTAGAACTGGTTGCATAAATGGGGTTTTGAAAGGGCGCGGCTTTAGCCGCGCCACAATGTTGGAGGCGTAAAGCGGGTTTTGAAAGGGCGCGGCTTTAGCTGCGCCACAATGCGACCCATAAAAAAACCTGGGGCTTTAGCCCCTGGGGAATGTTCTGGACTGGTTGACCGGCATTTATGCAGCCAGTTCCAACAAACCGGGTAACCATGACTCAACAATCGACAAGGAGAAGGCAGTGAACCGACTTCGCAACACAGTGGTTTTCACAGTATTGGCGACAGGACTCGCACTGACAGCATGGGCCGCCGACGTGACCGGACAATGGACGGCAACCTTCGACACCCAGATAGGCGAGCAGCATTACACCTACACCTTCAAGGTTGACGGCGAAAAGCTCACAGGCACGGCCAAGAACGACCACGGAATAACCGATATTACCAACGGCACGATCAAGGGCGACCAGATTTCATTTGATGAAAGCCTGGACTTCAACGGCCAGACCATCCCGATCAAGTACACCGGCACGGTCTCCGGCGACTCGATAAAGCTGCATCGCTCGGTAGGTGACTTTGCTGAAGAAGACCTTGTCGCAAATCGAGTCAAGTAACTGCGCCAAGTCCAAGGGGGCATTTATGCACAGACGGGATTTCTGCAAACTACTCGCAATCGCTGCCGCATCGAAAACTGTTTACTCTCAGGGGCAAACCGCCCAAGAAAACCAGCCGGTTTTGCCGAGCGATTTTAACCGGTACACGCAGGACTACGCTCAGTTCTGCGCGTTGCCGCCGGAGAAGAGAGTTTTCTACAGGGTGAACGACGGAAAAATCGTTGCGGAAAGACTCGATGAGGCAACCTGGCAGCCCTCGACCTGGAACTTTATTCCGGGGCCGAAATCGGTCGCCGGAGGGTTGTGGGACGATGTGCCGTTGGAGTCGCCCATCCTCGATCTCGCCGGAGATGGTCCGTTCAAGCCCACTTGGGATTCGTTGCTCGAGTACGACGCTCCGGAATGGTACCAGGATGCGAAGTTCGGCATTTGGGCTCACTGGAGTCCACAATGTGTGGCAGAAGACGGCGACTGGTACGCCCGCAATATGTACGTCGAGGGCCAGCGCCAATACAAATTTCAGCTCGAGCACTATGGCCCGCCGTCGCGCTTCGGGTACAAGGATCTTTGTACTCAGTGGACCATGTTGAACTGGGAACCGGACGAGTTGATCACCCGATACAAGAACGCCGGGGCCCGGATATTCATCGCCCTGGCAAATCACCATGACGGTTTTGACGCCTGGGACTCGAAGCATCAGCCGTGGAATGCCACCGCAATTGGTCCGCATCGCGATGTCATCGGTACATGGGCCGCGGCGGCGCGCAAGCAGGGACTTAGATTCGGCGTAACGGTGCATCAGGCGCGCAACTGGTGGTGGTTCCAGCCTTCGCATGGAGCAGACAAGGCCGGACCGCAGGCCGGTGTTCCCTATGACGGCCATCTCACCCAGGCGGAAGGAAAGGACCTGTGGTGGCAGGGCCTCGATCCACAGCGGCTCTACGGCGTAAAACACTCGGCTGACGCACTGCCAGATACGTCCTACGTGAAAAACTTTTACGACCGCACCCGCGATCTCATCGACCAGCACAATCCCGATCTGCTCTACTTCGACGATTCGCTTCTGCCGCTTGGCTGGGCTGGAATGAACATCGGCGCCTACTTCTACAACAATAGTCTGAAGACGCACGGCGGCAAGATGGAAGCGGTTCTCAACGTCAAGGATGTGCCGGACCGGCTGGTCAAAGCTGTAGTCGCCGATTATGAGCGGGGGCTGACTGCTGAGATTATGAAGTTTCCCTGGCAATCTGAAACCTGCATCGGCGCCTGGCATTATCTTCGCTTTCTATACGACAAACCGGGCGAATACGGGGGATATCTGCCCCCACGCGATGTAATCCATTGGATGATTGACACCGTCAGCAAGAACGGAACGTTCATCCTGGATGTTCCCGGCAGGCCCGACGGAACCATTGACAGCAAGGAAATAGCAGTGCTCGATGGCATCACCGCTTGGATGCAGGTCAACAGTGAGGCGATCTATGAGACGCGGCCGTGGAAGGTCTACGGCGAAGGTCCCAACAGCATTAAGGCGGGCGCCTTCCAGGGCAGGAGCGTGAACAAACTTGGAGAGAAAGACATCCGGTTCACGCGCAATAAGGCAAATACTGTCATCTATGCGCTGGCGCTAGGCTGGCCCGCAGAGTCGTTTGCCGTGCAGTCTCTGGGACTCGCAGCGGCAACAAGGCCAGGTAAAATTGGCCGGATCGACCTCTTGGGAACCGACCAGAAAGTCAATTGGCGGCAGGAGAGCGATGCTCTGACGGTTGAGCTTCCAAAGCTCTATAAACCCGCGGTTGATTTTTCAGCAGCGCTTAAATTGACACTGGCGTAAGCGAACGCGTGCCACGCGAACCTATTCATAGACTTGATCAGGGCATCTTCGCTTGCTATCGACACGGCCGAGTTGGCGGTAATTCGACCACAACCGTGCCGAGTCGGCAAGCTGTCAACCATATGTCCTAGCGCGCAGTCCAGCCCAGGTCAATGTCCAGCGACGCACCGGTTATACCTGCGGCGTCGTCCGAACACAGGTACACCACAAGCGAAGCGACCTCGTGCGGTTCCAGCATCCGGCGGATGGCGGCGGGGCCAAGCATGATCTTTTGAACCACCTCCTGCTCCGAAATACCGTGTACGCGAGCCTGATCCGCAATTTGTTTTTCAACCATCGGAGTGCGGACGTAGGCGGGACATATGGCATTGCATGTAATGTTGTGCTCGGCCATTTCGAGCGCTACAACTTTCGTCAAACCCAGCACCCCGTGCTTGGCCGAGATATAAGCCACCTTGAAAGGCGACGCCACTTTACCGTGGACCGAGCTGACGTTAATAATGCGGCCCCATTTCTGCTGGACCATGTGCGGCAATGCATACTTGCAACAAAGAAAAGTTCCAGTAAGCATCACGCCAATCAGAGTGTCCCAGCGCTCTTCCGGGAAATCCACTACGGGTGCCACGAATTGCAGGCCCGCATTGTTCACCAGGATGTCAAGGCGGCCAAATCTTTCCACGGTGGCCTCAACGAGGTGACGCACATCGCCGGGCTGGGAGACATTCGCCGCAACGAAGACACAGTCTGCACCAGCATTTTGAAGTTTCGCCGCGGCTTCTTCTCCAGCGGATCCGCCCAGGTCGGCAATCACGCAGTTCACGCCCTGCCGCGTGAGCATCTCCACGATGCCAAGCCCAATCCCACTCGCACCACCTGTTACGATCGCAACTTTCCCATTCATCACCTGCTCCTTGCCACACTATCGTCCACTGGTTAGCGGTGCCTTCGTCTCCGGCTGTTGCGCTTGACCATAGCGCAGTTGGATTCAGTGTAAAGCCACACCAAAACCCGGCAAACTGAAGTTCCCAGGTCTATTCCGAACTGATCGGAAGAGGCCGGACACGATCGGCTCGGCCCAATTGCACGTGGTACGGGAACAGCAAAGCCGGCTGATTTCGCCGCAGTCAAATGAGGCGATTGCTGCCCCATCGGGTTGCGACTGCAGGTCGCAGCTGGGCAACTGCTCACCTCATTGCCGACATGGGCTTTGGCCGGCAGGCGGGCATTGCTCTCCCCGGCGCCTACGCACCGCAGGGGGAGCAATCGTGTGAAAGCTGCGATTACCCCGGCATTGAAGGGGGCAATCTAGCCCCCTGAAGAACCCCTATTGCGGCATTGTTTTGAAAGGGCGCGGCTTTAGACGCGCCATAAGCGGTGCAACATGAACGTGGGCTTTAGCCCCTGAGGGAGGCTTTTCGGGCCTCTCGGGCTTTGTCAGCATCCTCAATTACCCCGGAGCAGCGCCGGGGGTAATCGCAATTCGTACTAGAACCCGAGCTTGAGTGAGAATTGAACGATTCTCGGGTTGGTGCTCATCCCAGTGATAGTCCCGAAAGCAGAGGCTGTCGGACCAGTGTAGGCCAAGTCCGGGTCGCCAAAGTTGGGGTGGTTGAACGCGTTGAAGAAGTCGGCCCGGAAGGTTGCGTTGGCGCCTTCCTTCGGCCAACGCGCCTGGAAGGTCTTGCCGAGTGAAATGTCGGCATTCACCTGGTCAACCCCCCGAATCACGCCGTTGGGGGTGTTTCCATAGTCCGTGGCAATCCTATAGCCAGCATATGTCCCATAGGGCTCAGGGTCACCGATCACTGCCGGAGTCGAGAGGCATTTGGTGTTGACGTAGCCGTTTATTCTGCTGCCCAACGTTCCCTTGGTCGGCAGATCTTTCGCGGTGCAACCCGTCGCGAAGCTTGCCCGATCGGTGTTATTGCCGTAAACGTTGTTCGTGTTGGTATAGCCGATGCTCTCCTGATGGCCGTCCTGAATCAGAGTAGCGGTGGCGACGCTCCAACCGCCGATCGCAGCGGCCAGGAAATGATGGTCTTTCGACGGACTGGGAAGCATGTAGACCAGGGATAGGACGAACCGCAGCGGCCGGATATTTTGATCAGGTCCGTATCCAGCGCGCAGATTGTTCTGATCGCCGGATGGTCCGACAACGTTGGTCCCCGTGGAAAAGTCGGGAACGGGCGACAGCAAGCGCGCCCAGGTAAACGCAGCCTGGTACTGCAATTTATGTCTCCATTGCTGCGAGAGGGATGTCTGCAAAGCGTTGTACCATGCCTCGTTGCCCATGCGCCATCGATACATCGAGTTCGGCGCCCAGCCCAGATATGGTTTGCGAGCGTTGATGTTCGCAACCGTATTTGTGGTCTGGCCACGAATCGCGCTTCCCGCAGAGGCCAGCGGCGCCGTGTTCACAGACGTGCCCACGATCAGGTGCAGGTCGCGTGCGCCGGCATAGGTGACGTCAAGGACAGCGCCGCCCGGCAGTTTGGATTGCAGGCCAAGGCTAAAGTGATAGGTTGTGGGAGGCCGCCAGTCCAGGGCAAAAGAACCCAAGGTGTATCCGGTATCGACGTTGCCATTGGCCACGCCATTGCTATCGACTGAACCTTTATACGGGATCCATTGCGGGAAGGCCCCGGGATTCGGCATGGGATTGGCATTGCTTGCGGCAGTGTTCCCCGACCCTTCCCCGAAACTCCACTGACCGAAGGGAGCCGATGCGCACAATTGCAGATTCATCTGGCCCTGGGTGGTGGTGTGATACAGGCCTGCGCCTCCGCGAAGGACGAACCGGTCCGTGCCGGGGACCATCCAGGCAAACCCCAGCCGCGGATTCCAAACATTCTGATTCTGGCCATTGAACCCGAATGTGTTTTTCCCACTGTTCGACTCCGGGCAGGGGAGCCTTAGGGCCGTTGTAATTGGACCCAATCACGTAGCCAGCCAGACTGCCACCCACAGGTGGAGTGGGGGTCACGTTGGCCAAATCCACGTTGCCCGCCCTCCCATTGGCAACCCCGAGGTCACCGATGTGCTCCCAGCGCAGGCCCAGGTTAACCGTGAGACGTCGGGTTACTTTGAAGTCGTCTTGAGCGAAGGCATCGCCTTCCTTGTAGCGCCAGTCGCGCCCAAAGTCCCCGAGACCCTGTAACGACTCGTAGATGTTGCTGAATCCACTTCCGTATACGTTCGCTTGTCCCAGCAGAAAATCCGCCCAGGTGAGCGGAATCAAATACGCCTCGAAGTAGAACTTCGACATATCGTCCCGGCCGTAGTCGTAGGCGCCGCCAAAGGTGAACTGGTGCTTTCCCTTGGTCCAGGACAACGTGTCGGTAACGTTGTACTCATCCTCACCGAACGACGTCGCCGAGGTAGTGCCCGTAGCGAAGCCATCATAGGCGATGTCGATCAGGGGGTACTTGTCTTCTTCGGCCGGAACGGTCATGCCCAGGCTCGAGAAGGTAAACGCATTGTTGTAGTGCATGTCGAAGACCGACCGATGGAAACCGGCCACGAATTGGTTCACCATGGTGTTGCTCAGGGTGAAGGTGTCTCCGATGGAGGCCACATCGAACCGGGTGGGGATAAACAGGTCATTTCCGTAGGTGTTGTATAAAACGGTCTGATCTATGACGCCGGACTCACCGAAATAGCGGAGTGTGATCTTGTCGCGGTCGCTCCGCAGGTAATCGGTATTCGCCATCCATTGGTTTTCACTGTAAGAGCCGGGCTTGCTCAGGGATGCACGGCCCTGAATCTCAAGCGGCAGGGCGGTGTTGATCGTCTGCGGATTGGGAATCATGTATTGACCGTTGGGCAGCTTGACGTTGAACAGGTTATAGGCCTGGGCACTGATATTTGAGCCGTCGGCGTTGATGATCTGATTATCATACGGGCCGAGGTAGGGGTAATAGGCGGCGTAAAGGTAACCCTCAGCGCCAGCGAAAGTCTTACCCAATCCCGCATACGATCGGTCGTTGGTAAGGGGAGGAAGCTGGTCGATTTTATGGCTCGACGGATCGATGCCATTGAGCTGCTTTGTGCCCTGCCAGGAACCAAAGGCAAGAACCTTGTTCTTGATCACTGGACCGCCGGCGGTAAAACCATATTGATTCTGCCGCAGAACCCCGCGCGGCGCGCCTAATTCCTTCGTAAACCAGTCATTGGCATTAAGATCTTCGTTCCGGAAATACTCCCACGCAGATGCGTGGTATTCGTTGGTGCCGCCTCTGGTCATGAGATCGACATCGGCCCCGGCATCGCGCCCCGTGGTGGCATCGTACTGGGCCGTTTGTACTTTGAATTCCTGAATGGTATCGGGATTGGGAACCGGAATTCCCGCCGAATAAAACATGGAACTCTCCATGTCGTTGACCGAGAGGCCATTCATCTCGAAGTTGTTATCCACCGCGGTGGCGCCCTGGGCCATGATGCTTCCGCCGCCAGGCATCGCCGCAAGGCTGCCGCCGCCTCTGCCCAGGCCCCGGGCGTCGTTGGCCTCTTGCGCCACGCCCGGATTCAAGCCGATGATCTGCGTATAGTTACGCGCAACCAGCGGCAGATTCTCAATCATCTCCGAATCGGTTACGCGCCCCAATTCACTCGATTCGGTCTCCAACTGAACGCTTGTAGTAGCCACGGTAATCGTTTCGGTCACCGCGCCCGTTTGCAATCCGATGTTCTGCGCCGTGGTCTCCGCTACGATCACCTGCACGTCCGTCAACGAGGCTGCCTTGAACCCCGGTTTCGTCACCACGACCGTGTATTGCCCCGGCGTTAGCAGAGAGGCAACATACAGCCCGTGATCGTTGGATTGCAAGATTCGCGTCTCGCCTGTCGCCACATTTGTAATCTTGACGTGAGCCTCCACAACCATGGCGCCGGCGGGGTCGGTGATCGCGCCGCTGATGGCGCCCGTTCCACCTGTCTGCGCGCGCAGCAGCCCGCAGGCCGCAAGCACCACGAAGGAGACAACCGCCACCATTGCGCAGCGGTAGGACGAGACAATCAGTTTGCGAGCGGGTTGCATTTGTTGGGAGTTACGCATCTGTTTTCTCCTCTTCGTGTCTGGCCTGTCCAAGTCTGGCCGCAGAAAATGATGCGCAATAGTATGAAAACGAATGCAGGACACGACAGGTCCTGAGCAGACATTTTTGTGTCATTTAATGACACCCGCGGCGCCAACAGAATCTCAGGACAGAATTGGCAACCCCAGAAAATGCATGAGGTTAGGTTCGAACTGAGGGTCAGATCGGATTTCAGCCCGACTTTGCGGCGGTTGCCGTCGGAGAAAGCGCAGACTCCCAGCCGAGGCGCAGGGGAAGGAATGCCTTTGGAGGAACGTACGCCGGGCACATAGACCTCCGCTGCCTGGGGCTCAGTGCGTCGGCGTTCCGCGCGAAAGCATTGGAGCCGCAACGCCGACATTGCCCAACCATGGCTGATCGCCGGCACGACGCTCGCGTTGCATCACTTCCTCATTCAGCTCGAACATCCCGGGCATCGGATCCGTCGCGACCTCGGGATTCTCCGCAAAATACATGTAGCTCTTGTTGCGGGCAAACGCCGGCCAGTCTGGCTGCCCCTCAGCCTTGGGAACGCCGCTGCGCGCAAACGACGTCCAATAGGCCATCATCGCTTCCGATAAGGCGGTCTCTTTAGGGCCCTCCGGCAGCGGCCAATTCGGCGGCAACACAGCGTCCTTGCCGACATGGCCGAAGACATAGCTCAGTTCACTGCCGTGGAAAGCGTGATACCCAAGCGCCTCCGCCGCGGGATAACCATGATCGAAGAAATAGAAATAAGACGGCATCCCCGCCTTCGCCTCGTCGCGGACGATCCGTTCGGCGCTCCAGCCGAAGATCGCATCGCGGATTGCCGCCATCATGCTGCCCTTGATGTCGTTGCTCGGATAAAGCCGCAGGAATTCCGCCGCCAGATCGCCATAACGTTTGTGGATTTCGGCTTCATACGCCTCGCTCGACTCCGGCAACTTCTGCATCGAGAATCCCATCAGCACCGGATAGATCTCGTTGCGATTGAAGCCCATCAGAACAGGCACCACGGCCTCTTCCTTGCGATCGAAAGTGTCCACGATCTGATGCGGCAGCACCCAACCATCGATGACAGGTCCTCCTATAAAGCCGGCATGTTCCTCCACGGTCTTGGCATCAATCGCCCGAAGCGCTTTCAGGTCCGCCGCCCCAAGCGCCTTTTCGAAAGCCGTTCCGTTCTGCTCAGCGGATGGCAGCCCATGGTTCGGCTGCTTCAGTTCCCGACCGGATTGGATGCCGAGGCTTTCAGCAATCGCCTTCTGAAACAGACCACGAGCCAACGGGCTCGCCATCAGATCGGCAACGCTCACGCCGCCTGCGGATTCGCCCATGATCGTCACGTTGCCGGGATTGCCGCCGAACGCCGCGATGTTCTTCTTCACCCATTTGAGCGCTTCGATCGGATCCAGCAGACCGTAATTGCCTGAGACGCCGTGGCCCGATTCCGCGCTCAGCTCCGGTAACGCCAGCCAGCCAATCGGACCGAGCCGGTAGTTGACGGTTACGAAGACCACGCCGTGTTCCGCGAAATGCGTGCCCTCGTACTGCGGCTCCCAGGTGCCGCCTCTGACGAATGAGCCGCCATGAATCCACACAATCACAGGCGCCTTCTTTGCGTGCGGCGGCATCCACACGTTCAGGAAAAGACAGTCCTCACTCAGCTTGGGCGGATGAACGTTGAAGAGACTTTGCGGTGAGTAAGACGTTTCAAAGCAGCTTGCGCCGAAGTCGTGCGCATCGCGCACGCCCTTCCACGGTCCCGCGGCAACCGGAGCAGTCCAGCGCCTATCGCCGGTCGGCGGTTCAGCGTAGGGAATGCCTTTGAATGACCGCACGCCATGCGCATCAACCTGACCGGCTAATGCGCCTTGGGATATGGTGATAACCGCCTGATCGCTATTTGCCGCCTGCACTGCCCCCGAAAAGCCCCACAAGAGTGCAATCGGCAGTGCGATTGCCATCGCTTTCGACATTGTGTCCTCCGCGGTTGCAAGGAGTGCTAACCAGCGTCCTATCGCCGTTGACTACCGTGGCTGTTTACACGCCGCCTGCTCAGCTGGGAGTTTCGGCGAATAAAGGCCGACATTCCAATTCCAGGCGAGGCCTCCACTCGCTCTCCGACGGCACATTGTCTCTTCATTGAACTCGTACATCCCGGGCAACAGATGATCGGCCGGCTGCGGAGCTTCCTTGAAGGCCATGTACGAGCCAGTCGGTCCGAACGACGGCCAATCCGGCTCATTTGCGGCTTTTGGGTGGCCCGTGCGTGCAAACGAACTCCAATAGCCCACCATGGCATCGGAAAGCTTCGTCTCCACAGGCGTCGCAGGTATTTTTGGCCAATGCGGCGGCGTCGCGTCAAACGTGCCAAAGACGAATGGCAATTCGCTGGCATGGAAGCCGTGTAAACCGGCATCGTCGGCGGCCGGGTACCCGTGATCGAAAAAGTAGAGGAATGACGGCTGGCCTAGCGCCGTTTGTTTTCTCACTAGTCGCTGCGCGGTCCACCCGTACAGGGCGTCTCGCGTCGTAGCCAATATGCTCTCCTGCATGTTGGCGCTGGGATAGAGACGCAGAAATTCGTCGGCCAGGTCGCCATAGCGGTCGCGAATCACGGATTCGTACGCAGCCGCATTCGCGGCGGGATGCGGAGCGAGAATCATCAACGAGCGGATTTCCCCGCTATTGAAGCCGGCGAGTATTGGCACTGGCGCCTGTTCGCCTTTGTCGAATACATCCACCAGTTGGCCTGGCAACACATGGCCGTCCACCGTGCCCCATGGCGCATACCCCGTCGCCGGCGCGGCGTGACTCAGCGTGGCCGCGTCCATCGCTCGCATCGCTTCGATATTCGGCGCGTGCAGGGCGGCAGCCAGCTTCACTCCGCTCTCCTCCGCCGACGGTGAGCCGAAACTCGCTTGCTTCAGCTCCGGCGTCGAAATCATGTACGCGCTTTCGGCAATCGCCTTTGAGAACAGACCTCGGGCAGGGGTCGCCGCCAGCAGATACATCACGCTGAGCCCGCCCGCCGACTCCCCTGCGATGGTCACGTTCGAAGCATCGCCCCCGAAGGCGCTAATGTTGCGCCGAACCCATTTGAGAGCCTCAATCTGATCCAGCAAGCCGTAATTGCCTGATGTCCCAAGCGCCGACTCTTTGCTAAGTTCAGGATGGGCGAGCCAACCCAACACACCCAGCCGATAGTTGATTGAGACAACGACAATGCCCTGCTCGGCAAGACGTGCGCCGTTGTACAAAGCGTCGCTGCCCGACCCCGTAACCAGTGCGCCCCCGTGTATCCAGAAAAAGACGGGTGCCTTGCGTGCTCCGGTTGGAGCCCAGATATTCAGCGTCAGGCAGTCTTCGCTCATCGGCGCTGGAATCCAGGCGTAGATACTCGCAGGTGGGCTTGGAGGCTGGAAGCAAACCGGCCCAAATTCGGTGGCTTCCTTCACGCCCGTCCACCGCGGCATGGCACTGGGCGGTTTCCAGCGCGCAGGGCCCGTGGGAGGCAACGCATAGGGGACGCCTTTGAAGACGCGCAGTTTGCCCTCCATCCGGCCCTCGATCGAGCCGGCTGGAGCGTTCACGATTGGACCGTTTTTGTCATGGGATGGAGCGGGCATGGTTGTCACCTGATGTGCGAAATTCGAAGGCGCTAAAACAACAAAGGCGGTCGTAGCGGACCAGGCAAGCAAGCGACGAAGCAAGATCATCGGATTGTTCCTCCAGCTGTACGGCTTTCGTTTCGAAGTACGCGCGCCAACGCTAGGAACAGCATTATAGCCACAACGTAGAACGACGCGAGCATATAAAGTGCGATTTGCAACGACTGATGCGGATGGCTGGCGCGGAAAAAGTCGCTGGCCGCGCCTACGAAGGTGGGGCCAAGTCCAAGACCAATCAGATTCATGATCAGTAAAAGCAGTGCGCCTGACATGACGCGCTGGTCTGGCCGCACTTCCTCCTGAACCAGCGTCACCGCCGATGTCAGATAGAAGTAATTAAGAAACATCGTGCCGGTCAGAAAGAGCAACGAGAGACGCCAGGAGGGTGCCCAGACGAATGCCAGATAAAACGGAAGGGCAAGAGCAAGCGTGCCAGCGGGCACCAGGGCATAGGCCTGTTTCGAGCGCCGCGTAAGACGGTCGATCACCCGGCCTGAGGCGAGCATGCTCCCGCCCATCCCGATTGCGATAACCAACGCGTAATACACGGCGACTTCTTTCAGCGTCATCCCTTTTTCCCGCATGAGAAACAGGACCGCGAAGTTGATCAGACCGTACGTGATGAATTGGTTGGCGCCGCTGCCCAGTGCGGCGAGCATGAGAGAAGGCCGCGAAATGAACATCGAAAGCGTCTCCAGGAATCCTGTTTTCCTCACGGACATCTGGTCCGGAATCGGATCGAGACCGCCGCGGCGGGGCTCAGGCACCAGGATGAGGACGCCAATCACTGCGATAAGCCCGACCGACCCAAGCAGAACAAATGCATAGCGCCAGCTGAAAGCAGCAGCGATTGAAGCACCGAAGGCGATCCCCAGCGCCGCACCAACAGGCGGTCCGATGTTGTACAGGCCCAGCGCTCGGCCGCGACGGCCGGGCGGAAAATAGTCGGAGATGATGGAGTAGGAAGGTGGAACGCCGCCGGCTTCGCCGAAGCCGACTGTCATGTACGCGACCGCAAACTGCAGAAAGTTAGCTGCGCCGCCGCAGCACATTGTGGCCGCACTCCAGATGGCGCACGCCACTGCCAGAACTTTTGACCTGCTTGTCTTGTCGGCGAGCCACCCGACAGGTATCGAGATGCAGCAATAAAACAGCGCGAAATAGAGGCCGCCAATCCGTCCAAGCTGACCATCCGAGACGTGCAGACTATCCTGAATCGGCTTGGCAAGAATGCCCGGCAACTGCCTCGACAGGAAGTTCAGGACATACACCACAAACAGCATGGCGAGAGCGATCCAGGCACGCGTCCCAGGTTGCGCAAAGGACGGCGCAGGCGGTTCACCGGCTTTACCGTGCGGTCCAATCGGCGATGCGGATGTGTCCGTTGCCATGCTCATCTGTCCTTCATCCCAGAACCTCAAACAGCGCCGCCGCGCCCATGCCGCCGCCCACGCACATCGTAACCACGACGTATCGGTCTCCGCGTCGGCGTCCTTCAATCAACGCATGCGCGGTCAGGCGGTTGCCAGACATGCCATAAGGATGGCCGACGGAGATGGCGCCTCCATCCACGTTCAACCGATCGTTGGGAATTCCGAGTCGGTCGCGGCAATACACCACTTGCACCGCGAAGGCTTCGTTCAGCTCCCACAGCCCGATGTCGTCCATCTTCAGATCAAAGCGTTTCAGGAGCCTGGGGACAGCGAAGACCGGCCCAATGCCCATCTCGTCAGGCTCAGTGCCAACAACCGCCATGCCACAATAGCGGCCGAGCGGCTCAACGCCGCGGGCCGCCGCCAGCTTTGCTTCCATCACTACGCAGGCTGAAGCGCCATCGGATAGCTGGCTCGCGTTGCCCGCGGTAATAAACCCGTCTTGCCGCACCGGCTTCAGCGAACCAAGTCCCTCCATGGTCGTGTCGGGCCGGTTGCCTTCGTCGCGCGTCAGCACCACTTCCTGCATCGTGGTCTCGCCGGTGTTCTTGTCGGTCACTGACTTCATCGTCTTTACTGGGATGATCTCCGCATCGAATCGGCCTGCCGCCTGGGCTTCTGCCGTTCGGCGCTGTGACTGCAAGGCGTACTCATCCTGCTGTTCGCGCGAAATGCCGTACCGGCGCGCCACAACCTCGGCCGTGTCGATCATCGGCATATAAATATCCTGGTGAAGCGCGAGCAGGTCCGGGTCGGAGCCGAGACGGAGTTCGGCCGTCTGCACCATCGAGATCGAATCCATTCCACCAGCCACGACGATATCCATTCGGTCCATGACAACCTGTTTCGACGCCATGGAGATGCTCATCAGTCCCGACGAACACTGTCTGTCGACGGTCTGTCCCGCGACCGAGACCGGCAACCCCGCAGTCAAGGCTGCGGTCCGTCCAATCGTATGCTGCAAGCCTTGAGGCAACGCCGACCCGACGATGCAATCCTCGATCTCACCGGGCTCAACCTTTGCACGCGCAACTGCGGCACGAATGGCGTGAGCGGCCAACGTCGGGGATGGGGTAGCGTTGAATGCACCCTTGTATGCGCGGCCGATCGGAGTCCGCGCAACAGAAACGATCACTGCATCACGGCTCATGGGCCGCACCTCTGGAGCCTGCCCTTTTCAACTCGACCTCGCATCGCACCAAGCCGCGGTCCGGCGTTGTTTCCAAATCTTCAAGTTAATTACTTGACCTGCGATTTAGAAGTAATTGCCATCCACGCTGATCGCCTGCCCCGAAACATTTTTTCCTGCCGGAGAACACAAGAAAAGACACATAAGCGCTATGTCGTCCGCACTAACCATTCGGTGCAGGGAAATATGCTTCAGGTAATCCTCCCGCATCGCCTTCTCATCCACGCCTTCCATCTTGGCGCGGGCGCTGATGACGCCATCCATCCTTGGCCCCTCCACAATGCCGGGCAGCACTGCGTTCACCCTGATGTTGTCGGGGCCGAGTTCGATGGCAAGCGATTTCGCGATTCCCACGATGGCCCATTTTGTCGCCACGTAAGGCGTCCGCCAGGGAATGCCCATACGGCCGGCAACAGACGAGATGCAGATAATGTTGGCGGCCTTTGATTCCCGCAGCATCGGCACAGCATGGTGCAGACAGCGGTACTGGCCATTCAGGTTCACTTCGATCGTGCGCTTCCATTCTTGCTCCGTGATCTTATCCACTCCGGCAGTCGGGCCCGCGATGCCGGCGCAATTAACCAAGACATCGAGACCGCCAAATCTGGCGCGCTGAGTCTCGAAAAGCGCTGCGACCTGCGTTTCATCGGCCACATCGGCGTGGGTCGCCTGACAGGAAGGAAAGCGCTTCTGAAATGCAGCCAGGGCAGCGTCGTCGATATCGCAGACGTGGATTTCGGCGCCAGTTTCCGCGAATGCGGATGCAATCGCGGCTCCAATACCGGAAGCGCCTGCAGTCACCAGTACCCGCAATCCCTGGCGGGGATAAAGTCGATCCTTGAATGTCATTCTTGCTCACCTTTCATTGAATTTCTTTCCGCGTGACGAAATACCACCCACGGCAATCAGACGAAATGGACATTCTCCGCGCCCTTCAGATGCAACATCTCCCTGACTTCCGAGGGCGTGGCGATTTCAAAGGAGAGTTCTTCAAGAATGCGGCGGATCTTCCTGACCTGCTCGGCGTTACTCGTCGCCTTGACGCCAGGACCGAGATAGAGGTTGTCTTCCAGCCCCACTCGCACATTTGCGCCCAGGATGGCTCCCATGGTCAGAAGGGACATCTGGTGGCGTCCTGCGCCCAGCATCGAAAGGTGATAGGCATCTCGTCCGAATAAGCGGTCCGCCGTGGATCGCATTACGAAGAGATTTTCCGGGTCCGGACCGAGCCCGCCGAGAATTCCGAAAATAGCCTGAATAAAGAACGGCGGCTTGATTATTTTGCGATCGACGAAGTATGCGAGATTGTAAAGGTGCCCGACGTCGTAGCACTCGAGTTCGAATCGTGTGCCGCTTCTCCAAGATTGGCAAGAATGTATTCAATGTCAGCGAAGGTATTCTTGAAGACTCAGTCCTTCATGCCCTCGATCTTCGGCTTCTCCCAGTCATAGCGCCAGTTTGTGATCTTTTCGGCTACGGGATGAATGGAAAAATTCATCGATCCCATGTTCAGCGAGCACATTTCCGGTTTGGCCTGCAGCGGATAGGCGAGCCGTTGCTCGATCTGCATATCCGAGCTGCCGCCGGTCGTGATGTTGATGATCGCGTTTGTACGTTCCGCCAGAACAGGACAAATCTTCCCGAAGTCCGCAGGATCTCCCGAGGGCCTGCCATCCTCGTCTTTTCTCGCGTGGATATGAAGTATCGCCGCTCCGGCCTCGGCAGCCTCAACCGCACTATCAACAATCTGGGTTGGACTGGCGGGAAGATACTCCGACATGGTCGGCGTGTGGACAGAACCGGTGATAGCGCAGCTAATAATGATTTTGCGGTTGTTTTTCGCCATATTCAGTCTCTTATAGGTTCAATAACCGGTTCATCATAAGAAGTGGATGACAAAACAAGACAGGTTCACGGCGGACATTCTCATGTCGTTTTGTCACACCGCTCCCAAATTGCGGGTGATCTTTGTGTCCCAGGACACTAGGGCCTGTTAACAGGCCCTAAGGCAGTCCAGCCCCCGGCACATCGACATCGGTCATCCAAATCGCGGCACGGTGCTTCGCCGACGCCTCAAACTCGTTGAATGTGGGTGCGACACAGACGAACAGTGTTCGCCCGTTGTCTCCTCCGAGCATGCACGCGAATACGCCCATTTCATCGGTTTTGAGTTCTTCAAGGATCTCCCCGCCTTCGGCCACCCGGACCAACCGGCCTGCTTTTGCATCGGCCACCCAAACGGCCCCTTCCGCATCGAGACAGATCCCATCCGGCGCAACGTCTGCCTGACTGAGACACTCAGCAACCTCGTCTGACTTCGGCGGATCGCCGAAGGCCGCCCATGTCCTTCGCTCGCCCAGTTCGCCGGAAGCGACATCAAAAGCGCTCAGGCGATTCATGAATGTCTCGGCCACAATCAATGTGCTGCCGTCCGCAGTCAGTGCCATTCCATTGGGGAAACCAAGTCCCTCGGCTGCGACTCTGGCGCAACCGTCCCGATCGACCGAGATCAGGTTCGTGGTGGTAATCTTGGCGTCACCCATTAGGTCAAACCCGAAATTGCCCACCCAGGCTCGTCCTTCGTGATCGACAAGCATGTCGTTCAAATGCCAGGGGGCCAGGCTCGACAAATCGGCATACTCGACAAGAGAAGAATCCAGCTCACGGCGCATGATCTTGCGGTCGCGCATGGACACAATCAGCATTCGCCCGTCGGGCAAGAACCCAAGTCCCGAGGGCTGGCCCGGCGCCTCTGCAATTGTTTCTACCGTGCCATCCAGGGCAACGGCCAGAACCCGCTGTGTATAAAAGTCTGAGAAGTACAACCGTCCATCGTGCCAGCGCGGACACTCAGTGAACGAAAGGCCATCGATCAGGGTTTCGAACTTTCTCATACCTTCCCTTCTTTCAATATCGATAGTCGAACCAATTTTGCCTGAACTATCCCGTCACACTCACAAACAACGGCATGATACTCCTCTCTCGCCAGATGCCGGCAAAGACGCGGTAGTAAGCCAGATTGAGGGCCAGATTGACGGTGTAATCCGCGCTACCGAAGATTTTCCGTCAGGACCGATAACTGGCCGGCGTGCTGCCCGTCCATCTGCGGAACGCATGACGAAAGTTCGTCGCCTCGCTGAATCCCACCAGCTCTGAAATGTCCTCGACACTCAGCGTCGTGGAACGGAGATACTCGCTTGCCAGGTTGCAGCGGACGTCATCCAGAATCTGAGTAAAAGAAGTTCCTTCGGCGTGAAGCTTCCGATTGAGCGTTCGCACGGTTGTCGCAAGCTGTCTGGCTACCGCCTCCATGCTTGGCGAATGTCCAGGTGTAGACGCGATGATCTGATAGACCTCACCGGAAACACCGGTCGACGTCTTTACCTCACCGAGAATGCGATCGCACGTATCCCGCAGGATCTTCGAAGTAAGACCGTGCGCCAGGCGCGGCTTCGCAGACAGAATCGATATCGGATAGGTGAGTTCCGACATCGGCTGGCCGAATCGCACCGGGCAGTTGAGATAGCGCTTGTAAAGATGGGCGTGGTCTGGAGCGGAATACGAAAGCGAAGCGCTGACGGGAAGATAAATGTCGTTTTCGACCACGGCTCTCAGATGCGTCGCGAGTTGGGCCAGCTGTTGCTCCACCAGAAAACGTAGCAAAGCGTCGGGATACGTGACCCCCGCATTCATCGGGAAAATCCACGATACGTAGTCGCCCTCTTCTCGCCACGACATGGAAAGAAGCGGTGTTGCGAGCCGGTGGTATTTCACAGCCACTTGAAAGTATTCGCGAATCGTGGGACTGCATACCAGGGCGAATCCGTACATCCCATACGCCGACAATGGAATGCGACTGCCTGTACGAAAAGGGGTCTCGGGATTTTTCGATAGCTGTAAAGCGTTCCGGCACACCGTTATGTACTGGCGAACGGAGGTGCGCGTGTCAGGATCCGAAAGACTTTCCGGCGACAGGCCTGTGCCTGACAGGCTCGCATCGGGCGCAATGCCCTGTTCCTCGAGAACCTCAACAAGGGCTGCTACCTTGTAGGGCGCGTACCGTTTTTCGTTCCAAAGAGGCAGTTCCATGACATCCAATTCCCTGTCCGAAAAGAACACTCTTATGTCCGAATTAAACCTGTGCAGCCCAATTGTGCATCATTAGCATTCCGTTTTGGAAGTGGTTTCTGCGAGTTTTTTTAAATGGTCGCGAGAGACGCTCCTGAATGGCATTGCGGATCGCAGTCATCGCCGAAGGATTGGATGCGACAACGCGGCTTGGCGTGGTCTGGCACGGTGTTTGCAATGCATAGAAGGTGTTCAACGGCAGGATCTGCACCGCGAGCCAAAGGCCTCGTCGGTTGCAAACCTGCGTCTGAAGAAGGAGCCCAACAGGCCCGAGCCTGCTTTCAGCTCAGATCGGATATCTTATGCCAGAGTTCGTTATCGCAGCAGCTAAGCGCACGGCAATTGGAGCATTTCAGGGGACACTTAAAGACACTTCGGCGGTCGACCTCGCTGTCGTTGCAACCAAGGCGATTCTCGCCGGACTTCCCGCCGAAGACATTGCAGATGTGATTGTCGGCAATGTTCTGCAGGCGGGCAACGGCATGAATCCCGCCCGCCAGATCGCTCTCAGATCCGGTCTTCCTGATGAGGTGACCGCGCAGACAATCAACCGGGTTTGCGGAAGTGGTCTGCAGGCAGTCGTATCGGCCGTGCAAGGGCTGCAATGTGGAGAGGGCAAGTTATACCTCGCTGGCGGCACTGAAAGCATGTCGCGTGCCCCCTATCTTCTGGCGCAGGCACGCGCCGGATATCGATATGGCTCTGGCGAACTGGTCGACAGTATCCTCAGCGAGGGCCTGACCGATCCCACTCTCGTTTCTGCGATGGGTGTTACGGCCGAAAATATCGCGGAACAATACGGGATCACTCGCGAAGAGCAGGATGCTTTTGCGTTCGAAAGCCAGACACGCACAGCAAAGGCATTGAAAGATGGAGTCTTCGCCTCGGAGATTGTTCCGGTTCCCATTAAAACCAAAAAAGGCATCGTCGAGTTCGCGACGGATGAGCATCCCCGCCCGGATTCCACGCTGGAAGTGCTGGCAAAGTTGAAGCCGGCCTTCAAACCGAATGGGACGGTAACGGCTGGAAACTCCAGCGGCCTGAACGATGGCGCGGCGATGCTGGCCGTGACCACCGATGAGTATGCCAGGAGTCATGGACTACCGGTGCTGGCGCGCATTCTCTCCTATGGCCTGGCCGGGGTCGCCCCCGCAGTCATGGGACTCGGTCCGGCGGCGGCGGTGCCAATCGCCTTGAAGAAGGCGGGCCTGACCTTGAGCCAGATCGATCTCTTCGAATTAAACGAAGCGTTCGCCGCGCAATCGATTGCAGTCATTCGTAAACTTGAGCTTGACCCGGCCAGGGTCAACGTCAACGGTGGAGCAATTGCGCTCGGACATCCCATCGGCGCTTCGGGTGCTCGTGTGCTCGTAACCCTGGTTCATTCGCTAAGGAGGCTGGAAAAGCAGTATGGTGTTGCCAGCCTGTGTATTGGCGGGGGCATGGGAATCGCAGTTGTAATTTCGGCTGCGTGAAGCGTGTAGTGGTTACATAGTTGCGGGGGCAAAAACGTGAATAAGGTAATCAACTCTCCAGATGCCGCGGTCGCTGATCTGCGCGACGGCATGACTGTCATGCTCGGCGGATTCGGGCTTTGTGGCATTCCTGAGAACCTGATAGCTGCCGCCATCCGTAAAGGCCTCAAGGGTCTTCACACCATCAGCAATAACATGGGCGTCGATGGATTCGGGATGGGCTTGATGCTTGAAGCTGGCATGATTGCTTCGCACATTGGAAGCTATGTCGGCGAAAACCGCTTGCTTGAGAAGCTTGTAATCGCCGGCCAGTTAGACCTGACTTTGATTCCGCAGGGCACGCTCGCCGAGCGGATTCGCGCCGGCGGCGCTGGCATTCCGGCTTTCTATGTGCCGGCCGGCGTCGGCACCATTGTTGCCGAAGGCAAGGAAGTTCGCGAATTCGACGGAAAGCCCTACCTGATGGAGCGCGGTTTGCACGCTGACGTCTCCCTTATCAAGGCCTGGAAAGCCGACTGTCATGGCAATCTTGTCTACCGGAAAACAGCTCGCAATTTCAATCCTGCCATGGCCACTGCCGCGGATCTGACGATTGCCGAGGTTGAGGAACTCGTTGGGCCGGGCGACTTGGATCCAGATCGAATCGACACGCCCGGCATCTACGTGGATAGAGTCGTCGTTGGACCTGAGTTTAAGAAACCCATTGAGTATCGCTTTATTGCGGAGTATGTGCAGCGATGACAGAAATCGATGCAGTAACCCAGGAATCTCCTTTTACGCTTGCAGGAAAGACCGCCATTGTGACGGGCGGTGGACGGGGCATCGGCAGAGCCATCGTGCACCGGTTGGTGTCAGCTGGCGCCAATGTGCTCGCTTGCGATTTGGATCAACAGGCATTGCAGCAGACCCAGGCGTCCGCCCGCAATTCCGATCGTGTCGCACTCATATACGGCGACCTGATGGAACCCACCTTTCCGCAGCACATCGTAGATGCCGCGCTCAAATCCTTCGGCTCGATCGACATTGTTGTCAACTGCGCTGGCTTCAGCTGGGACAGTGTTATCCAGAAAACCTCCGATGAACAGTTCCTCGCAATGTTGAATATTCACGTCGTTGCGCCGTTTCGTTTGCTGCGCGCCGCTTCTGACTATCTTCGTGCAACCGCCAAGCGCGAAACTGCAGCCGGCCAGCGTGTGATGCGCAAGGTCGTCAATATCACTTCCATATCCGGAACAGAGGGCAATCCCGGCCAGGCAGGCTACTCCGCCGGTAAGTCAGGAGTGATTGGACTCACCAAGACGCTGGCGAAAGAGTGGGGCCGCTACAACATCAATGTGAACGCCGTCGGATTCGGCCTCATTCAGACGCGCATGACGCAGCCTCTCACGCCCGAAGCAAAAATCGAGATGGTGGGCAAAGAGATTCCCATCGGCGTCCAGCCTGCCATGCTCGACTCCATCGCCGCCGCATGTCCCCTCGGACGCATCGGAACTCCCGAAGAGGCAGCCGGCGCTGTGCTGTTCTTCTGTTCTCCGCTATCGGACTACGTTACCGGCGAAGTACTGATCTGCAGCGGTGGATATCATTTTTGAAGTGAAGGCCTCGTCGCCCTCGCGGTTACCAACCCCGATGAGAAGCACCAGGCAAGGAGATTGAAGTTGAACGGTAAAGAGCTTATCGCAAGGCGAATTGCCCGGGAGCTTAAGGACGGCTTCTACGTCAACCTTGGCATCGGTCTGCCCACCACCATCGCGGCCTACGTGCCGTCGGGAATCGAAGTCATTCTCCAATCGGAGAATGGCCTGCTGGGAATTGGACCACCCCCACTTCCGGGCGAGGAAGATCCCGATCTGGTCAATGCCGGTAAGCAACCGGTGACCATCCTTCCCGGCTCCAGCTTCTTCTCAAGCGATCAATCATTCGCCATGATCCGCGGTGGGCACATGAACATGAGCATCCTCGGAGCCATGCAGGTTTCCGGTCGCGGCGACCTTGCCAACTGGACGATTCCCGGGAAGATGGTGAAGGGTATGGGGGGCGCGATGGATCTTGTCGCCAGCGCCGCTCGCGTGATCGTCGCAATGGAGCACAATGCGAAAGACGGCGCCTTCAAGATCGTCGAGGAGTGCTCGTTGCCTCTCACTGGGAAACGCGTCGTGCACGACATCGTGACCGAACTGGGTTGGTTCCACGTGTCGGCCGAGGGACTTGTCATGCAGGAGATCGCTGAAGATGTGACGAAAGAAATGGTGGAACAACGGACGGGATGCCACGTTCACTTTTCTTCAGATCTCCGCCCCATGCTCCCGGTCTAAAACTGGTTGCATAAGTCGGGTTTTGAAAGGGCACGGCTTTAGCCGTGCCACAATGCTGGAGACGTAAAGCGGGTTTTGAAAGGGCGCGGCTTTAGCTGCGCCACAACGCGACCCACAAAAAAACCTGGGGCTTTAGCCCCTGAGGGATGTTCTGGACTGGTTGACTGGCATTTATGCCACCAGCCCTGGACTCATCCATTATGTTCCGGCTTCCGCCGCCACGCGAACCACCAGCTTGCCGAAGTTCTTGCCTTGCAGCAGACCCATGAATGCCTCAGGAGCGTTCTCCAATCCGCTCACGATATCCTCGCGGTATTTGATCTTCCCTGCCTCGAACCATTCCGTCATCTGCTTCCGGAACTCCCCAAAATGCGATCCATAATCATCGAAGATGATGAATCCCTGCATCCGGATCCTCTTCTTCAGCACGGCCGTCATCACCTGCGAGGTTCGGCACTTGCTCTCAGCCGCCGGGTCGCCGTTGTAGGTGGCAATCAGCCCGCACACGGGAATCCGCGCACGAGCATTGAGCAACGGAAGCACCGCATCGAAAACCAGCCCGCCGACATTCTCGTAGTACACATCAATGCCTTTCGGACACGCCGCCGCCAATTGTTCACGCAGTTTAGGATCTCGATGATCGAGGCAGGTATCGAATCCAAGCTCCTCCACCGCGTAGCGGCACTTTTCCGCTCCGCCTGCAATCCCCACCACGCGGCATTCCTTAAGCTTCGCAATCTGTCCCACAACTGAACCCACAGCACCTGTCGCCGCGGCAACCACCACCGTCTCGCCTGGCTTCGGCTGTCCAATATCCAGCAGCCCCATATAAGCCGTGAATCCCGGCATGCCCAGCACGCCCAGCGCATAGGAAGGCTTCGCCGGGTGCGCTCCAAGATTCAAGATGCCTCTGCCGTCTGAAATCGCGTACTCCTGCCAGCCGTTCTGGCTGAGGACCCAGTCACCAACAGCAAATCCCGGCACGTCTGAAATCTCCACCCGGCTCACAGTCGCGCCCACCATCAATTCCCCAACACCCACGGGCGGCGCGTAGGAAGGCGCGTCACTCATTCGTCCACGCATATACGGGTCAAGAGACAGGTACACCGTCCGCAACAGCATCTTCCCCTCATCCGGGGATCGGAGCGTCTCTGTCTCCATGCGAAAGTCTGAAGCAACAGGAGCCCCCACGGGCCGTGAAGCCAGCACGATTCTCCGGTTTGTTGTTTCTTTCATGTGCTATCCCTCTCTTCTACTCTTCAGCAGGCTGAACCATTGGATGCCACAAGGAGGGTACCACCGCGCCGTGCTTTGGTAGCAAACGACTGGCCGAGCGCCTCATTTCAGGACTGAGGCGTTGAGGGCTTTGAATGAATACAGGTGGGTCATTGAGCGGTCGTTGGATATTATTCACCCCATGCACCGAGACTCGAAGAATCGCCCTCGTCCCATCCTTTTCTTAAGGGCTGTGATTGAAGTGGCGTTCATCGTCTTTCTTTTCTATTCAAATCTTTTGATGGGGGAATTCACTGTCACCAATGGAGCGGGGAAAAGTTTGAGGTTTGCCTTGAACGATATCTTTACGGGTACGAATTTTCTTATTGCCACGATCGCCGCGTTGATTGAGTGCTTGCAATTTCAGCTCGCTGGATCAGACTCTTGTTTCCCCAACACCATAGCGCTCCAGTAACTTCTCTACTGCTATTCTTGGTCCATCCCACTGTGCAGCGATTCTGGCAAATGCGGCTGCTTTCCCTTTCGCCGCGTCATCGTGGAACAACTTATCAATTGCAATATGAATCTTGGCCGACGGATCTCGTGATTTGGGAACCCGTATCGCGAACCCCAGCCGTTCGAGCGACGCTAGATTTGCGACCTGCTCCATTTGCATGCCAACGCCCACAATCGGTTTTCCCGCCAGTGCAGCCGTCATGACCGTTCCTATCCCTCCGTGGATGACGCTGAGGTCGGCCATTTTGTTGACTTGAAGTGCCGGGACCCAATCCGTAACGAGTACGTTGCTCGGGATCTTAACTCCGCGGACCTGCGCTAATTGAAACTTCACGGGAGCAATCACCTGGTAAGGCTTCCCTGCAAAGCTTTCGACGACCCTGGCAACGATTTTGGGTGTGCCCGAACTCCCCATGGCGAAGTAGATCAAAGGCTTGTCTCTCGGAATCTCTGTGAGCTCTCTCGGAAGTGGGAATTCGTCCCGCGGAATCAATGGCCCGATGAAATAGTGTTTAGGCGGCAGTTTGATTCCAGTGAATTCAGGAGGCTCTGCCACCAGCGTAATGTCACCGGACCAAAACTCGAAAATCGAACTAAAGCCCGACACGCCAAAGTGTTTCGCCGTCCGATTGATTGTGTTGAGGAACCCGTACCTGATCCAGAAGTTAATAAAAGCAAAAACAACTATATCGGCGACCTTCTTCGCGGGAGCTGGGTGGATGCGGTCTGTCATGCCCGCGCCATGTTCAAAGAAATTCGGGAGCCAGGTAGACTGTACGACCCAAACGAGTGGAACGTTAAGCACTCTACAGGTGACTGGAATCGACGGATACGACCCCGTAACCACGGCGACTGGGTCAAGCCGTTGGAGAACGCCGGTTTCGTTCTCCACTCGCTGGATCATTTCGGCGTCGGTAAAAGCGGGCGTGAACTTCTCGCCGCGATCTACCTTGGCGATATGCTCGATCTTCTCTGGCGTAAGTCGCGGCTCCATGCGCGTCAAGGCAAAGCCGTGCTTCTCAATCATGACTTCGAAATCCCCGCCGTCGGAGATAAAGTGGATGTCGAAAACCTTGCTGGCGGAGGAATCGCGCACGATGGCCTTTGCAATCTCAACCATTCTGGTTGTTTCTGCCAAATTGAATGCGCAAGGGGCGAAAAGAATTACCTTCTTCGGCATCGTCTTGCTCCCAATCCAAATCGGCTGATATGTCATTCGCAGGTGGAAAAGCTCCACCGTGACCATACAACCGTTGACATCAAGACGCTAGCCACCGGAATGCCCGCTCCACGAATAGCTTTGCGTTTTTCCCGATGCATACGCCGTGAGCGATGACCAACTTGTCGAAGTCCCATGAGAGCAGCTTTTCGAGCGATCGCCGCGCGAGGTCTCGATTCGTGAAGGAAAGCCTGATATCGAGCGGAACACCGCCGTGCGGAGATGCAACGCCTCCAAGTTTGACCAGTGAATTGCGAAGAGGCGCGCCCGGCACGATCGGATGAACCTGAATCAAATCGTCGAGAACGACTGTTCGCGACGGTTTATGAAAGAAAATGACTTCCTCGATGAGTGGATTTCCTTTGAAGGCGAGTTGATCAATGTCGTTCGCCCATCCCTGTGACGGCTCGTCGCCCAGAACCCCGGTATAGGGCAACGGACCTTTCTTCAAGGTAAACGGGGTGGGACGTGGCGCCCATAGCTGCGCCTCGGGAAACAGCGTGTGCCACGCTGCCAACCGCCAGACATGCCTGGGTGTCGCTGCAACCAGAAATCTTACAGGTCCCAATTCAGTGATGCATTTGAGTGTCTCAGAAGGAACTGAAACAGGAGAATTCACCCACAAGGAACCGTCGCAAAGCTTCACGACGGTCATCCGCGTAGTAAACATGACCCCCATGTCCCGAACATTGGGGCCATCGACGATCCAAACATTTTCAGCGAACGCCGGAAGATCGGTCACAGATTTGCCTCTCCCAGAGTATCAAACCTCCAATGATTGTCGATCGATGAGGCTAGGTCATAGTGAAGCGCGACACGAAATACGATTCGCGTAGACTTATAAAACAAACGACGTCAGAAGAACTTCGAATAATCGACTCTTGAAACGGAATCTAGAATCACACTTGCGGCGTGTGCCACAATCCAAGGGCCAACGCCGCTAGCCTTGCCATCATCATTTGTTTCGACCCGCGCCACCACTATCCGGGCGTCGAACGATTTTCTTTCCTCATTTTCGAACGCCAACGCCAGCCTGTTATCGAACTCGAAACCCTGCATTATCCTGTTTTGATGAAATCATGGCCAGGCTAAACGGCTATCTATGATGCGCAGACAACATCATCAGCACAAAAAGAAGGATCGGAATCGCGGCGATGACAACATAAATCAGAATGTTCTTCGTCCAAACCGCTGTTTTGTTACCCATATTGCGCGAGCCGTTTCGATCCTGGACAACGACATCCTGCATGTGAGCGAGGTCGTAACCGAATTCATGAGCACTAGCGTAGCGATGCATCGGCTCGCGCTCCAACGCTCGATAAATTATTTCCTGCATCTGTGGGGTAATAGAGGGCTCGATCTTACGCGGCGAAGGAACGGCCTTGACCAACCGCTCGTTGATGTTCGCTAAAGAGCTGGCCTTGCCGAAAGGCAGTTGGCCGGTGAGCATTTCATAGAGGATGACCCCGATCGAATAGACATCGCTGCGAGCGTCGCAACGGCGTCCCCTGATCTCTTCAGGCGAAGCGTAGTTGACCGTATTCATCTCCGGCGCCAGGCTCGTGAACGTAATGCGTTTGGCCGCAACCTGCGAGGCCAGCCCGAAATTGATGAGCTTGATGTGGTCATTGCTATCGACCATGATATGCCCGGGCCTGAGGTCCCGATGTACGACGCCGTGCGAATGCGCATAAGCCACTGCGTCGCAAATGCCGACGGCGATATGAATAGCGCGGTCCATCGGAAGCCTGCCCTGCTCGGCAAGAATATCGCTGAGCGGACGGCCATTGATCCACTCCATTACGATGTAGTCCCGGCTATGGTGTTCGCTGGGCAGAACCTTCATGATGCCTGGGTGATTCAGCTTCTGGCCTATCTCCTGTTCACGCCGGAATCGCTCGTAAAAAACGGGATCCATATCCAGTTCAACAAATGGCACCTTGATGGCAACCATTGCGCCGTTGTTGACATCGACTCCGCGAAAAACTGAGGCATGGCTGCTGGTCGCAAGCAGAGCGTCAATGCGGTAGTGATCGATTTGGTCGCCTATCGAAATCTCTCTCATATGTCGAGCCACTCAGCGGTTGGTCCGCAGCTGCCGGTCTTCAGGTCAAAATATTCCCTGGACAATAAACAAATTGGGCATCTCATCTTTGAATGCTCCTCGGCCGAATTTCATAAAGGACCGGAACACGGCGATACCTCCCAATTACTAACCGGTTCCCGAATGATTTGAACTGCTGGCGGGCGACTGTAGAAGCGCCTCGTATATTGCAAGCTCCTCGTCTTCATCGTCTTGTGCACATTTAATCTGAAAGGCTCCACGCAAGGCAAGGGGCGTAAGCAGCGTTGTAAACAGGACAACGGAAACCATGACCGCAACCTCTGGCTCGTGAAACACGCCGGAAGCTGCACCCATCGCGGTTACGATCAAGCCGACCTCGCCGCGGGATACCATGCCACAGCCAACACGGAAGCTTCGAACCGTCCCCATGCCGCGGGCTAGGGCGGCCACGCCGCATCCCAGCAATTTGCTGACGACGGCGATCGAGAAAATGGCGCCAAGAAGCAGCCAATGTCCTCCCAGCGAGCGGAAGTTGCTCGATAGTCCGATAGAAACAAAGAAGAGCGGAATAAGAAGGCCGTGCCCAATGGCATAAAAGGTCCGCTCTATGTCAGCCTTGTACTCCGACCCCGCGAATACGTATCCCAGCAAGTAGGCCCCGGTGATTCCCGCCACGCTTCCGAGCCATTCTGCCGCGATCGCATAGACCAGAACAAGGCCCAGAACGCAGCTGGACACAGACTCGTTGGCGGAGAGCTTGCGCAACTGCACGATGAGCGGGTCGAGCCAGCGCTTTGCCGCAACGTAGGAGATGACAAAGAAGAGGGTAACGCAAACAGCGATGAGCGACATTTGAACCAGGAGAGGATGGCTCGCGGCTGTGTCAGAATGCAGCCTCAACCAATTGGAGGCCAGGGCAGCCACTCCAAAGGAATCTGCAGTGCCCGTTGTCGTGGACGCGGCAAGGAACGCAAGAACAAACAGCCCCATCACGTCGTCGATAACTGCGGCGCCGAGAATCACCGACGCCTCTGGTGATGACATCTTTCCCGCATCCATCAGGGTTCTGGCAGAGATGGAAACGCTGGTCGCCGTCAGAGCGCCTCCGAGGAAGAGCGCGCTGTTCCAGGGCAGTCCGAGCGCGTGGGCCGCGCCGGCTCCCAGGAAGAACGGCCAGATGACCCCAGACAAAGCCACAAGGAACGCTGTGACGCTCGCCTCGCGCATGCGTTCGATGTCGGTTTCCAGGCCGGCGATGAACATCAGAACCAGGCCGCCGACTTGCGCCAACAACAGGAATGCCTTTGTGGCATCCGTTCCTTGAAAAATGCTGAGATGCAGCAGATTGAGTGCGCCCGGGCCGGCGAGCACACCAACCAGAAGCTCCCCAAGGATCGCCGGAATATTGAAGCGCGTACAAAGTGAAGCTGCAAGCTTGCTTGCGGGCAGAAGTATGGCGATCAACAACGCCAATTGCAGGGTTTCGGGCATCCTCTCCTACTTTGAAGCGGCCAGAACTGGTAGGGAGTCCTGTTTCATTGATTTGCCACGGCGTGGAGTCAGCTTCGCACGAAGACTGGCGAATCCACCTCGCTCGACGCCTTCCCGGCGCATGGTGCGTATGGTGGTCGCCTGACGGCGGGCCAAATCAGACTGCACGGGATTCGCCGCCAGACGCGCTGCCTCCGTGGTATGTTCTTCAGCCTGATCGCAAATGCGCAGGCGCATCAGGAGTTCACCAAACTTGAGTCTTGCGATAAAGCTGTCCGGGGCCTGTTTCACAGCCTCTCGCATCTGTTCCATCGCTTCCTGCGCCTGCAAATCGACACAAAGCGCCATGCCCAGGATCACTCTGACTTCGGGCACATGAGGTGTCAGTTCCACTGCTTCGCGAAGCCGGACGATCAGCTCCTTGCGCTCCTCAGGCTCGAGCACGCGGGGGTCGCGAAACATGCGTTGCAAATGGATGGTAGCTTCCTGGCCCAGCACTGCGGGAAGAGCCAGGGAATTTGAAGCAGAAGGCGCAAGAAACATCTTGCCCTGGTCTGCCTGGATGGATTCGTGCGGCATTGTCATTGGAAAGACTCCATCGTACTTTGGTGCGCTTCTTGAAAAAATGGTGCAGCAAGGCCATGGCAGTTCTACCTTGCTGCACAGGAGAATGCTCCTTGCGAACTAAGCTACGGCTGCGGCAGCTCGATCGGCAGCAACGATGAAATCCGGAGCGGGAGCAAATACAAATTCCGGATATCCAAGTTGCCCCATCTCAGGAAGGTCAAGGCCTGCAACTTCCGTCGCGATGGAAACGCGCTGTCCAATGATGATGTCGAGTATCCAGTTCAAGACAAAGCTGAACGTGAACACGAAGCCAACCAGCGTGGCGATGCCGACGATCTGGGCCACCAACTGGCTTGCATCCCCGTAGAACAGGCCGGTAACGGAGCCGGTAACACCATTCCAGGAGCCACCGTAGTTGCTGGTTCCGTCAGCAAACAATCCCACAGAGAGCACACCCCATAGTCCGCAGGTGCCGTGAACCGAAATCGCTCCGACCGGATCGTCGACCTTCAGGTAATTCTCAACGAAGACGACGCTGAAGCAGACCAGAACGCCGGCCACGAAGCCGATGACGGCTGCGCCGAAGGTGCTGACGAAACCGCTGGGCGCGGTGATTGCGACCAGGCCAGCCAACAGTCCATTGCCGCTCATCGAGGCGTCAGGTTTACCTTTCATTGCCCACATGTAAAGCAGAGCGCCGAATGTTCCGGTACAACCGGCCAGCATCGTATCAACGGCGATGGAGCCGATGCGCAGGTTGCCCGCGGCTGAAGCGCCAAGGGTGCTGCCGGGATTGAAGCCGAACCATCCGAAGGCCAGAATGAAGCATCCGATGAGCACGGCGGAAATGTCGTGCCCGATGATCGCGTTACTCGAACCATCCCGATTGAACTTGCCAATGCGGGGGCCGACGATCATGGCCAAAGCCAGCGCAGTGACTCCGCCGACTGCATGCACAACGCCCGATCCAGCAAAGTCGCAGTAGCCTTTCCCGAGTCCCATGTTGGCGCCTAGCTGCGAGAGCCATCCACCGCCCCACGCCCAGTTGCCATACAGCGGATAGGTAAATGCGCCCATCAGCACTGAGGAGACTGCGAACGCCATGAACTTCCACCGTTCCGCGGCAGCGCCGGTAACAATGGTGAGCGCTGTATCCATGAACACCATCTCGAACAGGAAGATGACCATGACACCCACGTCATAGGTGCTCCCTGAAAGGAACATGCCGCACTCGCCGAAGATGCCCCAATGGGTGCCAAAAAGCGTGAGCATGTGTTCTGTATTCAGGGATTGCAACCCGCCCAGATTTCCATTCCCCGCGGCGCCGCCCATCTGGATGGCGAAGCCGATAATCCAGTACGCGAATAAGCCGCACGCATACACGAAGAAGTTCATCATGTATGTGTGGTTGGCATTCTTCACTCGGCATAGGCCCGCTTCGACCATCGCGAATCCTGCCTGCATGAACATGACCAGAAAGCCTGTCACCAGGGTCCAAACGAAGTTGATTGCGATCTTGTTCTGGCCAACCTGATTGCCGACGTCCCCAAGAGTTAGGCCGGTCTTCGCATCGCCAACCGGAACGTCGCTTACGGTGCCCGTTAAAGCGCCACCAGGATCGCCATTGGCCAGGGTTGCGGTTGTGGGCGCCTTTGAGAGGGCGTCCTTCAACTCGGCAGCCGACGCGGATGGCGGAGCGTCAGCTCGAGCTACGGTCGCTGCGCCTGCCATGAGTACAACCGCCAGGGCGCAAGTCCAGGTTGCAATGCGTGCAATTCTCATCAGATTTCGCTCCATGAGTGGGTTGATGATCGCAAGGAAAGATTGGGGATTTGCCATTAGACCTTCCAGATGGCGTTCTTGCTGACCGCGGGTGCCAGAACAAAAAAGATTCCGGCAAGCGAGATGGCCAGGCCCAAAATCGACGTCACCATTCGGCCGCTTACGCCCGCTGAAATGTGCAATCCAAACAGCACCGTCAGCCAGCCAAGAAGCACGACGACCACGCCAACAAGCTTCATTACGGCAGGTTGCGCGCCTATTCCGGTTTTACCTTCGAGTGGCTTGATCTTGAGGAATCCCAAGAGAGCAATCACCAGGATGATTGCACCGAATACGAGCGCAACTTTGCCCGCCCCCGATGCAAAGAATGCTATTCCGGCACAGACTGTTGTCAGCCCCACCATGAATAACGTGAAGTCTCTGCCTTGCGATGTTGTTGCCGCCATTACTACCTCCTTGATTCAAGTTTCAAGTTCAAATAACAGCTACTCAGCTACGATTACTGAACAATCCATCAGCTGAGGGACGCCGAACGCATATTCTCCATTTCACCGGCCTGCAAAATAAAATTGAAGCCACACAACCTGGCCCGCATTGCCACTGATGTCACTCGCTCAAATGCGTCACTGTCTCGATTCACCTTGCCAGTCATTACGAGTTCCAGCCTGTGGTCGGCATCGGCGCGGAACATGCGCAGTTCGGCGTTGACCACGGCGGGAAACGACTGAAAAATTACTTTGCGCAAGCTCAGTGCATCGCGCAGTGCCTGGAGCGTTTGGTTTTCCTTAGCCAGATGTGCCGGTAGATCCTGGTCCCACTTATCGGCTGGGCGCATTAGCCAGTCGCATTCCACTGAGTCCCCCTTCCACTCGAACCTCAGCAATAACAGTGGTTCTCGAGACAGGGCGCCGAATCGCAATTTCTTTCGCACCCTGCCTAGAAAGTCCGCGGCATGCAGCAGCTCTTTCATGAGCGGCGAAGGACCTCCTGAAGAGGCTTCTGACCGGAGCGCCGTTGTCCCGATTGCTTTTCTGCCGGCAACGCCAGGAAAACAATGAACTGAGTCACAACCGTTAGCTCGGCAACCATCGGAGCTCCATGCTGCATCCGCACCACGAGCAGGAGCATGACCATGGAGCACCATTGCCAGCGCGAGACTCGCAGGCGCTCTATTCGGTCAGTGAGCACAAAAAGTCTCCTGGGCGCGAGCCCTCCAACGTCGGAAGATCCGGAACGCGCACGAAAACATGCGATTGCAAAAAATGCTGAGAGTAGAACTTCAACCAAGAGCGCCTGCGTACTCATTTCGCCTCCGCGAGATCGATAACCTGATGACAAGTCAATTTCGGGCAGAACCGTAGCGTCCTTGCAGCTCGGCTGCTGCAGCAGAATGAAAGAAGAATGTGTTCAAGCGCCGGAACGGACAGCGGTAGAAGAAGTGAAATTACTATTGGCTCTGAGAATTCGTGATGAGGCTCACGAGAGCTTGCCTGCGGCCATTGCCCAGCTATGATGGACTGAGGTTAGAACTCAGGCGGCGGGAATTCAACCTATCCTTTGGTATAGTCAAAAGTGCTCGAAATAAAGATCGTATAAGGATGCAGCTCAGAATAATCTTCCGCTCAGTCAAGCGAACGCGCGGGAGTGGATCTTTGGAGCACTCTTACATCTGCACCAACGCCACACTTTAGTTCCAATCGAGAGGACCTTCATCCGCAGATGCTTTTAGGCAGTTTCCACGATGCTTGCGCTCAAGCAGGCCAACATCAGTTCTTGTCCTTAAAGCACCCTACGCCAACAGAAATCCAGCTCAGGATTACGGTCACAGCGCAAACTGAGAGCCCGGTGAAGAACATGACTTCGAGCGTGTGCATCGCGAAGATCCCTGATCTAAGAGCCATGATTGGCCCCCATTCTTTCGCGCCAAATCACTCGCGCTGTGTCGATCTCCATCGATATCGACCGTCCATTGGAAATTGAGCCAGGAATTCCTCAAGCATCCGATCAATGTGAATCGTGATCATCAAATGCCTCTCCCAGCGCATCCACCATGCTGAAAATCGCATTCCGAGGATGGAGCCAGTATGACAACGGGCGTTCAAAATGGAGTCGCGGAAGCGCTGCGTCCGAAAGCGCAACGCTTAGGTCCCGCCTGACTCCTGAAGCACGCAACCCTACGACGGTCCCGGATTGTCGCAGGGGAGTTCGAAGGAACACTAGTTCTCTGGTGGCGGAAATGCTACCTATACTTTGGTATAGTCAGCGTTGGCTTTTCAGGAGGGTGTGACAGGCTTGGGATGCGAAAAGGAAATGATTGTTCCGGTCGAGCCGATCAATCATGATGGCGGTCTAACTCGCTCGCATATCCTTACGAGTTCCGCCAGCGAGCCTGCCCGCATCTTTTCCATGACCTGACGTCGATACGTCTTCACAGTGATCTCACTCAAATTCAGTTCGCCCGCGATCTGCTTGTTCAAAAGGCCGGCAGTCACCAGCGCCATAACTTCGCGTTCGCGCGCTGTCAGAGAGTCAATGCGCCCGCGGATCGAATCAACAACGGCATCTTCCGTACGGCGGGCTCGGTCTGCCGCGAGTGCCTGCTCGACCGCGCCCAACAGCTCATCCTTTTGAAACGGCTTGGTCAGGAACTCCACAGCGCCTGCCTTCATCACCTTGCGTACCATCGGGATGTCCCCGTGCGCCGTCATAAAAACTATCGGGATTTTGGCGCCGGACTTCCGCAACCGCTCCTGAAATTCAACCCCACCTATGCCGGGAAGCCGCGCATCCAAGAGCAGGCAACCCGCCATTGCATCCGACCAGTGAGCGATGAATCCCTCCGCGGTCGCATAGCACTTCGCCTTGATTCCCACAGCTTCAAGAAGATTGCAGAGTCCCTCGCGAATCGATTCATCGTCGTCTACGATGAATACCGTTTCCCGTTCGTTCTTCGAAGCAAATGGCTCTTCCGTCATGATTGTGACCGTATTGTGAATTGTAAGGTGGCGCCACCATGGGCGGCGTTTTCCGCCCAAATCTTCCCGTCATGAGCTTCGATAATGCTGCGGCAGATCGCCAGCCCCATCCCGGTCCCCTCCGGCTTGGTGCTGAAGAAGGGTTCGAAGATCCGCGCTCTAATTTCAGCCGTGATCCCGGGACCATGGTCCTCCACCGAGACTAGAATTTCGTCGTCACCACGGCTCTCCGACCGAATCGTGAGTTCCCGCGGCTTGCCAACGCGCATCATGGCGTCCATACCATTCATGGCAAGGTTCAGGAGCACCTGCTGGATCTGCACCGGGTCCATAGGCAATTGCGGAAGATTGTTCGCCAACTCAAGCCTGATGGTTACATCGCGCCGTATCGCCTCGTCGCGCATCAGGCGCGCCAGTTCCTGGATCAATCGGTTCATGCTGCTTATTTCACGCTCTTGCGATTCTCTGCGGAACAACGCACGCACCCGTCTCACGACAAGGCTTGCCCGCGTGCTCTCCTGCACAATCTTTTCAGCGGTCGCTGAAGCCCTCTCAAGATTAGCTGGTTTGCTTTGTAACCATTCGCGGCACGCGTACGCATGTGTCACAACCGCAGTGAGCGGCTGGTTGAGTTCGTGAGCTATGGATGCCGCCATCTCGGCCATGCTGAGCGTGCGCAGAAGTCGCGTCAGATCATCCTGCGCCTGCACCAGGCGTTGCTGGGCGCGGTGCTGCTGCTCAACGTCAATGTGTATCCCGTACCAGTGTGCGATTCGTCCATCTTCAGTGCGCTGGGGAATGCTGCGCACCAGAAACCAGCAATAGACACCATGCGCATCGCGCACCCGCGCCTCAATCTCGAACCTGTCGCCACTGGCCAGAGCCTCCTGCCATCCCTTGCGGAAAAGCTGTTGGTCTTCAGAGTGGATCACATTGAAGAATGCCTCACCCAGTAACGATGCTTGGCCCAGCCCCAGGTAGTCACACAAGTACTGGTTGCAGTACTCGATGCCTCCCGCAGCGTCAGTTCGCCATATCTGCTGTGGGATGGCCTCGGTAAGGATTCGCAGTTGACGCTCGCTTTCCTGTATCTCGCGATTCGATTGCTGTAACTCAATCGTTCGCTCTTGCACCTTCGCCTCCAACTGATCGCGAACAACTCGAATTGCATTTTCTGCCCGCTTCCTTGCCGAACTTACAATTGTGATGGCTATGGCACACACAATGAACGCTGCCAGAAAGCTCTGAGAGCCCTTGGCCACGGCCATCGAGAAATACGGCGGGACGAAGAAATAGGTGATGATTAAAGTCGAAAAGAAAACGGCAATGAAGCCGGCGAGGAAGCCCCCAAACCATGCACTGCCCATGATTGCCCCGAAGAAAAGAAAGACGAACGGGTATGCGATGATGTGTTGAAGCGGAAAGGTCCATAACAACGCGACGAATACGAAGCAGCCCGCTATGGCGCACGGCTTCAGGGCATACTCCATAGCCCACCGAGAGAGCCGACCCGCTTCAACCTCTGTCATGTTGGCATCATAACCCGCGACCGCTGGCCCCTTGGTCCTTGGGGATCATCATCAAAATATCGAATAGCTTAGCTTTGTACCCTCATCCAATCCAACTCCGCTCAGCGATTGAATACTCACGAAACGCGGACGAAATGCCATCCACGAGACGTGAATTTACATCATTCCGAAGCACACTGGAATTCAAGATCTTGGCGGGGCAACGAAAACAGAGTTTTCGTCTCAAATGCGGTGAAATGCGGTGAAGTTCATTTCAGGAGAGTCTGTAAGCTATTGATTTTTTGGCTCCTCAGGTAGGACTCGAACCTACAACCCTTCGGTTAACAGCCGAATGCTCTGCCATTGAGCTACTGAGGAACAGTTGGCGCTAAATGTCCTCTACTAAGGTACCAGAGAGGGTAAACCACGTCAAAAATCCGGCTCAAAAGCCCCCTTTTCCCCTACAGAGCCGGCCTGCCCACTCGCATTCACCCTCGCCAGCGAATCGCCCCTGGAAACGGTATCGACCAAATCGCTCCATGCGATAGGCTGAAGCTAGACACGCTCGATCCAAGGAGAACCAACAATGTCCCGCATATCCCGGCTTGACCGCACCCAGGTCACTCCCGAAATTGCCGCCGGCTTCGATAAAGCCTTTGCCCAACGCGGCAACGTGCCCAACATGTTCCGCGTCATGGCCCATCGGCCCGAGATCTTCGCCACCATGCAGGCGCACTTTGCCGCAGTGCTCAATACCGGCACCGTCTCAACAAAGCTCAAGGAACTCATCATCGTGCGCACCAGCCAGGTCAACGACACGCCCTACTGCCTGGCCAGCCACACCATTCTCGCGCGCGGTCTGGGATGGACCGACGATCAGCTCGCCCATCTGGCCGACTGGAAGTCCCGCGAAGATTTTACCCCCGCGGAAAAAGCCGCCCTTCACCTGGCAGAGACCGTCACCCGCGACGCCCACGCGGTCAGCGACGAGCAATTCGCCGAGCTGCGTAGCTTCTACTCGGAAGGTGAAATCGTGGAGCTGCTTTGCGCTATCGGGCTCTTCAACTACTTCAACCGCTTTAACAACGCCCTTCAAATGCAACCCACCAAACCCGGTGAAGGCGGCTGCGAGCCCGAACCCGCCAAAACAGCTGCCGCATCCTCGAAGCTTTCCCACTAGCCCGCACGCATTCTGAAAAGGCCGACCACCGCGACCGCGGACTCTTTCGCCCACGCCAACAATAAAGGAGCATCACCGAGGAATGAAACTCAATCTGCCCCCAGGCCCCTTCCGCGCCTATCTATTCGACTGCGATGGCACCATCGCCGACTCCATGCCCTTGCATTACATCGCCTGGAGCAAGGCGCTCGGCGAATACGGCTGCACTTTCGATGAACAACTCTTCTACTCCTGGGGCGGCAAGCCGGCAGTTGAAATCATCGCCGACCTCAACAAGATGCAGGACCTCAACATGCCCCCTGAAGCCCTCGCCGAGCACAAGGAGAATCTCTACTTCGCACTTCTCCCCCAACTGCAGCCCATCCCCGAGGTCGTCGACATTATCCAGGCCGAACACGGCCGCATCCCCTTCGCCGTGGTCTCCGGCGGCCGCCGCAACTCCGTCACCAACTCGCTTACAACCCTCGGCCTGTTGGACAAATTCGAAACCATCGTCGGCGCTGAAGACTACAAAAACAGCAAGCCCGCTCCCGACGCTTATCTCCTCGCCGCCGCGCGCCTCGGCGTCGCACCCAATGACTGCCTCGTTTTTGAAGACACGGCCATGGGCATCCAGGCCGCGACCGCAGCAGGCATGGCCTCCGTTAAAATTGCTTCTCCACTTGAAAGAGGCGTTGCTGCCAATTTAGGTAACAATTAACCGGAACCAGCGGTCCGTCCGCAACGTAGAATTGCTAACACTGCAATCGCAGCAAGCCGCAGGAGACTGCCTTGTCTTCAATCGTTAACTCCGAATCCACCTACTCTGCCACCACCGGGCCCAAAGCCGAGTGGCCACTCCTTCTCGCCCTCGCCTCCGCCGTTGCCCTGCTCCACATCCTCACCAATGGCCGCTACGGCTTTCATCGCGACGAACTCCAGTTTCTCAGCGATGCCCGCCATCTCGACTGGGGATTCGTCTCCTACCCTCCACTCACGCCATTCATCGAGCACATCGGGCTGGCGATCTTCGGCGTATCGCTCGTTGGCCTTCGCCTGTTCTCCGTATTTTGTCAGTCCCTGGCGATTGTCGTCACCGGTCTCATGGCAAAGGAGCTGGGCGCCGCCCGCCTTGCGCAATGTACCGCCGCTCTCGCAGTCGCACTTTCCCCGGTCCCGCTCTTCAACGGAACCGAATTTCAATACACCTCTTTCGATTTCCTCTGGTGGGTGCTGGCCGCTTACTTCGTCGTTCGCCTCCTCAAGTCTGAAGACCCGCGGTGGTGGCTCGCCATCGGTACCACACTCGGCATCGGGCTCCTCACAAAATACTCCATCGTCTTTTACATCGCCGGAATCCTGGCTGGAGTTGTGCTTACCCCTGCGCGCCGCTATCTCAAGTCCATCTGGTTCTGGGCCGGCGTGGCGCTGGCACTCGTTATCTTTCTTCCCAACGTGCTCTGGCTCGTGCAGCACGACTTCATCTCCTACAAATTTCTCCAGTCTATTCACACCCGCGATGTGCGCATAGGCCGTGCTGATGGATTTCTGCTCGATCAATTCCGCATCTGCATAAATCTCTTTGCCACACCGCTCTGGATCGCGGGCCTCATCGGATTTCTGCGTTGCCGGCGCTACCGCATGATCGCCTTCATGTACATCGTTCCGCTTGCCCTGTTCTTCTTCGGCAAGGGACGCGGCTACTACATGGCCGGCGCCTACCCGATGCTCCTTTCCATGGGCGCTGTGAGGGGTGAGCGTTGGTTGTCCACGCTCCCGCGCTGGGGTCGCCGCACAACCTCAACCGTTTTCTTTGCAGGGTTAGCCCTGATCGGCGCCTACATCATCGCTTTCATCATTCCGCTCCAGGCCTCTGGCCCGCTCCGCGACTTCGCCCTCAAGCACAATGGCGACCTACGCGAGGAATTTGGCTGGGACAATCTTGTCCGTACTGTCGCGCAAATTCGCGATTCACTTCCACCCGATCAGCAGGCGCACCTCGGCATCGCAACAGGCAACTACGGCGAGTACGGAGCCATTGAAATCCTTGGCGCTGCCTACGGCCTCCCGCAGCCCATCGGCACCACCAACTCAGAATATCTGCGCGGCTATCCCACGCCTCAGCCGACCACCATTATTGTCATTGGAAATGATCCTGCCACGGCCAACGCACTCTTCACCAACTGCCGGCTCGCAGGACACAACGGCAACTCCGAAGGCCTCAAGAACGAGGAGAGCGTCGACCACCCCGACATCTATGTCTGTGGCCCACCCCGCCTGCCCTGGCCACAGATCTGGAAAAACCACCAGGACTTCGGCTAGACAATTCCGAGTCAAGAAAACTGTGCCCCATCCATCGGACGTCTTTGTTTTTGTCCGATGGGTGGGCGTCGATGGAAGCCCACGAAGACTTCTAGTTCTCTCTGCTTTCAATTCTTGTTTTTTCTAGTACAGCAGCACAGCCACGCGGTACGCGGTAAACGTGCCTTCCTGCCCCGCCGCCCGGCAACTGCCCACAGCCGCCTGGTGATACCGTCCTGATGCCAGCCGTTCTTCGAGCGCCTGGGGCAACTGCGTCATGTCCGAGCCCTGCCAGCGCATGACAAAACCCGGCTGCGCACCATTGGTCGAACGCGGCACGCCATTATCCATGGCGCACGCGGCTCGCGCCAGCGAGGCGTCAGGCACAATCGAAACTCCCGAACCATGCAGTATTCCGGCCACGCGCGATTCCACCTCGCGCGCATTGAGCGACTCCACGCCGTGCCCGTAGTCGGCCACTGCGTACAACACTCCGCGACTGGCAACCACGGCCACGCCAACCCGGTCCACTTGAGGGTTCAGAAGGTTTTCGCGATGCCCGGGCGAGTGCATCCACTCATTGTGAATCATGCTTGCCGTCGGACCAACGGCAACATTCTCCTCAATCAACTCGAAGTGTGCGCCGGCCTGTCCTGCGCGGCTGGCCAGGTCTGCCTCGCCGTTATAGCGGTGCGCGATCGGCCCCTCGGCCGCCATGCGCCTGCAGTGGTTCAGTGCTGCCGCGGCCAGCGCCGGATCCCAAGCCAGCCGTCCCGCCCCAGCCTGTGTGCGCGTCTGGTTGGCCAGCGCAAACAGCTGTTCGGCCGCCGTCGGAACCGCGACCGAATCGCCGTCCTCCGCAATCGATCCCTTGGTCAAAAAGAACAACGGCGCAACCAGCGCCAAAGACAAAATTAGAGCCCTCTTCTGGAATCCCATACAGGATTAGACACAAATTTGCGCCGCGAGTCGCGTATTCTTTTGGTGCCGATGTCTTTTTTTCCCGCCTTCGCGCCCCGCGCCCTCCTTGCCAGGCTTCGCCGCCAGCCTCTGGCTGTCGCCGGCGTGCTGCTGCTCGCGGGGTTCGTCCTTGGTGGACTCTCCGCCCCCTGGATGGCGCCCCGCGATCCCGCTGCCATTGACCTGATCCACCGCCTCGAGCCGCCCTCCGCCCACCACCTGGCAGGAACCGACGAGCTCGGCCGCGACACCCTCTCGCGGCTCATGTGGGGCGCGCGCCTTTCCCTCACCATCTCCGTCTCCGTTGTCGTGATTTCGCTCGCTCTTGGCCTCGCCGTCGGCGGCCTCGCCGGCTATCTTGGCGGTTGGGTTGACACCGTCCTCAATACCTTCGCGATGAACACCTTTCAGGCCCTCCCCGGCATCCTGCTGGCCATCGCCTTCGCCGCCTTTCTCGGCCCCGGATTTTCCAACCTCGTTCTCGCTCTCGCCATCGGCGGATGGGCCGGCTACGCTCGCCTGGTACGCGCCCAGGTCATGGCCGTTCGCGATCGCGAATACGTTGACGCAGCGCGAGCCCTTGGCGCAAGCGGCCTCCGCATCTTCTTCCGCCACATCCTGCCCAACATCATTCAGCCGGTCCTGGTGCAGGCCTCCATCGGCATGGCCGGTGTCATTCTGGCTGAGGCCACGTTGTCGTTTCTCGGACTCGGCATTCCGCCACCAGCCCCCAGTTGGGGATCGATGCTCAACGACGCTCGTTCCCACCTCTTCGATTCGCCGCAGCTCGTGCTCTTCCCCGCCGCAGCAGTCGCCGGCGCAGTCCTCGGCTTCAACTTCCTCGGCGACGCCCTCCGCGACCAGCTAGACCCCCGCACCCGCCTCGAGCTGGGCCTTTAGCAGTAGGATTGAGACATGAGATCGCGAACTTCCACATTGCCCCTGCGATTGCCGGTCTCGATCAAGGCTGCCCTCGAGGAGATCAGCTAGCGCGATGGAACAAGCATGAACCAGTTCCTCGTCATCGCCGCCGCTGAGAAGATTGCGGCCATGGAGACCGAGCGCTTCTTTGAGTTGCGCAGGAATCGCTCGGATCGCAAGGCCTTCCGCCGCATCCTCAATCGCAAAGGCGGCGAGAAGCCCCGCCCAGACGACGAAATCGGCTGACACCTCTGGCGGGTGCCCCTGGTCCCTCGCATTTGGGGACCAGGGATTAGAAGCCACGCTTCTCCAACCCCGCTTATCCTGAATCCATGAAGATCGGCGTCATCAGCGACACCCACGGCCTGCTCCGCCCCGAAGTCATCCCCGCCCTCAAAGGCGTCGACCGCATCCTTCACCTCGGCGACGTGGGCAAAATCTCCATCCTTGATGAACTAAGAACCATCGCCCCGGTCACCGCCGTCCGCGGCAACGTCGACCGCGAAGGCCCCTGCGCCAATCTCCCCGAAACAGAAGTCGTCCTCATCGAGAATCCTCCGAACGCCGGTCACTACATCTACATGCTTCACGACCTCAAAACCCTCCACCTCGACCCCGCCGCCGCAAAATTCGCCGCCGTCCTCTCCGGCCACACCCACGTCCCCAACTACTTCACCAAAAAAGGCGTCCTCTACCTCAACCCCGGCTCCTGCGGCCCGCGCCGGTTTGAACTGCCCGTCACAATCGCCCTGCTCACAGTGAAAGCAGACGGGGCGCTCGAACCGAAAATCATTTATCTGTCGAATCCGCCTGAGACTCAATAGCCAAGAACCCCAGCCAAGGTGCTTCCCTGTTCCCTGCCGGGGTCCCCGGCGAGCGACTTTTGCTCGCTGGGGTGGCTATTCCCTATTCCCTATTCCCTGCCCTATCGTTCCCTGCTTTATCTCATTCTCGGATTGATCCACCGGTACACCACATCCGTCATCAGGTTCACCAGCACATACGTCAACCCGATCGACAGCAAACATCCCTGCACCAGCGCGTAATCGCGGTTGGCGATCGAGTCCACCACCAGCCGTCCCAGCCCCGGCCAGCTGAAAATCTTCTCCGTCACCACCGCGCCCGCCAGCAACACGCCAAACTGCAACCCGATCAGCGTAACAATCGGCACCAGCGCGTTGGGCAGCGCGTGCCGATAAACCACGGCGGTTTCACTTAACCCCTTGGCGCGCGCCGTGCGGATGTAGTCCTGACCCAGCTCTTCAAGCATCGCCGTCCGCACCATGCGCGTGAGAATCGCCGCCAGGGATGCGCCCATGGCTACCGACGGCAACACCAGGTAGCGCCAGTCAATCGAATGCGTACCGCCAGCGTTCGCGCCCGACACCGGCAGCCACCCCAGCGAGATTGAAAACACAAGAATCAGCACCGGGCCAAGAGCAATCACAGGAACCGACAGTCCGAAAAGACTCACCACGGAAAGCACCTGGTCAATCCAGCGCCCACGCTCCACCGCCGCCAGAATTCCAGCCGGAACCGCCAGCACCAGCGCCAGCACCAGCGCCGCCAGCGTGAGTGCAAGCGTATAGGGGTAGCGCATGGCAATCAGGTGCGAAACAGAGTCGTGCAAGCGGATGGAGTTGCCCAGGTCGCCGTGCAGCACGCCGCTCCAGTACCGGATGTACTGCGTATGCAGCGGCAGGTCAAGCCCGAGCTGGTGGCGAAGCGCTCCGATATCCGTCGGTGTCGCGCCCTCGCCCAGCATCATCTGGATCGGGTCGCCCGGAACCATGTGGATGAGCAGAAACACCAGCGAAACCACCAGCCAGACGACCGGGATCGTGAGCACAAGGCGTGTGAGAATCTGCTTCATAGGCTGAAGTCAGATTACAGCCCACGCCCCTCAGCCGTCAGTCGCTACCTGTAAACCACCGGAATAAAATGCTGCTCCTGGAAAGGCGGCCGAACGTACTCGGCTTTCACGATTGGCGGCAGCTCCAGCGGCTCTGGCGTCAAATCCTTGTACGGAATCTTCGACAGCAGATGACGAATCACGTTCAGCCGCGCGGCCTTCTTGTCCTCGGCATTCACCACAAACCACGGTGCCTGCTTGTGGTCCGTGTGGTTGAACATTTCGTCCTTCGCGCGCGAGTAATCCGCCCAGTGCTTGCGCGACTCCAGATCCATCGGGCTGATCTTCCAACGCTTTGTCGGCCTGTTCATGCGGTCCTGAAAACGCCGCTCCTGCTCCGCATCGCTCACGCTGAACCAGTACTTGATCAGCACAATCCCAGACCGCACCAGCATCCGCTCATACTCCGGACACGTCAGCAAAAATTCCTGGTACTGCCCATCCGTGCAGAAACCCATCACCCGCTCCACGCCCGCGCGGTTATACCAGCTCCGGTCGAACAGCACCATCTCGCCCGCCCCCGGCAAATGCGGAACGTACCGCTGAAAATACCATTGCGTCTTCTCGCGCTCCGTCGGCGTGCCCAGCGCCACAACTTTGCAGATGCGCGGATTTAGCGACTCGGTAATCCGCTTGATCGCCCCGCCCTTCCCCGCCGCATCGCGTCCTTCAAACAGCACCACCACCTTCAGGTGCTCGTGCCGTATCCACTCCTGCAGCTTCACCAGCTCAATCTGCAGACGGCGCAATTCCTTCTCGTAGTCGCAGTCCTTGCCGATCCGCATGGTTGGAATCTCGCCAGGGTGCGCAGGCTTGAATGCATGATCTTTACCGTTCACCAGCGCGCCATTGGCCCCGTTTGGCTTGGCGGCCCCATTCGCCTTCTCGCTCCCGTTCGTCTTGCTCTTCTCTTTTTCCTTCTTCCCCATGAGTCTCCTCCAATTTGGTCGGCAACGTTCTCGCGCAGGCGCACATTCGCGCAACCAGGCGAAAACGCAGAACCGCGCCCCTCTATCAAGTTGATCGGTAGGATTCAGATTTTGATTACGCCGAAATCAACAGCTTTCAGCTTCACCAACAAAATTGTGCCTTGTTCGGGTTCAAATCAGGGTTGCCATTCTCTCAACTTGGCAACGCAGACCTGTCGCTGGGACCCCTGAATTTGAAGCTTGTCGCACAAGAATACATGAGTTTCTCTAAAATTCTAGTCATTTATCCGTAATTTCCCCCACTCATCCCGGATACAAATTCTTTCGCACCGTCAGGAATCGCCCTTCGCCGAGGCCTCTTCTTCCACCTGCTCCACGCGTATCCGTGCAATGCGCCGATGATCCATCTCCACCACGGTCAGCTTGCGGCCATCATAGATAATCGATTCGCCCGGATGCGGCAGATGGCCAAGCCGCACCAGCAGAAACCCCGCCAGCGTTTCCACTCCACCATCGCGCGGCAGGCTCCACTGCATCTGCGTCTCCAGGTCGCGCAGGTTCACGCCGCCATCCATCAACAGCGCGCCCGACGCGGTCGTCAGCAGCGGAACCGAGGGCGAGTCGAACTCATCGTCCAGCTCCCCGGTCAGCTGCTCGATTGCATCCTCGGCCGTCACCAACCCAACCACGGAGCCAAACTCGTCCACCACAACCGCCATGTGTCTGCGCCGCTGCTTGAAGTCGGTGATCAGGTCCAGCACCGATTTTGTTTCAGGAACCACCAATACGTCGCGCATCACCTGGCGCAGGCGAAGTTCAACAAACGGCGTAATCATGCTGGACCTCGCCAACTCCGTCGCCTCAGGCCGCGTACTCGCAGCGGCACTTTCCTCCGGAAACAACTCCCCGCTTACGTCAAAGGGTGCCCCCGGTCCGGGGTCCCAGGGGACAGGTCCTCGTCCCCGGGGTGGTGATCCCTCGCCCGTGGGGGCCGGGGAATGAAGCGCCCTTGAGGAGCTGGCTCCCGGCGCTGTCTCCGAGGCAGACCGGAAAAAGATGAGCCGTGCCAGGTCGCGCGCATACACCACGCCCACAATGTGCTCCGGACCGCGGCTCTCGTCGTACACCGGAACACGCGACCGGTGACGCGCGATCACCAGCGCACTGGCTTCCTCAAGCAGCATGTCAGAGGGCAGCGAGAATATCTTCTGGCGCGGCGTCATGATCTCGCGTATCGATACATCGTCCAGCTCAAGAGCGCGATGAATCAGCGTCTCCTGAAATTTGGGCAACAAGCCCATCCGCCGGGCGGCCGTGGCAATCAGCTTCAACTCCTCTGAGGAGTGCACACTCGATCGCTCGGTCATCGGCACATCGAATGCGCGCAGCACTCCGGCAGCCGATACCTTCAGCAGGCGTACCGCGGGCCGGGCCAGCGCCATGAACACCAGCATCGGCGGCGCAACAGCCACCGCCAGCGCTTCAGCCCGGCGCAGCGCAAGTGCCTTCGGAACCAGCTCGCCCACCACCACGTGGAAGTACGTAATCAGGGCAAATCCCAGCGTCACGGCCGCGATATGCCCATAAATAGCCGAGTACGGCAGCGGGCCAAGCCAGCCCGCAACCACGGCGGCAGCCAGCGGCTCGCCCAGCCAGCCCAGCGCCAGAGAACACAGCGTTACGCCAAGCTGCACCGCGGGCAAAAGCTCGTCGAGTCCGCGCTGCAGGCGCCGTACCGCGCGCGCTCCCGGCAACTTCGCCGCAACCATCTGCTCAACCCTCGTCTCGCGGATCGACACCAGTGCGAACTCCGCAGCCACAAAGAAGGCGTTGGCCAGGATCAGCATGGCCACGGCGACGGTCTGGAGCAGCGAAAGGCCTTGCATCTGCGTCAGAGAATAGCACTTCAGCTGAGCCGGGTCAGCCCGCCGCTCGCTCTCCGCCGGGCGCAGGTTCCGGCTCGCGGCAAATTTGCTGGAACCCGGCCGGACGCCGCCGCGTAACATAATTGGGTGTGTCCGCGTTCGCACAGCCCTGTTCGAAAGCGAACACCAGGGGCAAGCCGGTCCACGCTTTTCGCTCCGCATCCCGGCTGGATTCATTGAACTTAACCATCAACCGGCTTTGGCTTCAGGAGTGCAGCTAAAGATTCTGGAGAGGAATACCATGAACCGTCTTCTCGTTGGAACAGCATTGCTCGCCGCTGCAGCCGCTCTTGCTGCCGCGCCCGTCTACGCCTCCGAAGCCACCTTCGAGCGCAACCTCAACCTGAATGGAAAAGTCGAGCTCTCCGTGGCCACCGGCGCGGGATACATCCATATCACCCACGGCGCCGACCGCCAGATTCACATCTTCGGACGCGTCAAGTCCGGCTGGGGCGCTGACGAGAGTCAAGTCAAGCAAATCGCCGACAATCCCCCCATCGAGCAGACAGGAAACATCGTGCGCATTGGCGCGCGCCATGAAAACCTGCACAACATCAGCATCGATTATGAGATTCAGGCGCCCGCTGACGCTTACTTGAACGCCGCCTCTGGCTCCGGCGAAGTCAGCGACGACGGCGTCGGCGAAAACGCCAAGCTCAGCACCGGCTCCGGCAATATCCACGCCACCGGGCTCCATGGCGGCTTCAGCATCGATACCGGCTCGGGCAGCATCTACGCTGAGCAGCTCGGGGACGGCGACGTAAAGGCCGAAACCGGTTCCGGCTCCATTGAGCTCCGCAACCTGCATGGCGCCCTCAAAGCGCAAACCGGATCGGGCAGCATCAAGATCGGCGGAACCCCGTCCGAGTCGTGGAAGCTCGAGACAGGCTCAGGCAGCGTGGAGATCTGGACCGGCAACGCCGCATTCACCCTTGATGCTGAAACCGGCTCGGGAGGAGTCCATTCCGATCGCGAAATGACAACCCAGGGCACCGAGGATCACCATCACATCTCGGGCAAAGTCGGCGGCGGCGGACCCACCGTGCGCATTGAAACCGGCTCCGGCAGCATCCGCATCCACTAGCTTCCTGTCTCCTAAGTTCGTTTGAGGAAAATCCGCGGTCTAATGTCAGGGCGCGGCTTTCCGCCGCAGCGGATGCCGAAACGATCCGAAAATAGGCCTGGGCTTTAGCACTGTGCCCCTCATCGCGGCTTTTCGCGATGAGTGGGCGGCGCAAGAACTCTCCCGCGCGCTTTGAGTCAGTCGTCCACCGGCATCGCAGATCCGCAGTGAACGAAACAGGCAGATGCGGTTCTGTTTTCGCGGAGGGAGCAGGGGCCTTAACGCCCCCGATTGAGCCTGAATGAGGAAATCGGCTTCAGCCGCGGGCCTTTAAGCTTTTCAGCCTTGCCCCATTCCCCGAGTTCATACGCAGACACTTTAGCCCCCAAGCGAAAGCTCAATGGGCTACATCATTTCCAGATCTGCCCTATTCATCCCGTAGCGTTGTCGCAGGGTCGATGCGCGCAATCCGCAGCACCGGAATGGATGCGGCCAGCAACGTGACCACGGCAAGTGTCACGACCACCGCCGCAATGGTCGGAAGATCGTAAACTCCCACTCCGTAAAGCACGCTGCGCATCACCCGCAAGGCCGCAAAGCAAAGCAGCAACCCCAACCCCAGCCCGGCGCCCGACGCGCGCACCCCAGCCCCCGCCACCCGCGTCATGGCCTGGCGGATGCTTGATCCCAGAGCGATGCGGATCCCGATCTCGCGTGTCTTCTGCGCCACCGTGCTCGCCACCAGCGCAAAAATGCCCACCGTGCTCAACAGCAGCGCCAGCGCCGCCATCGCGCTCAACAAGGCAACTTCGATCCGCTGCGTCGAAAGTGTCGTCGCTTGCAGGTCGCTCATCCGGTAAAAGCCTGAAAACGGCAGTCCCGGATCGGCGCTCGCCAGCGCCTTCTGCATCTGTTCGGTGAGCCCCTCCACCGGACCGGCTGTCCGCACAATCCAGCTCGGCTGAAACCACACATGAACCACCGACAGCATCCGGGGATTCATCTGTGCGGCAGGTGCATACATGGTCTGTTCGGTCATCAGCGGCGCCACCGGGTCCATGCCCGATGAGAGTTGCACGTCGCCCACCACGCCCACAATCAGCAGGTTTTTGGCCAGCATGTGCCCCACCGGATTAGCCCCGTGAAAGAACTTGTCCACAAACCTGCGGTTGACGATGACCACCGGTTGCGCATTGGGCCCATCCGCGCCGGAAAAATCGCGCCCCTGCAGCATCGGTATCTCCAGCGTGTTGAAGTAGCCGGGCGAGACGTAAATCTCATCCGTCCCCACTTCCTTCCCTGCCAGATCCCCGTCATGCAGCAGGACGGAATCGTTCAGCGTGCGCTCGTAGGGAAGCGTCAATCCCATCGCTGCACTCTTCACCCCGGGGATTCTGGTCATCGAAGCGATGCTCGTCTCCAGCAGCTTTTGGAACGCTGCCGGATCGTGATAGCGTACGTCGTCGAGCGACGCCTTGGCCGTCATCACTCCCGTCGCATTGAACCCCGGCGGCAGCGTCTCCAGATGAATCAAAGTCCGAATCAGCAATCCTGAAGCGGCCAGCAACACCACCGTCAAAGCCACCTCGCCTGCAATCATCGCCTGCCGCAATCCGAGCCTGCTTCCACCCGCCACGGTGCGGCTCGCCATCGACGAACGCAGGTCCACCTTCCGCGTTGCGAACGCCGGCAGCATCCCGAACAGAAGGCTCGTCAGCACTGAAACCAGCAGCGTGAACCCGAGCACGCTCCCATCCAGCGGCACTCCGGCCACCGGCAAAAAGCCTACTGGCAGCATCGACAGCAATCCCCGCAAAGCGGCAAAGCCCGCGCCCAGCCCCGCCAATCCGCCCAGCATCGCCAGCAACAGGTTTTCAATCCACAACTGTCTCTGAATCTGCCAGCGTGACGCGCCCAGCGCCAGCCGCGTCGCCAATTCCTGCGTGCGCCTCTCCATGCGCACCAGCGTCAGCCCGGCAAGATTTGCGCACGCAATCAGCAGAATCAATCCCGCCGCCAGCATCAGCGTTAGCGCCTTGGGCCGCAGGTCCACCGTCTGCCCTTGCTTCAGCGAAACAGAATTGAAAGTCTCCTGCGTCCCCGGATGACGCAGCGCGCGCTTGGCCGCCCAACCAGCCCACGCGCGATTGATCTCCGAATCCGCTTGCTGCCAGGTGGCGCCGTCACGAAGCCGCGTAATCACCCGATAGTTGGTGCCCATGCCCTCGCCCTGCCGGCTAGCCTGGAGCGCGGTATACAAATCCGCATTCATGGGAGTCTCCGCTCCCTCGGGCAGAACGCCCACCACCGTGTACGGCTCGCCCTTCAGCAGAATCGACCGGCCCAGCAGAGTGCGGTCCGCGCCAAATGTAGTGCGCCACAAGTCGTAGCTGAGAATCGCGCTCTTCGGTCCATTCGGCAGATCCTCGGTCTCGGTAAAGTTGCGGCCCAGGGCGGGATGCAATGCGAGCACGTCGAAGTAGTGCGCAGAAACCCGCCCCGCATGCAGATACTGCACCCGTTCGCCCGCCTGCAGATTGACGCCGGAAGCCAATGCGCTCGAAACCGCTGACATCAAGGCTGGCACATTGTCGCGCAACAGCTCCCACTGCTCACCGTCGATCCAGATGCCCCCATCGTTGGAGTCGCTGCCCCCGAAATGCGCAAAGATCGCGCCCATGCGGTCCGGCTGCGGGTACGGCAGGCTCTTCAACAGCAGCGCATTCACAATCGAGAAGATCGCCGTATTCGCGCCGATTGAAAGCGCCAGCGTGAACACGACCGCAGCCGTAAAACCTGGGTTGCGCAGTAACTGGCGCACGGCAAACTTGAGATTCTGCCCGAGCATGCCCATCAAAGCACCTCATTTCAAATGTGCGGAACCGGACCGTTGGTGACAGCTATCCATCGATCTCACCTGCACCTCGCCTGCCAAACTCCCGTCATCCGTAAACCCAGGAAAATGCAGCAACGCTGCGGTCGAAATCCCGCAACCCCTCACTCCCAAATGTTCACTAGTGAACACCCCTGTGCGCGAACGGACATCTCCGCTCACCCAATTGACTGGCTGCTCCGGTTGATACGGCGGCGAGGCGCCGGAAGTTCCGAGACGGGACGCTAGAACTGCAACCGCATGCCCAACTGAATCCGGCGCGGCGGGGCTGCCGCCGTAATGTCACCGAAGGACGGGGAAGTATCCACCTGGTCGATGCCTGAGCCGTTCACATGGTTCAGCACGTTGAAGGCTCCCGCGGAGAAACCCAGGCGTGGCGCCTCATCGGCCTTGTTCTGCGTGAAGGCGAAGTCATGGCCCCAGCGGACATCAAAATCAACGTAAGACGGATTCGTCTCCGTGTTGCGCTCAACGCCGTCAGGGCGAGTATTGAACAGGCCGTCTCCGTAATCGTCCGTGCCGGTCAGGACGGTCCACGGAGTTCCCGTGTTGGCAAACATGCCGACGGCCAGGTTGAGCACTCCATCCGGGTGGATCATGGCGTACATGTTGAACTGGTGCCGCCGGTCGTAACTGGAATTGGACCACTCCTCGGGCTCGAGCTGGTTTTGAGGAAACCAATAAATTCCGTTCTCGTTCGATTCGTAGTGGGACCAGGTGTAGCGGCCGAAGCCGGTGAAGTACTTGTTGAGCCGCCCGCGATACGCGACGTCGAGACCGCTGCCCTCAAAAAAACCCTCGGGTTGCATTTGCCGGATGCGTCCATACGCCGTGTTTGGCCGGAGCGCATAGCCCGACGGCTCGGTTGGCGCGTTGACATCGAGCGAGCGGAACATGTGAATGCCGCGCGTACTGTAGCCGCTCACCGTGGCCGTGCCGCGCTCGCCCAGTTGCCGCTCCACGGAGAGGCCGTACTCCATCTCATAAGGCAGCTTGGCATTGGGCATCAGCTGCACCAGGTTCGGCGGCTGCGCGGAAACGGTGACGCACTCGCTGATGGGTACGCAGCCTGAAGCGGGCAGGGATGCAGGGTCGAGCGAAATCACGATCGACCGGCGCCGCGCGGTCTCGTAGCGAACCAGGTCAAGCAACGCGCTCGAACCAAAGCGGTCGTAGTAGAGGGCGCCGCCTCCGCGCACAATGGTTTTTGATTTTGGATCGACGACCCACGCGAAGGAGAAACGCGGCGAAAAGCCAAGCCGGTCAGTCGCGAGAAAGTTTTGCCAGTCGTAGCGAATGCCCGGAGTAATCGAGACGCGGGTGCCGAGCTTCACCTGGTCCTGCACAAATGCGCCCATCTCCTGCTGGTGATAGATGAAGTGGATGTCGCCGGTATTTTGCGAGAACTCTGAAGGCAGATTCGCGGCGTAGTTCTGAAAAGTGGTTTGAAGCACGGTCACGCCGTCGGCTGCGAGCGTTGGACCGAAGGTATAAGTTCCCAGCTCGTTGGTCTGGTCGTCATACGCGCGCCGGCTCATGTGCGGCACGCCGATCCCGGCCTTGACGAGGTGTGGGCCGCGTGTCCAGCTCAGCACGTCGGAGAAGCGGAAGTTGTACTCGCTGCCGAAGGAGTCAGACTGCGCGGAGCCGGAAAGAAAATCGCCGGGCAGGCTCACACGCGCGCCCTCCACCGTATTGCTGTTGCGGTTGGATGTGTGCTCGCCGATCACGGAGACCTGGTTGAGCAAGTCGGCGGAGTAGGTGGCGTCGACGTGCGTGTTGAGGTCGTCTTCACGGTATTCGTTGTTATATCCGCCCGAGGCCAGCGTTTGCCCGCCGACGCCCTGGTTCTGTCCGGTCCAGTCCTCGTAGCTGTACTGGATGTAGCTCGAGTAGCGATCGCCGAACTGATGGCCCACACGTGTGCTGAATTCGGTGTCGCGCGTCGGCGCGGGGACGTTGGCGCTGAAAGCGCCGCTCGGGTCGGCGACAGTGGGCGCGAGCGTTGCGCTCACCACCGTGTCCTTGTCCTCTTCAGCCCGGTTGAACGTAACCAGAAAGCTGCTTTTGCTCGCATGAGGAATCGGCCCGGTCGCATGGCCCTCGTAGATGCGCCGCTGCTCGAAAGGCTTCGACGGAGCAAGCGCATTCTGCGCATTCAAGGCCGAGTCGCGGAAGTAGAAGTTGAACTGACCGTGATAATGGTCAGCCGCCGACTTGGTGATGATTTCCATCTGCCCGCGGCCAGGGTAATAGTAGCGCGCAGAGTAAGGATCCTGGTTGATCTGCACTTCCTGCACGGCGGACGGGGAAACCGTAGCGCGATTGGCCTCGACTCCATCGACGATGAGGCCGCTGCCGCCCGTCGAGCTGACGTTGCTGTCGAGGAAGGCGCTCATGGCCGCGACGTAGTCGTTGTCAAAGATGGGCAGAGCTTTCAGGTCCTGAGTGGTCAGCGTGGAGGAGTCGCTGTTGGCATCGGTCGAGGTGAGGTCCTGGTTGGCGTCGGCATTCACCTCGACGTTGGTGGCAACGGAGGCGATGGGAAGCACGACGTGCAGGGCCGCCGAAGGCTTGACTGGGCCCGCGGGACCAGACGGCGCGCCAACCGTGACAGCGATCTGTACCGTTTTGAATCCGGCTTCGGAGACGACAAGCGTGTAGGCGCCCGGCTGCGAAGGAGTGAACTGGAAATTGCCGCTTGCGTCGGAGTGGACCTGGCCTACGGTTGCGCCCTTGGCGTCCATCACATCAACTTCAGCGCCGGGAATGATCGCTCCGGTTGCGTCAGAGACAATCCCGCGCAGCGCTGGAGAGGGGTGGACGGCGGCAACAGGTGGGTCGGGAGCAAACGCGCCGGCTGAGGCTCGAGGCAAAAGAAGAAAAAGTGCGCATACGAGAGCAAAAAAGCGTACGAACGAACTCATGACCAACATCTCCAGGCAGTGCAAGGTGAAGCAAGTTACTACAGTCAAGCTTCGAGCGCGAAAAATCGTGCATTCGCTGGATATGCGACCGGAAACGTTACAAAGACCGGGCAATCTCTGCTATTTCGTTAACGATTACGATTGCACTCCAATTTTCGCAGGACTGAGCGCCGTAGTCCAATCGAAGGCGCGGTCCACGAGAATATCGGGCTTGGTGTCGAGCAGGTTTTGCGGACCAAAGCCGAAGGCGCAACCGATGGACCACGCGCCGGCATTGCGAGCCGTTTCCACGTCCACCTGGCTGTCGCCGATCATCACCGTCTGATCCGGCGAGGCGCCGGTCTCCTGCATCAGCGTGCGCAGTCCAGTCGGGTCCGGTTTCTTCACCGGGAAGCTGTCGCCCCCGTAGATGTGGAGAAAATAGTCAGCCATTCCCAGGCCTTCGCAAATCCCGCGCGCCGGGCGAACCGGCTTGTTGGTCAGCACAGCCATCACACGAGGCGAGCCGCCGGGGGCGTCGTGCAAATCGCGCAGCGCCGCAAGCGCCTCAAGCACGCCCTCGTACGCATACGTGAAATCGAGTTTGTGCTCGCGGTAGTAGCGGAGAAAAAACTCGTACGCGCCGGCCAGCAACGTTTCGTCCACCTGCTCAGGCTCGATGCCGTCGGCCATGGCAAGCGAGCGGCGCATCAGCATGGGTGCTCCGTTGCCCACAAAGCCGGCGATGGCTGGGTCGGCAAGCGGCCCGTGCCCAAACTGCGCCAGGGCGGCGTTGACGCTGTTGCACAAATCCTGCGCCGAATCAATGAGGGTGCCGTCCAGATCGAAGACCAGCAACTTCAACCGTTCCACGGGCAGAGGGCGAAAAACATGAACCATGACTCCAGTGTATCGAATGAGAAAGCTGGCCCAAATCCTCTTGGTGGTCGGCAGCCTGAATGCGATGATTGTTAAGGCCATGTAAATAGGTTTGGCGATCTCGTTCGCATGAAAGGACTTCGACAGTTGAACAAGCGTCTCAAGCTCCTTGCGGCCGCACTGATGATGTGCCCTGCCTTCGCGCTGGCGGCCGCGCAGCAAGCAGCCGTGACAAAGCCGCAGCGGCCAGTGTTCAGCGTCGATGCGCCCGCCGAATCCCTGCCCAATCTCGACGCACTCAAGAAGGAACTGAAGCAGTACCACGAGTGCACCTGCACCTGCGGCTGCTACGCGCGCGACCTCGACCGGCAGGCGGATCGCGCCATCGCCTTCCTTCGGCGGCGCGCCGCCCATCCGCGCCCGCAGGAGAAGCTGGCCATGGTCTTCGATATTGATGAGACCTCGCTCTCCAACTGGCAGGAGCTTGTGCAAGCGGATTTCGCGTACAACCAAGCGGCCTTCGATGCATGGAACGAGACCGGCCAGGCTCCAGCCATTCCGGGGACCCTGCGCATCGACAAGGAAGCGCAGCGGCTGGGAGTCGCGGTTTTCTTCATCACCGGGCGCCCCGAGCGGGAGCGCGCCATCACCGAACAGAATCTCAAGGCGCAGGGATTCGACGGCTGGCAGCAGTTGACGCTTCGGTCTCAAGCAATGGAAGGAAAGCCCGCCGAGGTCTACAAGTCAAATGTGCGCGCCGGCATTGTGGCCGAGGGCTACACCATCGTGCTCAACGTAGGCGACCAGTGGAGCGATCTGAAAGGCAAGCCCGAAGCCGAGTTCTCCGTCAAATATCCGAACCCGTATTACTTTATTCCGTAGCGCGAAACTAGCAGCGGCAAAACAGGTGGCGGAAAAACTCCATCGGCATAATTGTTTGTATCCGTCGTCCGCCGCCGCCGCCGACCCGCGAAGGACTGAATCCTCATCCGCAATCGTCACCGCTGACTTCCCGGCTCCGCGCTCAAGCCAAGGCATCATCCCCCTCCACGCAGCAACGCGCTACAATCAGTGCGCAATCCTTCAAAGCAGGAGAAGAATTATGAAAGGCCGCGTCGATCGCACATGTCTCGTTTCGCTGATTCTGGGGCTGCAACTTTTTTTCTGCGCAGCCGTGAGCGCATCCGCATCGGCTGCCTGCGCAAACCCGGACTCTCCAGCGGCAGACAAACAGCCCGCCGGCGCAAAAGTTCCCGGTGACCGCTGGATGGAGATTGATCTTTACTGGTTTGACCAGTCCGACATCGCCGGCTCCGTCGCCTGCTTCTGGGATCGCTTCGCACCCCTTTACAGCAACATTCGCGGCGATCGTGGACTCATCCTCAACGTCGGCTGGACAGTCGGCTACATCATGGAATGGTCGGGCGAGCCGGAACAGCAGATCAGCCTGCCCGCCGGAACCGGTCAGCAACCCTGGGTCAAGGAATCGGCCCCGCTGGCGGGAAGCACCGATCAGCGCAAACTCGCCTGGAAACAGCGTTTCGCCACGCCCATCATCGTCACGCGGTCGGGCTACGGCAAATGGACCTATGCGGATCTGCGCCATCTCACGGACGCCTTGCGTTCTGAGGCCGCCAGGCGCGGAATTGCCGGCTTCAAGGTGGGCAGCCTGGCGTACGCATGGGACGATGCATACGGGGAAATCGCGCCCTGGGCAAAACGCCATCCTGAGGCTTTCAGCACCTGGCAATTTACCAGGGACGGACTGAAGCAGAGCGGAAAGTACTTCGATCCCGCCGTCACGCTGCATCGAGATGCGTCCCGGCTTGGCGGGCTGCCCAACGGAATCGCGGAAGGCATGCCGGTGCCTGATGCATTTGCCGCGCAGTGGGGGAGTCTCTCCAAAGCTGCGGGACTTGACGCCATCATGTTGCGCGATTCTTTCGGCATGCCTGTCCCCTATCAACGGGCCGGCCCCGATGGCCTCCTGGAGCCATCTCCTGAGGCCATCGAGCGGCGCACCAGGGCAACCTCCGCGCTCATTCGCGAAACCAAGACCGCCAATCCGAAGGCCATCGTCATGATGTACTCAAACGCCGCCAGCGCGCTTGGAGACTGGCGATGCAACGGTCTTGATCTCCAGCGGATCGCCCGTGAGGGATATCTGGACGTGTGGGTGGATCAAACCTGGGCCGGAGCCTGGAACGAAGTGGGCGTCCGCCACAACTCATTCTGGAATAACCCCGCCCTCGGTTGGACCTACCAGCTTGCCTACACGCTCATGCATGCGGCCATCCTCGCGGACACGCGCGTCAAGCACTATCCATTGGTTGAAACCTTCGATGCGTGGGAATCCTGGGATGTGTTGCACACCGTCCCCGAGCGCCTTCGCTGGGGCATCTGGGCCTACTCCCACGCATCGGTCAAAACGCCGAAGGGCATCAAGGTTCCCGATGGGTCATACATCTCCTGGGCTAACCAGGGTAAGCGTCTACTCAGCAGCGACGATGTCGCCTTCTTGAACACCAACATAAGTGACGCCGTGATCGATGCGCACAACATCACTCAGGTCTACGGTCCCACGCTCGTCTACGCGCGCAGTGCGGCGCAGTCGCAAGCCGAGCACGCCCGTCCCGATCAGGATGCAAAGGAGTGGCTGGATGAGCAGGTTGGCTCACTCATCAAATGGCCGGTTCCCGTCTCCTCTGTTACGCGAATTGAGTGGCTGTCGCACGTCTCTTCTGACATGTTTATTGTGGGCGCAGTCTCGCACCTCACTGCCGAAGAGAGCCGTGACATCCACACGCTGGCGCAACGCGGCGTACCCATTGCCCTGCTGGGCAGCCCCGCCGGCGGATTCGACCCCTCCTTGCGCGACCTGCTGGGACTAGAGAGCGACGATGCCAGCTCATCTCCGCCATCGACCCTTAAGGCCAGGGTTTCCAGCTTCGGCGCAACTCTGGCGCACGGGGTGCCGGAGGATTTTCCGCTGCGTCAAGGCTTTACCAAGAACACGACGACGCCCAATGCCAAACCCATCTATTTCGTAGCGGACAGCCCGGCACTCGTGCTCAACCAGGGCCTCAAACTGCATTTGATGACCTGGGACCCTCCAGAGTTCGCTGTTGAGTGGGACACCAGGCTGCTCGATATCTGGCGTGGAAGCACGGCCCCCTACGCATTGGCAGCCTCCGCCGTGAACGCGTTGCAGGCCAACTCAGGCAGCTTGCATGCCTCGGCCATTGATTCGAATCAAACCGTAAATCTCATGGCCTGGCGAACTGCGGACGGCAAGGATCACCTGATGTTCGGCAATCTTGAAGAGGGGCTCAGCGATGACGCGGACCTGGGCCGCAAGGCAACGATCGAGCTGCCGGTCAAGTGGGGGAAGCATCCCTGGCAATTCCGTCTGGACCGGAGCCACATTCAACCAGCAGGACAATTCCATCCATGTTGACTTGGAACAGGCTCATTCGGCGCAACTTGTCTCCACCCCGCGCGATGCAGATCGGTTCTAATACGCTAGTGTCCTGAGTCTGAAGTTCATATCAAGAAAAACTGTCATCCTGAGCGAACGGGGCCCCAAACGTTTTCCAGTTTGGGGGTGGTGAGTCGAAGGATCTGCGGTTGTTCTTCAATGAACTCCTGGGACACCACACTAGTGACCGCTCCAGCCAGCCCCGGAACCCAGCCAACTGCGCTGCTAGCTGATAGCTAAAGACTGAATTAAGCCCTCGTCTCTGACACCCGCCCTCGAAAGCAGGCCTACGAAGCTGCCAGGGTTTATCCTGGTTGGGATACTTTTCCACGGAACTTTCCCGCGCCATCGAGCGTAGGGATACAGAGAGGAGCCCTCCCCCGATGCAGCGAGCCATCCTTTTCTCCTTCCTGGCTGCCGCCCTTGCCTTGGCCGCCACGCCCGCCCATGCCGATCAGGACGCCGTCCAGTTCTTCAACGACATCAACATCACCACCGGAAACAACATCCATGACGCCGTCTGCATCCTGTGCAGCGTGCACGTTGACGGCGAAGCCAAGGGCGACATCGTCGCCATCCTGGGCAGCATTCAGGTCAACGGCCACGCCGATCGCGATGCGGTCAGCATCCTCGGCGGCGTCACCGTCGGCGACAACGCCTCCATCGACAGGGACACCGTCAGCATCCTCGGCCCCGTCCGTCTCGGCGAACATGCCACCATCGGTCGCGATACGGTCGCCATCATGGGCTCCTATCACGCTGCGCCCTCGGCCAATGTGGGCCGTGAGCGCGTAATCCAGCCCGGGATCACCCTCTCCCTGCCCGTACTCGTGCTCATTTTCATCCTCATCATCATCGTGCGCGAGCGGCGTGCCTACCGCCGCCGCCAGTACCTCCAGGCATGGCACCAGGCCCAGCCCCACCCCTAGCGCCTTCAGGTCCGGGCCCCGTGCCCCATCCATCGCGCCCCTGCCACCTTCTATAGCTGACAAAGATGCAAAGTTGTTCCCCTGTTCCCTATTCCCTATTCCCTATTCCCTATTCCCTATTCCCTATTCCCGTCCCCGCCGGGTGCCCCCGGTCCCTCGCACTTGGGGACCGGGGAATGACTACAGCCCACGAGAAATCCGCACCATCTTCGGTGGGACAACAAGCACCCAACCTGAAAGCCTTTCTAATCCCTAATCCCTATCCCTAATCCCTGCCTTATCGTTCCCTGTTCCCTGTCCCCCGTCCCCGCCGGGTGCCCCCGGTCCCTCGCACTTGGGGACCGGGGAATGAATACAGCCCACGAGAAATCCGCACCATCTTCGGTGGGACAACAAGCACCCAACCTGAAAGCCTTTCTAATCCCTAATCCCTAATCCCTGCCTTATCGTTCCCTGTCCCCTATTCCCTATTCCCTATTCCCTGTCCCCGCCGGGTGCCCCCGGTCCCTCGCACTTGGGGACCGGGGAATGAATACAGCCCACGAGAAATCCGCACCATCTTCGGTGGGACAACAAGCACCCAACCTGAAAGCCTTTCTAATCCCTAATCCCTAATCCCTGCCTTATCGTTCCCTGTTCCCTATTCCCTATTCCCTGTCCCCGCCGGGTGCCCCCGGTCCCTCGCACTTGGGGACCGGGGAATGAATACAGCCCACGAGAAATCCGCACCATCTTCGGTGGGACAACAAGCACCCAACCTGAAAGCCTTTCTAATCCCTAATCCCTAATCCCTAATCCCTGCCTTATCGTTCCCTGTTCCACCACTCCAGGCCCGAACTGAAGTACTCTTCTCGAAGACGCTGTTCATGATGATCACCATCTTCAAATTCGCCGGTTTGCCGTTCATGAAGCCCCTGCACCGTTCCGCCGCCGAACTGCTCAAAGCGGTTTATGGAGAAGGGTAACCGTGACGGCGCGCCCTCTTCGCATTGTTCTGCCCGGCGGCAGTGGACACGTGGGCCAAATCCTCGCACGCCATTTTCCAGAGGCCGGCCACCACGTCACCGTGCTCACCCGCTCGCCCTACACCGCGCCCTGGCAGACCGTGCACTGGGATGGCGCCAATCCGGGCACATGGGTTGAAACCCTTGAAGGCGCTGACGTCTGCATCAACCTTGCGGGACGCAGCGTGAACTGCCGCTACAACCAGAAGCACCGCCGCGAAATCTACGACTCGCGCATCGGAACCACCGGCCTGCTCAGCCGCGTCATTACCTCGCTCCCCGCTCCACCTCGCATTTGGATGAATATGTCCACCGCCACCATCTACCGCCATGCGCTCGACAAGCCGATGGATGAACTCACCGGCGAGCTGGGTGGCCGTGAGCTGATCTCAACCCACAGGCACGCGCCCGAGACTTGGGATTTTTCCGTCGGCGTGGCCAAAGACTGGGAAGCGCTCTTCTTCGCCATCCCCACGCCTCGCACGCGCAAAATTGCTCTGCGCAGCGCCGTTGTCTTCAGCCCCACGCCCGGCGGCGCATTCGCCATCCTGCTCAACCTCGTCCGCATCGGCCTGGGCGGGACACAGGGCAATGGCCGCCAGTTCGTTTCCTGGATTCACGAAGCTGACTTCACCCGCGCCATCGACTTCCTCATCGAGCATGAAGACATCGCCGGGCCAGTCAACCTCGCGGCGCCCAACCCGCTCTCCAATCGAGACTTCATGCAGGCCCTGCGCGACGCGTGGGAGATGCCCAACGGCATCCCCGCCCCCTGGCTCCTGCTCCAGATCGCCACTTTCCTCATGCGCACTGAACCAGAGCTCGTACTCAAGAGCCGCCGCGTCGTCCCCGCCCGCCTGCTCCAGGCCGGATTCGACTTCGACTTCCGCAACTGGCAGGAAGCCGCCGACGACCTGGTCCGCCAGTGGAAAAACAGACCCTGAGCAATCCAGAAAAAACATCACGGGTGCCCCCGGTCTCGCTTTTGAGACCGGGGAATGAAGAAACCCCACCGAAGACCAAAAAGCGGGTGCCCCCGGTCTCGCTTTTGAGACCGGGGAATGAAGAAACCCCACCGAAGACCAAAAAGCGGGTGCCCCCGGTCTCGCTTTTGAGACCGGGGAATGAAGAAACCCCATCCGAAGACCAAAAAGCGGGTGCCCCCGGTCTCGCTTTTGAGACCGGGGAATGAAGAAACCCCACCGAAGACCAAAAAGCGGGTGCCCCCGGTCTCGCTTTTGAGACCGGGGAATGAAGAAACCCCACCGAAGACCAAAAAGCGGGTGCCCCCGGTCTCGCTTTTGAGACCGGGGAATGAAGAAACCCCACCGAAGACCAAAAAGCGGGTGCCCCCGGTCTCGCTTTTGAGACCGGGGAATGAAGAAACCCCATCCGAAGACCAAAAAGCGGGTGCCCCCGGTCTCGCTTTTGAGACCGGGGAATGAAGAAACCCCACCGAAGACCAAAAAGCGGGTGCCCTCGGTCTCGCTTTTGAGACCGGGGAATGAAGAAACCCCATCCGAAGACCAAAAAGCGGGTGCCCCCGGTCTCGCTTTTGAGACCGGGGAATGAAGAAACCCCATCCGAAGACCAAAAAGCGGGTGCCCCCGGTCTCGCTTTTGAGCCGGGGAATGAAGAAACCCCACCGAAGACCAAAAAGCGGGTGCCCCCGGTCTCGCTTTTGAGACCGGGGAATGAAGAAACCCCATCCGAAACCAAAGAGCTAAAAGCTGAAAGCTGAGAGCCGACGTCTACGGCCTCGGCGTAATATCCGTCACCGGCAAATCCCAGTGTCCCAGCAGAATCTCAAACCGCCGCTGCTCTTCTTTTTGATAAGTAGCCTGGTCCGGCCAAAGCTCCTTCATGAAAGCCTCTTCGTCGGGGTTCGATGTGGTCGCCGCAGTCGAATCCTTGAACCTAATCGTCACGCGATAGTCCCACCGTCCGTCTTCAGTCGTGTGATAAGCGGGCGTCTCGATCTTGACAGACAGAATTCGCCCGGTCGACTGAATCTTCTTCAACAGCGGATAGTGATTCTTGAGAAACAGGCTGAGGAACTCCTGCTGGTGGCCCCATTGGCACTTGTAGTAGTACTCAACGGAATAGGGCTGGCCGGCTCCGCCCTGCGGTGGCGCGCCCTGCGCCCTGAGCGGCACAGCAAGCGACAGGGTAAATGCCATGGCGAGAACAGCGAGTAGGACCTTGCGCATAAAAGCCTCCATCATTTTGGTTGCTGCCATTGTAGCGTTTGGTAGCCTTGAGCCCTAAACAAAAGAAACCCGGCAACCAGTCTCGCTGACCAGGATGCCGGGGTATGAAAGTGGAACAGGTTCATGTGGAATGAAACGACTGGAGGAAAGGTCAGAAAGTCTTAGCAGTGCGCGTAGCTCTCCAGTGCCGACTTGCTGGGAATGGTCAGCGTGGAACCGCTGAAGGCAACCAGCCGCCGGCTCTTGAAGGCGCTCATCGTGCGCGTCACTGTTTCGCGGGAGGCGCCGATGAATTCACCGATCTCGCCGTGCGTCAGAGGGCAGCGGAAGCGCGTGCCACCGTCGGTGGTCTGGCCCTTCTCGCTCCAGTCGAGCAACAGGCGCGCCAGCTTCTCCGGCGCCGAACCTGACAGACCAACCGTGCGCAACTGTTCGCAGGCCATCGTGTAGTCGCGGCTCAGCTCTTCGGTCACTGTTTGATAAACCTCGGGGTGACGGCCGAGAAAGTTGAGAAACTCGCGGCGCTCCACCGGAGCAACCTTCGCCGGATAAAGTGTTTCTGCCGTCATCTCGCATGGCTTGCCGGAGAGGGCGGACGCGAGTCCAAGAATCTCCCCCTTCTTGGCGATGCGAAGAATCAGGCGGCGCCCGTCGCTCGAGTTCATTGAGAGCTTCACTTCACCCTCCAGGACAATGTAGATGCCGGGAGCCGGATCCTTCTCTGAAAACAGAATCCTTCCTGCCGGATAGCTCAAAGGCAGAGCCATCGCCCCAAGATCCTTGAGCGCCAGCGGCGACAACTTGCTGAAGAATTCGCCAGCCAGCCTCGGCTGAGCTGCACATCCGGCTACTGCGTTCTGCATCGTCCCCATATCAAAGCTCCTCGAGAAGAGATTGCACATCATGGCGCGTGATTTGTTCGGCAAGTGATTGTGCCCACAACGTGTCAGCCAGCAATTCGGCTTTCGTTTGTGAGTAGATCTCGCTCAACAATGCGGTGCCGCCTGAGTCGGCATAGATCACGTTGCGCAAATCCAGTACGAGCTTTCTTCCTGCCAGCCGCGGAGCCGTTTCCACCCAGACTCGGCCTACTTCTGCCGCCCACAACCCCGCGACCCGGCCTTCCAACTTCATCTCGACTGTATCCGTATTTTCTTTCATTGAGATTCGTAACATTTGCTGTGATCTTTCCGCTGTTTCGTTTTGATCGTTTCGTTGTCTTGCTTTTGAGCTTTTCCCTGTTTTTGCTTTTCGCTTTCTCTGTCTTGATCTTTCCGCGTACGCACTTGTTAAGGCACGGCGCGTGCCAAACTGCCCCGCGAAGCAGACGGCCAAAGCATCAATCTGAAAGGAAAGGATTTAAAAGGAGTGACGAATTCCGGTGACGAAGGGACGAGAGGCGAAGTGACGAAGAGACGATGACGATATCTCGTCACCGAGACTACATATAGTCACTTCGTTCGATGCCGAGCTTCTTCAATTTTGAATTTAATGTGGTGCGTTTCAGCCCCAGCCGCTCTGCCGCGCCGTCGTCGCCGCCGATCTGTCCTTTGCACTCGCGCAGCACTCGTAATATATGTTCGCGCTCCGCCTCGTGAAGCGTTGGGCTTTCGACCTCGGCCTGCACCCGCTCCTGCGCCATCTGCAATTCAGCCAGCGGCACGTAGAGCACCGGCCCCCGCGTCAAAATCACGGCGCGCTCAAGAAAATTCTCGAGTTCGCGAATGTTGCCCGGCCAGGGCCAGCGCACCAGCGCCTGCATGGTTTCATCCGGTATCGACTCGATGGTCTTGCCCATGCGACGGCTATGCGTCGCCACAAAGTGGCGGACGAGGATCGGAATATCGCCCGCGCGTTCACGCAGCGGCGGCGAAAAAACCGGAAACACCTTCAGCCGATAGTAGAGGTCGCTGCGGAATTCCTTGTTTGCAACCATCTCACTCAGGTCGCGATTCGTGGCTGCAATCAAGCGCATGTTCACCGGGATGGGCCGGTTGCTGCCCAGGCGCTCAATCTCGCGCTCCTGCAGCACGCGCAGCAGCTTAGGCTGCAGGTCCAGCGGCAATTCGCCAATCTCGTCAAGAAACAGCGTCCCCTCGTGGGCCAGCTCCAGGCGGCCAATCTTGCGATTGATGGCGCCGGTAAACGCTCCCTTCTCGTGCCCGAACAGTTCACTCTCCAGCAAGCCGGCCGGAATGGCGGCGCAGTTCAACTTGATAAACGTATGTTCGCTGCGCCGGCTCAGCCGGTGAATCGCGCGAGCCAGCAGTTCCTTGCCGGTTCCCGATTCGCCCTGGATCAGGACCGTGGCATCGGTCGGTGCGACAGTTTCAATCTCGCGCAGAACGTTGCGCAGGCCTTTGCTCTCGCCAACAATATCCTCATAGCGATTTTCGAGATTGATTTCCGCTTCGAGATATTGGTTTTCCTGCCGAAGCCGGTCCCGCAACTCGGCAATCTGGCGGAATGCCGTTGCATTGTTCACCGCCATCGCCACCTGGTCGGCGATCTGCACCAGCATCTCCGCATCGCTGCGGCTAAAATTGCCTTCCAGGCTGCTGGCTACGGCAAGCGTGCCCACCACGTCTCCGCGATGAATCAGTGGAACCCAGCATCCTGATTGCATGCCGAGGTCCGTTAGGTGGCGCACGCATTCAGGAGGGAATCCCGCCTCCTTGATACTTTCCAAAACCACCGGCTCATGCGTGCGAAAGGCCGCTCCCGCCGGCGAGGACTCAATCGGCAGGCGCACCTCGCCATGCTGCGCCCTGTCTCCTGTCGTTCCTAAAAACTGTACCTGCAAATCGCCCATCGTCGGATCGTAGAGCGCCAGCGTCGCCTCATCGTGCGGAATCACCTCTTTAATGCTCGCCGAAATAGCGCCCAGCAGCTTGGTCACATCCACGTTGGCCAGCAGCGCGCTGCTCAGTTGCAGCATCACCGCTTCTTCCGCGCGCTTGCGGTCGGTAAAGTCGCGTGTCACCTTGGAGTAGCCGGTCACCTGTCCTGTTTCGTCGCGGATGGCGGTCAGTATCGTATCTGCCCAGAAGCGCGAACCATCCTTGCGCACGCGCCAACCTTCTTCTTCAATGCGGCCGCGTTCGGCAGCCAATTTCATGAGCTCGGCCGGATGGCCGCGATCCGCATCCTCCTGCGTGAAGAAGCGTGAGAAATGCAAGCCGAGAATTTCGTCGGCCTGGTATTGCTTGATGCGCTCCGCGCCTGGATTCCACGTCATCACGTGCCCGTCCACATCGAGCAGGTAGACGGCGTAGTCGCGAATGCTCTCCACAATCGAGCGCAGTTGCTGGTCGTTGCGGCGAAGCGCGATCATCGCCTCGCGCTGCTCCGTTACATCGCGCACAAAACTCAAAACCACCCGGCCGGATTCGGTCTCCATCGGCTTGAGCATGATGTCGACAGGAAACTCGGTGCCGTCTTTGCGCAGGCCGAACAGGTTCATGGCCGCCCCCATCTGCCGCGCCCGGGGATGCGCATTGTAGTTTTCCCGGTGGCTGGGATGACGACCCCGAAAGCGCGCCGGTACCAGGTTTTCGATGGGCTGCCCGAGGAGTTCCGCCTGGGTGTGACCGAATAATTCGGCGGCGCGCGGATTGGCGCCACGGATCACGCCCTCGGCGTCCGTGACAAAAATCGCATCGGGAGAAACGTCGAACAGGTTCTCCAGCGCGGAATGAGCAAGCTCGGCCCGATCTTGCAAAGGCGTAGCCGCTGCGGCCTCTTCCGGGGAATCAGATGAGCGCATGACGGGTTTCAACCTGTCTTGCACACTAACTGTTTACCCCAACGACATGCAACAAGCCGCAGCGAACGCTCCAACCGGCCGGGTGTATAGTGCTTCCTAACCGAGCAACCGCCTTGAATTCACATCCCAACTGCATTGGCCACGCCAATCAAGCAAAACGCTCGGTCTTAAAGAGGAGACTATGAAGCGTCTACCCGGAATCATTATTTCTGCCATCGTTCTTTTGCTTGGGTCGCTGTTCCAACTTCTCATGGGCGTTCTGATGGGCACGGCGGGCGTCATTGAAAAGCGCCAGATTATCGCCGCGGGAAACCCGGCCACGGGAGTGGCCCTTGACCACTCGGCTGTCACACAGGCGGCCGCGCTGCCCCCATGGATGCCCATCTTCATGTATGTGCTTGCCGGCTTCTTCGCGGTGCTCGCAGCGTGGGGCATTATTACCTCCATCGGCCTGTTCCGCATGTACCGCTGGGCTCGATATTCCGTCCTTGTAATTGGCGGATGCCTCGCCGTCTTCTGCCTGCCCGCAATGTTCTTCTCGCTGGTGTTGCTTTTTATCCCGCTGCCCATGCCGGCCACTGTGGACCCATCGCAACTGAACACCGTCCACAGCTTTACCAAAATCATCTTGGGCGTCGTGGCCGCAATCTACGGCATCGTCGGTGGCCTGGGCGTCTTCTGGCTGGTCTACTTCAATTTGAAGAAAGTCCGCTCGGCCTTTGCCGGCGTCACCAACACCTTTGTGCCGGGCCCTCGGCCGTTACTCATCTCGATGATTGCCGTCCTGGAAATGATCGGCGTAGTAACCATGGCCGTGCTGATGTTTCTTCCCTTTGGCACGACGTTCCTGATTTGGATTCTCCAAGGCTGGCAGAAAATCGCATTTGCCCTGGTCTACGGAGCCCTGTTCGCAGGCGCGGCCTACGGCCTTTGGCACCTGAAAGAGTGGGGACGCCGGCTCGCGATTGCCGTGCAGGTCGTTGGGCTTCTGCAATACATCTCGTTCCTGGTGCACCCTTACGTCTTCGACAAATACAACGCACAAGTCCAAGCCGTGATGAAGTTGCCGCAACAATATCAGCAGCCGGCGCAGTTCAACCACGAGATGGCCTTCTTTTCAATGGGGCTGGGCATGGTGTTCCTCATCGCGATCCTGATCGTTCTCCACTACTATCGCGAAAAGTTTCGCGCACTGGCAGAACCACCACACAGCGCAGCCCCAGCGCTGCCTTCGGCATGATACCGCGAGACGAACAGACCGCTCAGCCTGGGGTGCCCCCGGTCCCTCGCCTCTGGGGACCGGGGAATGTGCCCAGCCCGCCCCGCGCCTCGTGTCAGGGCACGACTTCACAGGCTGCGGAAAAAGTCGGTGGTGCTACGTCGCTTTGAAAGGGCACGGATTTATCCGTGCCATCAACGAAATAAAATCATGATGGCCTTGAGGCCCCGAGGGACGGTTTTCCCCTTTTTCGCTATCTATTCCGAGTTCTTCAGCAACCTGTTCAGTCGTGCCGCAACAGCAAAAACAACGTTGGGCTTCAGCCCCTGCTAATCTCGCACCACCGCGTTCATTACTTCGCAACTCACGCCAGATCGATCACCGGATAGCAGGTAAACGGCTCTGTGAGCACCTGCCAATAAGGCATGTAGCTCAACTCCGGGTGTCCTTCAATCGTGAAGTGCAGCGGCCGAAACGCGTCAGGCTTGATCTGCGCCAGAATATCCTCGCGCCCTTTACCGCTTGAAACCTCAAGCACCGCGCTGTCTGACCCGACGAGCGCCATCAGAATCGGACCGTATTCCAGCGCGAACCGTTCATGCCCTTCGATTTTATCCAGGCCTTGATAGCGGGTCAGCTTCAATTCCATCGGCAATTTGAACCGAATCGTGTCTCCAGTCGCCCACGTGCGGTCGAGCGTGAGGTAGCTGCCCGGCTTGCCTGCGACGGCTGCATCCTTATTCACGCTGATCTCCATGGGCCGCGCAGCCCACGATGGAATGCGAATCCTGATCTTTGCCTGCGCGGGCTTCGACGCCGAAATCTTGAGTTGAACGTCGGGGCTGAATGGAAAATCGCCCGACTGCTCCACCTTCATCTCCGCAGCTTCAGTCTTCCACTCGATCGTCGCCGGCTCAAAGAGATTCACGTAGAGCCCGTCCGGCGCGACCGAGAAGATGTACTCAGGCAGCGACCCCAGCAGCCGAGTTCCCTGCCCTTCGCAGCAGGAGTTGGTGCAGAGCGGAACAGGAAGATCGCCCTTCATCCCGACCAGCCGCGCGTGATAGATGATGCCGCGCGAACCAACCTGGTTCGCAAGCCCCACGTTGTAGATCGACTTCTCAATCTCGTTGGCGTACTTCTCTTCCTCTGGCTCCAGAAGTTGAAAGCGCTGATTGAAGCGCGTCCAGAACACGCTGCCGCAGGTCTCGCCCGTTTCGCAGAACGGGAACTGCGCATTCAGCCGGTACGACCCCGGCGGAAACTCGCCGAACTCGGTGATAGCAATCGACCCGCCCACATGCTCCCAGTCGTCGTGATAAAGATCCCACGCGCCCTTCATCGCATCCAGATAACGCTTCTCCCCGGTCGCGCGGTACACATCGAGATAGGCTTCAAAATCCGTGATCAGATAATTGTGCGGACGATCGTAAGGATATTGCCACACCACTTCAGTGTTGTGCGCTGCCAGGCCCTCCAGCCAGTAATTTTCCTGGTAGTAGCGCTGAATCACCTGGATGTCTTCCGCCTTCCCAACCGGTGTAAAGTACATGCGTGTGTTGGCGATCATGCCCTGCACGCCCTGCGTTCCGCCGCGCATCATCTTGGGCAGGTACTCGCATTGATCGAACCAGTCATAGAATCCGCGCAGCAGACCAAAAGCCTTCTTGTTGCCCGCGTAGCCTGCTTCGATCAGGCCATGCGTCACCCACGCGCGTGTGTAGCCGCCGCGCTCTGAGTGCAGAATCAGTTCTTCAGGGTAGGCCATGATGTAGCCGTTCGGCGCACGGCATTCTTCAATGCCGTCCACAACCGCATCGAGCCACGCGCGCAATTCGGCGTGGTCAATCCAGCGCAGGGTGTTGCCCGCGCCCATCATGAATCGTCCCGCGCTCGAACCCGGCAGCGTGGTCTCCCAGAATGCGATGGGCTGGCGCGTGGCCCCGCCAACCGGCTTGCCTGCCCGCTCGCGGAAGGGTCGAAGCATCTCGTCCACTGAAAACGAGCTCAGCAGATACGTGATGTTGTTTTCCATCGCGCGGCGAAAAACTCCCTGCCCGTCTTTCACGCTCACGCCACCGAGAGGCGCGTTTGCCTTGAACTGTGCTGTGCGCCATTCGGATGCCGAAGTCACGTTGCCGGGATTGTCCGTGACAATCCCCTCGCCCATGGGGCGCGGAGGCCGCGTGATCTGTGCAGTGTCTGCGCTGTTTCCAAGCTGTGGGTCCGCCGTAACGGCGCAGCGCTCCGCAACATCTTTGCCACCCGAGACCACATCGATCTTTGAGAGAGCCAGCTTGTAGCCTGCTCCATCCTCCGCAGGCCGTAAGCGTGTCGCCGTGAAGCGCACATAGCGGGCATGCCCGCCAGTGGCGGCAAAGTCCAGAATTTGATCGAAGGGTTCCGCAAAGTCAGCGACAGTCTGGTCGACGAGAAGCTGCGGACGTGTGAACTCCGCATCGTCCGCTGCTTCAATCTTGAAGCGCGAAGGAAAACCGTAGCCCCGCGCGTGCTCGTCCCCTGGAGTGAATGCCGGATAGATGCGCAAGCTGTCAATCGGACGCGAGGCGCCAAGATCGATTTGAACCCATGCAGGCGTTGTAGCTTCATGCGCCGGCTTTGAGGCGTAAGGCCGGCGCCACGTGCCCGCTGCCCACGCCATGCGGCCAAGCGAGGTCGGCGTAGCCGATGCAGCAGTGCCGGCAAATGCGGCTCGCGTAGCAAGAACGTTGACAGCCGCAAGCCCAGCTCCCGCCGCAGCTCCAGCCTTGATAAATTCGCGACGATCGATCGACACCAAACACTCTCCCCAAAAGACAGAAGCGGGCCGATAAAATCGAAGCCTGCGCGCCGTCAATCAACCATCCTACGACGAGAGGGGCATCCTGCGACGTTTCGGGGCATTCAAGGGCATGTCTGGCAATCCAGCCGCCCCGGAACCCAACTTCGCGCTTTCCATGTCGGCGTACTTTCCCTCCATCACTTGACGGGCGGCGACCCGGAAGCAGGTTTCCCATCATTCCCAGTCACAGCGCTCGCTTCTGCGCCGGACAGATGATATTGGCCAAAAGAAACATCGTTCAATAATGTTTGCTGTGATTCCGACGAAGCAGACGCGTTTTGGATTTGAGAATGCACCGAAGGCGTGAACGTCCCTCCCAATCCCCCGGGTCTCGTGTTGAGAGGCAACTCCTGCAATGGTCTTGAGGTTTGGGCCAGTGACAGGCCAATGCTCTTCTGCGGGCAGATATACGTCTTGCCGCCCATCTCCACGGGGCCGTACTCCACCGCGATCGAGGCCCGGGTCACTAGTTCGGTCGCATTCAGTTCAGCTTCCACCATAATGCGAACGATCGTTCCAGTCGCTGGATCCGCCGTGATCTCTCCGTGATAACCGGCCACTCGTTGAAAGACATGAGTTCCCGGGCCTTCGGAATTGGGGACGCAACAAACTTCCACCCCGTAGTGCGACTTCTCGATCGGCACCGCGTAACTGAACACCGCCAACTGCCCGCCGGCGCCCTCTTCCCAGTGACTCCAGACCAGCTTGTTTTGCGCGGCGTCCAGCAGCACCGTCGACAACATCGGTCCAAACACACCCCAGCTTCTCAATCCCTCTTCCTGAGCGCCAGACTTCTTCCCCTTGGCCGCATCCTCATCCACCACATCTCGGCCGCTGCTGTAGCTCACCGCGGCGCTGGAACTGCTGACAACATGAAGCGGCCGGTAATTCGTCGTTGCCACCTCCTGCCCCGGTGCATCCAGAGCAGATCCCTCAAAGCGGGTCGTATCCCTGGTTGCGAGAACGTTGGGAAACTGCGAGTTGGTTTTCCTCACATAGGCCACCACCAGGCCCATAATCCGGCGCTGCTCCGCCAAGCTCGGCGTGGCAGTAGCGGGAATCTCCGCAGCCGGTGGTTCGAGAAATGCCGACACATCGGCCAGCGCAACCAGTGCCCGCTGAGCTTTCTCGCCGGGCAGATCCGTTTTCCAGTGCGAAAGCCGGGCGGAACTCAGCCGTTCCGTCAGTTGCAGGCCGGAGAGATGGCGAGCCACCTCCGCATCCGGCTGACCCTTGGACGCACTCAAAACCCGTTCCAGTTCGTCCACCGTCACGCGCTTTGACGCCTGGGTCGGAATGGCCGTTGCTGCAAGAAGTAGAATCAGTGCGAATCTGCGCATCGAAATGTCCTTCCATCCAGCCGGTAAATCACTTGGAGGACGTCCCACACACCCACCGGCCAACTCGTTCAGGACGGCCATTCGAAAGTAATTCACCGCGCAGGCTTTGGTAGCCCACTTAGTTGACGGACAGAATTATATTCCGGTTAATCCATTTTCCAATGTGACTGTGCGCAAGAATAAAACACAAAAAAAACGGCCCCCGTGTTCACGGGGGCCAAGTTGCCTTGGTTCTCTCGCTTTGCGAGAGCTTGGTTGGCGGCCTTACGGCGGGGTGGCCGTTGGCGCTGGGATGCCTCGGAGGAAGGACTAAGGCTTGTTAGGGCCTATCCGCACCAGTCGAAGAAGCCATACCCTGGGGTGGTGTGGCTCCCGAGGCCGCCAAACTGTTTGCCATCAACCGTACATGCACGTCGCTGGTCCGCACCGGTCTCGATGTTTCATCGCCGGTTGAGGCCACCTCGGCATTGCCGAGTGCTACAAAGTGCATACGGTAGACGGGAATCTGATGTTCGCTTACAAGGTAGCGCTCAACCTGCTCAGCTTCACGCTGCGAGGTCTGGATGCCTACGCTACCGGCTGCGCGCGAGTGCGCTTCAAGTTCAAGAATGTAGCCGGTCTGACCCGTAACGCTTGCTGCCAGGTCGTCAAGCTGCTTCTTCGCATCGGCGTTCAGCACGGTGCTTCCACCATGGAACGCTACGTCGATTTCGGTCACCTGGTGATACTGATCCAGACCCTTCACCGTCGTATCCAGCTGATCGACGTGGCCTGATGCTGTTTGCGCAATGCCGTTGGCGTTCTGCGCCTGGGCGCCGGCGGCTGTCGCCGTTTGGTTGGCCGCGTCAGCGGTCATCTGCGCCTTGCTGATGCCGGCAGTCGCTCTCTGGTCTACATCCTGAATGTCATGCGCGTTCTTGGCGTTCACCTGGTCGAGTTCTGAAAGCCGATTGTTGATAGGGTCGGTCTGCTTCCGCACCCACGACTTCCGTGCGAAAGGATTCACATGACCCCAAAAGCCTTCCTTCGCAGGTGGCACATACGGTGCCGCTTCGGGGTAGGTCTGCTGCTGAGCCTGCGCCGCGAGGGGAGCGCTCTGGGGAGGGCTTGACTGTTGCGAATTCTGAGCCCACGCGGGAATTCCAACTGCAGATGCCAGTACAAGTACCGCGACCTGGCCGGGGAAGATGCTGCGAAGAATGGCGTTAGTTCTCATCGGATTCAATTCCTCTCGGAACTTGTTTTGCCGCGATCTTCCTGCGGGTGAGCTATTGTCTGCTCGCCCTTACCTATTGCAATGACCATGCCAAAGCTGGCAGACCCCTCGAAGAATCTCTATCTTGCTTAAAATCAACGCTTTGATCTCACAGCACAAACCCCGCTAACCGCATATCCACTCTGGGGTACCAAGTTTGCCATGTAAATTTTGCATGAGTCGGTATTTTCTACCGGGTAAGGTCAGATTTTTCAGCAATCAAGGGCCAAAAGTTCAAGCCGCGAGCCGGTCAGCAGCCCAAACGCACGCCAAACCCGCCCAAACACGCCAAAAGCGGCTACGACTTTTGTGTAAGTTTCAAGCTGCGGGCGACATTTTTCGGCCCCGCACATCACTTTCCGGCTGCGGACTCTACTTCGAGTCCACGTGAATAATGCGGATCTCCGGATAAGCGCCGTCCCAGTCCGGCGACACCGCGTCAAAGATCAACCGGAAATCCTGCTCGTCGCCGGGCTTCAGCGGCGCAGCCGACACCGGCTCCACATCTATATAGGGGTCGCGCATTCGGATGATCTTCAACGGCTGGGTTTCGTTCTGCGTCACCTCGTGGGTAAACGCGCGGAAAAGAATCTGAACGGTGACTCCGGTAACGGTGCGGTTGCCCTGGTTGGCAATGTGCCCGTCCAGATAAGTCACCTTGCCGCCCGCCAGGTTCGCTGACTCGCTCATCGCCAGCCCGGAGATCGGAAGGCTCGGCGCATACGGATCGGTGGCCGTTGAGGTCGGCAGCGGCTGAGGTGCGCCCTTGCCATGGCCGAAGATGACCACCAGCCCCACCACCACCGCAAGAACCACTCCAGCGGCAATCGCCATCGGAACCCAGTTGCGCTCCTCGGCTTCAGCCGGGCGAATCAATTGTGGACCAGTGCTCACCAGCGAAATTCTACACCCGTTACCGAATGAATACCTCGGCCTTCGCTACGATTAGCTCGCCCTTCCCAACGGCTGCCGCGTAGTGCACGATTTGGGAAGGATGGGCGCGCGTCCGGCAGAAGCTGCACCGAATCCCGCGCCACATTTGCACCGCTCTTCCCTTTTGTCTTGGTTCTCTCGTGCATCCGCTCGATCCTGGCTGCATCCAACAGTCTCAAAGTACGCCGCGTGAACCAGAGTTCTGCATCCTGCGTATCAACTGCAATGAAAGGCTGGCCAAGTGATGACACCCTCCCCCGCAATCGCAATCGCAATCGCAAACGCCCCCACAGCTACGGCCGGCCCCGCAAACTGGCCAAACCAAGCCGCCACGCGCGTTTACCAGGGCGTGACCATAGCAGCAATGGTCCTGCTCCTTTGCAGTCTCTGGGTCTTCTGATTCCCGCAGCCTGAGTCCCCGGGGTCCCGAGTCTGAAGTTCGCATCAAAATTGACTGTCATCCTGAGCGTAGATTGGCGCGTATTTTGCGCCAATCGGAGTCGAAGGACCTGCGGCTCGGGTGCACGACTTATGCGACGAACTTCTGGTCCACTACACGAGGCTCCGGTGGTCGCGACGCCCCGCCTTCAGCCGCCGTACGGGCCCCGCCCTGCCCTGAACATCGAAGCGATGTGCCATCCGATCGTGGCAAACACAGCGATCAACATCAATGGCATCCAGCTGGCGGGCGTGGTGGTCGTGGGATGATGCGCGGCCTGGATGATTCCCCACTGAATCACAGCGAACAGCAGCACGATCTCAAACTTCAGCCAGGCGATCATCTCGAGCGCAAGCTGCTCAAGCCGGGCACGGTTCTGCGCCGTCACCCGCACCGGATAGTTGAAGGCCGCGGGGAATCGCGTGACCACAGTAAATAGCAGGTAGATGAACACAGCAATCGCCGGCAAGAAAAGCAGCGTGGCAGGCGAGCCCCAGGCATTGGGGTTTCCAGCGGCGTCAAAGTGTGTGGGAATCTGCGCGGGCAGGCGATCCGAGCCGAAGAACGCGCGGTAAGTGATCCACGCTTGGAAGGCGAGGGCGGCCAGGGCAACAGCCTCAAGATACTTGCGCATGAGATCTTCTCCCAGAGCCCAGTTTGATGACAAACTCCATAGCCGCTCTTCCGGAGGGAGCGTGAGGCTTTAGCCTCACGAATAAGGCCCCCTAATTCAGCCGGGCTTCAGCCCCGGGCCTTCGTTCAAAATTCCTGATTAAATGGCTCGCCAACGTTGTCAGCAGTCTCTCCCAGAGCCGTCTGTATCGTTTCGATACAGCGGTTCAGCCCCGTGGTGTACTGAAACAATACACCGGAATTGCGTCTCTGGGAAAAGAACCATCCATCCTCAGCCGAAACGCGCGCGCTTGACCGTCTGCCTGAAGTCCTCGCCGGTCATCTCGATGCGCACGCACATCTCCGCCAGCCGCGAGCGCATGCGGTCGCCGATCCGGTCGCCCAGCGTGTCTTCGCGGGCTGCGCGCTCCGGGCCACTCAGTCCACTTCCCGCCGCCGGCAGATCGGCATAGTTGGTAGTGATGATCGTCGTCAGCTTGTCGTTGTAGCGCGAGTTCAGAATCAAAGCAACCGTGTCCCACACCCACTCATTGGGCTTTTGCGCGCCCAGGTCGTCAAGCACCAGCACCTCGGCGGCAAAGATCGGTTTCAGCAGTTGGAGTTCAGTGGTTTGCACCTGCGGGTTGTAGCTGTTCTGAATGCTCTTCAAAAGCTCGCGATAATCGCAAAACAGTCCGCGCACACCCCGCTCCTGCACCAGCCTGCGCAACACGCCTACGGCCAGGTGCGTCTTGCCCACGCCAATTGAGCCGGTAAACAGCAGCCCCTTGCCGGCCGTGTCCACCGGGTAGGCGTCCACAAATTTGCGCGCCGTCAGGTGAGCCTGGCCGAGCGACGGATGCGCCCCCCGAAAAGCCGTCTCATAGCCGTCCAGCGTGTAATGCCGGTAACGTTCCGGGATGTGCGCAGCCGCAATGCGCCTTTGTTCGCGGTCCACTTCCTGGCACTCGCAAGCGCGCGAAACCCACCGTCCGGCGCCATCCACCACCCGCACCAGGCCAACCCCACCACAAATCGCACAATTCGTCATCTAACTCAAGCCTAGCGCATCGCACGCAACGAGTGCTCCGGTGCAGCGCCGGTGCCCGAATGTGGAAAAGAAAGCGCCGGATACGTGGACTGCAGCCGGGTGCCCCCGGTCCCTAGCCCTCGGCGACCGGGGACGAGCCAACTCCCCTCGCGCCCCTTCGATTCCCTCGTTCCCTGTTCTTCATCCATTGCTAACAATCAAAAGCCGGGTGCCCCCGGTCCCTCGCCTTTGGGGACCGGGGAAGAACGAATTTCCCCGCGCGCCTCCTCTATTCCCTATTCCCTGTTCTTCCCCCATTGCTAACAATCAAAAGCCGGGTGCCCCCGGTCCCTCGCCTTTGGGGACCGGGGAAGAACGAATTTCCCCGCGCGCCTCCTCTATTCCCTATTCCCTGTTCTTCCCCCATTGCCTACAATCAATTGCGCGATGATTTCAGAGACTGCAAGGAGCAAACAGTGATTCGAATGAAAGTACGCAGCGGATTTTTGATTGTCTTAGCACTGGCAACTGTTGCAGGTCTGCTGCATGCAATGCCCGCACGTGCGCAGCAGGGCGCCAGCCACGCCGCCATCACTGGGCCGATTTCCATGCAGGCTCCGCAAACCGCCGCGCCCGCCATCTCGCACGACGATCAGATGAAGAACGACTGGCCCTGGCTAGGCCGCTTCAAGGAGGATAATTTGAAGGTTGGGCTCCCGGCCCCCGGCGAAGACCGCGTAGTGTTCATGGGCGACTCCATCACCCAGGGCTGGCGCCTGGACGAGTCCTTTCCCGGCAAGCCGTATATCAATCGCGGCATCAGCGGCCAGACCACCCCGCAAATGGTTCTCCGCTTCCACCAGGACGTGATTGCGCTCCAGCCGAAGGTGGTCATCATCCTCGCCGGCATCAACGACATCGCGGGCAACACCGGGCCCATGACCGTCGAGCAGACTGAAGACAACCTCGCGGCGATGGCCGAGATGGCCGCAGCCAACCACATCAAGGTGGTGCTGTGCGCGGTGCTGCCCGCATTCGACTTTCCCTGGCGCCCAGGCCAGGCGCCGGGGCCCAAAGAAATTGAACTGAACGCCTGGATCAAGACCTACGCCGCCACGCATGGCCATGAATTTGTCGACTACTACACCCCCATGAAGGACGACCGCGGCGGCCTGCCCGCATCCCTGAGCCAGGATGGTGTGCACCCGCTCCCGGCCGGCTATGCAGTGATGGCCCCACTAGCCGAAGCGGGCATCGAAAAGGCACTGAAAGGCACCTTCTAGAATCCGTTCCCTGTTCCCTGTTCCCTGTTCCCTGTTCCCTGTTCTTCTAATCCCTAATGCCTAATCCCTGCCTTATCGTTCCCTGTTCTTCTAATCCCTAATCCCTAATGCCTAATCCCTGCCTTATCGTTCCCTGTTCCCTGTTCTTCTAATCCCTAATCCCTAATGCCTAATCCCTGCCTTATCGTTCCCTGTTTTTCTAATCCCTAATCCCTAATGCCTAATCCCTGCCTTATCGTTCCCTGTTTTTCTAATCCCTAATCCCTAATGCCTAATCCCTGCCTTATCGTTCCCTGTTTTTCTAATCCCTAATCCCTAATGCCTAATCCCTGCCTTATCGTTCCCTGTTCCCTGTTCTTCTAATCCCTAATCCCTAATGCCTAATCCCTGCCCTATCGTTCCCTGTTTTTCTAATCCCTAATCCCTAATGCCTAATCCCTGCCTTATCGTTCCCTGTTTTTCTAATCCCTAATCCCTAATGCCTAATCCCTGCCTTATCGTTCCCTGTTTTTCTAATCCCTAATCCCTAATGCCTAATCCCTGCCTTATCGTTCCCTGTTTTTCTAATCCCTAATCCCTAATGCCTAATCCCTGCCTTATCGTTCCCTGTTCTTCTAATCCCTAATGCCTAATCCCTGCCTTATCGTTCCCTGTTTTTCTAATCCCTAATCCCTAATGCCTGCCTTATCGTTCCCTGTTCTTCTAATCCCTAATCCCTAATGCCTAATCCCTGCCTTATCGTTCCCTGTTCTTCTAATCCCTAATGCCTAATCCCTGCCTTATCGTTCCCTGCTCCCTCGGCCAGGGCGGCGGAGGGGCCAGCGGTACACTGTTCTAGCCATGTCCAACCAACAGTTGTCCGCCTCCACCATGAAAGATCCCCTCACCTGGCTCTATCCTCCCGTCGAGCCCTACAACACAGGCCGCCTGCAGGTTTCGCCCGTCCACGAACTCTACTATGAGCAAAGTGGCAACCCCGCCGGCAAGCCGGTAGTGTTTCTCCACGGCGGCCCCGGCGGCGGCTCCGATCCTAAACAGCGCCGCTTTTTCCACCCCGAAAAATACCGCATCATCAACTTCGACCAGCGCGGCTGCGGCAAGAGCACGCCCTACGCCTCGCTCCAGGACAACACCACCTGGGACCTGGTAGCAGACATCGAAAAACTCCGCGAGCACTTGCGGCTAGAGCGCTGGCAGGTCTTCGGCGGCTCCTGGGGCTCCACCCTTGCCCTGGCCTACGCTGAGACCCATCCCGCTCGCGTCACCGAGCTCATTCTGCGCGGCATCTTCCTTCTCCGCCGGCAGGAGATCGAATGGTTCTATCAGCGCGGTGCATCCATCATTTATCCAGATGCCTGGGAACCTTACCTGGCGCATATTCCCGAGGCGGAGCGCGGAGATCTGCTCACCGCCTACTACAGCCGTCTCACCAGCGACGACGCGGCCGTCCGTCTCGCCGCCGCCAAGATCTGGAGCGGATGGGAAGGTGCAACCTCCAAGCTGCTCCCCGATGCCGCCTTCGCCGGCCACTATGAAGAGGACGAGTTCGCCCTGGCCTTCGCGCGCATCGAGGCCCACTACTTTATCAACCGCGGTTTTCTTGAAACCGACGATCAGTTGTTGCGCAACGTCGCTCCCATTCGCAACATCCCCGCCGTAATCGTGCAGGGCCGCTACGATGTGGTCTGTCCCATCGAGAGCGCCTGGGCTCTGCATCGTGCATGGCCTGAAGCCGAACTGGTCATCACGCCCGACAGCGGCCATAGCGCCTTTGACCCGCCCAACTCCCGCGCCCTCGTAGCCGCCGCCGACAAGTTCGCCAGTTCCTGAACCAGCACCCGCATTCCTTCACCCCGCTACGGCTGCGTTACAGGCTGCGGAAAAACCCCCACTGTTTGCCGAGCTCACAGGTGTACGCTTACTTGGCCTTCAACCAGTCCTGGCTCAGCATTACGGCTGCGACCTGACGGACGCGAGTTATATGACCCCAGCCTATGTTGCCGGATTTCAGCGCATACCAGGTTTTCATAACGTAGCCCTTGCGCAGCGAGCGACGAACAGCTTTCTCTGAGACTCCAGGCAGGTTCATAGCTATTTCACGAACATCGCCGAAGCTGTGTGTGTCGAGCAGTAATCCGAATTTTTTCGCCGTCTGCCAAAGACGAGATCCGGGGTAAGGCGTCGCCACCTGCCATGACATATAGTTGATGAGGTTTCCGCGAAATAGGCGCCGCGCGAATTCGAATGTCTTGTCCACTTCAGACGGCGACTCGAACGCGAGAGCGCCGTTTTCTTCCCAGGCGTGATACATCATGAAGAAGCCAAAAACTTTGATGGAGTGAGCCTGAAAAAGCTCGCATGCTTTGACAACCTGATCGAGTGCAATGTGTTTCTTCAGTCCGTCGATGGTGCGCTGGTTACCGCTTTCGACGCCTATATGGACCATCCACAGGTTCATCTTTTCAAACTCGCGCGCAACCTCCTCATTGACTTTATCGGCGCGAACATTGCATTGAAAGAACAGATCGCTGTGGCCAAGCTTCTGAAGTTCTTTGGCTACCTTGACCGGCCAATCGGTGTTCACGTTGAACTCGTCGGCGCTTAGATAAATCTCGCGAATGCCGCGCTGATAAAGTTGCTCGACCTCCTTGGCAATTGACTCAGGCCCACGAACCCGCACCCACGGTTTGCTCTCTTTCCAGATTGGGTTCGAACAGAACCCGCAGTCGAACGGGCAGCCGCGGCTCACCGCGATGTAGGTCTGCGGCTCAGCACGCTTGAGGTGCATTCCCTTGTACTTGGCGAAGTCGATAAGGTCCCACGCCGGAATCGGAATCGTGTCAAGGTCCTTGATAGGCGGGCGCTTTTCGGTCCGAAAAGGTACGCCATCGCGCCGGAATGCTATGCCCAGAATATCTGCCAGAGGTTTTCCCTCACCGGCATAGTGAGCCACAATATCACCGAAGCCCTCCTCGCCTTCGCCGATCACGCATACATCAACAGCGGTCTCCCGGATTACCTGTTCCCACGCTGCTGTTGGATGCGCGCCGCCCGCAATAATCGGAAGGTTTGGAAATCGCTCACGTACCGCTGCAATCGTTCGGTGCGCGAGCGGTGATGTAAAAGAGGCGTAGGACAGTCCATAGATATCGGGCTGAATTCGTGCGATGGCATCGAGGTGACCTGCAAGGTCATACTGGCTTTCCAGGTACTCAAAGCTGATGTCGCAGTTGGAAAACCGTTGTCTCGCGCTGCCGATCAAGTAAAGAATCCCCATGTTGGGGTAGGCGGCATCGTATTCACGTTCGTGCTGCGGTGGATCGGCCAATAGGACTTTCAAGTCTTACTCCTTTTACTGAACTCTCTTCCTGATTTGTCTGCCTCATTCACAAATAAGTTCAGTATTAACTCCGGCATCGGTTTTCACTTTCTATTGCGTGCAGAGAACTTGATGTTTCTGTTGCAAGTTTTCTCCCCCCAATCGCGTTTGAAGCTAAATTCTGATTGCATTGAGCTATGGAATGCAGCAGGCCGGCATAGCGGTGGGCCAGGTGCTCACGTTCATATTTCGCAATGTTCGCAATATCGGGTTGAAACTCACTGGCAAGCCGCTCACCGCGGTTTGCGGCGTCGATGAAGAGGCGGCGAATACCTTCCACATCACGACTGTCCGCGCACCATCCGGCCCGTAACTCCTCGATCAGGCGGCGCGTCTCCCCCTTGGGATGGACGGTGGCAAGGATAGGCTTGCCTCCACCAGCGTAGTCGTAGAACTTGCCTCCGACGTTGAGGGGATCATGACTGATCAGCAACACGTAGTCGGTTTGGTCCATCGCAGCGAGAGCTTCCTGCTGTGGCAGAAATCCTCTTAACTCGACCATGTTGCCAAGTCGTAAAAGCGACTCTCGGAACCTGACCTCCTCAATATGGCCGATAAATCGGAGAGAAAATCGAGACTTTATTTCAGGAGGCAATGACAGCAGGGCCTCAACCAGCGTGGTCGGCTCAGATGCCGCATAGATCGTACCGATATAGGTGATCACGATCTTGCCGTCCGGCCGCGATTCTCCCGAAGCAATGGAGCGGGACAATCTGGTAGCGTCGAATCCATTGGGGATGAGATGAAACTTGTCGTCGCTTTGCTGTGGGTAGCGGGCCCGCATCTCGCGACGCGCGGCTTCGGTCACGGCAACTATGGCGGTGGCGTGAGTTACGGCTTCCGCTTCGATCCGGCGGGCTACGCGAAGCGACCGATCGCTGCGCCCGAGGCCTACCAGATCAATTGTTGTAGTTAACCATTCATCTCTAACATCGACAACGATGGGCAGGTGAGGAAATTCCTTTCGGAGTTTCTCGACTAATAGCAGACAGGAGTATGGCGGCACTGTCATGAGGACAAGATCGATGTTTCTGTTCCTGACGATGCGCCGGGCGGCGCGCGCGGCCAATGGAATCCAGGTAACCTGCGGGTCGGGCAATAGCATCGTGTGCATCGCCCTTTTCAGGAGATTAGGTTTCGATACCTGGTGAGCAGCGAGAGATTCGCCTTTGAGAGACTTACCTCCGCCAATCAGTTTCCTGATCCACTTCCTGACGCCGAACGGCAGGTCAAAGGTTACAGTTCGATGGATGCCGACCTCGGAGGGAATCTCGTTAAGCAGCGAGTAATCTGTTCCCACGGCAGATGCGTTGCGCGTCGTGAGAACATCAAGCCGGATTCCGTCGTTGGGCAAATAGCGCGCGAAGCTTGCTGCGCGCAGAACTCCAACGCCTCCTGCTGGTGGAAAAGAATAGGTTATAAATAGGACATTCAGGGAACTCATTTTGGGGGATGATCCCCGCGGTTCACTGGATTGAGTGCGATGATCGGGAAACTATCTTTGCCGTTGGCGGCGTTGTACCTTTGCCAGGCGGTGCCTTTAATGCCCTGATCGCCGAAACCAAATCTATACAGCATGATTGGGAATTCTTTGGTTGACATTGATGTATTGACTCATTCTGGCGTCGGAAGCGGCCTGAAGGTTACCTTCTTTATTGAGAATAGGGCGTAGATCTCGTGGCGCAAATGAGCCGCCAACAAAGAGAGAATGATCATTACCGAAATGGCCCCAGTACCCAGGTTGGACAATTGAAAGATGTCGAGTCTCCTCTTCTATAAGATGTGATAAGGACCGACTGCCATTAACCCGCCAATCATCGCTGCAAACACAACATCAGCCTTCCCCGCAGGCCTCGACAAAACAATCGATTGCTTTTGTTACTTCTCGAATCGCGCCGGAATGCAAGAACGCCAATAGCACCGGACACGATTACGAGCCCTGTGACCAAAACGAAAGAAGTCATAACTCCCACTCATCAAAAGTGCGCCCCGGCAGAATCGCGCTGCGAAAAATCAACCGGTTTTCTGTGCTTCTGCAATATCAGCCGGAAAATGGTTGATCGGGCTCTGGGAGTTGCTAACAACTCATGTGACCAACCATTGACAAATAATCGCAGCAATTGAGCCGTGGGCGCGTGATTGCTGTCACAGCGCCCTGCGGGCAAAGAAGTGTTGGACCAGACAACCCGTGAAAATGACGCGGATGGCCCCGGTCTCGGGGTTCTATTCAAATCAAAATGATTGTGCCCCCGGCCCGGGGTCCCCGGCGAACGATTTCTGTTCGCTGGGGTGAAGGGACAGGTCTTCGTCGCTGGGATGATCTAGGGTGGGACTCACGGCACACAAAGAACCATCACTTCGCGCCCAACTCCGACGTTCGATTAACCCCTCAAAGCGGCCTGCACGTAGGCGGGCTTCATCGGCAGACGCCGTATCACTTTTCCGGTTGCATCGTGGAAGGCGGCTGCGATGGCCGGCGCTGCGAGCGCGTTGGCTGCCTCTGACCCTCCGCCGTATTGACCCACGCCCGGCTTGTGAACCAGTTCAACTTTCACCTCAGGTATGTCGGCCATGGTCAGGATGGGATAGCTCATCCAGTCATTCTGCGTGATGCCGCTCTCGTCAAATGTGAGCTCTTCGAGCAGAGCAATGCTCACTCCCATCAAGGCGCCACCCATAACCTGCCGCTTCAACTGCGCAGGGTTGACGACGATGCCGGGATCGACGGCGACAGTGCATTTTTCCACCGCGATCGCGCCTGTTTCGGGAGTGACCGCGATGTGGCAAACGCAGACCCAGTAGGTTCCCGAGCGCAGCATCAGTGAGACACCGCGGCCACGAACCGGCGTTGAACCAGTTGAGGTGGCGCCCGGGCGCGGGGATGGCCGGGTGTCCCAGCCGGAAGCTTCGCGCGCTGCCTTCAGCACCCCGGCGGCGCGCTCTTCTTTTGTGTTGTCGATTCTGAATTGAATCGCGTCGACACCGGCGAGGGCCGCGGCTTCGCTGATCGCCAGCTCCCGCGGATAGTTCTGCTGGAACTGCGACGGCGTGCGCATGCTGTGATCGCGAAGGCCGGCGTTGAGCGGCGAGGCTTGCTGGCCAACCTGGAATGTCCCATGGCCGTGCTCGATCACATTCGCCGCTTCGCCATAGGTCCAGGGGTCCTCGATGTCATTGGCTGTCGTGGCGACGAAGTCGCCATGGGGATTGGGCGCGGCCTGGGTCGGCAGCCCGGCGATGATCGCGCCAACCAGCCGATCGTCCTGCCCGGCCGGCATGTAGTGGTCGATCTGGTAAGCAGTCAGCTTGCCATCGTCGCCCACGGCCAATTCAACATCGGACATGGAAGTCGGCGACTGGGTGGACCACTGCAGGTCGTCAGCACGCATCCACTGCACGCGGACCGGCTTGCCCACGGCTTGCGAAAGCAGTACGGCTTCGTCTTCGGCTCCCGCGTTGCCGCCGTTCGATCGTCCGTAGTGTCCGGGGCCGGGATAGATATGCACGACGACTTTGTCGATCGTTGTGCCCAGCATCCTGGCAATCTGTCCGCGGAGTTCCTGGGGATTCTGGTTGTGAGTATGGACGTGCACCATGCCATCGGCTTGCACATCGCCCACAGCCATGGTTGGGCCGATAGGCACGTGTTTCAAGTAGGACATTTGATACGTCGCGGTCAGCTTCTTGTGGGCGGATGCGAGCACCGGGCCCACGTCGCCCTTGGTTGCGCCGCTTTTCAAGACAGGGGTGGTCTTCCAATCAGCCTCGTTGCGCAGGTGGTCGAACAGCTTTGTGCTCGGAGGCAGTCCCTTCCAATCGGTCCACTTGGTTCCATCGGCTACCTGCATCGCGGCCTGGATCGCTTCCCACTCCGTCGGTGCGACCACGCCAACCAGGTTGCCTTTCACGATGACCTGCGAATTCGGATATTTGGTCTTGTCTACCTGCCCTGCGGAGATGAGCGTTGAACCGAGCGTCTTTGGATGCACGGTGCGTCCATGAAGCATGCCCGGAAGACGCACATCGGTTGCCCAGTTCGCTTTGCCGGTCACTTTCAATCGAACCGCGGAACTCGGGAAAGACTTGCCAATGACCGTGTACTGGCTGACCGGCTTCATCGGCGGATTGCCCGTGACAGTGAGGCCCATAATGCTGGTCAGGTCGCCCTCGACGGGAATCGTAAGGTTCAACTGCTGATCTTTGATGAGGTCGCCGTAGGAGATGCTCTTGCCACCGCCCGAGAAGACGCCGTCCTTCGCAGACAACTTGTCTTTCTCCGCGCCAAGTTGCTTTGCAGCAAGATCGAGCAGCGCCTGATAAGTGTACGCAGCCACTTTGCGCAGGTTGGGCGTTCCATCCACAAGGAAACCAAAGGAGCCGCCTCCATCGGGCGTGCGATCCGTATCTCCGCACACGACGGTCGTGATCGCCTCGAAGGGCATGCTCAACTCTTCGGCCACAATCTGGCGGTAAGCGGTATACACCGACCCCTGCCCGAAATCGCTCTTGCCCGTCCGAATCAATACTGTGTTGTCGGGATGAATCTCCAGCCATGAGTTCAGCAGCGCCGGATCGAGTGAATTCTTCGCAACTGCGGCCTTCACTGCATCGGCCTTCCACGCCGCGGCGCCGGCCACGCTGATGCCCACCCCAAGCATTCCGCCCGCCTTCACAAACTGGCGCCGCGTCAAGGTCGCTCCAAACACATTGATATTGCTATCGCTCTTCGTCGGCATCGCTTACCTCCCCTTTGCCATCAGCGTGGCAGCGTGTTGCACGGCTTCGATGATCGCGGCGTAGGTTCCACAGCGGCAGAGATTGGGCGACACGCCGGAAGTTGTGTACGCTTCCTTGATTTGTTGCAGTGACGGATTGGGAGTGCTTTCCAGCAGCTCGGTTGCCTTGATGATCATGCCGTTCTGGCAGAAGCCGCACTGCGGAGTCTGCTCCTCGATCCATGCCTGCTGAACGGGGTGAAGCGTGGTCTTCGCTTCTTCGGCGGAAAGTCCTTTTTGCTTTGCCCACCTCGCCGGCAATCCTTCCAGCGTGGTGATCTCCTGATTGGGAGTCACATCGGAAAGCGCCGTGATGCACGATCGCACTTCCTTGCCGTCGATCAGCACCGAGCAAGCGCCGCATTGAGCCAGGCCGCACCCAAACTGCGGGCCCACCAGATGGAGATCGTTGCGCAATACATAAAGAAGCGGCGTGTCGCCCGGCGCCTGCACCTCTCGCCGCTCGCCATTCACATTGATCGTGGCCATCGTCAGTTCCCTCCAGGTTCCCATCCCGAATCCCGGCAAATCCGCGGGGGTGTCGGTAGTCTAACCGTTGTACCCCGGATGGCGACAACCCTCCGCTCTCCACGCCGCTACGAAACCCCACTGAAACTCTGTTTCGTAATGAGGACAAGGCCCGGGGCGCCGGGGTCAATTATTCCTGTCACCTCGTTATCTTCTCCGGGTACTTATACGATGAGGCATAGAGATGACCACGAAAGCATCAGGCAACAATGACGCGCAACTGGTGGAATGCACTCTGGCAGGCGATCGCGCCGCCTTTACAACCATCGTCAAGCGGTACCAGTCGCTGGTCTGCTCCATTACTTACAACGCCACCGGAAGCTTGAGTCTGAGTGAAGACCTGGCGCAGGACGCGTTTCTTGCCGCGTGGAAGCAGCTCCCAGAACTGCGCGAGCCCGCCAGGCTCCGCTCCTGGTTGTGCGGCATCACGCGCTTCCTCGTCGGCAAGGAATTCCGCCGACAGGGCCGTGAGCCCATGCACGCCGCCGAGACCCTTGAAGAAATCCAGGAGCCGTCCTCGCCTGAGGCATCGCCCCTTGTACAAGCAGTCAGTCGGGAAGAGGAAGCGATCCTGTGGCGGGCGCTGGAGCGGATTCCCGATATTTACCGCGAGCCGCTCATCCTGTTCTATCGCGAAGAGAAGTCGATTGAGCGCGTGGCAGCCGAACTGGAGCTGAGCGAGGATGCCGTAAAACAGCGGCTCTCCCGGGGGCGCAAGCTGCTGCACGAAGAGGTGGTTGCGTTTGTTGAAGGAACGCTCAGCAGGACCGCGCCTGGGCAGAGCTTCTCCAGTGCGGTGCTGGCCATGCTTCCGGCCGTTCCAGCGGCAACCGTGGGTGTAGGCGCGGTGGGGAAGGGCGCGGCGATGGCCAAGTCGGGGTCGATGGCCGCATGGCTGGCTCCGCTCGCGCCGTTTTTGGGCGTGTTTGCCGCAATCATGGTGAACTGGATTTCCGTGCGGTCGGCGCCAACGGCGCGTGAACGCCGTTTCCACGGCATCTGGCTCGGTTCCTTCTGGGTTTTTGTTCTGGGCTGGGCCGTGGCCGGGCAATACGCCGTGCGAGCCCGCGGATACGCGTGGAGCGATCCCGCCTATTTTGCAGTGATGGTGACCTTCTGGTGGTTCTACGCGATGGTGTGCGGGACATTCGTCGTACTCTTTTTGCGCCGGACTGTGGCGATGCGGAAGCAGATAGCGCAGCAGCCTGGGAAGCCGGAGAGCAGCGGAGCTCCCACGACTCTTTCCTCGAGAGTTGCGATGGTGGCAGGGATCTACGTGGCGATGTTCTCCGCGTTCATCTTTCTGGCGTTCAAGGCCCACGACTGGCTCGCCTGTACGATTCTGTCGGGAACGATGATTGTGCTGGCCGGATCGCATTTGATCCATGTCAACAGTCCTGACGCCCTGGAAGGCTTGAGACGAACGATGCGGCGGTTTGTGCTGGGATGGGCGGTAATTCTGGCGGTCCTGTGTTGGCGGATGGAAGGCTGGTTGGCTGTCTTTCGGGGTGTCGATTCGGCCGGGATGCATGAGCTGCTGCCGGCGTGGATGATTCCGGCAGCGTCACTGACGCTGGTGGTCTGGATCGGACTGCTGGTTGCCTTGACGAGACCGCGTCGCACCCACGCCTAGGACCGAATCAGCGCGATGCTCAAAGACAGTGGGAACGGACGGGCATGACCCCGAAGAAGCAGATTGCCACCATCGTGCTGTATGCGCATGTTGTTTGCAGAACCATCTAGGTCCAGAGCTCTGCCTGAGTCACCCACAATCTGCAAACCGATTCCGAGGACCACGGATCTGTACCCGCAAACACCGCAAGGGTCCAGCAATTCAGTCCGCCTCTTTCTCCCCATGCGCCGGGTGCCCCCGATCCCTAGCCTTCGGGGACCGGGGATGTTGACCTCGACCCTCGACCGAGCATCCACCCAGACCGAGGGTGCCCCCGGTCCCTAGCCTTCGGGGACCGGGGATAACACAGACAATACCCCACCAGCCTCAAAGTGAATTCCACCCAACCGAGGGTGCCCCCGGTCCCTAGCCTTCGGGGACCGGGGATGTCTGACCTCGACCCTCGACCGAGCATCCACCCAGACCGAGGGTGCCCCCGGTCCCTAGCCTTCGGGGACCGGGGAGTCTGACCTCGACCCTCGACCGAGCATCCACCCAGACCGAGGGTGCCCCCGGTCCCTAGCCTTCGGGGACCGGGGAGTCTGACCTCGACCCTCGACCGAGCATCCACCCAGACCGAGGGTGCCCCCGGTCCCTAGCTTTCGGGGACCGGGGAGTCCGACTTCGACCCTCGACCGAGCATCCACCCAGACCGAGGGTGCCCCCGGTCCCTAGCCTTCGGGGACCGGGGAGTCTGACCTCGACCCTCGACCGAGCATCCACCCAGACCGAGGGTGCCCCCGGTCCCTAGCTTTCGGGGACCGGGGAGTCTGACTTCGACCCTCGGTGAAGCATCCACGCGGGTAGTTGCCAACCTCTTTCCCGCGCCGTCCACTCCGACTCGATCTCCACTGTTCCGCGCACGCCCGTTTGGTAGTGCCGGAAACTCGACCACTTCCACGACTCCGGAGCCGCAACCAATCCTCGGTGCACAGGATTGCGATGGATATACCGCAACTTCTCGACGAATTTCTCGTGGTTGTAGACGTTGAAGTCATAGTAGTGCGCCTGCCAGAATGGCCTTTGCCGGCTGCGCATCGTGACGGATAACTTGAGGGCCTGAACGGCCTTGGATAGCAGAGCGCGCCTGGGCTCGTTGACCAGCAGATGCACATGCTCCGGCATGACCACGTAACCAGATACCACAAAAAGATAGCGGAGACGGACGCGCTCCAGCGCATCCTCGAAGAGTTCCACAGCGGCAGCCGTCGATAAATACGGCCGCCTTCCATAACAACTGAAGGTCAGAAAGTGGAACTCTTCCGTTTGCTGGTAGCGGATTAGCTTGCCTTCCATGCGCCCCGAGGATACCCCACCTTGGCAGATGGCTGCTGTGACGGAAGCCCCACCTCCCCGGTCCCTCGACCGAGCATCCACCCAGACCGAGGGTGCCCCCGGTCCCTAGCAATTGGGGACCGGGGATAACACAGACAATACCCCACCAGCCTCAAAGTGAATTCCACCCAACCGAGGGTGCCCCCGGTCCCTAGCCTTCGGGGACCGGGGATAACACAGACAATACCCCACCAGCCTCAAAGTGAATTCCACCCAACCGAGGGTGCCCCCGGTCCCTAGCTTTCGGGGACCGGGGAGTCTGACCTCGACCCTCGACCGAGCATCCACCCAACCGAGGGTGCCCCCGGTCCCTAGCCTTCGGGGACCGGGGATAACACAGACAATACCCCACCAGCCTCAAAGTGAATTCCACCCAGACTGAGGGTGCCCCCGGTCCCTAGCATTTGAGAACCTGCGAATGAGCGGCGTCCGAGCGGAAATCCATTCGACCAGCACCCCCAAAACTCAGGACTACAGTCGCAAAGCCGACTAGTCAGGACGAATCTAACGTAGATACGTGAGTTGGCGAATTGTCGTAGATCTGGAATTGGCGCCGTCCAACACTTGTCACAGGAAGAACGGCATGTCGCCGCCATGAAAGCTAAACGCGTAACGCTTGATCTGTGGTCAAGGTGATGGACAAGACTGTAATGTCGTCGTTTTGCCCGAACGCCTGCGCCGCGGCTGCCATCTGCGCAGCCGAGTGAAGGCTGATAGAGCGTGTACGATCAAAGCCAAAGAGTTCTCCAGAGGATGATTGCGCTTCCACCACGCCGTCTGTGAGCAATACGATTACATCTCCCGCGGCAAGTTCGACGACCGAGTCCGTGTACTCAACCCCGGAGATGATTCCAAGGGGCAGTCCGCTTTCTAACGGCACCTCTTCTCCGTTCCGATACGGCGAAAGGTGGCCTGCATTCGCGAGTGTCAACCGGCCATCAGGCGAGAGCCGTCCACAGAGACAGGTAATGAACCCACTATTCTCCGGACGACATAGGCTCCGGTTCAAGCGAGTAAGCAGTGCGGCTGGGGAAAGCACCTCGGCAGCCAGCGTTCGAAAGGACCCGATCGCGAGTGCACCGGTCATCGCTGCCTTCAGCCCCTTGCCGCTGACATCACCCAAAATCAGGAGCGAAGATCCGTCAACCTGAGGAAGAACCTGGTAGAAGTCTCCCCCAACTTCGGCTGCGGGAATGTATGCGACATCCAGCCGCCAACCCCGTAATGCTGGAGGCTCTGCGGGGACCAGTTGGCGTTGCATCTCGCGGGCTGCGGCCAGTTCCGCCGAGGTCCGGGCCTGTTCGCGGTTGAGTGTTGTAAAACGGGCTACCATGACCGCCGCGATGGCCATCAGAAAGATGGCCGCAGCAAGATCGATCTTGAAGAGTGGCACATTTCCCCATAACAAGATGGGACGCGAAAGAGAATCAAGATCCCATCCCAGGACAGCACCCAGGAAAGGCGCATTGGTCAGAATCATTCCAGCAGCGGGGGCCAAACTCGGCAGAATAAGCCAGCGAGCTTCCTTGTTGCCATGTCGATGCCAGTAAAAAAGGAGAACCGGGATTGACAGTGCCGCGGGAACCAGGGAGACCGATTCAAATGTGAAGTAAAACCTGTTTAAAATCAGCCCCGTGCTGCAAAGAAGCGAGAGAATTGGGCACAAAAGCAGGAATGCCTCATATGCCCGCCACAGCCGATTCGGCCTGCGTCCGATGAACGCAAAGGTGAATTCCGTTTGTGCCAGGATGTAGAGATAAATTGCCGGATCGGCATATACTTCGTTTGCATCTCCCGGAATAATCGCATAGACCGATGCCGTGTAGACGCCGCCGGCACTGCCAAGAATCATCAGATAAAGTCCAAGCCAGAGATACTCAAAGTTGCGCTGCTGGACCGCAAATACAACGAGAAAAGCGAAACCGCTCAGGAAAATCACGAGATTGATCGCGCCGGATGGAAGAAAACGAATCTCGCGAAGTGCGCGGTGGGCCTCGGCCGCGTCATGAATGGACTGTTGTCCACCTACCGCGACTCTCACAAAAGCAGCCTCATTAGCATCGAAGGTGACGCGTGGCGGATGAACGCGGATAGCCAGCAGGACGGAATTGCTGTAAGGCAAAGGGAGAATGGACTCAACGGGCTCCCGAGTCATCCACCAGGGCTCGAAATGCGCTGAACCAGCGCGGCGGTTATCGATGTAGGCTTCAAACACTCCCTGCTGCGCAAGTAGAAGCAGGGCTAACGGGGCCGCGCCGTCTTGAGGAAGCTCGATGCGCAGGCGGTACCAGCACCCGTGCAAGCAAGAATCTGTCGCCTGCTGCGGACTAACTCGTTCCCAGTCCGAATCGTCAAGTCCGGGATCAGCCCAGGCAGAATTGTCGCCCGGATGATAGCGCCATCCGTCCACCACCCAGGTGACCCCCGCTGGGATTGAATTCACAGGCGTCTGCGCGTGGCCAAAGATGCCAAACCACAGGAGCACGATTCCGACGGGGCAGAGCTTTCGCATTGTGAACGAAGAGTTGTTCATGACTTTTTGAAGGTTATTCCACTTCTCAATGCAATTTGGGGCGTGGGTTCATCATAACTGCAGATTTGCGGCGGGCCCAGGTCCCAGTTCGTGTGTTCGCCCTCTAATACCAGCTATCCCAGTTGCATCGCTTTTGGGCACCGATTACTACCCCAAAACGCCCCAGGCTCCAGCAATTCGGTCCGCCTCTTTCTCGCCATGCGCCCGATGCCCAAGTCCGACGAAGCGGAGGGAGGTCCGGCGTCCCGCAGACTCGGGGTCCCCGGCGAACGATTTCTGTTCGCTGGGGTGAAGGGACAGGTCCAAGTCTGTGGGGTGAAAGACGGGAGTTTCAACCCCCGCAAACCCGACCCCAAAAACCCCAATATTCCCTGCAACCCAGCCCCTGGATACAAATGCACTGTCATCCAGAGCGCAAGGGTAGATGCACTGGCATCCAGAGCGCACGGGTAGATGCACTGTCATCCAAAGCGCAAGGGTAGATTTGCTGTCATCCAGAGCGCACGGGTAGGGTGCACTGTCATCCAGAGCGCACGGGGCCCCAAACGCCTTTCAGTTTGGGGGTGGTAAGCGAAGGATCTGCAGTTGCCTCTGAACCCTCGCGAGAGCCGCCAAAAATTGTGCCCCATTCATCGCAGTTTTATCGCGATGAGTGGGCGTCGAAGCCTCGCTGTCCATTCCGACTGAATCTCAACGACACCTCGAACGCCAGGTGCCAGGTACCCCAGGTGCCCGGGTCCCCAAGGATGGGTCTTGATCCTTGGGGTGGTGGCGCCTCGCTTTTGGTCACCTGGGAAAGCAATGCACTCAACCCAGAACGTTTTCCCAATCCCCATTTCGTCAGCTCTCGTTTCACCAACTCGACGCCGATCCGCCACCGCCCTTATGGCTCATGATCACGTCCGAGAAGCCGACATATCAGTACTAATCTGGCATCAATAAGTGCATTGGCTTGTTGCGAATTGGATTGCATTCACGCTCAGCTATAAAATTCCAGACCTATTAGCCTGAGCAGGTGAAAACCCATGCGAGGCGTCGAGCCTCGACCTTACAAATGTTTGGCCTTGTCTTTCCAGAGGATGATCTTGTCCTTCGCGCTCTGCGCATCGGGCGCATCAGGCGCCAGCAAAAGGTAGCGCTGCATGTCGAAATAGGCTACCCGGTACATATGCAACGCTTCCGCGATGAGCGCTGCGTTGAACTGTCCTTCGGGCCACATGGGATATGTCTTGAACGCCAACACATATTCGTTCATTGCCTTCGAAAGATTTTTTTCTTTATAGGCATCCTCGGCCAGAACCTTATGGGCGTACGCATCTTCCGGCATCTTCGGTTTCTCTGCCATGGCGCGCCAGATCGCAGCCTTGTCCTTGAACTGCGCTAGCTTATCCGCAACCATAGCTTCCCACTCATCCTGTGCCGCGCGGACCATAAACCACAGCCCCTGGAAGAACTGCTCGGCACGTTCCTTTGAGGCGTTCCCCACCCACCAGTCGAACTCCGCGGGCTGATCTGAGACTTCAAGAACGTAATGCACCTTCCAAACCTTCGCCTGCTCGTCGAAGTTGTAGTGAATCTCGTCGATGTACGCCAGTTCCAGAACGCGTGGATGCCCATCCTTGCTCTTATAGGTGACCGTAGAGACACCGGTCTCATCCTTGGCATACTTCACATCCCGGTATCCGACAGCCTCCCACTCTTTCTGGAACCACTTATGCGCTTCGTCCATATCTTTGGGTGCCTTCACCTCGGCCGCCCATAGGCTCACCGTGCATAACTGGATCGCTATGCAGACGACCACCTTGCTCAATCTCCGTCCATCAAGCTGCATTGTCCCTCCGCGCTACTTCTTCTTGCAGCCACCGCCAAAAGAGGAGGTCAGTTTTCACTTGGCTGGCGTCTTAGGGTTCGCCGCCACGGACTCCTCTGCCTTGGCCTCCCACAATATGATGTTGTCCTTGGCGCCTCGAACATCGTCCGCGCCCGGCAACAGCACCACATAATGCTTCATAGAGAACGCGGCCTCGTTATAACGTTTCATCTGCGCATAGACCAGCGCCACGTTGAACCATCCCTGCGCCCAGGTCGGTTCGGCGTCCACACCTTCCTGGTAGTAGCGCGCGGCCCCGGCAAGGTCCTCTTGCTTCACGGCGTCTTCCGCCAGCAGCCGGAACTTGTACACAGCGTCCGAATCCGCCGGCTTCGGGGTCATTGCCCGCCACGCCGCTGTCTTCTGTGTGAACTCCTCCAGTGAAGCCGTGCGCTCCGCGGGGTCGTCCGTACACAGGAAGCTTTTGCCAGCCTTCGCATCGGTGGCCAGTTTGTTCAGTGTCAACGCAAAAACGCGCGCGCTCTCACGGCCCACCGCAGTGTAATAGTCATAATTTATTTTCACAGTGCCGAGCCTCTTATCGTCCATCTGGACTTCTACATAAGCCCTGAGGGCCGTGAACGACTGTAACTGTGACGAAACAGACTTCATCGCCGTGTAAGGCAGGAGCACGGATTTGTCTTTACGCATAACAATCAGCAGGCCATCGCGCCGCATATGAGCGTCGGTGATGCTGAAATGCTCGCGGTCCATGTTCGTGAGCATATCGCGCGCTGTCTCGCAAGCGGCCGTATCGGATCTCACATACTGAAGATCTTTCTTGCCATCTCCCTGTGCAACGAGCGCCGTGCAGATCGCGACCGCCAGCATCGCAAAAAGAGCGGCGCGCAAAGCATGTGATTTATTTTTGGGGTAATACATGATCTGAATCCCTCGCCGTGTGTATTGTGCAACATCTGCGATAGGCCCGTACAAGCCACAGTCCCTGCGGCGAGTTGGTCACAATTCTAGGTGAATCACCCCGTCTTGTGATAATTTTTATTCGACGTCAGGAGCTCCGCACGACAATGGGCCGAAACGACGCTCTTCCTCTCTCGCTATCAATCCCCGCCTTCCGCAGCCATGCGTCCGTAGCAGGCTGGCTTACTGCTCTCTGCCTGGTCTTCCTTGGCCTCGGAATGCTACTCAGCGTTCCGGCAGCAGCGCAGGTCAGTTGCACAGTGACATGGCACTGCACCGCAGGGTCCAGCGCATGCTACGGCCTCGGAGGCGACCACTCGCAGGTAGCCAGTTTCAAGGACGCAGCATCCTGCCAGGCGCAGATGAGCGCGATCAACGATGGCTTTACCCGCACCTGCAGCTGCGGCGGAGCAGGCAGCACACCCGCCGTCAGCAACCCCCACGTTTCACACTCTGGCAATCCCGTTCAGGACGCCCTTACCGACGGCGTCAACCTCGGCATCACGATGAAGGTCGCGAACCCCTACATGAGCAACTTCATGCAGAGCGCGGCCTCGGCCTTCATCGGCACCATGTTTGCCAATTCGGCCGAGGCCGACCGCCAGCAGGCAATCCTCAACGAGCAGCTCGCCCAGCAGCGGGCCATGCTCGCCGAGCAGCAGCGCATGGCCCGGCAGCAGGCCCTCGACGCCATGTTCGCCCGCTTGAACAAAGAACTCAAGCTGATCGGCGCCTCACCCGATCTACAGATGAAGCTCTCCGCGACATCTAATCAGCAACTCGCAATGAAGGTGGGCTCGGGCAGCGCTGCAAGCACTGGCCTGCAACTGAAGCTCGGCAGCTCATCCTCTGACAACGGCAGCGGCTACGGTGTCCCCGGTCTGCCTGGGATCTATACCAACGGCGCTCGCACCGATACCGCATCCACTTCCACAGCGAACACTTCGTCGCAAACAAACGGAGGTATAGCCGGACTTCCTGGCATCAACCTCAGCTCCGAACAGATCAGCCAGGCGCCGCAGCTCGCGCTGGCCGCCACCGCGCTACAGGGTCCGGAGCGCGCTCAGGCCGAAGATCTCGCCCTGGCTGCCGCCGCGCAAAACTCTACCCTCAGCAGTTCCATCACCGACCCCGCCGTGCAGGACTTTCAGCAGGCCAATCAGCAGTATCGCCAGGCCGCCGCAGCCAGCGCACAGGCGCAGCAGGCTTACGACGAAGCACAGTCGCACCTCTCCGCCGACAAGACCACCCTCGGCGTCGCGCAGCAGCAGTTTGGCGCCGTCACCACTCCCACACCCGAACAACAAGCCGCCTATAGCAAAATGCTGGTGGCGCAACAGTCCGATGAAGCCACCTCTATGGCTGCACGCCAGGGCTTCGATACTGCCGGTGGACAACTCACACTCACGCGCGACAATGCTGCCGCGGCATTGGCAAAGATTTCACCATCTCTCGCGGTGTCCAATACAGCACCTCCCCTGTCTCTCAAATCTTCCTCAGATTCGGACATCAAGGTCGTTGTCGCGGGACTGCCTGTGCTTGCAGGAACACCTCTCGCAAACTCGCCTGTATTCGCTGGCAAGCCCGGCACCGTGTCACAAATGCCTGCGCCAGACATGCCTGCTGCGTCGATCACATCTGCCGTGACCCGCACCTACACGCCTGTTGGCAACGGTCTGATCCTCGGCACCGGGGCGATCGTTTGGGCAGAACGCAAACCCGGACAGGAACGGCAGGTCATGTGTGACCTGTTGCGGAAACAGTCTCTCGTTGCGCACAACGATTACTCCGCAGCAGCCGACTGCCGTAAGTACGACTTCGTTCTTGGCATGGCGCTATCGCTCGACCTTTTGAAGGATCTGACCCTGCGTGTCGTGATGGACGACCTGACCAATGGACGCTCCTCCGCAGAGGCGCAGTCGTTCTACAACAAGCTGAGAGGCAAACAGTTTGATGAGTTAGGCTGCCACAGTAACGGGGCGATGCTCTGCCTGTTTGCCCTCGAGAATGGCGATGCAAAGGCGAAGGACGTCATACTCTATGGACCGCAGGTCACGCGCGAAACACTACAGATGTGGGACCAGTTAGTCCGCGACGGCAAAGTGAACTCGGTAAGGATTTACGTCAATAACGACGACCCTGTCGCCGGCGCGGCAATCTCGTTCGCCGATGCATCGAACGCTGCGGTAACCTCAGCCAAAGCAGCGCTTAGAGGGGATGCTTCTCCAGTTGTCCAGTCCGCTTTAGAACTCGCCGCTGGAGACAACGAGCATCACCTCATCTTTAATAACTCTGCGCTGGTGCAAACCATCAATGAAATAAGTCCACGCATCGCAGTACGTACTCTGCCTTGCGCCATCAGCGCCTCCGAGGTGATCGACGACCCCACCCGCGCCGCGAAGTGCCACGAGATGGTGATGTACAACACCACCGTGGGCTGCGCGACAGCCAAACCTTCTATCGCCCTTGTCTCCGGCACGTCTTTCGGCATGGGACAGGACCTCAAAGAGCCTCCGCTGCCTTGCGAGGCGCTGAGCGGCGTGCATTAGCTACTTCAACGCACTTCCTGCAGCCGCTATCGAAAGAAGAAACGAGCGACGATTCATTGGAGCACCTTTGTGCGGACATATCGGGATGGGCTAACATCTCTACACCCAATGACGCTGGTGACGAAGCGAAAGCTTTCGGGTCTACTATCCCTGCCTTGATAGACGCTTATTTTTGCTCTCAGACTCAACTGTTGCAGACAGGCCAATGCACTCATTGAGCCCTTCTGGCTATTCGCAGCACCATAAGTCCTGCTAAACGCCCCAGGGTCCAGTAATTGGGCCCGCCTCTTTCTCCCCATGCGCCCGATGTCCTCGTCCGACGAAGCGGAGGGAGGTCCGGCGTCCCCGCAGACTCGGGGTCCCCGGCGAACGATTTCTGTTCGCTGGGGTGAAGGGACAGGTCCAAGTCTGTGGGGTGAAAGGCGGGAGTTTCAACCCCCGCAAACCCGACCCCGAAAGCAAGCACCCAGCAGCCGCACCCCCAGTCCCTACGTCCCTAGTCCCTCAGTCCCTGCCCTTCGAATTTCCGTCCCCAAAACCAACGCCCAAAGCCGCTCCTCATACAACTCCTCCAGCGTCCGCCCGCCCTTCGGCACCACCCCGTACACCATCTTGCAGTCCATCGCGTCCGCCAACCGCGCGATCGCCCGCAGTGTAATCGTCCCATTCGCCTCCCGGCTCTCCATATCGAACACCGCCGACCGCGACATCCCCATCCTCGCCGAGATCTCCGGCGTACGCATCCGCAGCGCCTTCCGCACCGCCCGCAGCAACGCTTTCGTCGAATGCTTATCCAAACCCGCCAACCGGAACGGCTTCATCTCCACATCCAGATTCCGCCGAGACAACTTATCCACCGATACCTTCATAGCTCCAAATCTCCTCGCACTATCCAACAGCAAAGTCCAAAGTCCCAAGTCCCAAGTCCCTAAGTCCCTCAGTCCCTTAGTCCCAAGTCCCTAAGTCCCAAGTCCCTTAGTCCCCAAGTCCCCAAGTCCCTAAGTCCCTCAGTCCCAAGTCCCTAAGTCCCTCAGTCCCTAAGTCCCTCAGTCCCTTAGTCCCAAGTCCCTCAGTCCCTCAGTCCCTAAGTCCCTCAGTCCCTTAGTCCCCAAGTCCCAAGTCCCTAAGTCCCTTAGTCCCTTAGTCCCTAAGTCCCTCAGTCCCCCGGTCTTTCTAATCTCTGATCTCTGTCTAAACCCTGCGCCAAAACTCGCTAATTACCTGCAAAATGCAACCAAAAACGACCAAAATTGCACCTTAAGCACATCATCTGTCGTCAAGTACGCGTCTTTCCCATCGAAAATCAACCTCCCGGACCTTACAAAATCAACACCCCGCACACGCACCTGCCCAACCGTAGCCTCTCACAAGCGATTTCGCGCTCAAATCAACCCACCACAGCCGCTGGAAAACTTTGTGCATGCAAAATCCGCCACTTGCGACAGGCTATATTTTCGGACCCGCGATCGAAGCCACGCGAGCAAAGAACCGAGGAGCTAGCAGCTAGAAGCTAGCAGCTCATAACTGACAACTGATCACTGACCACTAGTCTCTGTGCTACACTCCCCTCGTGTCAGCCGCTTCCCCGCGACCCACAATACGCTCGGCAACAGTGACGACCCGGCACTCTGCCCTGGTGCGCGTGACGCACTGGCTGACCTTCCTCGCCTTTGCAGCGCTGCTGGTCACGGGAATCGAACTCATCATTTCCCATCCGCGCTTCTACTGGGGCGAGACCGGCAACTCGGGCACCACGCCCCTGTTCCGAATCCCCATTCCTTCCTCGCGAGACACGGTGCCGTCCGGCTACAACTACGTCTTGCCGGACCAGAACGGATGGAGCAGGGCCCTGCACTTTGAAGCCGCATGGATACTGGTGATTACGGCATTGGTCTACGGCATCTATGGAGTCACGAGCGGCCATTTCAAGCGGAATCTTTTTCCCGTTTCAGGCCAGCGCGGCTTGCAGGCATATTGGGCTGTGGTGCAAAAGTATCTGCGCCGCGCGCCGCCGGATGACGGCAGCAGCTATAACCCATTGCAGCGCTTGGCCTACCTCGCCGTCATCTTCATTCTGTTCCCAATGATGATCTGGACAGGACTGGCGCTGTCGCCCTCGTTCAACGCGTCGATGCCGTGGTTTGTTGACGTGCTCGGCGGACGGCAATCGGCGCGCACGCTGCACTTTTTCTTCACCATTTTGCTTGTCATGTTCTTCGTAGTGCACGTAACAATGGTGGCCATCGGAGGATTCTGGAGGCGCATGCGCGCCATAACGATTGGCAGCGCCGAAGAGGAGGAAAGTGCATGACGATTTCGCGACGCAAACTGATCACGACAGGACTGGCAGCTGCCGCAGGCGTAACGGGATTGGCCGTAGCCGACCGTCTCGCCAGAAGCTACGGTTTGATCCCGCCCGACAGCGGCGGCATATTTGGCCCCGGTGAGACCCTCACCTACGCAGCGCAGCGCCTCCTCACACGCCACTCCATGGCCCGAGAGTTCACTCGCAGCCAAATTTCCCCCAACCCCTTCCCCAACGCCCTCACGCCGCCCGACGACGGCTTCAAGAAGCTCCAGGCGGGCGGATTTCGAGATTGGCAACTGACGGTGGATGGACTTGTGGAGCGGCCCACGGTATTTTCGCTTGCCGACCTGCGCAGCATGGGCGTGCGCAGCCAGATTACGGAAGTCGTGTGCGAGGAAGGCTGGTCGTATGTGGCCGAGTGGATCGGCACGCCGCTCAGTGCGGTGCTGCGCGAGACGGGCCTAAAGCCGGAGGCGCATTTTGCTATGTACCGTTCGTATGAAAAAGGCTGGTGGGACAGCATCGACCTGGGCGACGCGCAGCATCCGCAGACGTTTCTGACCATGAGCAAGACCTGACCAGTCAAGCACGTACATAACACAA
>CAVXVM010000151.1:0-32371 GCA_963765025.1 uncultured Acidobacteriaceae bacterium | reverse complement strand
TCAGGCCCAACGAGCCGGCCGATCGCGTGCGGAGGTGAGGCCTGACGGCGGGGAACTTTCGTCGACCGTCGGTAAGACGTCGGCGGTCGCGTGGCCTCGCGAACACGGACGCCGCAAGAACCAGCGACCGAGTGCGCTCGCACGCGCGAAGGGCTAGCGTTTCCCGACCATCGTTCCCACGTCTGCTGTGGCCGACCCGCATCGGCTTCCAGTTGTGCTCGGTTGGTCCCTTCACGAGCGCGCCGACATAGCCTGAGAGTGCAGCACCGACGTCCACGCACCAGTACTTGCCATCGAGTGTCTGTTGCACATTCCGTCGTGGCGTGTGGCCAACGATCTGCTTAAGAGGCGACTGTGGTCTGGCCCTCCGCTCGGCTTGCATCAGCTCGGTCCAATCGCACCAGAAGATCCCACCGCACGGCTCGCGCGCCCGACTTGAGCGGACCGGGCCGACCCAGTCGAACACGGGCTCGGGCTCTCCGGTTTCGATGCGCTGCGCAAAGGCGTCGTTGATTGCCGTGGCGAGCGCGATCGGGTCGTGAAGTCGGTCGGTCTGGCGCAGCGGATCCAACGCTCGGCTGTGTGCAAGCAGTTGTGGGTGCAGTCCCGCGTGCGTGAGCAGGTAGCCGTCAACGACAGTCGCGCTCTGCCATCGGCGCGCCTGCACGGAAGCGTCAAGCAGCGCCTGGCAATCGAGCCTTAGGTTCTGGCCAGCGAACCCTCCGAGGCCCACGGCGAACGGTGTCTCGTGGTTGCCATAGAGCAAGCAGTCGAACAGCTCGAGCGCGAGCTTCAGACAGCTGACGTCGTGGTCCTGTACGCCGTGACCGGCGTGGATCACGTCGCCGATGTGGCAGAGCCAATAGCCCGGCGTGCGAGCATTGTTCTCGTCGATCGCGCCGACCTGACGCAGCGCGAGCAGCAGGCCGACGTGGTCGCCATGCGTGTCACCGACGATCACGCGAATATCACGCTCGTCCGGGACCGGGCGCACATCCATCGCCGCAGAGTAGAGCCCGTGACGTCAGTATCCGGTGGAGCTCAGCTTGAGCTGCGCGCATCCAACCAGCATCGCTTCGTCGCCGAGGGCTCACGGCGGGAGGTGTTGGCTAGCTCGCCGAGCCCCATTCGGCCGGTCGCGAGGCTCAAAGCGTGTAACAAACCATGTAACAAGACCAGCAAATCCAGCCTGATTCAGCCTCACCTAAAATCAGGAAATCCCTGCAAAACCGAACCTACGTAAACCTCTTGAGGCGCCTCATAACCCGAAGGTCGCAGTAACGCCGGGCTCAGCGTCAAAGGCCGCGGGCTGTGGGTCGAGAGGGTCCTGGTTGCGCTCCGCGCAGGTGCTCCCGGACATGCTCGCCTGGCAGTCCAGACCATCGGACGGGGTGTATCCGGTGTTGGTGATCCAAGGGATCGTCGTCAAGGTGCGTGAAAGCCAGGTTTCCAACCTGCCGGTGTTTGTCGCGATCGGCGTGAACCTCGACGGTGAACGCGACGCTCCCGGCGCGAAGGGCGCGCCAAGCAGTGGATGAGCATGTTGACCGAGCTGCGCAACCGCGGGGTGCAGGACGCGCTGGTGGTCTGCTGCGACGGTCTGAAGGGGCTGCCGGACGCGCTCCGGGTGACCTGGCCCCAAGCGACCGTCCAAGCATGTGTTGTTCATCTCGTGCGCAACGGTCTGCGTTACGCGTCAACGAAGCATTTGGGGCAGACCACCCGGCAGCTGAAAGCGATCTACACCGCGGCGACTGTCCAAGCCGTCGAGGGGCGGTTCGCAGGGTTCAGCGAGGAATGGAAACCGGATCCGGCGATGATCGCGAGCTGGGGGAGCCGCCGGGACGAACGCAGTCACACGACGCCCGAACCGCCCCGACCTGGTCGGAAAGACCGCCGGGTGGAAACAGATCCTTAATGCCCTCACAATTCGCTACGGGCCCCGACTAGAGATCAATCGGTGAAACAAGACTTCAAACAACAAACGGCCACGGCCATTTACACAAACGATCTGACAGACCCGGGGGAGACAGATCAGGATGGACGAGAGCGAGCGCATCTCGACAGTTCGATCGAGCGGTGGGTCGCAGGGATCCGCGATGGGCCGCAAACTGAGTCCTCGGGCGGCTTCGTCACGCGGTTGACGCGATCGTGCCCCCTCCGATCGTCATCTTGGCGTTCCTTGTCGGCGTCCCGGAGGTCGCGCTCCCACAGGAGCGGGAGCGGGATGGGAGGGGAATGGATGAGCGCTCAAGCGGTACTCGCAATCGATCAGGGCACGTCCGGCACCACCGCGGTCGTGGTCGATCCCTCCGACGGTGTGCTTGCAACCGCGAAGGTCGCGCTGCACCCGAGCTACCTGGCCGACGGCGGCGTTGAACAGGACCCGCAAGCGCTTCTCGATTCGGTTCTGACGGCAGGGCGTGAGGCGCTCGAACAGGCGGGCAGACCGGTCGGGGTGCTTGCACTCGCCAACCAGGGCGAGACGGTGCTCGCCTGGGATCCCGACGACGGCCGGCCGCTCTTGCCGGCGATTGTCTGGCAGGATCGGCGTGCGAACGGGATCTGCCAGGAACTCGAGGAGCACCGAGGCGTGCTCGCTTCGCGGACTGGACTGGTGCTTGATCCGTACTTCTCGGCTCCGAAGATGGCGTGGTTGAGGCGGAACGTCACCACCGCTGGGGTCGTCAGCACGACGGATGCGTGGCTGGTGCATCATCTCGCCGGTGAGTTCGCGACCGATGTGTCGACTGCCAGTCGGTCGCTGGTAATGGATCTCGACGCTGTCGGGACAGGTACTGCTCGAGTTGTTCGGGTTGGGCGACGAACCGCTGCCGAGGATCGTCGGCTGCGACGAGCGGATCGGAACGACCAGCGCGTTCGGGCCTGCCATCGACGTCGGCGGACTGGTCGTCGATCAGCAGGCCGCGCTCCGGGCTCAGGATGCCGGGATCCCGGACAGGCGAAGTGCACGTTCGGAACGGGCGCGTTCCTGCTTGCGACACGGGCGCGCGGGCAGTGCGCTCGGTGTCCGGATTGACGAGCTTGGTCGCGTGGCGGATCCGTGAGAGCACCGCGTACTGCATCGATGGACAGATCTACACAGCGGCGTCCGCGGTGCGCTGGCTGACGGACCTCGGGTTGATCACCCACCCGAGCGACCTTGACGCGCTCGGACGTGATGAGTGCTGGCGGGGTCGTGTGCGTCCCGGCGCTGGCGGGGCTCGCGGCACCATGGTGGCGGCCCGATGCGACTGCAACGTTCGCGGGGATGACGTTGGCGACCCGCGCGGAGCATCTGGTTACCGCGGTGCTGCAGGGTGTCGCCGCCCAGGTCGCCGAGCTCACCGACGTCATGGAGCGCGATACCGCACAACCGCTGAGCACCCTCAGGGTCGACGGCGGCCTGACCCAATCGCGCGTCCTGATGCAAGCGGTCGCGGACCTCACCCAACTTCCTGTCGGGCTCTACCCGTCCGCCGAGGCGACCGCGCTCGGCGCAGCCGCCCTCGCACGGCTGGCCACCGACCCCTACCTGGCGCTCGACCAGGCGGTTCTCGACTGGAACCCGCGAACGATCTACGAGCCTCAATGGTCGCCAGATCGCGCCGCCGAGTTCCGTGACCGCTGGCGGCGGTCGCGCCGACACATTGCCAACCGGGGAACCGTGATGACCGTCGGCCGCGGCGGCGGCGGCGGCGGACCGGCTGTCACCGACCCTGATCCCGTGTTCGATGTGGCGGTCATCGGCGCCGGCGTTGTCGGTTCCGCGATCGCGCGCGAACTGAGCGGTCACGCGCTCAACGTCGTACTGCTCGACGCCCGCGACGACGTCGGCGACGGCACAAGCAAAGCCAACACGGCGATCCTCCACACCGGCTTTGACGCCAAGCCAGGGACACTGGAGAGCCGGCTCGTCAAACGCGGCTACGAGCTGCTCAGCGCGCACGCGAAGCAGACTGCGATCCCGGTCGAACCGACAGGCGCGCTACTGGTCGCGTGGAACAGCCACGAACTCGACGCGTTACCGGGCCTTCAGCGGAAAGCTGCCGAGAACGGATACGACCGCTGTGAGATCGTCGGCACCGATCAGGTCTACCGCGAGGTCCCGGATCTGGGGCCGGGCGTCGTCGGAGGGCTCACGGTGCCCGACGAATCAATCATCTGCACCTGGACGACCACGCTGGCGCTCGCGACGGAAGCCGACCTGCGAGGCGCGGAGATCCGGCTCGGTCAGCGCATCGAACACGCCGAGATCGGCACCGAGCACACCGTGCTGAGGGGGCCTACCGGCAGCATCCGGGCGCGCTACGTGATCAACGCGGCCGGGCTCTATGCGGACACGATCGACTTGCTGTTCGGATATCGGAGGTTCACGGTGACGCCGCGTCGAGGGGAGTTGCTCGTGTTCGACAAACTCGCCCGCCCGCTCGCCCATCGGATCGTGCTGCCGGTCCCTAGCAAGCTCGGCAAAGGCGTCCTGATCAGCCCGACGATCTACGGCAACGTCATGCTCGGCCCGACAGCCGAGAACCTCGCTGACAAGACGGACACCGCCACCACAGAGACCGGCTTTGAGTTCCTGATCGAACGGGGACGACGTCTGATGCCCAAGCTGATGCGTGAGGAAGTCACCGCCACCTACGCCGGCCTGCGCGCGTCGATCGACCGCGACGATTACCTGATCGAAACCGACGCAGCCCAGCGCTACACCCTTGTCGGCGGGATCCGATCAACCGGCCTCACCTCCTCGATGGCCGTCGCGGAGCACGTCTGCGAACAGCTCGCGGACGCCGGCCTCGATCTTCGTGCTCGTGACGATCTGCCCGACCCGCCACAGATGCCGAACATCGGCGAAGCGTTCCTGCGCCCCTACCAGGACGCGGACCGGATCGCGTGCGATCCCGCGTACGGACAGGTCGTCTGCTTCTGCGAGCGCGTCACCGCCGGCGAGATCCGCGACACGTTCAATTCACCTATTCCACCGAGCGATCTGGGCGGGCTGCGGCGCCGCACGAGGGCCATGAACGGTCGCTGCCAAGGGTTCTATTGCGCCGCCAACGTACAAGCCCTGTTCGAGAACCAGCGGGTGATCGCGACCAGCGACCTCTCCCCGGAGATTGCACGGTGAGCCGGCGAAACACAATCACGGCGGATGTGCTCATCATCGGCGCCGGCCCGGCCGGGTTGACCGCAGCTGCAGCGTTGGCGCCGCAGCTGGGTGGCGAGGTTTGTGCTCGAGCGCGAGAACACCGCCGGCGGCATCCCTCGTCACAGCGACCACAGCGGTTACGGCATCCGTGACCTGCACACCTTCATCTCCGGCCCCGCCTACGCGCGGCGATTAACCGACACCGCGCTGCGCGCCGGGGCGCGGATCCGCACCGGCGCGACCGTCACCGGCTGGGCGGATACACACATCGTCGAGATCACAAGCCCGCACGGCCGCGAACGCATCACCGCCCGATCATCGTCCTTGCAACCGGCGCGCGCGAGCGCCCACGCATGCCCGGCTTATTCCCGGCGACCGCTCGGCTGGCATCTACACCACCGGCCACCTACAGAACCTGGTCCACCTCCACCACCAGCGCCCCGGAACCCGTGCGGTGATCGTCGGCGCCGAACTCGTCAGCTGGTCAGCCGCGATGACACTCCGAGAAGCCGGCTGCCAACCGATCCTCATGACCATCAACACGCCACCCCTGAGGCCTACACCGCGCTCTCCACCCTCGGACGCATCACCTTCCGTTTGCCGCTCGAGACCCGCACACGCGTCACGCGAATCATCGGCACCCCACGCGTCCACGCGATCGAAATAGAAAACCTCGATACCCGCATACGCCGGATCATCGAATGCGACGCCGTCGTCGTCACCGGCGACTGGATTCCAGACAACGAACTCGCTCGCACCGCGGGACTCGCGATCGACACAAACACGCTCGGCCCCCTCGTCGATACATCCCAGGCGACCAGCGCTCCCGGCATCTACGCTATCGGCAACCTCACCCACCCCGTCGACACCGCCGATATCGCCGCCCTCGACGGCGTTGCCGCTGGCTTTCAGGAGGTGGTCGCCGCTGGGCGTTGCCGCTGATTTCAAAGCCGGTCGCCGCTGGGGCGGACCATGCGCTCGTAGCTTCCGACGGCGTCGTTGTAGGCGGTATTGGCTTTTTCAAGGCCGCCGCGGATGCGGTCGAAGTGTTCCATTAGTTTGACAACGCGGACAAAGAGTTCCTGGGCGGCTTCGGCAATTTCGCGGGCATTTTCGCTTTGGGCGTGCTGCTGCCAGCTTACGCTCACGGCCCGCAACAGGCCGATGAGGGATGCGGGCGTCGCCAGCATGATTTTGCGCTGGGCGGCCCAGACAATCAGGTCGCGGTCGCCTTCGAGGGCGGCGCTGAAGAGGGATTCGGCGGGGAGGAAGAGGACGACGTAGTCCAGGGCGTTGGGAAATTGGCGCGGGTAGTCGCGCTCGGCCAATCCGCGGATGGTGTTCTTGAGCTTGAGGGCGTGGACGGCGAGGGCTTCGCCGCGCGCGGCGGGGTCGGCGGCGTCAATGGCTTTAAGGAAATCCAGATCGGGGACTTTAGAGTCAACGATAATGATTCTGTCGCCGGGCAGATGGACGGTGAGGTCGGGTTTGGAGTCGCCGGACTGGGTTTGCTCGTTGAAATCGCAATGGGCGCTCATGCCGGCGGCCTCGACGACGCGGCGGAGGGTTTCCTCGCCCCATCGGCCGCGGGCCTGGTTGGAACTGAGGACCATGCGCAATTGGAGGGTTTCGCTGGAAAGGGCGCGGCTGTTTTGGGCAAGGCCCTCGATTTGTTTTTTGACTTCGCCGAGGGCGGAGGCCTGGGAGGTTTCGTTTTGCTGGAGCCGTTTCTGGTAGGTTTCCAACTGCTCCTTCAAGGGCTGGACGAGGGTGGCGATGGCCTGCTGGCGCTGGGCGAGGTCGCCTTTGGCGGTTTCCTGGAACTTAGCCAGCGTCTCATTGGCCAGTTGCAGGAATTGCGGGGCGGTCTGCTTGAGGGCGTCGGCGCTGAGGGCGCGGAAGGCTTCGCGCAAATCCAGCAGGGCTTTGTCCTGCGCCTCTTTGGCCGAGCGAAGATTTTCCGCGTGCGTTTGGCGAGTTTCTGTCAGCAACCGCTCGGCGGCCTCGCGTTTGGCCTCGGTGGCGGCGACCGCGTTTGTCGCCGTGTTGAGTTGTTGGCGGGCTTCGGCGAGTTCCCTTTCTTTTTGCTGGGTCTGCTGGCGCAATTCGTCCTCAAGGCGGTTGTCTGCCGGAGCAGCGGATCGCCGGCCAAAAAGGAAACCTGCTAACCCGAACAGCAGGCCACCCGCCGCAAGGCCAATCCAGAAATAAGCGGTTGCGTTCATTGGCCGGGGTCACCCGCAATGGGCGACCACTTCGATCTCGACCCTCGCGCCACGCGGCAGGGCGGCGACTTGGACGGTGGAGCGCGCCGGAAAATCGGCCGTGAAATAACGGGCATAGACTTCATTCATGGCCGCGAAATCCGCCAGGTCGGTCAGGAACACAGTTGTTTTGACAACATGGTTGAAATCCAGGTTCTGGTCGTGGAGGATGATTTTGATGTTTTCGAGGACACGTTCGGTCTGCGTCCGCGTGTCGGCGCCGGCGATTCGGCCGGAGTCGGGAAGGACGGGAATCTGGCCCGAGCAGAAGAGGAATTCCCCGGCCCGGACGGCTTGGCTGTAAGGGCCGATGGCCGCGGCGGCGCGGGCGGGTTTGACGATTGTCTTTTTCATGGGGGTGGTGTACCGCCTTTCTGCGGGCTGGTCAATGCCCGGATGGGGGTGTGGGATTTCGCTCTTTTTGCTAATCATTCGGCGACTTTGCAATTTGTGAATTCGGATGGCTCAATTGAGAATTGGTCATTGACAATTTGTCATTGGTTATTAGGCTCGCCGAGGCGTCCGCGAGTGGGACGGTCGCCTCGGCGAGGCGACCCTACCTTTCCGCACCCAGCCATCACTGACGCGCTACCTATCGGGCCTTAATCCCCTTGCGCATCCATTGGCGCCAAAATATGCTGGCTTCATGGTTGCGGGAAGATTGGAATCGGCGTTTACAAACGAGGGCAGAATCTGATTGAACCATTCGAGACAGTCCATTGCACGCGCATGAGAGGACCGGCAAAGATTGCTTTTTATTTTGGCCGCCAGGAGTTGGCCGTGGGGCCGGTGCCGCTGGTTGTGGGCACGCTTTCGTCGCTGGAGGAGCGATTTCCGCCGGCGGGGCGGAAGGTGTGCTGCGACGTGGTGGAAGTTCGGCTCGACAAGACGGGGCGCCCGGAGTTTTGGATGGAAAGCTGCAAGGAGATCCAGAACCGGGGCTGGCCGGTGCTTTTGACGGTGCGCCTCAAGAGCGAAGGGGGTTCGTGGGAGGGGCCGGAAGCCGAACGATTCGACATTTTGCATGAGGCGATCGAGGAATTGTCGGGGGTGGATGTGGAGTGGAGCAGCAAGATCGCACATCCGCTGGCCATGTTCGCCAAGCTCAGGCACAAGGTCTGCGTAATTTCCCATCACAATTTTCACAAGACGCCGCCAGTGGAGGAACTGGTTTCCATCATCCGCGAGGCTGAGGATATCGCGTCGGTCGTCAAGATCTCGACCCGTTTGAACTGCGCGGACGACGAGGAAACTCTGCGTTCGTTGCTGGGCATGAAATGGAAACGGCCGTTGTGTGTTATCGGCATGGGAACGGCCTGGACGCACACGCGGGTGTCCTTTCCGTTGCTTGGCTCGTGCCTGACTTACGGGTATCTTGATAAACTGACCGCTCCCGGCCAGATAGCGGCCGCCGAATTGACGCGGCGGTTGCGGGAGAAGCTGGCGGGTTCTGTCAAACCGAAACATTGAAAGGAACATTATGAGTGACTTGTCGCAAAAGGAATGTGTCCCGTGCAAAGGGGGCGTGCCGCCGTTGAAAGGCGGAGTGTTGGCAGGCCTGGCAAGCCAACTGGCGCCGGAATGGCATGTGGTGAACGAGCATCATCTCGAACGCGAGTTCAAATTTCCCGACTTTCGCGCGGTGTGGCGTTCACGAACCAGGTCGGCGAGTTGGCGGAATCGCAGCGTCATCATCCCGATATTTATCTGGCGTGGGCAAAGTGAAATTGACGTTGTGGACGCATAAGATTGACGGGCTGACGGAAAGCGATTTTGTGTTTGCGGCCAAGGTGGACGAGTTACAGCGGCCTTGAATCCTTGCCTCACCAATCGCCAAGCTCGAGCAGGATCTTCTCACTCTCCTCAGGAAACGTGCCATCGATCTTGGGCGCAATGTCGAGAAGCATGCAGCCATTCTTGGCCACAATGTCTGAAAGAATGCCGACGATGTACTCGGGCGTCTTGAGCTTTTCCGCGGCCACGTAGAACCAGGGGCCGATGGCTGTGTCGTCAAGCCATGGGTAGGGAGTGATCGTGTCTTCACGGCCGCGTTCAAAGTCGAGAATACCTGTGTGCTGATGGATGCCCCGGTCCTTCTGCGTGACAGAAATGGTGCGGTGGTTCTTCTCTGCCCAGTCATAGGCGGTCGCGAAGAGCCGCTGCTGATACTCTGGCGTGATCACGGCAAAAAACTCGAAGTCAAAGTAGATCAGATCGGGCTGGTAGCGCGTCAGCACTTCATAAACCTCGGCCAGCCAGCGGTCTTGAAAATGCTTGCTTGGAGGAGCCTTGGGCGCATGCGCCTCGGTGTAAAGGTCCGCGTTCGCAGGATTGGCGCCATCGTAGGCAAAAGAAGGTTCATAGTAGCGCCATGCGAAACCGTGATGGAACGAAGTGATGAACTTGAGGCCATGGGCACGATAGGCCTGGGCAAGTTCGCCCACAATGTCGCGGTGGGGGCCCATGGCCACGGCATTCCAGCGCGTGAGCGAGGAGTTCCAGAGCGCGAAATTGTCGTGGTGCATGGCGACCGGTCCGGCAAACTTGGCGCCGGAACGGGCGACAACATTGGCCCAGCGATGGGCGTCGAAATGCTCCCCCGTAAACTTAGGAATGATGTCTTTGTAGCCGACGCGTTGCTGATCGCCGAAGGTCTTCTTGTGGTACTCGAATGCGGGATGATCCGTCTTATACATCTGGTTGCCGTACCACTCGGCGTCGCCAGGCGAGAATGAGCTGCCCACAGTCACCGGGCCCCAGTGGGAGTAGATGCCAAACTTGGCATCGCGGAACCAGTCGGCGTCCTGATGATTGTGCAATGAGTCCCAATTAGGCTGAAAAGGACCACTGGCAAGGAGAGCGCTGATCTCGGTGGTCGTCCTGGCAAGATTGCTCTCCTCCAGGGCCATGGCCCGCTCAGGGCCGAGCCCCACGAAGGGATTGGCATTGGAGATGCCGGTCAAAGGCGTTTCGAAGGCATGCAGAGCGGCTGGCGTCGCTGAGAAGGTCAGGGCATTCACGAGAAACTTGCGCCGATTCATTTCCGGATTCAACTCCTTGATTTCGTTTCGATCTTTGCGCCATGTGTAGATGCCTGTCTTGCGCAAACTGGATTGCCACTCCGGTTCAACTCCTGTGGGCTCGCTTTGGTGGCTTCATATCAACTACAAACACTAGTTTCCTCGCAAGAGAGCCGTCAATCGAAATGTGCTATCTTTGTTTTCCCTCTTGACATAAAGTGTTAGTTCTCGCCGAGACGCCAAGAGGGCTTCCACGCGGAGCGTTAGGGGCGGGATCACTTCCCGGATGTGCGTCCTGCAAGAGTGCGACTGAGTTCGTTTGGATGCCGATAGCCTAGATGGTATGCAGTCGCTTTTACTTGCCACCCCAGGTCCCTGATGAGGCGCTGCGCCTCATTCATCTTGAGATCGCGAAAATATGCCCCCGGGGCCATATCAGCATGTTTACGGAAGAAGCGATGCAGGGTGCTCGGGGACATGCGCAGATAATCGCAAAGAGCAGGAACCGGAGCGTGAATGGAAAGATTCTTCATCATCCAGGAATTGGCGAGGTCCCAGCGAGAGTCATCTATCGGAGGGGCGACGCGACTTGCTCTGAGAATTTCCACCTCAACCAGCTTGCGCAGTGCCGCAAGACTCTCCACAAGATAGCTGTCGGCACGTGCGACTTCGTTGCGGCAGCGCAAATGCAGTTCCGCAAGTGAATCCAGTGAGCGACGCTGTAAGTCCAGGAGGAGGAATGCGCCTGAAACCGGCCGCAATTCATGCGAAATTGGCCTTCCTTTCCAAACCCACACCAGAACGTCGACCTTTTCTCGGCTGGATTGTGTAAGGCCAAATGCGCAGGCAGGATCAATAAGCAGTGCGGTCGGTCCGCGTACAGTTCGCACAGCCTCCGTGGTAGTTACGATGATCTCGCCACGCACCACTATGTAATAGTTCGTTGCTCGGTCGCAGTGCAGTACCACGGGATCCTGCTGAAAGTCCCGTACGCCCCACCCAAGATATCTCAAGCGAAGATCTGAGCGTCCTCCCCAACTGGGCCGGCCGGGCGGTGGGTTTAAGGGGCCCTCAAGGATGCTTTTCGCCATAACGAGACTCCGGAACGCCTGAGAATTCCCAGGCTCAAAGGTACATTAAGTTTGCGGTTGACAGGCCAGGCAATTCCTCAGATATGTTTCGCGTTTTGAATTGAGTCCCGATCGGTCCCCGGTATTTTCAACAATGGTTCATGTTTTCCATTGGCAGCATGAGCCGTAAAGAAAAGACTGAATAGATAACTCGCCGGTCCCCTTTTTTGCTTGAGTGTCATTCTGGTATGGTTACCTTGGCATCGGAACCCATGGTGAGCAAGATCGGCAGAAGTTTCGTGCGATTGGCAGGGCCTGGAATAACGAGCACGACGTTGGCGTCGCAGGCCCACGTACCTGCCGCAGTCCCTCCAAATTCATTGGCCTCTGCAGATTTCGGCCCGGACCGGCGCGCAAGCGGTAATCGGCGGAGTCTTCGGAATGAAGCCGCAGAACGTAGGCCAGGCAGCATCGGGCTTCGAGGTCTTCTGGGATGAACATCCTCTCGGCGAGAAGCGCTATGGCAAGATAGTCACAACACCATATTGCTGAGCATAGTCGACAATCTCTGGATCTCCAGAAATCTCCAAGCAGTTCGCATTTGAGAGGACCAACTCCATGAAGAAAATCACAAGAAGATCCGCTCTTCTATCCATGGCAGCTTTTACCCAGGCCTGGAGACTTGCAGACGCACAACCCAACATTCAGGCTAAGTCTCTCACAGCGCGGGAGGGCTCCCGCGATCCTGCATCCGAGTCAATAAGGCGCTTGAACGAACTGCAGCTGGCGCTCGTCAATTTGCGTTTTGGTATGTTCATACATTTTAGTCCGACCACCTATCTCGATCTGCCCGATCAGCTCATGCCGGATCACGCGCCGCCCAGGCAAGGGAAGGATGGAATTCCAGGCACTGCCGACGACTTGAGTCCTGCCCTGGTAAATCCCACAAAGCTCGACTGCGGTCAATGGGCAGATGTCGCCAAGAGTGCACGGATGAAGTTCGCTGTCCTGACAACCAAGCACCACGATGGGTTCTGCATGTGGCCCAGCAAATATTCTACTTATACGATCGCCCATGGGTTTAAGCGGGACGTGGTTGGCGAATTTGTGAGCGCATTTCGTAAACGCGGCATGAAGGTCGGCTTCTATTACTCAATACGGGATCGTACCGAGAGGATCGCTGGCGATGCGAAATCTGGAGGAGTCTCGCCGGAAAAGATTCAATTGATTAAGAACCAACTCACAGAATTGCTCACCAACTATGGAGAGATTCTTTACATTGTGTTCGACGGTTGGGGGAACGTCTGGCATGAAAGCCCCACCTTCTCGCAAATTCACTACTCCGACATCTATAACCACATCAAGTCTGTTCAACCCAACTGTCTCGTTCTCAATCATTCGCGCATCCGCTATGTCAGTGATGTCCCGCAGCTTGAACTCTCTGCGCATATGGAATTCCCTACCGGATCCGATTGGCCTGCCGTCGGCGGGAACACCATGCAGCCTACCTGGTTTTGGCGCACAACTTATCCTTCCGACCCGCTTCGCAGCGTTGACTGGATCGTGAATCAAAACCTGATTCCCGATAACAAGCGTAATGTAGTTTTCCAATTGAATTGCGCCCCGAACCGCGACGGGCTGATGGACGACAATATAGTTGCGCGCATGGCCGAAGTCGGCAAGATTTGGACCCCTCCGGCCTCACTTGAGACTATTCCAGACTCCTGGAAAGACTGGCCGATTCCCTCTTCACTGCATTACTTCAGCGGTGTGAATATCGCCCAGGGCAAGCCAGTGCGCCTTTCTCCGAATCAGAACACATCAGGATCACTCCTTGTGGATGGCAACCCCGATACTTCCATCGATCTGAATGGCACATCCGTCTGGCTGGAAATCGACCTGGGTAAGAGCCACTCACTGGCTGGAATGCACATTTGGAATCGCTCCCCCGCCCACAATGTCATTCTGGAGCAGGGCTTCATCTTCGTCTCGGACCTGCCCATGACGTCTGATGATCCTGCGGTTCTTCAGAAGGAGCCGGGTGTCAAATCTATCTCAATCCCAGAACCACCGGGATATCCAACTCCGTACGCCATCGGCACATCTGGACGTTATTTGCGAATTGTCTCTACCTCGGGCCGCTCCGTTGGGATAGCCGAAATTGAGGTCTTTGCCCAAAGTTAAGTGCCACCCGAATTTCTTGCCCGCGGAGGTGAGACAAACGTGCGATTTGAAGGGCTTGGAAAATCAGTACCACTTGGATGGTTACTGGGGATCAACAAAAGTTGCCCCGGCAAACCGGCCCGATCTGACCAGAACACTCACAGAATCCTGGGCGCTCTGTCCACTACGTCGTCCTGATTGAGGTCAGCAGGTCGATGGGCGTGCATCCTGAGCTTCTGACACAAAGAGTGACAGACCTTCGAGCGCAAAGTCTCCGCAATCAAACGCACCCGAGAGGATCATCGCAAGATAGCCGATTGGGACGGCGAGAGGTCCAACTCATACTCCGGGTGCACTTGAATCGACTGCATCGAGCCCGCTTGACCTCTTTCGTCGAACCGTGGCGCCATGCCTGGCTCGAAGAATATTCGCGCCCCGCTCGCAAGCGGCATCACCTGGAGGTCGAACGCCGAGCCCGACTCGTCTGACAAGAATCTCTTCAGCCCAATCTGCCACGCCAAACCGTTGTAGAAGTTATCCGTGAGCAATCGGTCGCCGGATAAGAGCCGTGCTTGGTCTCCCTGGTAACGAATGTCGAGCAACAAGTCGCTCAACCCATTCATTGCGCCGCGCGGAACCGTGATCCGCCAGTCGGCGGCCTGATCAAAGCTACCCGGCTCCGGAACCATGGCCACTCTGGATTTCCTCCACGAAAACGTGGGGCCAAGCAGCGGCGCGGGCGCTCTCCCAAAACCTTTCGTCTGCGACCAGCCAACCGCAACCTTGCGTTCCCTCAACTTAAAGACCAGCTGTTCGAAGAGGCCGCTGGATTTGCCTGGCCGTTGAGAGACCGAGTCATCGCCTGTCTTCATCGGCACCGCAGGAAAAACTTCAGCGTCGAAGACCGTGTTCCCGACTTGCCGAAGAATCAGACGGCGTCCATCGCTGAAGACCTGAGCATCGGTCAAAAGCAATTGATCCTTGCCGTCGAGGCCGACTCGCCAAAGATTCTCAGCATCCTTTTCGCCAAGCACGATGATCCGCGTAGTTCCGCTCTTGCCTTGAATCGTCAGGGCTACGCCGCGTCCGGGCTCCACATCGCGGACCCGCAATATCCCATCCTCAGCCCTGAGTCGTCCGCGCACCCCCGCGAGCGCTGAACGGCTCTCTTCCAGAAAGGCAAACTCAACCGGAACTCCGGGAATCGCCCGAAAGAAAAGATAGGTGTCGTCGCCAGCTTGAGTCTTGAGAATCGGTTGCGCTGTTGCGTATTTCAACGGAACGCCATCAAGATCAAGGTTGACCGGCCAAAAGAAATACGCGTTTGCCGGCACGGTGAAGGGCGTCTCCGGAACCAGCAGCGTTTTCCCCGCGAACTTCAATTCAAACTGTGTTGCAGGCCATGCCGGCATCGCGCGCTCGCGGATGTAGTTGTTCACAAAGATGAATCCGCTCTCACCGTTGAAGCGGGCCGATGCTCGCGGCATCGACAGGTCTGCCGGCCCGGCCGGCCGCAGATCTGGCTCGACAACCGCCGCCGGGGCCAACTCCGCGCCAAAGTCGTCCAGGAAATAATGGACCATTTTCAGCTTGCGAAGGTGAGGAGTCATCTCTCCGAACTCGCCAATCGGCGCTTGAAAGTCGTACGACTTCACCGGAAGGTCATTGGGGTATTCCGAGCGCTGCGATTCCTCGAGCGTCGTCAATTTTCCATCCGGATTCTCGCCACCCTGGTACATGTAGTAGCCAAGCAGATTGACGCCCGACCCCAGCATCACAGGAATCATGGCAGGAACGTCATCCTCGGCGAGAACCGGCCTGCGGTGATATGTATCCTCGATGCCGCCTCCCACTTCCGCTGTGAGAAAGGGCACTGACCTGCGCACCGGAGAATCATGTCCACCGCTCGCAACAACCGGACCGTCTTTTCCTCCCATGTCCGACGCGACCCGGCTCATGAACCGGAACGCGTAAACCTCGGAGGGCGGCAGAACTTCAGCGCTCTCGCCCCACGGAGCATCGGGATAGCCGCCGTACACAGGCAGAAACAATTCCTCCGAGACCGTTGCGCCGTCCCAGCCCGTCACCGTATAAAGAGGAACATCAAGGCCGCTCTCGATAGCCATCTGTTTCAGTACGGCCAGGTGCTCCTGTCCTTGCCCCGGGCCCTTGAGGGTGTACTCGTTTTCGATCTGTATGCCGATAACAGGACCGCCGTCCTTCCACAACAATCCCTGGAGCTGAAGGCCAATCTGCGCGTAGTACTCCCGCACTTCGGCTAGATAGACAGGATCGTTCCCGCGCACCGGACCCTTCCGCATCACCCAGTCCGGCAGGCCACCATTGCGAGCCTCTCCATGCGCCCACGGCCCGATGCGGGGATAGAGCAGCATGCCATGTTTGGCACAAAGCTGGGCGAACTTGCGGAGGTTCCGTTGACCGCTCCAGTCGAATTGCCCCTCAACCTCTTCATGATGAATCCAGAAGATGTAGGTTGCGACGACCTGAACGCCGCTCGCCTTCATCTTGAGAATCTCTTCTTCCCAGTAGTCCTCGGGATAACGCGAGAAATGGAACTCGCCCATCACCGGAATCCAGGGCTTTCCGTCGCGCGTCAGATACTCGCTGTTTACACCAAGCGTTGAGCCATCGGGAGCGCGGCTGGTCCCCAACCTGGTCGGTACCGGCACCGGCGCTGGAGTCGTGCTCGGAACTTCAAATACAATCCGATGAGCCGCCTCCTGAGCGCGCAGATTGAGAGCAAGAACCATGATGAATGAGCAAAGAAGAATTCGGTTCACAGTTTCACGGCCTTTCAGAATGCCCATTGACGTATGAATGAACAACGTTTGGAATCTCCGCTCAAGACTTTCAGATGCCGCAACCTATCGCGAGCAACCGCCGGGCCCGCCGACGAGAACAAGCGAACCACGAAGAGAGGCGTCAACGAAAGAACGAACGCCCCCAAAAAACAGAAAGCAGCGAATCACCTTGCGGAGCAGAGAGACTGCTGGCTGAACTTGCTTCATAATGTCAGCGTACTTCCCTCTCCGTTCAACCCCGCTTGCCCATGCCAGTGTACCGCTCCTTCATCGCACATCAGCGACCGTTCGCGCCGCAGTGTGTGCGGATTGCCCGTCTTTGTTATGTCGGGTAGGTCCACGCGGCAAGCAACGCCAAAATTTAGATAAGTAACTGATTTTAAATACTGTAAAATGACGCAGGCTGAACGAGAATATCCCTATCTGGCATCGGAGAGCGGGATCAGTTGCAGACGCCTGACCGAAATTGGGCCGGCCTGAAACCCTAGGCAGCGTGCGAGCTGTTTTGACGGGAATGCGATCAGCTGTCTGGCGTCCCTCCTCCCCCGAAGTACACCGTCACAACCCTCTGCTGGCTCTTTTTTGCTCCGCCCCGGTGGTCCCCTTTTACTCCGCCTTTGGCATTTGCATGGAGTCTCGATTTTTCCAAACCCTACTCGTAATCTTCCGTCGACTACAGGATCGTTGCTCGATACCGCGACAGGCATACAAACAGCAATTTTTGATTATTGCCGGGATTGGCCTGTACGGCACGGAGGCCGCCAGTAAGCTTGTCACGTCGCCGCAGTACCCCCGCCACATCGAACACATGGTTCCGGGTGGTTTCAAAAATGCCAATCTGCGGTTAGTCATCAGAACAAGCGCAGCCAGAGGGGAGGCTGGCCCACCCCAACCGGTCGCGGCATAGGCGTTTTAGGCTTGAGCAGTTACGAAATTGACCGGCCAGGCGAATTCCTTTCAAGAGGAAATGAGACAATCCTATATGTTAAAGGCTTATGTATACTTAGGCGAATGCCCATGAGCGTGCGAATGAAGGACATAGCCAGGGATCTTGGCGTGTCCACAGTCACTGTTTCTAAGGTACTGCGAAACCACCCCGATGTGGGCGAGGAAACACGTGACCGTGTCCTTGCGCGCGTAAAGGAGTTGGATTACCGGCCAAATCTTGCCGCACGCGGATTGGTCACAGGTCGCACTTACCTGGTGGGTCTCATCGTTCCTGATTTGCTCCATCCCTTTTTCGCGGAAATCGCCGCATCCCTTTCAGAGACTCTTCGCAAGGACGATTATTACCTGGTCGTCTCGTCTTCTGAAGAAGACCCCAACCTGGAAGAGCAGGAGATCAGCCAGTTCCTGGCACGACGGTTCGATGCAATGATCATCGCATCCTGCCGATCCAACGTTGAAGTCTTTTTCCATATCGATAAGCAAAAGACTCCCTACGTATTGATAGATCGGAGCTTTCCGGGGTTCTTAGCCAATTTCGTGGGTGGCGACGATCTCGCCGCGGGATTGATGGCAACCCAGCATTTAGTGGATGTTGGCTGCAAGAGGATCGCTCATATTCGGGGACCGGAGACGAGTCCCGGCATCCAGAGGCTCGAGGGATACAAGAAGGCGCTTGGACAAAACGGGAAAACGGTGATTGATGAGTATGTGATCTTCGAGCCCAAAGGCGATGTCGGGTCCATCCAGCGCGGAACGGAAGCCATGCGGCAACTCTTGAGCTGTAAGCGCGTTCCTGACGGGGTATTCTGCTTCAATGATCCGATGGCGATGGGCGCCGTCAACGAGGCAGTGAATCAGGGCTTTAGGGTGCCAGAAGATATTGCCATCATCGGATGCGGCAACCTTCACTATGACGATTCGTTGCGGGTACCGCTCTCCAGCGTCGACCAGCATAGTCGCCGGATTGGGGCCGAGGCTGCCCGACTCGTGCTCAACGCCTTGAATTCCAAAGTGACGCCGAAGCCTAAGGCAATTCTGCTGCCGCCGGAGCTAATTGTAAGAAAATCCACGCAGCGAAGCTCCGCGAAACCCGGCAAGTAACAACCAAACCGGATTCTTAATTTGCTGGAAGCTACCGAACGCGATGGCGGGCCGTTTGTCGCAAGTGCGATAGGGTTCCATCGGGCGTACGAGAGCAACCTTTGGGAGCCGATAAGACGCTCCCCATCTCAACCGATTTCCTCGCCTCGCACTTCGTGCCAGGGTCCTACATTGAGTAGTTGGGATCTGATCCGCCTCCCTTCCCGGCTGTTCCGCCAGTTCCAATAGGCATATTCCAGTAAACCAATAATTCTTCCCTTTTCCTTGACTTCTTCCGCGATGCCCGAATACACTAGTTATCGATTAAGTTAACGATTAGTAAAGCGATTAAGAGGTTACAGGTCATGCCTCCTCTGCTCATCAATTCCGATCAACCGATCGCTGGCGTCAATCCTGCGCTCGTTCCCTTTCGTACATTAAAATCAGGCGCCAGAATGCCTGCCATCGGCCTGGGCACCTTTGGCTCCGACCACGTCTCGCACGATGCGGTTGCCGAAGCGGTGAAGTACGCTGCCTCCATTGGGTACCGCCATTTCGACTGCGCATCTGTTTATGGCAATGAAGAGCAGATCGGCAGAACATTCAACGCGATGTTTCGCAACGGCCTTCGCCGTGATGAAGTCTGGATCACCTCCAAACTTTGGAACGATAAACACGGGGAGAATGACGTTATTTCCTCTTGTGAAAAGTCATTGTCCGATCTCCAGGCTGACTACCTTGATCTTTATTTAGTTCACTGGCCCTTCCCAAATCATCATCCGCCCGGTTGTGATGTTTCTGCGCGCTTCGAAAATGCAGTGCCTTACATCCACGAGAACTACATGCGGACCTGGCGCAAGATGGAAGAGCTGGTTGATCGTGGACTCGTCCGTAACATTGGGACATCCAACATGACCATCCCCAAGATGGAGCTGCTTCTCCGCGACGCAAGCATCAAACCCGTCGTCAACGAAATGGAGCTTCACCCCCACTTTCAGCAGCCGGAGTTTTTTCGCTACCTGCTCGACAAGGGGATTCAGCCGGTTGGATTCTCGCCGCTCGGATCACCGGGACGTCCCGAACGAGACCGAACCCCCGACGATACATCCCCTGTCGAAGATCCTGTGATCCTCGAAATTGCAAAAAGGCTTGGGATGCACCCTGCTGTTGTATGCATTAAATGGGCCACACAGCGTGGACAGATTCCAATTCCCTTCTCCGCGAATCCGAGAAACATCCTCAGCAATCTTCTCGGCGTCGTCAGCGATCCGTTGACCCCGCAGGACATGGAGGCTATTGGGAAGCTGGACCGCAACTGCAGGTTGATCAAAGGCCAGGTATTTCTCTGGAAGGATAACCAGTCCTGGGAAGATCTTTGGGATTTAAACGGGAGAATCACGCCTGCGTAATCGCTATACACATTGCGGCGGAGCACGCGCATTCGTTTCTATTCCTCTAACCTACCGCTTGAAACAATGCAACTTTGTTGAACAGAAACACTGACACACGAAAGATGAGATTGAAACCCATGAAAGAAACCATGAAGGCGGCGTTTCTTCCCGGAAACAGCACTGTTGAGATGAGAACTGTGCCAGTGCCCAAACCAGGTCACGGTGAGGTACTGATTGCAGTCAAAGCCTCTACCATATGCGGCTCCGACATCCGCGCAATCTACCGCGAGCATCTCGGCAAAGGCCCTGAAGGCTACCAGGGAGTAATCGCCGGCCACGAACCCTGCGGACAAATTGTCGAAGTTGGCCCCGGTTGCCGGCGCTTCAACGTTGGTGACCGCACCATCGTCTATCACATCTCCGGTTGCGGCGTGTGCAACGACTGCCGGCGGGGCTACATGATCTCCTGCACCAGCACCGAATATCGACGCGCTTATGGATGGCAGCGCGATGGCGGCATGGCCGAATACCTGTTGGCCGAGGAGAAGGATCTCATCCATCTTCCGGACTCGCTCACCTATCTGGATGGCGCACAGGTCGCCTGCGGCTTTGGCACCGTCTATGAAGCGCTCGAGAAGATAGGAATTGATGGAAGCCACGCTGTGCTGATTACCGGTCTCGGGCCGGTTGGACTTGCGGCCGGTGCGCTATGCCGCAAACTTGGGGCTGAGAAGATCATTGGAATTGACATCTCAGACGAACGCCGCGACATTGCATTGCGCCTCGGACTATGCGACGTTGTTCTCGCCGCTGGCCCTGACAACGTAAATGAAGTCCGAAATCTCACCGGCGGAAACGGTGTTGAACGCGCGGTGGACTGTTCCGGTAATGCCGATGCACGTGCCATTGCAATCCGTGCGACACGTAAATGGGGCAAGATGGTCATGGTGGGCGAAGGCGGCACCGTAGCCTTCAATCCCTCTCCCGACATAATCCATGAGCAAAAGACCATCTTCGGTTCCTGGGTTACATCAACATGGCTCATGGAGGAGCTCGTGGAACGGCTCGTGCGCTGGAACCTGCACCCGGAGGACATCGTTACACACCGTTTCTCTCTCGACCAGGTAAGCGATGCATATCAATTGATGGCGTCGGGGCGCTGCGGAAAAGTTGCTGTATGCCCCAATGCGGAGTAGCTGATGCATTTCCTCCGGCCAGCCAACATCGGCACCGTTCTCTTCGGCTACCGGGTGGCAGCAGGCTTTGCCTTCTGGGACGCAAATAGGTCGCCAATCGTCAATCACAGCCGTGAAATGCTGAGCGAGGTCGAAAATGATTGTCAGCCCTGAACGTAATCCTCAAACGTGGGAACAACAGTTGAAGACTTTGCTTCCACTGCTGGGGCACCGCAACTGGATTGTCGTTGCTGATTCTGCATATCCGGCGCAGACCGCCCAGGGAATCACGACGATCGCAACTTCGGCCGATCACCTTGAAGTTCTTGCCAAGACCCTCCGCGCCATCGCTAAGTCCAGGCATGTGCGTGCCAATGTTTATATGGATGCCGAGTTCAGGCATGTGACTGAAGAGGATGCACCAGGTGTGTCTGCCTTGCGCCGTGATCTCGATTCGCTTCTGAAAAATGAGAAAGCCAGCGAATTGGGGCATGAACAGGTCATTGCAAAGCTCGATGAGAGTTCACGGTTGTATCAGATTCTTATCCTCAAAACGACGCTCACGATTCCCTACACCACGGTCTTTCTGCAGTTGGATTGTGGGTATTGGAGCGATGCGGCTGAAAAGCGATTAAGGCGTTCCCTGGCAAATGGTGTAAGCGCTAGATGATCTTTGTATCGTCCCGGACAGACGCCAAACCGCTGTGAGCGTTCATGACTGATTCCCTGATGTCGATCTGTGGGCCCGCAATCGTTCGATGGCTTGGCGTGCCTTGGCCCTGTCGCAAGCTTCACTCTAAAGGCGGGACAATCGATCTTTACTCGCCCTGACAATCGTTGGATCAACCCGCAGAACAGAAGTGTAACGGGCTTCGAATTCAAGTGCGCCGCTAGAACCCACTGGATGCTCGATACAAACACGTCTAATCAGATGGTCGGCCCGCGAGGGCGAAAAGGAGCAATGAACAAATGCAACGACGAGACTTCGTTAAGCTGATCGCGGCTGCCGCCGCAGCCCGTGCCATTCCGGCAAAAGGACAGCCGGCCCAGAACGCGCCTTCCGGCTTCAACTCACTTCACCAGACCTATGAAGAGTTCTGCGCAACTCCTGAGAGCGAGCGCATCTTCTATGCCCTTGTCGATGGCAAGATCGTCGAAACCAAGCTCGACAATGCAAACTGGACGCCAACTGCATGGGGTGAGCCGCGAGAGTTGCCCGGCGGCTCCTGGGATGGAGTACCCATGCAGGCTCCCATCAGCGGATTAAGTGGGGATGGCCCTTATCAGCCAAACTGGGATTCCATGTTGCAATACGACGCACCTGAGTGGTATCGCGACGCCAAGTTCGGCATATGGGCGCATTGGAGTCCGCAATGTGTTCCTGAACATGGCGACTGGTACGCACGTGGAATGTATGAAGAAGGCTCTTCCAACTACAAATTCCAGGAGCAGAAATATGGACACCCCTCCCAGTTTGGGTACAAGGATCTTTGCGCCCAATGGACGCTTCTGAATTGGGAGCCGGAGGCTCTGATTCAGCGCTACAAGAATGCCGGGGCGCGCCTGTTTATTGCACTCGCGAATCACCACGATGGATTTGATACGTGGAACTCAAAGCATCAACCCTGGAACGCAATGAATCACGGCCCGCACCGCGATGTGGTGGGCGAGTGGGCTGCCGCGGCGCGGAAACAAGGAATGCGCTTTGGCGTGACCGTACACCAGGCGCGCAACTGGTGGTGGTTCCAAACGTCACACGGCGCCGACAAAAGCGGTCCGTATGCGGGTGTCTCGTACGACGGTCGGATGACGAAGGCCGAAGGGAAGGGCCAATGGTGGGATGGGCTCGATCCGCAAATGCTCTATGGCGCGAAGCATCCAAAGGATGCGCTGCCCGACGCTTCCTACGTCAAGCATTTCTACGACCGCACGCGCGACCTGATCGATCAGCACGATCCTGACCTGCTCTACTTCGACAATTCGCTGGTTCCGCTTGGCTGGGGAGGCATGAATATCGGCGCATATTTTTATAACCACAACTTGAAGACGCACGGAAAAATGGAGGCCATCCTCAATGGCAAGCAAGTGCCGGACAAGTTGGCCAAGGCGCTGGTTGCCGATTATGAACGTGGTCTCACAAGCGGGATCATGCCGTACGCGTGGCAGTCGGAGACATGCATTGGGGAATGGCACTACCGGCGCAGCCTCTTTGACGAACCGGGCGAATACGGCGGCTATCTGCCTCCACGTGACGCGATTCACTGGCTTGTCGACACGGTTAGCAAGAATGGAACGTTCATCCTGAACTTGCCCGGCATGCCGGATGGGACGATCGACAGCAAGGAAGTCGCTGTCCTCGACCAGATCGCTGCATGGTTGAAAATCAACGGCGAGGCAATCTACGAAACGCGGCCCTGGACTGTGTACGGCGAAGGCCCGAACCAGATAGACAGCGGATCGTTTAAAGGCGAAAGCATCAAAGCATTGGGAACCAAGGATTTCCGATTTACGCGCAACAAGGCCAGTACCGTGGTCTATGCGATCTGCCTCGGGTGGCCGGACGGAGATGCGCAGATTTCCTCGCTGGGATTGTCGAGCAAAACCAGTCCTGGGAAAATTCTGAATGTTTCGGTCCTCGGCTCTGAAGCAAAAATCAAATGGCGCCAGGGCGATGACGCATTGCACGTAGAGCTGCCGCGGCAGGCCTGGGAAGTCAACGACTACGGCGCTGCATTGAGAATTGCGCTGAGCTGAACTGAGTCAAATAAACCGAACCCCTCGCACTTGTCCGCCAGACAAGAAAGCGAGGGGTCGGTCCAAATCTATCTAAGTCGCAATCACTCTGAAGGCTGATTTGACCCCCTTGCGCCGAAGCGCAAAATGAGGACGCGACCAGCGCTAGCGCGTCTTCTCTGTGCCGGATTCTGAGTTCTGGCTTCGAGCCCGAGCGACCAGTTCAAGGGCAGCCTGAGTCACGGGATCATCCGGCTTGAGCGCCTTCGCGGCCTGAAGTTCCTTTTCACCGTTGACGAGGTCGCCCGCCTGGCAGTCGATGATGCCCAGTTTCCTGTGAAGGTTGGCTTTCTCTGCGCAGTCACCGCACGCGCTGATCGCTTCGTTCAATTGCCGGATCGCTTCAGGCCAGTCGTGAGCAGACGCCGCTTCAACTCCGTTGTTGGCCAGCGTGTCCGCGCGGTCCAGGATGCTCCGTTCTTTCTGAACAGTGTTGTAGTGTGCCATCAACCGCTCCGATTCCGCTTGATCGGTAGGTCGTAGCGAGCGCGCAAGGCTGAAAAGCGCCTGCGTAAAGTTCGGATCGATCGCAATCGCATTCCGCCACGCCGCTTGTGCCTTAACCGGCTCCGACTCCTGCTCAAGCGACTGGCCAAGCATATACCAGGCCATTACGTTGCGGGGCTGAAGCTTCACCGTCTCTTCGAACAGGCTGACTGCAAGGGTCAGCTTACCCTCGTTCTTGTCGATGAGCGCAAGAAAATATCGCGGTTCAGGCAAATTCCGATCTAGCCCGCAGGCGGTTTCGAACTCAGGCTGCGCTTCGGTGCTGCGGCCAAGATCGTACAGAATACGCCCGCGATAGGAATGGGCGACACCAGACTGCGGAGCAAGGCGGACTGCCTCCCCGGTTTGCTCAAGAGCCGCCGGCAGGTCGTAACTGCTGGCGAGCGCAAGCGCAAGGTCCAGATGCGCCGCTGCAAGATCGGGAGCCAGGTCTACCACCTTCCGAAGCAGCGCAATCCCCTCGTCCGGCTTGCCCATTTGCATCTTCACTTTTCCAGCCGCCGACAATGTGGCAGGATCCTGGGGTGCCAGTGCGACGGCTTTATCCAGTTCCAAATCGGCGTCGGATTTCCTTCCCTGCTGGGCAAAAATCAGCCCCAGGCTCAAATAGCCTTCCTTGTACTTCGGATTGTCTTCTATTGCCTGTCGAAGAAGTTTTTCGGCCGTAACCAGGTCGCCGTTCCTGGCGTATACCGTCGCCAGATTTCCGCGCGCCTCTGCAAGCTCAGGCTGCAGGTCAAGTGCCGATTTCAGCCACTTCTGCGCGGACTTGAGGTCGCCTTCATCCAGCGCCAGTTGGCCCAATTCGGCAGGAATCTCGGCCAGCATCGGGTCAATGCTGTTTGCCTTGCGCAGCACTTCCTCAGCGCCCTTCATATCGTTGGTGGCTTCAAGAGCCAGGGCGAGATTGTAAGCAGTCTGTGCGCTGCCCGGATTCTCTTCGAGCATGTGCCGATAAATCTGCGCTGCCTCGGCAGGCTTCCCCGATTGAAGCAGTTCATTTGCCTTGGTTCCCTCTGATGCCAGCTGGCTATTCAGGGATTCTTCGCCCTGTTCCTTCTGCAACTGCCCAACTAACTGCGTTGCCTCCTGGGCTCGACCAAGCGAGCGCAGCACAGCGACCAACTGAAATTGGGCTGACCTATCCCCAGGCTTCAGCGCGACGGCTTTCTGCAATTGGGGCAGCGCCTGACCGGGCTTTCCCATGCGCGCTAAGACCAGCCCGAGCTGATAGCGAGCCTCAAAATCATTGGGCGCCCTGGCGGCTCCAAGCTCAAGTTCAGGCTCTGCATGGGCGTAGTCGCCCAGTTGCTGGTACACCGTGCCAAGCATCACGTGCCCCGAGGGATCGGTCGGTTTGCGATGCACGTAATCGCGGGCGGGCGCAAGCGCCTCCGTATATGCTGATGCATCGATCAACGCCTTCACCTGCGCAGCCAGCGCCACCGTGTCGGTGGGATTCCGGCGGGTCACCTCCCGGTATTCATCCGCCGCCTCGCGATCGCGACGCTCGTTCGCATAAATGTTGCCGAGGGTAAAGTACGCGGCAGTCATGTCGGGATGACTCTTGAGCAAGTCGGTTAGAAGCTTGATCGAGTCAGCCACCCCGGCGCCCTCCAGCGCCGGCATCCCATCGGCCTGCCTCACCTTGGCAGACTCGTATGTCGCCGTTGCCAAAGCGATCTGCATATCAGCGGCGTCCGGTTGAATCCCGAGCGCCTTCCGCCAGTAATCGATGGCGGCATCGTATCGCTTCTCCTTCGCCAGGACCTGTGCCAGCCCGTCCAGGGCGCATACCATTTGCGGATCCGCTGCAAGCGCTTTCTGAAATTCGGCTTCTGCCTCGGTCGAGTCAGCGAGGGACGAACCCAGCGCACAATGCGCCACCTGCAATGCGGGATCGTCCTGCAGCGCAAGGCGGAACTCGCTGATTGCCGCCTCAAGCTGCTGCTGACTTTGCCGAACAAGCCCAAGATCGAAATGAGCCTCGGCCAACTGCGGCTCCAGGCGCAAGGCCTGCTTGAACGCCGCGACTGCGCATTTCAGATCGCCCTTCCCGGCGAACCAAACGCCCACAGCATCAAAAACCCTTGCAGGGGGTGTGCCGGCCGGCGGGTGCGCAGCCGATGCCGGCGGTTTGCAGGTGTCCGGCAGTTGCGCCGACGCCCCTGCCCCGGTAAAAAGCAAGAATGCGCTACAGAATATGAGTGATCGCTTCATGATCGATCCGTTCCGGGTAGAACCCCACGTTGGCCGCATCATCGCTGACTGCCGTTGCTGGGTTCGGTCACTTCGAGTATGCGATCCGCAGTCACATCGTGCAACAACTGGCGTATACCCGATGGCCATTTAACCTCGATTTCCTTGATCACGTGCGAACTCCCCAGGCCGAAATGGACGCGTGGGTCGCTTGATGCGGCATAGCCCGTGCTCGTCGTCGCCTCGTTGTAAAGCATCCGGCCATCATCGGTTGTGATCCGAATCTGCGCGCCAATGCCCATCCGGTTGCTTTTTGTTCCCACAAGTTTAAGCAGGACCCAGTGATTGCGCGTTTCGGTGACGTTACGGAACACGCTGACCGGGGCGCCCAGAGCGGTCACGACCAGATCCATCCGCCCGTCGTTGTCAAGATCCCCGTACGCCAGTCCGCGGTGCGGGGCTGGCCGCGTAAAGTCAGCCCCGGCGGTTGCGCTCACATCGTCAAACTGCCCATTCCCGCGATTGCGAAACACCGAGTTCGGTTCGGCATACCGAAAATGCGATGAAATTTGCTCGATATTGTCCAGTACATTGCTGCGCGCCACCACCAGGTCCTTCCAACCGTCGTTGTCGAGATCGACGATCCCGTTCGACCAGCCAGACATCGGCCTTGTGAGATTCGCAAGCCGGCTCTCCTGACTCGCATTGCGAAACTGTCCTTTGCCCTGGTTGAAGAACAATGGAAACGTTTCGTTTTCGATCGCGGTGTGCCATAGATCCGGCAAGCCATCGTTGTTCAAATCCCTGAAGTCCGCGCCCATTCCCGCAAGAGCAGTTCCCTCGTCGTTGTAGGCCACGCCTGCCTGAAAGCCAACCTCCTCAAATCGCTTTCCTCCCAGGTTGTGAAACAGGAGATTCGGGCTGTTGTCGTTCGCCACAAACACGTCGAGAAAGCCGTCGCCGTCGTAGTCCGCAAACACCACTCCCATTCCCTTGCCCAGTACGCTTGAAATTCCCGTCTCCGCCGAAACATCGGTGAACGTGCCATCGCCGTTGTTGCGGTACAGCGTGTTGGGCAGTGGGCCGAAGCTGCCCGGGTGGCAGTAACCACGGCCATCCAGCCCCGTGCACACAGGTTCGTAGCGCGGATCCCACTGGCAGTAATTTGCCACAAACAAGTCCAGTAATCCGTCGTTGTTGTAATCGAACCAGCCGGCCGCGACCGACCACATCTTGCGGCCGTTGTAAATGCCGCCGCTCAAGCCCGCCTTCACGGTGACGTCCGTGAACGTGCCGTCGCCATTGTTGTGAAAAAGCTGATTCCCGTTCACGTTGGCCAAAAACAGATCGGGGTGTCCGTCGTTGTCGTAGTCGCCCACCGCCGCGCCCATGCCAAAACCCGCTCCGGTGACTCCGGCGCGTTCTGAAACATCGGTGAACGTTCCATCGCCGTTGTTGTGAAACAGGCGGTTGTAGTATTTCGGGCTCGTCTTCACCAGCGAGGGCATCTCGGCGCCGTTCACCAGGTAAATGTCGAGCAGGCCATCCCCGTCGTAGTCGAACAATGCAACCCCTGCTGGCATGGTTTCGGGCTGGTGTTTCTCCGGGGTGGGACAGTTCTCAACCACAAAATGCACGCCGGCTTTTTGAGCGATGTCTTCGAACCTGATGGCTGATGGAGGTGCAACTGCCGGGAAGATATCCTGGAGTTGCTTACCGCGGCGCGGTCCCAACCAGGGAAACAGCATCTTCGGCGCCAGCAATCCGGCAGCGCGTAGAAAGGTTCGCCGCGAGCCGTCGATGTTCGAACCCGGATCAACGGCCGGAGGCCAAACGACACCCAGGGCGAACGCGATTCCAACAAGCACTACAGAGCAAAGCAATAGAATCAACACCGCCAAACGCGTCCCTCTTTGTCTTTACTCTTTCATCATAAATCGAGGCCTTGAAGAGAAAAGTGCCACCGCCGCGATGTTGCGTGCGGCAATGGCACTCTGGAGTTTTTTCAGTTCTTAGACGCGAGCTTCCACTGTGACCACGTGGATTTCTAAGTTCCCCGTGTCTTCCGCCGGGGCGAACCGCAGCGGAAGACCTTGGGGCTCACTCAACCAAGTTTCGTGGGGGCGATTAGGCAACCACGAATCTCGGTGCTAGAAGTACAACTTGAGACTCATCTGCAACACACGCGGGTTGTTCCATTGGCTTGTGATTGTCCCGAACGTCGGATTCCCGGATGAGTCCACCGGTGCATTCAAGGTACCATTCGGTGGGTTGAAAACAACGTTGTTGAAGAGGTTGAACGCCTCCGCCCGGAATTCGAAGTATCTTTGCTCTCCGAGCCCCATGTTGAACTTACGGGCGATGTTCATGTCGACATTGTTCCAATGTTGGCCCACCAACGAGTTCGGCCGTTCAGTGCCGTACGTGAACGCCGCCGGCTGCGTGAAGGAGGCAGGGTTGATCCATTGAATCTCGGTAGGATTGTGAGGGACGTTGCTGCTCGGGCTGCTGGCCTGGTTCGCTCGTTCCTGGTTGCAGCAGCCAACGTTTTCGGCATCCTCCCCGGTGGTCACCGTGTAAGGCTTACCCGAAGTGATTTGCACAATGCCGTTCAAAGCCCATCCGCCAGCCACGGTAGAGACCAGCCTATTGGGAGACTTGTCGTAGGGCGACGCCGCTCCAAAGGACACCGAGAACACGTGCCGCTCGTTGAGGTCCGAGGTGCCGTAATCACCCTTCTTGTTGTACGGATTCTGCGATTCGCAGCTTGCGCCCAGGTTGCAGCCGTCTGCGTTTGCCTGTGCCAGCGTGTAAGCAGCCATGAAGTTGATCCCATGCGTGGGACGTTCAGTGACGGTCACCTGCAGGGCGTTGTAACGGCTGTTACCCACGCTCTGGTCGAACCATTGCTGCAGCATGTAGGGGTATGGGCGCCTGGTTTGAACATCGCCAGGACCTGGTTGCGGTACGTTCAAGACCGGTCCCCAGTCCTCATGCCTGCCGTTGGAACCAACGTAGTTCGCATCGAGAGTCATATTGGCCGGTAGCTGGCGCTGGATACCTGCGTTCCACTGGTCGAAGACCGGTGTCTTGAAGTTCGGATCCACCATCCACTGGCTCACCTGGCTGAAATCGTTAATTGGATAGATGATCGATCCACCACTGCCAAATTGAAGCGGATCGGCCGAAGTCACCGTTGGAATGTTGAGGTTCAGACCGTTGTTTTGGTCGGTGGCGACCGCCGGCCAGTTGCCGCCGAAGTTCTGCGAGAGTTGAGTAATGTCTGCCCACTCGTCGAAGAAGCGGCTATACGCTGCGCGAATGACTGTCTTGTCATTCAGGCGGTAGGCGAGGCCGACTCGGGGAGCCCAGTCGAAAAGTGAGTTCTTGATCACGCGGGAAGTCGAGCTGACGACTGCGTGCGCAGGAAGCCCGCCCGGAGCAGGCGTGCTGGATGCAGTGTAGATGCCCGTCGGAATGCAGGGCGCACCCTGGGTCGCCGAGCAGTTGGGCGGAAGCGCGTTGAGGATGTACTGGCCGGTAACAGGGTCGGCATTGCCGGTGTAGTAGTTGCCGGCGTTACCGGTCCCATAAATCGGCGTGTAAACCATGTCGTTGCGGAAGCCGAGGTTAAGGGTCAGACGGCTCGTCGCCTTGAACTGGTCCTGGACGAATATCCCGTCGATCCATCCGCCATTAGCCACTTCGTGGATGTTCCGGTAGCCGGCTGAGGATGGAATACCGAGCAGCAATGACGCCCAGCTATTTCCGCCGACGCCCTGGTTTGCCCCGACACCCGCGGTTTGCTGGGCTGAGAAACCAATATTGGAGTATGCGATCGGCGAGGTGAAGTTGTTGGTCACAAAATCAGCGCCGGCCTTGATGGTGTGTCTGCCCAGGATCTTGGTGAATGAACCACCGAACTCCCAGTCATCCCCCAATCCGGTCGACTGCAACTGCGAACCGGTCAACCCGACATAGCCGCTCGCTGAATACTGCGGGGCATAATTCGTGTTGTTCAGGACTGTAAAGAACGGCGACATCCCGTCGGTCTTCAACTGCGATATAAACGCCGCATCCTCGCCGGCATGAGAGGTGCCGGTGTAGGTGTATCCGTAGTTTCTGGCGAAGTACACGTCAGAGAAGGCCGTCGAACTGATAGGTGTGCGTCCAGTGCCCGATGTAGTTGTGGCCGGGAACGTGGATAAAGGCATCGCCAATTGTGCCCGATGGAGCTTGTCTCGAACAGATCGAATTGGCTGTAGCGGAACATGACCTGGTTATTGTTGCCGAAGTTCTGATCCACGCGAACCGTTCCCGATTGCTGGTCGTAGTCGGTCCTTGCGGGGACATAGAGGTTGCTTCCGTTGACCAGGTTCCCGCTGTTCGGGATGATCGTTTCATAGAGCGCCGAGATCGGATTGATCCGGCTCTGTGGGATGCAATTGATGTCGCCGCCGCACAAAGCCGTGTTGCCCGGCCCTTCGTTGTACTCCTGGGTGAAGGTTTCGCCCGTGTAAGTGTTGCCGCTGGCAACCACGGTTGTCGGATCGTAGATGGGAACGCCCAGGGCGCTGAAGTCGCCGGCGCGCATCGCAGCCGTTGGTCCCAGCGTTCCGGTTTCCACCGCGGAACGGTACGCGTAAGCCTCCCAGGCTACGAAGAAGAAGGTGCGGTTCTTGCCGTTGTACAGCTTTGGAATCGAAAGCGGACCGCCGATCGAAGCGCCATACTGGTTCTGCCGCAGGGGAGCTACTGACGTCCCAAAGTATTGCTTGGCGTCCATCACCTGGTTGCGCAGGAACTCCCACGCATCGCCATGGTACTCGTTGGTTCCGCCTTTTGTAACCACGCTCACCGTGGCTCCAGCAGCGCCGCCGTACTCGGCCAGATCGTTGTGGCCCTGACTCTTGAACTCCTGAATGGCGTCGATGATGGGCGAATAATTGTATGTTCCAGACAGCGTGTTCAAATCGTTGCCGCCGTCAAGGATGAACATGTTGCTGCGGTTGCGGGCGCCGTTCACAGCCGGGAAACTGAACTGCCCGATCGACGCGCCATTCCAGCCGCCGCCACCGCCGCTGTTCTGGTCGGTATTGATGTTTGAGACACCCGGCAGCATTGTCAATAATTCGGTAAAGTTGCGGCCGTTCAAAGGCAGGTCGTTGACCTGCGCCGGAGAAACTACCGTGCCCAGCTCAGAGGTTGAAGTCTCCAGCGCGGGGGCTGCGGCGGTTACCGTGACGGTACTTGTTGTAGCGCCGACGGCCAGATGAAAGTCGAAGGTTGCAGTCTGCCCGACCTGGAGGGTTACCGCCGGCTGCGACACCGCGGAAAAGCCGGCCGCGGAAACCTGCATGCTGTAGACGCCCGGCACGACGCTCGGGAAGTCGTAAATTCCATCGGCGTTGCTGGTTGTTCTCCTCACGACGCCCGTGTTCACGTTCGTGAGCGCAACCTGCGCATTTGCAACTGAAGCGCCGCTTGGATCCTTGACGACGCCGTTGACGTTCGCTGTTGCCTGCTGGGCCATGGCGGCCGGGGCTATCAAGCATGCAATGCTCAAAAGCACCACAAGTAGCCCAGGATGCCAATGCCTGTCCTGGAGTCTCCTCACTAACTTCACCATACTGCCTCCTTTAGAGTTGTTGGTGCTCACCAGAGATAACGTTTGCGATAACGTTTACGACTTCCTCTTTGTGCGAGTTTCCGAACCGGAAAGTTAACGATTACTTTACCGGGATCCAACAATAGTAGCCGGACACGCAACTGTCAACATATTTTTCA
>CAVXVM010000150.1:0-11364 GCA_963765025.1 uncultured Acidobacteriaceae bacterium | reverse complement strand
CAAGACAATAGCGAAGAATACTGGATGGTTCGGCCTGGAAAATGTCGTGAACGCCATCCTTGCCGTCTTGACCTCGATCGCTATTGCCCGCTATCTGGGGCCATCGAAGAACGGGTATATCGTCTTTGTCTCTTATATCGCCTCCGTAGTCGCTGGCCTTGGCGGAGTCGGTGTCTCCGCAACCACGCGGAAGTATATGGCTGAGTTTGTCGGCATGGGTGACTGGGGCACTGCGCGGTACATTTATCTGCGCACCTTGTTGTTGCAGGCCGGCGTGGCTGTCCTGGCAACCGGCGGCCTCCTTTTCTGGGTGCTGGGAAACGCCAATGCGGATTACAAGTTGGCCGCGAGTCTGCTGGTCCTCAGCATCTTTCCGTCGATGGTCAACTCCATCTCGTCAATGGCGAATACGGCAACTGAAAAGATGTCGGCAAATGTGCCAGCCTCGATCATTTCTACTATTACCTACTTCCTCATGATCGCGGCAACCGTGGTTCTTCACTGGGGCGTGGTGGGCGTAGGCGCGTCGTTGCTCCTGATGCGATCTGTAGATTTTCTCGTGCGCTTCTTTCCCACGTTGAAGCGCGTGCTCGCATGGGAAACAACTCACATTCAACCACCGGAATTGGGCAAGCGCATGATAGCCTTCGCGTCCCAAAGCGTCGCCAGCATGGTCGTCGCGCAAATCGTCTGGGGCCGGTCCGAGGTTATCCTCCTCAAGATTCTTTGCGCGGATATCCGGCAGGTGGCGTTCTACTCGGCTGCATTCAGCATGGCCGAGCAGTTGCTGATGGGCGCAACGATCTTCGGCGCGGCAACCAGCACCACTATCTTCGCTCAGTTTGGGCGCGACAAGACCAGGCTGCCTGCGATCACGGCCTCCTCATTTCGATACCTTGCATTGACAACCATTCCGCTTCACTTTATCGCAGCCTCGCTCGCGGTTCCCGCGTTGTTACTCCTGTATGGCCACCAATACGAGGGTGCCGCAGCTGTTGTGGCGCTGGCTCCGCTGATGTGTATGTTCAAAGCCTTCATTTCCCCCGCGCAGAGCCTGCTGCAGAGCGTGGAGCAGCAGGGCTATGTCATCGCTGCAACGGTCGCGGCCGGAATCGTTGATATTGGCGTCGCCTGGTATTTGATCCCGGCGCACGGTGCGGTCGGCGCCTGCATCGGCAATGGAGCAGCACAGGCAGTTGCCGTCGGCATCATGTGGGCCGTCACAATTCATCTTTACAAAGTGAAGCTTCCCTGGACGCAGCTTGCCAAGATCACCTTCATTAGCACGTTGGCAGCGGTGACCGCGCACTACATCGCAGCACATCTGCATCCACTGCTGGGAATTCTCTTCGGCGGAAGCGCTTCACTCCTCGTTCTCTTCGGACTTTTCTACATGATGCGCGTATTGGAGCCGGAAGATCACACCCGATTGAATACTCTGATTGCGATGCTGCCCAGGAAAGTCGGCGGGCCCGCAGATAAATTCCTGACGATGCTGATTCGCCCCGAATTCGCCTCTGCGACAGAGAAAAGCCTCCCTTGAGCCCTTTCAATTGTGGGCGACCTTCAATGCACTCCGGAAATCCTCCACGGTCGCAAAAACAGCGTCGGTTAGAACTTTATTGTTGGGAGTCGGTGGCCCGTGGAGCCAGCGCAATCAAGGCTAACGGACGCGGCCTGTATGCTTGAACATAGCCAACTCAAGCCGTAAGCGATTGAGGTCGGGGCCAATGTCGAACCTGCGAACATCGTACGGCGATGTCTGCCCTGGAAGATTCGCGCCGCCATAAAACGAAAAACCCGCGCGATAACCCACCTCTCGCGCGATTCGCTTTGTTTCGTCCGTAAACGCGTCCTTTTTACCAACCGGGTAGGCAATTGTGTCAACAACAACGCCAAGTTGTTCATTCAGGATTGCCCGAGACTTGGCGAGTTCTTCGTATTGACGTTCCGGCTCCAGGTGGCTAAGTAAATTGTGTGAATGCGTATGCGAGCCAATCGCCGCACCTTCTCTGCTCATCACACGGGCTTCATCCCAATTCAAGAATCGCCGCACCGTCGTGGGTGGTTCTTCCCCTTGGATCGCCTCCGCGGCTTCGCGCATGAAGCGCGCTGGATCGGTATTTTCAGGCCTTTTATACAATTTCAGGACGGATCGCAGGCTCTCAAACATGCCGTCCCGATCGACGTCGACCTCGAGGTTGGCAGGGTAGTGGAGAGAAAAGCGGCGCTTTCCCCCGGACTTCATCATGTAAGAAATCCGGTCCCACCACGGAATGTGGCTGGACCCAACCATGCTCGTCACCAGAAAGAAAACGCCCTGCACGCCATGCGAGCGCAGGATCGGATGAGCAATTTCGTAGTTATCCAGATACCCATCGTCGAAAGTGATTAATACCCGGCAGCGCCGAACCTTGTCTTTCTGAGTGCCGTCGACGAAGGCCAATGCTTCTTCGAGAGTTACGATATCGACATTCCGCTTCAGAAACTTTATCTGCTCGTCGAATTCTTCTGCAGTCGCCGAGAAAACTCCCGGATCGAATAGATCCTCCTCGGCATTCCCTATGCGATGGTAGTTGACGATCAGCAGCGAATCTCGCGGCGGAAGTTTCGAAGAAACAAACGAGGCGCCGCTCCAGTCGAAGATTCGCGTCAGCCGCTCGACTTTTCCACTGGAACGTACTTTACTTGCCATCGCCGATCCACTCTGAAATTTGCACTGAAATTAGAGATTGAAAGTGCGCCCTTTGAGTCGCGTCATGGAGAATCCATCCAGTTCCGTGCGCCAGCCCAAAAAAGTAAATGTGTTCAGTGGCGGGGCTCGTTTGATTTGGATCACAAGCTGACCAGTCAAATTCCGTTCAAATTAGTCTAAAGCCCGGCTGCAATAGCGACAATCACTCGTTTGTGTCAGCCAAATTGGCGCTGCATTCAGGAAGGCTGCGCCAGGTCATCTTTCTATCGGATTACCAATGTACCGCGAATGTCACAAAGGTTCGAACGAACCTCACACAAAGTGTGCATTGTCACCGTTGCAGGGCAAATCTAGAGTTAGGTAAACTGCTTGGGATGGAGTGGAGGCATCAATCGCCCGACCATCCTTGAACCAACGAACGAGTGGTAAGATCTAGCCGTACTCCCCTGAATCCGATTAGTCAAATTGGAACGATCTGAGGCGGAATTGCGATGGAGGAAGTTCTCCGGGAAAGTTGTGCGGCAATGACCTCGTATGGCGCGTGCTCATTTGAGAAATCTTTGCGTGGGGAAGAAGAATCACCAGCACACAGCGTTGAACCGCGGAAGAATACTCCGGAGCCTTTTCACTCATTGGAGTTCGATGTCTATGAAGTGCATGGACAAGGATCCAGCGCGACCGTCACGGAGCCTCCGGCCATGACGAGCACCAGGCGCGCTGACAAGTTCCCTCTTTCATCCAGTCAACAACGGCTTTGGTTTCTGGCGCAGATGGAAGGGGGGAGCGAGGCCTATAACGTGCCGATTGGCCTGCGCTTGAAGGGCCATCTCAACCGCACGGCTCTTCGTAGAGCCCTTGATCGCATTCTCATCCGGCATGAGGCATTACGCACCACGTTCACCGTTGACAACGGAGAGCCGGTGCAGCGGGTCACACCAGTCGAAGACAGCCGTTTTCTGCTGGTCGAACACGATTTACGTGAGCGCCGCGACGCAAAGGCAGAAACTGAGCGTCTTGCGGATTTTGAAGCCCATCAGTCCTTCCACTTTGAGACGGGCCCTGTAATCCGCGGCCGCTTGATCCAACTTTCAGAAAACGAGCATGTATTGTTGCTCACGATGCACCACATCGCTAGCGACGGTTGGTCCATGGACATTCTGGCCAACGAACTGAATGCGCTGTACGGCGCCTTTGTTCGCGGCGAAAAAGACCCGTTGCCGGAGTTGAAATTCCAGTATCCTGACTACTCGGTCTGGCAGCAGAGGTGGATCGAAAGCGATGATCAGAAAGAACAGGCCGACTACTGGAAGAAAGCATTGGCGGGAGCCCCGGCTTTGCTGGAGTTGCCAACAGATCGGCCGAGGCCACTCGAGTTTGACTATGCTGGAGCGTTTGAGCGGTTTGAGCTGGACGAAGAACAGACCGATCAGTTGAAAGCCTTCAGCAGGCGTCACCGAGTTACGCCGTTCATGACCCTGTTGTCGGCCTGGGCGGTGCTGATGACCAGACTCTCCGGTCAGACGGATGTACTTATAGGAGTTCCGGCGGCGAACCGCAGCCGCAAAGATATTGAGAACCTGATTGGCTATTTCGCGAACACTTTGGTTATCCGGCTGGACCTGAGCGGCTCGCCACGCGTGAGTGAGCTGCTTTTGCAGGCAAGGAAGAAGTCCTTGACCGCGCAACAGTATCAGGAGATCCCGTTCGAGCAAGTGGTAGAACTGGCGAGGCCGGCACGCACCATGGCCCACAGTCCTCTCTTCCAGGTGATGTTCGCGTGGCAAGGCACAGCCGAGACAAGGTATCAACTGCCGGGACTCGAAGTTGAGTCTCTGTCGACGCCGCATAGGGCGTCGAAGTTCGATCTTTCACTCAAACTGCGGGAGTCAGGCAAGTCAATATCGGGTGGCCTCGAGTACTCCACCTCGCTCTTCAAGCAGGCTACGATCGAGCGTTACCTGGGATATTTCAAGAACATCCTTCGATCCATGATTGCCGACGACACGCAGGCCATCGATCGTCTGTCGATACTGCCTGAAACAGAGCGCGATCATTTGCTCCGTGAGTTTAATAGGACCCTGGCGGAATACCCCAAAGAGGTCCCGCTGGCGCAGTTGGTGGAACAGCAGGTGGAGCGAACGCCGGATGCCGTTGCGGTGGTTTATGACAAGCAGCGGCTGACCTTCCGGGACCTGAATGCGCGCGCCAACCAACTTGCCCGCGAGTTGATCAATCAGGGCGCGGGTCCAGACCAGATTGTTGGCCTTTACGTCACGCGGTCAACGGACTTGATTGTGGCGTTACTGGCGATCGTCAAGGCCGGCGCTGCGTATTTGCCGCTTGATCCAATGTTCCCTCCAGAGCGGCTGGGCTACATGCTGAGCGACAGTGGCTCACGGTTGCTGATAACCGAAGAGAGTCTTCGCAAAACACTGCCCGCCTTCGCGGGAACGATCATCGAGTTGGAAGAGAACGGCTGGCAGGCGAACAGCCGCGACAATCCTGCAATCGCAGTGAGACCCGAGGATCTGGCATACGTGATTTACACGTCAGGCTCAACGGGCAAGCCCAAGGGGGTACAAATACCGCGAGGGGCTCTGACAAATTTCCTGTGGTCGATGCGCGAGTCGCTGCGGTTGAGCGATCGTGACCGTCTGCTGGCGGTGACAACAATCTCTTTCGACATTGCTGGTCTGGAAATCTGGTTGCCGCTGCTGACTGGGGCGCAAACGGTGATGGCCAGTTTTAAAGCAACAGCGGACGGCAACGCACTAAAGGAACTGCTGGAACGGCACGACATTACTTTTCTGCAAGCGACTCCGGTGACCTGGCGGCTGTTGTTCGATACAGGCTGGCGCGGCAAGAACAACCTGCAGGCGGTCTGCGGGGGAGAAGCCATGCCCCAGGAAGTGGCAGTGCAATTGGTTCCCGTCGTGAATCGAGTATGGAATCTCTATGGACCGACGGAAACGACCATCTGGTCGACGGGCTACCAGGTAACGGACGGCCGCGAGACGATCCTGATCGGCCGCCCGATCTTCAATACGCAGTGCTACATTCTGAATGCGCACGGAGAGCCTGTACCGGTTGGAGTGACGGGCGAGTTATTCATTGCGGGCGACGGACTGGCGCGCGGCTATCTGAATCGTCCGGAACTCACGGCGGAAAAATTTGTTGCCGATCCGTTTGCCGGGGGCGGGGCACGGATGTATCGCACTGGCGACCTTGCGCGTTACAGGCCAGACGGGAACATCGAGTGCCAGGGACGCATCGACCACCAGGTAAAGCTCCGCGGTTACCGGATCGAATTGGGAGAGATCGAGGCGCGTCTTGCCGAATTCCCCGGGGTGCGCGAAGCAGTGGTGATCGCGCGTGAGGACACACCGGGCGACAAACGGCTGGTGGCCTATTACGCTGTCTCAACGCTTGCCGAGACAGAGAAGAGCAATATAGGCGCGGAGCATTTTCGCGCCTACCTCTCCACAACAATGCCCGAGTACATGGTACCGGCGGCCTATGTGCGTATGGAGGCATTGCCTCTAACACCCAACGGCAAGATTGACCGCAAGGCGCTGCCTGCGCCCGATCGCAGCGCTCCTTCAATCGAGAATTACGAACCACCCCAGGGCGAATTGGAAATTATACTGGCCGGAATCTGGGCTGATGTACTCAAGGTCGATAACGTCGGACGACACGATAACTTCTTCGATTGCGGCGGAAACTCGCTGCTGGCGGTCAAGCTCATCTCGCGCGCGCAAGAAATCGTTCACGGCGAGGCCGTGCCGCTGAGTGTGCTGCTTGAAGCTCCCACCATCGCGCGCCTTGCTGCCTGGGTTGAAAGCCACGAAGGCGACCAGCAGCAGATTCTGGTGCAGATGCAGCCGGGCAGTCCGGCGTGCATACCTTTCTTCTGTGTGTGTGCGGCCGCAAGCACTGCCCTCGTCATGCGTCCTCTGGCGAAGGTCTTGGATAAAGACGTGCCGTTTTACAGCATCCAGAATAAGGGACTTGATGGCTCTGAACCTTGCGCATCCTTGAAAGAAGCAGCACGTCTTTACCTCGATGAAATCCGCAAGGTGCAGCCAGAGGGTCCTTATTGCCTTGGGGGATACTGCTTTGGCGGGTATGTGGCATTTGAGATGGCTTGCATGCTTGAAGAAGCTGGAGAGCGGGTATCCGCTCTGTTCCTGGTCGACTCCACCAATCCTGCGCAACTCCGATTTCTATCGACGGAAGAGTCCCTTTCCCTTTTCTTGCATCACTGCTACAGACGTACCATTTTCCACGCGCGCAGAATTCGCCACATGCAAATGGCGGCGATGTTCAGCTATGCCTGGGGACGCCTCAAGGCAATGTACTTTCATGGCGAGCGCATCGTAGGGAAGGGACCGCAGAAGGAACCCCTCAAGGAATTGCCTGAGGAACTCAAATCCAGTCCTGCTTCCGCGGGCCGCACGATTCAAGTCATAGAGTCGATGGAGCGCTGGGGCCGAGATGTCACAAATGAATTCATTCCGCAGCCCGTCGGCGGTGACGTCGTCGTTTTCTGGGCCAAAGAACGTTACGCGGATCCCTTTTTCGACCAGTTCCTCGGGTGGAAGCCAGTCGTGCGCGGATCCATTCAAAGTATCGGGATCGAGGCCCATCACGGAAGCATCGGCATCGAGCCAGCTGTACGTATCATTGCTGAAACCATCAACGCCAGGGTTCGGAAATCCTCGCCGTCGAAGAACCAGGAATCGGCCGCTGCCTTTTTGGTCGATTAGGTTAATTACCACCCAGGCGCATGCGCAAGCCGTGTGTCGAGACCCTCGCAGCCTTGATTACCGAACGGCTTGATGAGACTACTCGTAACAGTCGCGGAGTTGAAATTCCGCGTCAAGAAAAGTAAGCGCTAGTGAAAGCAGAGAGAATTGACAGATAAGAACAGGGTCTCCGATACTTCAAAAAAGCATGGATTGACTGCAGCCGTTGCACGCATGACAGTCAGGATATGCGACGTGAAAGTTCACTGAATGAACCTACCTAGACATACGGAAATCTGGCTGCTGCCATATCTGAAAGATCGTCTGCGCAAAGGCATAAGGCCCACCAAGCCCAAGCGTGCCTGGGTTGCCATTACCGACCATTACGAGCCTCTGGGCAAAGTTGAAACAGTTGAGAGAGCGCTGGACTGCGTGGGGCGTTGGCGTGACAAGTGGCCGCGCATCGCCGATGACGCTCCAAGGGACGCCGCCGGCCAGCGCCCCCAGTACAGCTTCTTCTACCCGCAGGAAGGTTACCGGCACGATTTGCTCGAAGGCATTGCGGAGATGGTGCGTCTTGGCGTAGGCGATGTCGACGTGCATATTCATCACGACGAAGCGCACATCCATAACGATATGGGCCGGCGCGATTCCTTTAGCCGGAAGATTACTGAGTTTTGTTCCCGGCTTGCAAATGATCACGGTCTGCTTCGCCAGCATGAAGGGCGCACCGTTTTCGGATTCATACATGGTAATTGGGCTCTGGATAACGCGCGCCCGGATGGCATGTTCTGCGGTGTCAGCGGCGAAATCACCTTGTTGCGCGACTTAGGCTGCTACGCCGATTTCACCATGCCTGCTATCCCCGGACCGTCCCAGTCACGCATCGTTAATCAGATTTACTGGTGCACGAATAATTCTGACAATAGCAGCAGATCCTTCGATCACGGAATTGAAGCCTCGGTGGGCGGAGGCCGACGCGGCGATCTACTCATGATCACCGGACCGGTCGGCGTCCGCTTTGGCGGACGAATGATGCCGCGCGTGGAAACGGGGGAGATCGCCGGTTACGATATGCCCACGCGTTCGCGTGCAAAGCAATGGTTTGATTTGGCGCCTACCATCGGTGACGACCTCTTTCTTAAGCTCTACACCCACGGAGCGGCGGAGAGAAATCTTGAGCCGCTTCTTCAGCACGGACTGAGCGACTTATACCGCTGGCTCGCAGAAGAGGCGGAAAGGCGCGACATCGAAATTCATTGGACTACCGCTTACCAGATGTTCAGGACAGCCGACGCTCTAGTCCACGGTCGCGAACCGGATGTCTCTTCGACCTAAACGAATTCTAAAACCCTCTGTACCATTGAGGTGATCCATGCACAGCAAGAGGTACGACGCCCTGGTAATCGGCTCCGGAGCCGCGGGCAGCTTTGCGGCAAAGGAACTTACGCAAAGAGGACTCGAAGTGCTCCTCTTGGAGGCGGGTCCCAACATAACCGAAGAGGACTTCAAGGTTCCCGATAAGCCTCGAGAAAAAGGGATCAATCTCAAATCACGCGTCCTGGCCGTACTCAAAGGTCAATACATTCAGGCCAGAATCGGTTTTTTTGGAGATCAGTTCAAACATCTCTTTGTAAACGATTGGCAAAATCCATACACAACGCCCTCCGATGCCTTCTACCTCTGGATTCGCGGGCGGCAACTGGGTGGCAGGCTTCATCTGTATGGTCGAGTCCTGTTGCGAATGACGGATTACGACTTTAAGGCGGCCAGCAGAGACGGATTCGGCGACGACTGGCCAATCAGCTATGCAGATCTCGTTCCCTATTACGATCAGGTGGAAGAGTTTCTCGGGGTCTATGGGTCCAGCGATCATATCGGCAATCTTCCCGATGGAAAGTACTTCAAGGCGCCCAAACTAACCAAGGTCGAACAGGCGTTTAAAACAAGCATAGAATCCAGATGGCCAGAGCGCTCCGTGATTTCATGGCGGTACGCTGCGCCGAATCTTCGGCGAGTCCCGCTTCCCATATTGGCGGCAAAGGAGACCGGAAGGCTCACCATCCGAACTGACGCAATCGTCAAGCGAATCACGGTTGACAATTCAGGTAGCAGGGCAACGGGCGCCGAATTCATCGATCGGCTGACGAAGCAAACAGAAACGGTCGAGGCTGATGTTGTTGTGCTTTGCGCATCCACGATTGAATCCGTGCGGCTGCTTCTCAACTCGTCTTCTGCGAAGCATCCGCAAGGACTGGCGAATTCCTCAGGTACTCTCGGCCGTTACTTCATGGATCAGTGTCCAAGTCAAATTTACGGCACCATTCCGGGCGTGAAAGGGTGGGAACTGGACGACTCCGCACCACACGATCCGTTCTACGCTCCATCGGGAGGCATTTATATCCCTCGCTATCAGAATCTGGATACAGTCACAAATCCGAAGTTCAAAAGAGGGTTTGCATTTCAGGGAGCCATCGGGCGAGGGTTCGTTCCCGATGATAGTCCTGCCATCTTTGGAATTATGGGCTTTGGTGAGTCACTTCCCTACTCTGAAAATCGCATTAGTCTCAGTCGATGGCGGAAGGACGCCTGGGGGATTCCTGCACCCCACATTCAATGCCGGTTTCAGCAAAATGAAGTCGCGTTGCTGAACGAGCAAGCGAGGTCCATTCGAGAAATGGCGGATGAATGCGGCTACAAAATTGTCTTTTCAGGCTCAACCTTCGGACTCGAGAACGAAAAAGAAGTGTTCCCTGACGCCGACTGGCTCAGCAGGTTCATGTTCAGGAAGTCTTTCAAGAAGAGCCTGGCGGTTGGAGCGGCGATTCATGAATGTGGCGGCGCCCGTATGGGTGCCGATCCTTCAAAATCGGTTCTCAACGCTCAATAACCAGTGCTGGGACGTGAAGAACCTGTTCGTGACCGATGGAAGCTGCTTCGCTTCGAGCGGAACTGTTGGTCCTGCGTTGACCATCATGGCTCTGACATCGCGAGCCTGCACCCCAATAGCGGCGACAACGCATAGGACCGGTGCGGCAATCTGCGGCTGATCGGCGGCGAGCGCGATGACAATGGCCGGCGGTGCGCTCTGGTCCGCCGCCAACGCGTCGGCAAGCGCGCGGCGCACCAGCGGCGACGGATCGTCGAGCAGCATCAGCATTGCGCCTTCTGCGGCGGCAAGGTCGTCGGCTGACAGATCGGAATAAAGGTATGCCCGGGCCAGCGCGCTGGTGGCCTCGGCCCGTTCGCTGGCCGGCGCGGTGCGCACCCATTGCAGAAAATTGCGGACGATCATGGCTCGCTCACGCCACCCAGATTGACGGTTGGATCGATCCTAGGGTGCCGCACTTAATAAATCGTTCACCATAAATCGCCGCGATTTTCGCGACATAGCGCGTTAGCCCCGCTGATTGTCCTTGAACAGATCGAGCAGCGTCGCGGCAGACGGCGACAGGCGTCCCGTCGGGGCCTGCGGGGTATTCGACACGCCCCAGAGGCTGAGTCACCACGGCGGCGACCGGACCGGTGCGGCCGGGATCCTGAAACAGGCCGTGGAAGATCTCGTTGTCCTGCTGCACGGGTTCCCGGTTGGCATCGGCATACGCGCTGGTTATGCCGGCGGTGTTGGGAACCGCGGCGGCCACCGGCGTCGGCACGGAACTTGTGGACGATGGCGAAGCTGGGGCAGCCACAACCGGATAGATAGGGAATGGTGCGCACGAAATCAGTTGGGAGGGCTTTTCAGATGCTGCCGAATTGGCAGGATGCGGCAGCGCGCGCGGCTGGTGGAATATTTGCTGGTGGAATATCGGCTTGGGCGATCGCACTGGCCGGCATACTCGGCCGCGACCGCGAGGCCGCGACGTCGTAGCGCGCGGTGAGAACGTTGCGCACGTCTGCGAAAGTCCGCGGCGCGCCGGTGGC
>CAVXVM010000149.1:0-42659 GCA_963765025.1 uncultured Acidobacteriaceae bacterium | reverse complement strand
CCAAGAGCAAGCAGCCCACCCAGGACATTCAGGATTTGAGCGGACTGCCCCCGAGAGGCGGCAGAGAGTGCCGCGTTAACCGCAATTGAAAAGCGTGCAGCGCGTTCCACCGAGGTCCTCGATTTTCCGGTGCGAGTCCAATTGTTCAAGCCGCGGTCAAGTACGGTTGTGAGTTGAAGTTCCCACTCGTTCGTAAACAGCTCGCGGCTCGCCGTCTGCGACGCGGGGTGGACCCGAAAAGCGCTAAGTGCTGCGTCGATGAAACGGACAGGGCCGAGTCCTCCGAGGCGAAGCCAGAGGTCCCAATCTCCCGAAAACCAAAGCGCCTCGTCCATTCCACCGGACTCAAGCGCGGCCTTACGCCGGAAGACCGGCGAATTAATCGCGATGAAGTTCTGGATGAGCAGGCGCTCTGTGAATTGATCCGGCGGGACGACGCCATCGAAAAGCGGGCAGGTCCAAGGCCCAAGTCCCTCCCCTTCCGGCCCAATGAAAACCGCATTGTGAAGGATGAGCGCCCCTTTGGCGGTCTCCATCTCCTTCCAAAGTCTCTCGATCCTCCCTGGGAGCCAAAGATCGTCTTGATGCAGGAAACAGGCCCAATCCCCGGTAGCTTCGCGCAAACCTATGTTGGTGACTGCCACCCAGTTTTCGATCCTCCCGGGAGAGATAATTCGTACCGGGAGTGCTTCGGCAAGGTCACGAACAATTTCCAAGGTGCGATCTGTCGAGCCGTCATCGACAATCACAAACTCAATCCCGTCCCGAAATTGGTCGCGTGCGCTACCGAGTGCCGCGCCGATGAATTTCTCGCCGTTGTAGACGGGCATAATGACAGAAAGAGTAGCGCTCACCGATCGCTCTCCACTATGTTGTTGCCCAGCTTTGGCTGCGCGATCCTCACCACGCACAGGGCAACTGTTGCGAAGGCCGCAACGAACAGGTAGGACGCCGACACTAGGACTCGATTGGCCAAGACCCACTGCGCCCCTATGGCGAATGATGTCCCAAAGAGATCGAGCGCACCCGCGCCAGCCAGGTCATTGAGGCCAATTCCTCCTGGGGTGACAGCGACGATCGTTACAACACTTACAAACGGTACTGCGGCCGCCATTTGCCAAAAGGGAATGTGCAAGCCAACTGCCCTTGCGGTCTCAAATGACATCAGCACAACTGTGCCTGTGCGAAGCGCAGAGAGGACAACAAGTCGACGCGCCAGTCCGCCGTTCAAGATGCCTGAGTGCTGGAGTTCCCGCACGCTGTGCAATATCCGATTAAACGGGCCGGATGCCGGGCTCTTCAATCGGGCGGCAAGCCAGCGAATGATGCGCACCGATGGTTCAACGGCAAGCAGCGCAAGGACTATCGAGGCAGAGGCGCAGATCGCCCAAATCCTCGCTCCGCCATGGAAGTACCACGTGATTCCCGATGCGACAGCAAGGAAGCCTACCATGTAAACGTCAAAGCCCTGCTCGAGAAGGGTACCGGCCGTACCGCGTTTCAGAGCTCCTCCATGAACGTACGTTCCCAACGTGCGAGCCGTGGCCATGGCGAGTTGCAGGGGAAGAAAGATACCCATGGCCAGCCCTACGCTGGTGAGTGCATACGAGGTTGTTCTTGGCGGGACTGAATCGGAGGGGCGGCGCCATGCGGCGTCAATACTCCTCCACTTCTCAGTGGAAAGATAGATCATCAGAGCATTCAGCAGGAGGATCTTGGAAAAAGCTATCAAGCTGACGCTTTTAAGTTGTTGGAAAGTCAGGTGAAGATCTACCTTGCCGATTTTTATGAGCAGTACGATTAAGGCAACTGCCAGGGCGATTGAGATGACCATCAGTAACGAGCGCCGCATGGTCATGAGTGGCGCCGCAGCCCAAGGATACTCATGAAGAAGCTGCTGCAGACAATCTGAACACCCAGAGTCAGCGAGAAGACCGCCGGCATGACGATGCGTAACATATGTACGGTATCCAGGGCACCAAAACTCTCTCGGGCCCAGCCGGAAACAGCAAAAATCGAACCACCAATTCCCAAAGCCATCAGCAGGCCACCGGCAGCGAGGCCGGTTTCCAACGTGATGTAGCGGAAGGTGCGATTCAGGCGCGAATCTTCGGGCAGCAGACCCTCGGAGATGGCGAATATCTTGGTGAACAGGGCAAAGGCAACAAACTGAAAGCCCATCAGAACCGAAACGAATGCATAGAGAAGCGTATGCACGTCGAATCCAATGCCATGGACTATACGCGGCCCCGGCAAGAGCCAGGCACAGCCCGCCAGCCCCAGCACAATCAAAACAGTTCCGGGATACAAGAATAGCCAGCGCGGGCTATACATCAGCAGAAAGCGGAGATGACGCCAACCGTCGCGCCATGTCCGCAAGTGGGGTGGACGACTGCGTCCGTCGGGAGCCAGCGTAGTGGGAACTTCGCTCACGTTCATCCGCAACAGGCTCGCCTTCACCACCATCTCACTTGCAAACTCCATCCCCGTGGAACGTATGTCCATGCGCAGGAAGCTATCTTTCCGGAATCCCCGCAATCCGCAATGAAAGTCCTCGCACGGCGAGTGAAATAACAGTCTTCCAATGCCCGTTAGCACCGGGTTTCCAAGATAGCGGTGCAGCGGAGGCATGGCATTCTTTGCAATACCTCCCCTGAATCGATTGCCCATGACCAAGTCTGATCCGGCACGTAGCTGCTCCAGAAACCGCATGATGTGGCCGAAGTCATAACTATCGTCGGAGTCGCCCATCAGCACGTATTTTGCACGCGCTGCAAGTATGCCACCCTTGAGAGCGTTGCCGTAACCCTTATCCGCGACATGAATGACGCGTGCCCCTTCAGCTTCCGCGATCTCTACCGACCCGTCCGTCGATCCGTTGTCGCCAATGATTACCTCACCGCTAATTCCGGCATCTCTAAGACTTGCCAAAGCCTTGCGGACGCACACGCCGACGGTCTCCCGCTCGTTCAGACACGGCATGACAATGGACAACTCGAATTGTTTTCCAGCAGCGGCTAGTTCATTCATCTTGTCGCCAGGAACGGTAGTAGCGGAAGTTTGTGAATCGTTGCTCAATAGCAGACTCAAACCAACAAATGATGGGAGCTATTCTGATCCAGATCTTGCGCTGTCAAGCGTCGCCACGTTCATCGTGTTTGGTAGAACACCGGTAACACTCTTAGCACATCATTCTTATATGTTTTAAGTATCGCTTTGACAATGGCGCAAGTGTGCTAAACCACAACTTGAGTGGTTACTAAATGTGTTCGATCAGGAACGGCGTGGGCATCGCGGAGTCCGGTGTCCCCGGTTGCACCCGCCACCGCCAAAACTTGGAAGAGACTGGGATGTTGCCAATGTACTGGACTGGCGTACAGGATTCCCCTTTACGCTCGCTGAACTTCAAAGCCTGCCTCGAGCAAAGTCGAATGCGGACCTCAGGTTCACCCATCGGGCTTCTGCGTCAGATTTCAGAGACACCACCCTAAGTTCCGCCCAGGATTGAGTCCTGATTTCAGCCTGCGCCAAAACTTGCTAATTACCAGCAAAACTCCGCAAAAAACGTCAAAAATCGACATTTTTCGGATCAAGTGTCTTGTGGGCACGAACAGTAGCTCCCAAAACCGGTGAGGTGGTCCTGGAATTTCCAGGGGCCTCACCGCCTCATGCCCAACCGTCGCGTCCCTGCTGGAGATTTGCGCACAATTCCTCCAGCGTCCACTGGAGGGAAAAGTGAATGCGCGCAGAATTCACATTCGGAAATCCCTCGTCCCGACCTCGCAATTGGCTTGCGTGAAGCGATAGAGAACACGACGGACCGCGGCAACCCGGCGATGGTGAATCCTGTCGTGGATTCACCTTACGGGACGTTCAGCGAGTTTCCGGGCAGAGCGTTCACGGCGCGGCTCCCGAAAGCTACCGGTACGATTCGTCGCGATGAATCACAAACTCAGGATAGGCGCCGCCGCCTAATTCATGCAGGTCCATGCCGATGCGTTCGCCATCGGGATCTACCCTGAACGGGATGAACCGGTTGAGGATCCAGAACAACAAATAGACCAGTGGCAGAAAGATGCCGAGCAGGGTGGCGATGCCGATCATCTGAGCGATAAATTGGCCGCGCTGGGGTGCAAATAAACCGGCGGCGAACAATCCCCACAGTCCGGCAACGGCGTGAACCGAGATGGCGCCGGAAGGGTCGTCGATGGAGAGCGCAAGCTCGAAGACTTCTACGAGCAACGGAGTGGCGATGCCGGCGACGACCCCGATAAAGAGCGACGCGGCGGGCGAGACGAGGGCGGCGCAGGCGCTGGAAGCCACGAGTCCCGCCATCCAGCCATTAGCGCAAAGGCTTGCGTCCGGCTTGCCGAATCGAAGGTGGGTGACCGTATATGTGGCTGCCAGAGCCGTGGACGCACAAAGAAGAGTGTTGACAGCATTCAGCGGCAGCGAGGCCAATGGGGCATTCATCCACAGGATCGCGCCGGCCATATTCCAGGCCAACCACCCGACAAGGCTCACGAAGCACCCGAATAGGACATAAGAGGCGTTGTGCCCCGGCATTGCAGTGGAGAAGCCTTCTTTAGGGAACTTTCCACGTCGAGGGCCCGTGATCCAAATAACAGTCATGGCGCTCATTCCGCCGAGGACATGGACGGTGCCGGCTCCTCCAACATCAAGAAAGCCTGCACCGAGCGAGAAGTTGACGCCAAGCTGGGCCAGCCAACCGCCATTCCAGATCCAGTGAGCAGCGAGTGGAAAGACCAGGGCAGCAATGACCGCAGCGCTTGCGCAACCGGCAACCAGCCGCCAGCGATCGGCGCCCGAGCCCCAGGGAAGCATGGCGGCAAGAGCGACGGCGAGAAACTCGAACAGGAGCATGAGCTGTGATTGCACCGTGGAGGATGCCATTCCGGACAGGAAAAGCGGGCCGGTGCCGAGCCAGTTCCAGGTCTTGCCGGCAAGATGGAAACTGTGACTTGAACTCGCTGAAAGGCATCCGGCAAACGTAGCGCCAACGATGGCAAATACGATGGCGGTAACGGCCACGATGGCGAGGTTGCCCAGAAGCGCCTGGGCGGCAGATCGAGAGCGCCCCAGGCCGGCATTGATCAACGCCACGCCAGCAATGGCCAGAGGGGCCACGAGCAAGAGCGCCAGGGTGAGGACGATGAGAGTGTCGGGGAGGGTAGCGGGCATGACAGGAGGTATGGTCGGCGTCATGGGCGGCTCTCTCCACGAGGAAGCATGTGGCCGCGCACGGCCACGCCCAGGCCGAGGGCCTCAACGGCGAGACCGCAGAGGACGAAGGCGGCGCGCTGCGCCGGGTCAGCAAAAAGGACGATCGCGGCAATTGCGAGGAAGAATCCGGCTGGCATGACAAATAATCCGGCGTACTTCATGGCCTTTCCTTTCTGAATCTTAAGCGGCTGCAGGAACCAGCCAGTTTGGCAATCGGCGGGTACGGGATAGACGGCCGCCGCACGCGCTCCAATTCAGGAGTTCCGCTCTGCCAGGTGGTGGTTTTGTATCGAGTGTTACGCCCTTATGAATTCTATAGCAAGGGGTGGAGAAGCTCTCCGAGCGGGACGAAGGGCTCAGAGGAGTTTGAACGATGGGGGCTTCAGTTGCCCCTTACAGATTCCTTGCGCAGTGCGATCAATAATGGCTTATGTATAACCGTCTCGATCGAGCTCATCGCGTCGTTCCTGCAGTGCTTGGCGTGATCACGCTGGCGGCAGTGGTGGTGCTTTTTGTGTGGGATGCGCGTCCACAATGGTTTCCTGCCGGGGCGCACGACTACCTTGGCGCGTTTTCGCTTGCAATGATCGCAGTAGCTTATCTGGCTTACCAGATTGTTCATCGGCCACCCTTGAAGGAACTGGCGAAGGCAATCCTTCTGGCAGTGGCTTTTTTGTTCTGGGCGGCGAATCAGTTGTGGCCCTCTTCGCCGCAGGCGACTCTCTTTAACGACATTGCGATCGCGCTGTTCGTCTTCGACGTTTTCCTTGTGATGATCGGCTGGCCGGCATCCTCGCCGGATCGCTCGTTTGCCGAAAGCACCGCCGAGGGTGAGTAAACGGGATGGGTTGGTGAGGAGCTAGGTGGTCGATCTGCCAGGATGCATTGCCTCGGCAGAGGCCGAACGAGACGCCCATCGCGCATAGATCCACAAATAGAACACACCGACCGCGAGCAGGATCAGCGGCACTGGGAAGACCAGCACACCTCTCAACGCACTTGCCAATCCAGTCGCTGGCGGAAGCAACCTATCGATAAGTTGGAAGAATAGGGTGCCGGATAGATCTCCGGTGGATACAAGAGCTGCCAGGGTTACTAGAAGCGAAGGCCATTTGAGGGGACCTTTCTCGGCGGAGAGGACGGCCACGGCAGGCACCAGGAGCAGGAGCAGCTTGGTGTCATATAAATGGTGATGAACGGGGAGCAGCGAGAGCGTCACGATGGCCGCGATCCCCATCCAGGCTCTTGCAGGCGAGAATCCTGATCGCAACGTTACAAATCCCCAGATGGCCGCAAGTACGGCAAAGACAAGATAGCTGGCGGGGTTATAAAAGCGAGGATCATCCTTGAACAGGCTGAGGACCACCTGCAGATCGATCAACGTGTGTGCGACTTTCGAGGCCGGGCCTGGATCATTGAGGCCACCGTGAAGGGAGAAAGCCTGAATGTTTGCGCGTAATTCGTCGAGCCAATGCGGCGCAGCGCACCACGTCCACAATACGCCCGGCAACGCAATTGCAATGGTTGCGAAGAGGGTCTGGATCGCACGCCTGCGATAGACCGAGCCCGCCAACAGGAAGAAGAGCCATACCATGCCCGCATCCTGCGGCTTCATGGCGAGCGTGATGGCGAGGCAAACGATTCCGGCCGGAACGTACCTGTCCCTCATGAAGCACCACACGGCAACGATGCAAAGGGCAATTGCTATCTCTGAGGGGTTGGAGAGAACGGTGATGACAAGGCTGTTGGCGAGGACGAAGCCACAGAGGGCTCCAGAAAGGATGGGAGCGTAATCAGCACCGAGATCCCAGGCGAGCACGGAGGCGAAAACAAGGCCCCCGGCTCCGAGGATCATCCAGAGCAGGTGTGCGGGGCCCCAGGGCAGCAATGCAAAGGGAATCATGATTGAAAACGCGGTTGGCGGATAGACGTAGCGCGTCGCGATTTCACGATCCATTTCCGCTTCGTGCGGGCGCTCGCCGCCTTCGGCCTGATAAACGCGCAGGACGTCCAATTCGTTGTAGGGGTCGCCGTGTTCGATCAGGCATCGCGAGGCGTAATAATCCGGCTTGAAATCTTCGAAGGCTGCGGTTGAGGTGGAGTTGACCAGATAAGTCATCAAAAGGACCAGGATGGTCGCTCCGAGGAAGAGCAGAACCAGTCCGTCCCGACGCGCTTTCGTCATGTGTTTCCCCACCGACCGTTGCAGCATCGCGCCAGGACCGAATGAATTGGCACCGAATCGAAGCGGCAGCTTACAGGAATGGCAGGCTTTATTCTGCCACTTCGGAACGGTCGCCCGGGTAGTTCTCCGTGCCGGTTCTGGTTCCTCTGCAAGATTTTTGGGAGGGAGAGGCCTGTCTTTTTCCGGCCGATTTGCGAGTAGTCCCAGATTGTGGTCGGGTAGGGCGATTTTTCGCAAACATGGCTGTGCTGGCGATTGGCGGAGTGATTGTGGATCGTGATATTTTGTAGTCAAGATCCCAGCCTTTGGTATGCACGTCACCAAGGGAACGGTTTGTTATTCCCCGCAATCATGCTTATCACAACCGGTTTAGTTATCAACGGCTTACACGGCTGATTTTGCACAAAAATATTTTTAAAATCAGCAATGCGGAGCCTTGCAAGGGGCTATCCGGCTGTTATATTTGATTTTCGGGGTTCTCCACCTCTCGGGTGATGCTTGCCCAAGAATGATTCTTGAACACAACTTGTGTGACCGCCGGCACAGCGGGCGCATTCTAACGCGAAAATCAAGCAGGAAAAGCATTCATGGCGCAAATCTTTGAACGCAGCTCCAACGCGCTGGCTCGCATGAGCCTGGTGCTGACGGGGCTGATCGTGATCGCCCTGGGAGTTACGCTCGATCAACTGCAACGTTCGCCCTGGGTGACGCGGCAAGGTCAGCGTCCCGATCAGCCGGTGCCTTTCAGCCATAAACACCATGTGCAGGGGCTGGGGCTGCAGTGCCAGTACTGCCACACCACGGTTGAAAAGTCGAGCTACGCCGGCATTCCCCCGACCAAGACCTGCATCAACTGCCATGCGCAGATCTGGACCAATGCCCAGTTGCTTGAGCCGGTGAGGTTGAGCTGGGCGAGCGGGGAATCGATTCCCTGGATCAAGGTGCACGATCTGCCGGATTTTGTATTTTTCAACCATTCGATTCACGTGAACAAGGGCATTGGCTGTTCCACCTGTCATGGCCGTGTGGATCAGATGCCGCTGATGTATGCGCAGAACACGCTGCAGATGGAGTGGTGCCTGGATTGCCATCGCAACCCAGCCAAGAACCTGCGCCCCACCAGCCAGATCTACAACATGGCATGGGAGAAGCCGGGTTCCGACAAGCCTGTCTGGTGCGCGGCTGCGAATGAAGCCAGCGGCGTTCCGACGGCCCAGAGCGTGAGCTGCGTGACCAGCGATCCGGCCAGTGAGCCGCAAGTTGCTTCGTTGAATACGCCGGCCATAATGCCGTCTGCGGCCCTGGTGAGCGATGCGGGTACGGGAATGGCCGCTCTGAACGAGACGCATACCTCGCCGCAATACCAGAAATTCACCAGCCAGGATGAGCTGGGCCACTTTTTGGTAGATCACTACAAGATCCGCACTCCGAAGGATTTGACCAGTTGCGAGGTCTGCCACCGATGAGCGGACCGATGGACAGCAACAAGAAGAGTGGAAGCGTGAACGAAACGGGGAATGCCGTGAATCACGAGACGAAAGACGACTCCACGCAGACGACGCTGGTGCAGCTTAGCCTGGATCAGGTGCGCCAGGAGTTGAAGGGCGTGAAAGGCAAGCGGTTCTGGCGGTCGGTGGACGAGCTGGCCGATACGGCGGAGTTTCAGGCTGCCGTGGAACGGGAGTTCCCGTCGGCGGCGCAGGAGTGGGTCGACCCGGTTTCGCGGCGCGGCTTCCTCAAGGTGATGGGCGCGTCTTTGGCTCTGGCTGGGCTGGCGGGTTGTACCAAGCAGCCCGAAGAGACGATCTATCCCTACGTCAAGCAGCCAGAGGATCTGGTTCTCGGCAAGCCGATGTATTTTGCCACCGCGCACCCCTTTTCGACGGGCGGCGTGCCGCTACTGGTCAAGAGCGATGAGTTCCGGCCGGTCAAGATCGATGGCAACCCCGAACACGCGTACAACCAGGGCTCTTCGGATCCCTATTCGCAGGGAACTCTGCTTGATCTGTACGATCCTGACCGCTCAAAACGCGTAACCTATCGCGGCGAAGAGCGTAGCTGGGAGGAGTTTGCCGAAGCTCTGCGGATGAAGCTGGCTGCGAGCAAGGATGGCACCGGTGTTTATCTCCTGAGCGCGACCATTACCTCGCCCACGCTTGCGCGGCAGTGGCAGGCCGCTCAGAAGGCATGGCCCAAGGCCAAGCTAGTCCAATATGACCCGGCAGTCGCGGGCACAGGGCTTGAAAAGGGCGTCAATCTTCAGTACGCACTCGACAGCGCCGATGTGATCGTGTCGCTCGATGCGGACTTTCTGTCAGGAGCGAGTTTTCCTGGATTCCACAAGCTGGTCCGCGAGTACGCAAAGCGGCGAAAAGATCCGGCGCATCTGAATCGCCTGTATGCGGTTGAAAGTTCTCCAACGACCACCGGTTTGAAGGCCGAGCATCGACTGGGGCTGAGAGCGAGCGAGATTCCCGCGTTTGCCGCGGAATTGGCCAAGGCGGTTGGCGTTGCCGGCGTAAATTCTCCGGCCTATGCCTGGACCGACGAGCAGAAGAAATTCCTCGCCGCTCTGGCCAAGGACCTGAAGGCCAGCGCCGGCAAGAGCGTGGTGATCCCTGGGCTCTACCAGGACCCCTCGGTGGCATGGCTGGCCATGGCCATCAACAGCGCTCTGAGCAATGTGGGCAAGACGGTTTCAGTCGGCGACGCTGTTGTGAGTCAGGTGCCTTCAAGCCAGCTTGCCGATTTCAAGTCCCTCGCTGCCGATCTCAATGCGGGCAAGGTGGATTGGCTTGTCATTCTCAACGGGAACCCAATCTACAATGCGCCCGCCGATTTGAACTTTGTGGATGCCTTTAACAAAGCGAATATTGTCGCGCACCTGGGCTCGCACGTGGACGAGACCGGGCAGATTGCACATTGGCATATTCCGGCTGCGCATTTTCTCGAGTCGTGGTCGGATGTGAAGGCATACGACGGTACGGTTTCCATCATTCAGCCGATGATCGATCCACTCTATGGCGGGAAGACGGCTCATGATGTAGTGCAAACGCTGCTCGATGAACCGATGCTGAGCGCCTACGATGCAGTGCGCGAAACCGCGAAGCCGTTGATCGAGGGCGACTTTGAAAAGGGTTGGCGGGCGGCGCTCCATGCCGGTTGGATTGACGGCACGGCGCATACGCCGACAGCTGCAGCGGCCAAGCCTGCTCCAGCGCCCAGTGTTCCAACGCCGACATCGAAGGATTCGCTGGAGATTATCTTCCGTCCCGATCCCTCGATCTACGACGGACGCTGGTCGAACGTTGGCTGGTTGCAGGAGCTGCCCAAGCCGGTGACCAATCTGAGCTGGGACAATGCCGCCCTGGTCTCCGGAGCAACGCTTGAGAAGCTGGGATTGGAAGAAGACGACATCGTCGAGCTGACCGTCGGCAACGGCAAAGTGAAGGCGCCGGTGATTGTTGTTCCCGGTCATCCTGACAATTCAGTGACCGTGCATCTTGGCTATGGCCGCGAATTTGCAGGCCGGGTGGGTTCCGGGGCAGGGTTCAACGCCTATCTGATCCGCAATACCTGGGCGCCGTTCTACGCAACCGGCTCGCTCCGCAAGATCGACGGCAAATGGGGCGTGGCGATCACCAAGAGCCACTACCAGGATCACCGTTCCGCAACGTTCGGCGGGCAGGGCACGGGCAATAACTCGCTTGAGGCGGACGAGGCATTGGGGCCGCGCGGCATTATTCGTTACGCCACGCTCGCGGAGTACAAGGCTCATCCCGGCTTTGCGAACGAGGGCGAGGGACACGAAAAGACGGACATGGGGACTTCGATGTTCCCCAACTGGGATTACAAGGACAATGCCTGGGGCATGTCCATCGACATGAACAGCTGTACGGGCTGCAATGCCTGCATCGTGAGCTGTTACGCCGAAAACAACATCGCCGTGGTGGGCAAGCAGCAGGTGCGGATCGGCCGCAACATGCAGTGGCTGCGTATTGACACGTATTTTGAAGGCGATCTCTCCGCGCCACGCGCGCACTTTCAGCCCATGGCCTGCCAGCATTGCGAAAACGCTCCATGCGAGCAGGTTTGCCCGGTGGGTGCCACGGTGCATACGCCTGAAGGCATCAACACCATGGTTTACAACCGCTGCGTGGGGACCAGATACTGTTCGAACAACTGCCCGTACAAGGTGCGCCGCTTCAACTTCCTGCTCTACTCCGACTACGAGACCGAGAGCCTGAAGCTGATGCGTAATCCCGACGTGAGCGTGCGCTCGCGCGGTGTGATGGAAAAGTGCAGCTACTGCGTGCAGCGCGTGAATGAAGCAAAGATCGATGCGGACAAGGAGAACCGTCCGATTCGCGACGGCGAGGTGGTGACCGCCTGCCAGCAGGCATGCCCAGCCTCGGCCATTACCTTCGGCAACATCAACGACAGGCAGAGCAAGGTGGCGGCACTTCGCGCCGATGAGCGCAGCTACCAGGTACTGGCCGACCAGAACACACGCCCGCGGACGACGTATGTGGCCGCGGTCATCAATCCGAATCAGGAACTTGACGAAGCGCCGGTGGAACACGCACCGGCAAAGGGTTGAACCGACGATGGCAACCAGCGAAGTGAAAACAAGCGACCCCGGCATCGATCCAGCAACCGGAGAATACCGGGTCTTAGGGCAGGGCCAGACCTTCAGGTCGGTCACCGAGAAGATCTCGCGCATCGTGCTCACGCCGCACACGCCTCTGGGCTGGTTTGCGTTCTTCGGCGTAGGTGGCGCGGTGGCCGTGATGCTGCTGACCGCCGTTACCTGGCTGTTCCTCGAGGGCGTCGGCATCTGGGCAATCACTCAGCCGGTGGCCTGGGGCTTCGCGATCATCAACTTCGTCTGGTGGATCGGTATTGGCCACGCCGGCACGCTGATCTCGGCCATTCTGTTGCTCTTCAAGCAGGGATGGCGCAATTCTATCAACCGCTTTGCCGAAGCCATGACGATCTTCGCCGTGGTTTGCGCGGGCATGTTCCCGCTGATCCACGTTGGCCGTCCCTGGCTGGGGTACTGGCTGTTCCCGCTGCCCTTCACCATGACGGTGTGGCCACAGTTCCGGTCTCCGCTGCTCTGGGACGTGTTTGCGGTTTCGACCTACGCCACCATCTCCGTGGTCTTCTGGTACATGGGCATGATTCCAGATTTCGGTACGCTGCGCGATCGGTCGGAATCAAAGATCGGGCAGTATATCTACGGCATCCTTTCGGTGGGCTGGCGTGGTTCAACGCGCCACTGGATGCGGTATGAGACGGCTTCTCTGCTTCTGGCCGGACTGGCGACCCCGCTGGTGCTCTCAGTGCATACGGTCATCAGTTTCGACTTCGCCGTGGCCGTTCTTCCTGGATGGCACACCACCATCTTCCCGCCCTACTTTGTTGCCGGCGCCATTTATTCCGGGTTTGCGATGGTGCTCACGCTGGCCATTCCGCTGCGCAAGTGGTACCACCTCGAGGGGTTGGTGACCGAGCGCCATATCGACAATATGGGCAAGGTGATGCTGGCCACCGGCTTTATTGTTGCCTACGGCTACGGGATGGAAGTGTTCATGGCTTGGTACTCGGCATCGCACTGGGAAGCCTTCATGATGTGGAATCGCATGTTCGGGCCCATGGGGTGGTCGTACGGGGTGCTTGTGACTTGCAACCTCCTTATCCCTCTGACAACGCTGTGGTCGCGCAAGCTGCGCACCAACATCACGTTCATGTTCTTGCTTTCACTGGTGGTGAATACGGGCATGTGGTTTGAGCGCTTTGTGATTGTTGTAACCAGCCTCTACCGCGATTTTCTGCCTTCGTCGTGGGGAACCTATCGCGCCACCAAGTGGGACTACATGACTTATGTGGGAACACTGGGCCTGTTCACAGCGCTCTTCATGTTGTTTGTGCGCTTCCTGCCCATGATCCCGATGAATGAGATCCGCATGATGTTGCCCGGCGCCAAGATTACGCCGAAGGTGACAGCGAAGGCTGGTGACTGATGCCCCCACGCGAAGGAACGTATGGCCTGCTGGCCGAATTCGATAATCCCAGCGACCTGGTGCGCGCCGCACGGCAAGCGCGCGAGGACGGCTGGAGGCGCATGGATTGCTACACGCCCTACCCGGTGGAAGAGGCGGCGGAGGCTATCGGCTTCCATCGCAACAAGGTGCCTTTGATAACGCTGGTCGGCGGACTGATGGGGCTGACGGCCATGTTTTCGCTTGAGACCTGGGTTTCAGTGCTGGCCTATCCGCTGAATATTGGCGGACGTCCGACGTACTCGTGGCCGGCATTTATTGTGCCTGCCTACGAATGGACGATTCTGTGGGCGGGCCTGTCAGCGTGCTTTGGCATGCTGGCGCTGAACGGTCTACCGGCTCTTTATCATCCGCTGTTCAACGCGCCCAACTTCCGCGACGGTGCAACAACGGACAAGTTCTTCCTGTGTCTTGAAGCGCTCGACCCGAAGTTTGACCTACTTGAAGGAAGGGCCTATCTCGAGAGCTTTCAGCCAACCTCGATTGTGGAGGTGGAGTACTGATGGCTCACCTCGAAAACAGGGAACAAGGGACCAGGGGGACAAGGGAGCGGGTGTTTGTGCGGGTTGCTGCATTTGCGAGCTTCGCGGTGCTGCTCTTCACTGCCGGCTGCCGGCAGGATATGCAGGACCAGCCGAAGATGGTTCCGCAACGGGGAACCGAGTTTTTTGCCGATCATCGCGGCGCTCGTCCGCAGGTGCTGAACACGGTGGCGCGCGGGCAGCTGCATGAAGACAGCTACTTCTACACGGGTGTGGTGCAGGGTGCGAACGGATACCGCGAAGAGCAGAACCTGATGCCGTTCCCGGTCACGATGCAGGTGCTGCAACGAGGCGAGGAACGGTTCAACATTTACTGCACGCCGTGTCATTCGCGGGTGGGCAACGGGATGGGGGAAATCGTCGAGCGCGGTTACAAGCCGGCGGCCAATCTGCATGACCAGGTTCGCACCGCACAGCCAATTTCGCACTACTTCTACGTGATGACGCACGGCTATGGCGCGATGCCCGACTACTCCGCGCAGTTGACGCCGGAAGACCGCTGGGCAGTTGCGGCTTACATCCGGGCGTTGCAGTTGAGCCAGGCGGCCACCGCACAAGACGTGCCGGCAGGCGTCCAGGTGCAGGAACTTAAGGCCATCGCGGAGGCCAAGGGGCATCCGGAGTATGCGCAGCCCTGGGCATTGCCGGCAACTGCGGTGCAATCCTATCCGGCAGATGCCAAGCAAGGGACGCCCGGCATGGCGCCGGCGTATCCGGCAGACCCGAAGATCTCGATTCCAGCAAGCAAACCGGCCCCCGCGGCCGCGAAGTAAGGACTAAAGGCATGGCTCACGAATCGCACGCGGCAACACACGCCAAGACACTCCCAGCCGATCTGGGCGCGCCGGCTTTTGTGGACGGCTGGACAAAGCGCGCGCTCACGGTGGGAGCGATTTTCTCAGTGGTCGCCGTGATCCTGGCGCTGCTCGGACAGTCGGAGGATCAGCTCGGATGGGACCACCTTCTGCGCGCATGGGTTCTCGGCCTGATGCTCACGTTTGGCTGGTCGGTGGGTGGATTGGCGCTGCTGATGGTGCAGTACTGCACGGGAGGCAAGTGGGGCCTGCTGTTCCGGCGTCCTCTTGAGGCCATGAGCCGGTCGCTTCCGCTGGTCTTCGTCTACTGGCTTGTGGTTGTCATTGCGATGAAGAAGCTTTACCTGTGGGCGCAGTACACCAATGTGAGTGACACGGCTGCAGCGCTGCAGGCGGGCCTGATCAACGAAGTTCAGCAACATTGCCTCAACTTCAAGCGTCCTATGCTTAATCCGGTGACCTTTACCTGGGTTGGATTGCTTTGTTTTGCGATCTGGGCGTTTTACGTATGGCGGTTGAATTCGCTGGCATTGCAGCGCGAAGCCGACAAGGCGGGCAACACTCCCTACTGGATCAAGAAACTTGAGAACATAAGCGGCCCGGGCATCGTGGTCTACTCCCTGACGATGACCGCGGCGGTCATCTACTGGGTGATGTCGATGGATCCGACCTGGTACTCCTCGGTTTACGGCCTGTTGTTCCTGGTCGGCCAGGGGTATTCGGTGCTGGCGTTTTGCATCATCGTCTCCATCTCGCTTTCAAAGGCCGAACCGTTCAAGACGATTCTGCGGCAGACCGAGCAGCACGATATGGGCAAGCTTACTTTCGCCTTCGTGATGCTGAATATTTATCTGGCGTTTGCGCAGTTCCTCATCATCTGGTCGGGGAACCTGCCCGAGGAGATTCCCTGGTACCTTGATCGCATTCGCGGCCATTGGGGCATCATCATCACGCTCGACTTTATTTTTCACTGGCTCATACCTTTCTCGATGCTGCTTTCGCGCGACATCAAGCGCAACAAGAAGCGGCTGGTGCGTGTATGCCAATGGATGATCTTTGCCAAGGCCTTCGATCTGTTCTGGCTGATCGAGCCGAACTTCAAGGACGCGGCGCGCAACCTGCACTTCAGCTGGGGAATCCTGGAATATGTTGCCGTGCCGGTAGCGATGGTTTCCTTCTGGGTGGCCTTCTTCTGCACGCGCCTCAAGACACGCCCGCTGGTGCAGGTCAACGATCCGCATCTTGCGGAGATCCTGGAGCCTGAACATGCACAAGCCTGAGAATCACGAGCCGGAAAAAGTCGACGCGTCGGCGGGCTTTGAGAAGAGCGATGTCAAGACCGCAGGCATTATCGTATTCTTGACCGCGCTTGGGATCTTCGTCATCGTCACGGGGATTCTCTGCTACGGGATTGGCAAGGTCATCAACACACGGATGAACCAGGAAGACGGTCCGAATAGCAAGTGGACCAAGACTGCGGACATTCGCCAGCTTGGCAACCTGCCCAACAACCCTGACATGCAGAATAAAGTCGCAGAGTTGACCAAGGATTTCCCCACGCCGCGGGTGCAGATAGACGACGGAAACCAGGATGTGGCTGACCTGCATGCGCGCGAGGATATTTTGCTGACGAACTATAGCTGGGTTGACCCCGCGCATACCAAGGTAAGGATTCCAATCGAGCGCGCGATGGAGTTGATTGCCCAGCAGGGGCTGCCGGTGGCGCCAGCATCGACGGCCACGCCGCTTATGACCGGGGAGAGCAAGCCGATGATCCCGGTGCCGCTGACCAGTGGATTCGCGCGCACAGGGTTTGAGCAGGATGAGGCGGCGGCCGAAGCAGTCCAGGCCCGCCAGCAGGAAGGGAACAAGTAGACATGCGGTATACGGGCACAAGCAGGGGAAGGTGGCGGGCCACGGCAATATCCGTGGCGGGTACGCTTGGGCTGTACCTGGCGGCCAGTCCCTCATTGCTGATGGCCCAGGTGTCAGGTTACGGGGACAAGCAGACGGGGCAAACACAAGACAAGCCGCCGGCGCTGCTCGACGGCGTGGGGATTGCGCAGCGGCTGAACGAGCAACTGCCTCTCGGGCTGACGTTTACCGACGATCAAGGCCAGCGGGTGGCCCTGGGCAACTACTTTGGGAAACGCCCTGCAATTCTTGCACTCGTCTACTATCGGTGCCCCATGCTGTGCTCTGAAGAACTCGATGGACTCACGAGCGCATTGCAGATGGTGAGGTATGTGCCGGGGCGGGATTTTGACGTGATCGTGATCAGCATCGATCCCACCGAGAATACGAGCATGGCCGCAGCCAAGAAGCGCGAGTATATGAAGCGCTACGGCCACCCCGATACCGCAAATGGATGGCACTTTATGACCGGCACGCAGCCGAATATCGATGCGATTACGCAGGCTGTGGGCTTCAAGTACGTCAAGCTGAAAGTGCCCGGCAGCGACCAGGTGCAGTTTGCGCATGCCAGCGCAATCCAGATTGTGACCCCTGAAGGCAAACTGGCCCAGTACTACATGGGGGTTGAGTACTCGCCCAAGGATCTGCTGCTGGGGCTCGATGAGGCGTCATCGAATCGCATCGGATCGCCGGTAGACAACATTTTGACCTACTGCTACCACTACAACCCTGAGACCAATACTCACTCCCTGATTGTGGCCCGGATCGTGCAGCTGGGCGGGGCGCTGACGGTGTTGCTCCTGGGCGGATTCATGCTGGTCATGTTCCGCCGCGACATCCATGGCGATTCGAGCGCGGGCCAGAACGGAACTACCGGACAAGGGGAGCCAGGGGAACCAGGAACAGGCAAAAAGGTGAACGGATAACGGAATGAATGAAATCAGCCCAGTACTCTGGCAGTTTCTCGTCAAATGGATGACGAACTTCGCGCTGTTTCCGCCGGAGGCGTCAAAGATCGCGCCTCAAATGGACGCGCTGTATTTCTTCATGGTCCTGGTCAGCGTTATCGGGCTGACGATCGTGGTTTTGCTGGTGGTGAGCTTTTCGATCCTCTACAGCAAGGAACGTCATCCGCATGCGGTGCAGATTGAAGGCTCCACGTTGCTTGAAGCCACGTGGACCATCATCCCGCTGGGGCTGTTTCTCATCATGTTCGTGTGGGGCGCGCTTCTTTACTTCCGCATTTACACCCCGCCTGCCAACGCGATGAACATCTACGTGGTGGGCAAACAGTGGATGTGGAAGGCCGAGCATCCAGGCGGCCAGCACGAAATCAATTCGCTCCATGTGCCGACCGGTCAGCCGGTTCAGCTAACGCTTATCTCGCAGGACGTGTTTCACAGCTTTTCAATTCCCGCGTTCCGCGTAAAGCGCGAGGCGATTCCGGGCCGCTACACGACCGTGTGGTTTGAGGCCACAACCCCCGGCACGTATCACCTGTTCTGCACGCAGTATTGCGGGACGAACCACTCGCAGATGATCGGCGACGTGGTGGTGCTGACGCCGGACGACTTCAAGAAGTGGCTTGAAAGCTCGACGAGCGGCGACTCGCTGGCCCAGGACGGAGAACGCCTGTTTGCAAGCCTGAGCTGCGCTGCCTGCCACAACACGCGGCCGGACGCACGCGGACCCAGCCTGGCTAACGTCTACGGCGCCAAACTAACGCTATCGAGCGGACAGGCCATCACGGCGGACGACGCTTATCTTCGCGAGTCCATCCTGAGTCCGTCACAGCATATTACCCAGGGATACGCGCCGATTATGCCAACCTACCAGGGGCAGGTCAGCGAAGAGGGCGTAATTGCGCTGGTTGAGTACATCAAGCACCTGGATTCGGACTATCGTATCCAGCAGACAACGAATACGACCGACCTGCTCCCAGAGAGCGAAGGATCTGCGGCGGGGCGCAAGCCCGCTGGTCAACAACCCAGCCCGCAGGGGAAGGTGAATCCATGAGCGCCACAATCATAAGTCTTCCCGATCAGTCGACGGCCAGAATTCCCAAGACCAACTTCATTACCAAGGAGAACGGTCTGCTGAGCTGGTTGCTGACTGGCGACCACAAGCGGATCGCCATTCTCTACCTCATCTCGATCACGTTCTTCTTCTTTATCGGGGGAGCGCTGGCCGGCCTGATCCGCCTCGAGTTGCTTACGCCGCAAAGCGACCTGATGGCAACCGACACCTATAACAAGGTGTTCACCATGCACGGCGTGGTGATGATCTTTCTGTTCCTGGTGCCCTCAGTCCCGGCCACCCTGGGCAATTTCTTCATCCCCATGATGATCGGCGCGAAAGACCTGGCGCTTCCCAAGATCAACCTGTTGAGCTGGTACCTCTATGTTGTCGGCGGCTGCCTGGTGATCTACACCATGGCCAGCGGCGGAGTTGATACCGGCTGGACCTTCACCACCCCGCTCTCCACGCACTACATCAACACAAACGTGATGTCTACGGGCATGGCGGTCTTCATTGCCGGATTCAGCTCGATCTTCACGGGCCTGAACTTTATTGTCACGCTGCACAAGATGCGGTGCCCGGGCATGACCTGGTTTCGCCTGCCGTTGTTTTGCTGGGCGCACTACGCCGCCAGCATCCTGATGGTGCTTGGCACACCGGTGCTGGCAATCGCGATTGTTCTTCTGGCCCTGGAGCGCACGATCGGCATCGGCGTCTTCGACCCCACCAAGGGCGGTGACCCGCTTCTGTTCCAGCACCTTTTCTGGTTCTACTCCCACCCCGCCGTCTACATCATGATTCTTCCCGGCATGGGAGTGATCTCAGAGACAGTTTCAACGTTCAGCCGGAAGCGCGTCTTTGGCTACACCGCGGTGGCATTTTCATCGGTCGCAATCGCTGTCTTCGGCTTCTTTGTATGGGCGCACCACATGTTCATCATGGGCATCTCGAACTACGCGATGCTGGTGTTCTCATTGCTGACCATGCTGGTTGCAGTTCCCTCGGCGATCAAGATTTTCAACTGGACGTTCACCCTTTACAAGGGTTCGATCACCTTCGAGACACCCATGCTTTACTCCTTTGGATTCATGGGTTTGTTCACGATAGGAGGAATGACGGGAGTCTTTCTCGGCTCATCAGGGACCGACATTCACCTGACCGAGACCTACTTCATCGTGGCGCACTTCCACTTTGTGATGGTGGGGGGCATGTTGATGGCGTTTCTGGCCGGCATCCATTTCTGGTGGCCGAAGATGACGGGACGAATGTATCCGGAGAAGATCTCGCAGCTTGCCGCTGTGGTCACGTTCATCGGATTCAACCTGACGTTTTTTCCGCAGTTCATTCTGGGCACCTTGGGCATGCCACGGCGCTATGCGGCCTATCCGCCCGAATTTCAGATTCTGAACGTATTCTCGACGGCCGGCGCAACGGTCCTGGGCGTGGGCTACCTGATGCCGGTGCTTTATCTGGTGTGGTCGCTCAAGTACGGAGCGATTGCCGGCAACAACCCATGGCAGGCAACGGGCCTGGAGTGGCAGACGCAGTCACCACCGCTGACAGAGAATTTCCTGGTGACGCCCATCATGGATCACGAGGCCTACGACTACGAGTGGCTTGAGAAACAACAAGCGAAAGAGGTGGCAAGTGTCGGATAGTCCCGCGATCGCACACGGCGCACCGACGGAGGCCGGGCACTCCCACGGGGAGCATCCGGCTTACCAGCGCCACCATTTTGAGACCGTCGAGCAACAGGCAGACGCCACCAACTTTGCCATGTGGCTTTTTCTGTTGACCGAAGTCATGTTTTTCGGCGGGCTGTTTTGTGCCTACCTGATCTACCGCAACTGGTACTATCCAGCCTTTGTCTCCGCGTCTCACCAACTGGATGTGCGGTGGGGCACTGCCAACACCTTCACGCTGATCTTCTCCAGCTTCACCATGGCGATGGGCGTTTGGTGCGCGGAAATGAAGAAGAAGGGCGGGCTTGTGCTTTGCCTTTCTCTTACTTTCGTGCTGGGCATGGTCTTTTTGGGTATCAAGACCATCGAGTATCACGAGAAGTGGGAGAAGCACCACATCCCCGGCATCCGCTACAGCATGCAGTCATTTCTCAATCCGGCCAGCGATGAAGCCGCCGCAGCATACGGCGACAAGCCGTTGCCCCTCGATATGGCCCGCCATACCGAAATCTACTTCTTTCTCTATTTCGCCATGACGGGCATGCACGCTCTGCACATGATTATCGGAATTGCGATTCTGGGATACATGATCATCCGAGCGAGGGCCGGGGCGTATACCACCGGCCATGTGACATTTGTTGAGAACTTTGGTCTTTACTGGCACTTCGTCGACATCATCTGGATTTACCTCTTCGCGCTGCTCTATTTGATCAGCCGACATCCGTAAAAGGACACTGCCATGAGCGAACAGCACGAACACACGCATCACATTGTCAGCCCCAAAGTCTACGTGGTCATTCTCCTCGCCTTGTGCGTGGGCACGGCGCTCACCGTGTGGGCGTCGTTTCTTGAGCTTGGCCCCTGGAACCCTGTGGTTGCGTTGGCCATTGCGACCACCAAGGCCATGTTGGTGGTGCTTTTCTTCATGGGAGTGAAGTACAGCACCAAGCTGACCAAGCTGACGGTCATCTCGGGCATTTTTACCTTCATGGCGCTGATCGGCATGACCCTGGCCGACTATATGAGCCGCGCCTGGGGCAGATGGTAAGTTACTTTTTACTCAATGCGAGGACCGCCTGAGGGCGGTCCTTTTTCATTGCCAAATTGAATCCACCCATGCTCTCATCTGAGGTGTGGCCCGACGGCGAAGGCCCGTTTCATTCAAATATTCAACCGAGGAAATTGCGGAAACCATAATAAATTCGTTTCGTGCGATTCAATCTGGTTGCAAAAATGTCGGCAAGTACAGGCCGCGCGAAGGTCAGAATGAAGCTGATTCGCAAATCGTGCTGTGCCGTGGTGATGGTTCTGGCAGCCGGGGTGTGCAAACTGGACGCCCAGAGCACTGCCCCCGTCTTTCTTCTCGGGGTAGGCACTTCACAAACTGCTGTTTCTTCGGCGTATGGAACGCCCTACGGCAGGCTTCGCGTCAATCAATCGGAGTCGACAGCACGAGTGGGAGTGCCCGTGGGCCAATGGGACGTGTATCACGTCCCGGCCCAGGACGGCAAAATGTGCAGCACGATGGTACATTTCAGCCCGATGGCCAGAGAAGTTCTGCTGACCAAGGAGGAGGAGAAAAATCCTCCGTGGGTTGTTGATTCTCTGATGCTGATGCCCTCAGGACGCTGGTCAGTATCGGACATCCTGGACCAGGAACCGGGTTTTGCCGAACCGTGCATCAATGGATGCGATGTCGTTCTGACGACGGACAAAGTTGGCAAAGAGGCCCTGCTGCTGGAACCACAGGGAGGGGCGCCGGGGAGAACAGTTCTATACTTCGAGGGAGACGGCCCAACGATTGATACCAATGCTCTGATCGCTCTCGATTCCGGGGTGTCCTGGGCCTATGCATTGTCGCTGGCGGATTTTGAGAGCCATCATCCGGAACTGAACTGGGTGGTCATTGGTACCTGGCATCCGAGGGCCGGAAGCGTTCTCTACGCCCAAGCTGCTGCGGATGAAAGGCAAAAGCCGAAAAAGAGCAAATCGCGCTGATGGTGTGGCCCGCGGTGCACGAGCCTGACGGTCAGGGCAAGTCGTTTCACGTCGGGACCTCATTTTGAGACAGAAGAATTGAATTCAGGGAAAGCGGCGCGCATTTCGGCAGCGGCCCAACAATCGTTACGGGCCGCTCGAAAGATGCGGGGTGGTTTTTTCATCGTGCAAAAGCGGCGGCGGAACATGCGGAGCTGGCCGTGCAGAATAGAAACAGAGGCCGCTCCGCGTTGGACCACGAAGGTGACGAAGCACAAATTCCCCAGGAGCTGGCCCGGCTGGCCAAAAGCCCGCGCATCCTCGTCCGCCGTGGGGTCGCACCGCGTAAAGACGGCCTCTCGGTCGTCTACTGGATGCAGCGAACGATGCGTATCCTGGAGAACCCAGCACTCGATGTTGCCATCGAGGCGGGCAACCTGCTCGGCCTGCCGGTGGTTGTCTATTTCCAGGTGATTCCGAATTATCCGAATGCCAACCTGCGGCACTACCACTTCTTGCAGCAGGGGCTGAGGGATGTGGCGGAGGATGCGGCTGAGCGGGGGCTGACCTTTGTGGTTCGAAGGTCGCCCGCGAAACTGGAAGCGTTTCTCGAAGAAGTGCAGGCTGCGCTGTTGATCGGCGATGAGAATCCCTGCCGGGAGCCGGAACGCTGGCGCAACATATTGTCCTCGCGGCTGAAGTTGCCGTTCTGGACGGTCGATGCCGACGTGATCGTGCCTTCGCGGATCTTTGGAAGAAGCTTTGTGCTGTTGCACCATTTCAGGCCGCACCTCAAGGCCGAACTGCCGAGGTACCTCGTTCAGACCAAGGAGATCGTGCCTCTTCACACCTGGAGGAAACGTGAACGCCTTTCGAGCATTTCTCTTTCAGACGACATCACTGCAGGCTTCAACAAGCTTGATCGCAGCGTTGGTCCGGTGGATAGCTTTTGCGGTGGAACCCGCGCCGCGGTCAAGCGGCTGGATGAATTTGTAAAGGCAGAGCTTAAGGGATACGAGGAGACGCGCAATCACCCTGAAACATGCGGTACTAGCCGCCTGTCGCCGTATCTGCATTTCGGCAACATATCGCCGTTGACCATTGCGCTCAAGGTGAAGCAGGCCGCTGAGGCCGGCTTAGTTCCCGCCGCTGCAGCAGACCGGTACATCGAGCAGCTAATCGGTTGGCGGGAGTTGGCGGTGCTGTTTGTGCGCTACGAGCCGAACTATGACAACTGGGAGTGCGCGGCGCCATGGGCCCGCAAGACACTGCTGGAACATGCCGGCGACCCTCGCCCTTACCGTCACAGCTTCGACGAATTGGAACGGGGCGAGACCGGCGACGAGCTGTGGAACGCTGCCCAGCGTGAAATGGTATCGACCGGCTGGATGCACAATTACATGCGGATGTACTGGGCCAAGAAGATCCTGGAGTGGGCGCCGGACCCGGTTACCGCTTTTGACTGGGCGGTCGAGTTGAACGACCGCTACGAATTGGACGGGCGCGATCCGAACGGCTATGCCGGCATCGCCTGGGCGATTGTGGGCAAACTCGACAGGCCCTGGTTCAACCGCCCTATCTTTGGATTGGTGAGGCCGATGACCGGCGCTTCGACGTCCCGTAAATTTGACGCAAAGGCGTATATTCGCCAATTCGCCGGCAAGGACTGAGGCGGGCCAAAGAGCCAGATGAACTGCAGGCGCAACCATCTGTACCGGCCGTCACATTCTTGCTGCTTTCGCACCGTCCTATAATGGCCAACAGTTCCAATCCCGGAAGCTGCTTGTTTCACACTACGCAATCCTTTGGATTCTGTGCACATTCCCCACGGAAGATCACGGTGAGGGAAGGCTGGAATCGGATTCCGGACAAGTGTGTCCAAGCAAATCCTCCAATTCAGGTGGGGCAAGCCCGCACGGCGAAGCTGGGTGTCGGGGCTGGTTTGTTCTTTGGCAAAGTGCGAGGCGCTGGCCCTGGTGGGCACGGCCTTGCTGGCGGCATTGCCGGTTGCGATTCCGGTGGTGCTGAGTTCTCCCGGGGCGGTGGCGCAGGAAGGAGCCGCCGCCCGGGAGAAATTGCCGAGGCAGCCGGCGAATCTGCCACCGCGTGTCGCTGAGGCCCTGCGGTTTCTGGCAGCGAGGGGACGGACCCCTCAAGCCGGGCTGGCCGCAAGGAACTGGGCTGGCAGGGGAATCACCGGACATAGCAGGGCGGTTGCCATCGAAACCGGCAGCGCAGCAACTGCTGCCTGGCAACCTCTGGGACCAACAGCGGTTGCATCGCCTTACTTCGGCCCGGTGACTGGCCGCGTAACGGCGTTGGCTATTGATCCTTCCGACACGACCGGAAATCATGTGTATCTGGGAACCACCGGCGGCGGAGTGTGGGTTGCCCAGAATGCTGGAGCCGCCAGCCCATCAACCGTGGTCTTTACACCGCTTACAGATACACTTGCTGCACTGAGCGGGGTTGCCGATGCATCCATAAGTATTGGCGCGCTCACAGTCCAGCCGGGCGGCACAGGCGTGGTTGTAGCCGGCACAGGCGACCCCAACGACGTACTCGACTCCTACTATGGGGGCGGGATTCTGCGTTCGACCGACTCAGGAACCACATGGAGCCTGATCAGCAGAACGGACGATGTGGAAACGGGCCTTGGCGCGTACGATGTGGGGTTCCTCGGTGAAGGTTTTGCGGGTTTTGCATGGAGCACGGTCAATCCGCAACTGGTTGTCGCGGCGGTATCCCAGGCTTACGAGGGCGTCCTTGTGAATGCGGTGCGACCGGGAAACAGTTACGAGGGACTCTATTACTCCCTGGACAGTGGCGCCACCTGGCATTTGGCGACGATTGCCGACGGCAGCGGGAGTTATGTTCAGGGGCCGCCTGCCGCATTTGCGTTGCCCGACGGAAACGCGACAACATCCGTGGTTTGGAACCCCGTCCGGCATCTATTTATGGCAGCTGTTCGCTTCCATGGGTATTACCAGTCGACCGACGGTGCGAATTGGACGAGGATGAGTGCGCAACCCGGCTCCGGGTTGAGCTCCTCAAATTGCCCCACAAATACCGGCCTTACAGGGTCGATTGCCTGCCCGATTTTTCGAGGCACGCTCGCCGTTAATCCCTTCACTGGTGACACTTTTGCCTGGACCGTGGACTTGAACAACCAGGACCAGGGGTTGTGGCAGGACCAGTGCGCGTTGAGCGGCGGCGGTTGCACGAGCCAGGTTGTAACTTTCAGCAAACAATGGAGTACTTCACCGCTTGAGGCCAGCGGCCCCGCAGGGGCAGCAACCATCGCCAACGGGGTCTATACGCTGGCTCTCGCCGCGGTCCCGGCCGGCTTGGGCGTGGGCGAGGACACCCTGCTGCTGGCTGGGGCAAACGATCTTTGGAGATGCAGCCTGGCCATGGGATGCGCGTGGCGCAACACGACCAATTCGACCACTTGCCAGAGCGCACAGGTGGGCGAGTTTCAACACGCTCTGGCCTGGAACGTGAGCAACCCGGCGGAAGTTTTCCTGGGCAACGACAGCGGGCTTTGGCGTTCGACCGATGCAATAGGAGAAAGCGGCCAGGTCTGTTCGTCGGCAGACGTAAGTCACTTTCAGAACTTAAACGGGAGCATGGGATCGCTGGCTGAGGTCGTAAGCCTCTCCGGGGTGACGACGACGCCTTACACAATGATGGCCGGGCTGGGGGTGAACGGTACTGCAGGAGTCAAGAGCAGTGCAGCTACGTCGGACTGGCCTCAGATCCTTGGGGGCTACGGAGGTCCCGTGGCAGTGGACCCCACGAATAGCGCCAACTGGTACGTCAACAACCAGGCGGGAGTTTCCATTTATCGGTGCGCACAATCGACAGCCTGCACAGCTGCTGCTTTCGGCTCGAGCCCGGTTGTGAATGACGCGGACGTTGGCGGCGACGGAAATACTATGCCCACGCCGGCGCCGTTCCTGGTTGACCCTCTGGACCCGACACAGCTATTGGTGGCAACCTGCCGCGTGTGGCGTGGACCGGCAAACGGAAGCGGCTGGACAGCGAACAATGCCATCAGCCCCATTCTGGACAGCGTCGCCACCAGCGGAGCATGCAGCGGCGATGCGCTCATTCGCTCTATCGCAGCCCTAGGCATGCCAAGCGGTGGCGAGCGAATCTACGTGGGAATGTATGGTTCAGGAAATGACGGTGCAAATCTGCCGGGGCATGTGCTGACCGCCATTGTCAACCCTGCATCAAGCACGTTGCCGGTCTGGACTGACGTCACCCTCGGTCCGGTAGCCAATGACAGCCACTCCATGAACTATTTCGGCATGGATATTTCCAGCATCTTTATCGACCCTTCCGACGCAACAGGGGAGACGGCCTACCTGACAGTGGAGGGCGCAGAAAACCCGTCGGAGAATATCCGGGTGGTTTACAGGACGACCGACGGCGGGGCCCATTGGTCAGATCTGACCTCCAACTTGCCCGAGACTCCTGCTAGCAGCATTGTGGTCGATCGAAACAACCCGAACATCGTCTACGTAGCTACGGACGATGGAGTTTTTTTGACGACCAGTGTATCGGCCTGCTCCGCGGCGAGCAGCACCTGCTGGTCAGCCTTTGGGACGGCATTGCCCGCCGCACCTGCCGTGGCGTTGATCACCTCGCCTGCAGGGGCTTCGTCGCCGGTGCTGGTCGCGGCGACCTATGGGCGCGGCATCTGGCAAATTCCCCTGGCGAGCGCCGGGACAGGACTGACAACTGCTTCCGTCAGTCCAACTTCGCTTACCTTCACATCTCAGCCAATCGGGACCGCAAGCAGTGCGCAAACGGTGACACTCATGAACTCCGGAAGCACTGCGCTGACAGCCACGTCGGTCTCGATCAGTGGCGACTTTACTGAAACTGACAATTGCGTGAATACGAGCATTGCAGCGGGTGCGAGTTGCAACCTGAATGTGACGTTTACGCCAACAGCGACCGTGAGCCGCACCGGCGAGTTAACCATCAATGCAAATATCGCCGGCGGGCAGATTACGGTTGCTTTGGGCGGCACCGGGGCGACGGCAGACGTGGTTAGCCTGACCCCTTCGACGGTCAATTTCGGTCAGGTGGAAGTTGGGACGACTTCGGCTCCTCTGCAGGTTCAGGCGGCCAACAGTGGAGGGGCGGTGGTTCCTATCACCAGCGTCACGATTACTGCTCCGTTTACGCTGACTTCTAACTCCTGTGGCACGACGAGCCTGGCAGCGGACACCAGTTGCCAGCTGCAGGTGGCTTTCTCGCCAACACAGTCGGGATCGGCGACAGGATCGCTAACGTTTGTGGATGGAACCGGCACGCAAACGGTGGCATTGAGCGGGAACGGGGCTGCCGCGCCCACCGATAGCCTGAGCACTGCTTCTCTGAACTTTCCGGTGACCGTTTCAGGGCAACTATCAGCCACGCAGAACGTCACCCTCAGCAACTCAGGAGACCTTGCGCTGACGGCAATCAGCGTTTCGGCGTCGGGAGCCTTTCAAACCTCGAACAATTGCGGCGGTCAGCTGGGAGGTCACGCTGCTTGCACCATCGGCGTGGTCTTTGCCCCTACGCATGTAGGCAGCCTGGCCGGCACACTGACGGTTTCCGATGCACTGAGGACACAGACGGCTGCGCTGGCAGGGACGGGCATCGCGCCGCCGGTTCTCAGCGCCAGCCCTTCCAGTTTGAACTTCTCAACGGAGCAGCCAGGAGTGGCGAGTGCGCCGCAAACAGTGACGGTAAGCAACACCGGTGGCGCATCCCTGTCCGGCTTGAGCATTGTGCTCTCGGGGCCGGCAGCCGCCAGCTATTCCATCGGCTCGACGACCTGCGGCACAAGCCTGGCCACCGATAGCAGTTGCACCGTCCAGGTGGTTTTCACGCCGTCTGCCAATGGAGCCATTGCTGCGACCCTCGCAGTCTCCTCATCGACTCTTGGCGTAGCGGCGGTCTCAGTGGCTCTGAATGGCGCCGGGCAACTGCCGGGGGGGCTGGGAAGCAGTCCTGCGCAGGTGACGTTTTCCACGGTGGGTGTTGGCCTGGCAAGCACGGCCGTGCCGGTGACAATCACCAACAGCAGCGGGTACGCGGTCGGCACGTTGGCACTCGCGATCAACGCTCCGTTTGTTCTTTCGCAGAACACGTGCTCCACCAGTCTGGCGGCCGGCGCGAGTTGCACTGCGGCAGTCATCTTTGAGCCAACGGCCAGCGGGCCGGCGACCGGCGCGCTGACGGTGACCTCTGACGACATTGCGACGCCGGTGAGTGTTTTACTCTCCGGGACGGGTTTCGACTTTACCGCAACGGTCTCAGGATCGTCTAGCGTGACCGTATCTGCCGGCCAGACTGCAGACTTCGTGTTGACGATCGATCCGATAAACGGCGTCCAAGGTGAGTTTACCTTTGCCTGCGGCTCGCTGCCTGCCTACGCGAAGTGTGTCTTCAATCCAGCCACAACAACAATCAGTGCCGGCGCTACTGGAAGTGTGACTCTGGAGGTTTCGACCGGGACATCCGGTTCGGCGCGAATGGAGATGCCGGCCGGCTGGCGGTTGCTTCCTCTTTCCTGTGGACTGCTTTTGCTGCCAATTGCACTTGTCCGGGGCAGAAATCGACTTCTTTTGATTGCGCTCCTTGCAGTGGTGGCAATTTCCGCTTCGAGCTGCACCAGTTCGGGCGGTGGATCGGGCGGCGGCGGTGGTGGCGGCGGCGGTTCGGGTAGCAGTTCAACCACGCCCGCAGGGACTTATTCGATTCCAGTCACCATTACGTCCACCGGAATCTCTCACGTGGTGACGTTAACTTTGATCGTGGATTGAGGCTGTGAACAGCTTTGCGGGAAGGCAAGCCAGAGCGGGCAACGGGCTATACTTTAGGTTCGGGACCAGTCGTTGCGATGGATTGGAAGACTTCCACAGAGGGGTTCGTAGCAGGGCTGGAACCAACAAGTCGAATGCAGGGAAGATGAGGGAATGACAGCAAAAGTCACGGTGGAAGAAGTAGAAAGAGTGGCGGAATTGGCTCACCTGGAGTTGAAGCCAGAAGAGGTTGCACCCATGCTCGGCAGCCTGAATGCCATTCTTGACTACATCGCCGAACTCAACGAGCTGGATACGACCGGGATAGCTCCACTGGCCCAGGTGAGCGAGCTGGGAGATGGCGTTGGCGTGAGCGGGCCTCGTGTAGACCAGGGACAGCCGTCGCTTGACCGCGCAATAGTGATGCACGAGGCTCCGGAGACCGATCAGGTCTTCTTCAAGGTGCCCAAGGTGATTGAGCGGTAGGGAACTCGGAACCCGGAACCCGGGACCAGGGAAAAAGAACACCCAGTAGAACAGGGAGAGCGTTTGGCAAGCGAGAACAAGACCGCGGAAACCTATATTCAGAAGCCAAGGACGCTTGCAGCCGTGCGTGCGGAGATCGTTTCTGGCAGCACCAAGGCTACCGATCTGACCGGCAGGTACTACGAGCGCATTGCTCAAATTAATCCGCGGCTGAATGTTTACCTTAGCCTGACGCGCGAACGCGCGCTTGCCCAGGCCTCCCGAATTGACGAATCCGCGAGGAAAGGCGAGCCCCTCCCGCCGCTGGCAGGAATTCCGATCGGCATTAAAGATGTTTTGGTGATGAAGGGCGCCCCGGCAACAGCGGGGTCAAAAATCCTTGAGGGATACCATCCGCCTTATGATGCAACGGCAGTCCAAAAGCTCGAAACGGCCGGCGCGGTCCTGCTTGGAAAACTGAACTGCGACGAGTTTGCCATGGGCTCGTCGAACGAGAACTCGGCCTACGGGCCGGTTCGCAATCCGGTGGATACGGAGAGGGTTCCCGGCGGATCTAGCGGCGGTTCGGCCGCTGCAGTCGCTGCTGACATGGCGATGGCTACGCTGGGCTCCGATACCGGGGGCTCAATCCGTCAGCCGGCCAGCTTTTGCGGGGTTGTCGGCGTATTGCCCACGTATGGGCGTGTGTCCCGCTACGGCTTGATCGCCTTTGCCTCTTCGCTCGATCGTGTTGGCCCCTTTGCGGCCTACGTGCGCGATGCAGCCACGCTTCTCAGCGTGATCGCAGGACACGACCCGAAGGATGCAACGAGCTCCCCGGCGTCCGTTCCCGACTTTGCAGCCCTGAGCGACGAGCCGGTGGAAGGCCTTCGCATCGGTGTTCCGGCGGAGTACTTTGCCGAAGGGCTCGACGCCGAAGTCAGGACGGCGATTGAAAAGGGTATAGCGGCGCTTGAGGCTGCCGGATGCAAGGTAAAACCGGTCTCGCTCCCGAGCACTCGCTACGCGGTTCCCACATACTACCTGGTGGCCACGGCAGAAGCCAGCGCCAACCTCGCCCGCTTTGACGGGGTTCGCTATGGCTACCGATCGCAGGAGTCCGAGACACTCTCCGCCATGTACAACCACTCCCGGGATGAAGGCTTTGGCGCCGAAGTCAAAAGGCGTATTTTGCTCGGAACCTATGCCCTTTCCGCGGGCTATTACGACGCCTACTATCTCAAGGCCCAACAGGTTCGTCGGCTGCTGGCAGAGGAATATTTGCGCGCCTTTGCCGAGGTGGATGCGATTGTGACGCCGACATCGCCGATTCCGGCTTTCAATCTGGGTGAAAAGAGCGGCGATCCGCTGGCGATGTATCTGGCCGATATTTATACGGTGACAGCCAGCCTGGCGGGAATCTGCGGCGTGAATGTACCTTGCGGCGTTACTGAAGCTGGGCTGCCGGTGGGCATGCAGGTGTTGGCTGCGCATATGAACGAAGGAACTGCATTCCAAGTGGCGCGCGCCGTGGAAGCAGCGGACTTGTAGGAGCAAGAGAAATGAGCAAGAGCCTTAGATTATTGGTGGTTGTATTAGGAATGTTGGCGACGGCAATGGCAGTACAAGCGGCTCCGCGCAAAGTGCATATAGTCGTTCTGGGCGCGGCCAAGCGCGTGCCTTACACGAAGACCGGCGATCCGGCCGGCGCGGCCAGCGGGGAAGATACCCTCAAAATCCGCGCACTCCTTGTCGACACTGTGTTGAAAGAATGGACGACGGGCGATGCACACGACGTAACGGACCGCACCTTTGTCGTACGCCGCGCGATTCGCATCAACGACTCGCTTCCCGGTGACAAATTGGGTCAATGGGTTTGGCAGCGCGGGCCGTGGCTCATGGTGGACCGAGTGTCTGGCCGCGTGACGGCACTCAAGTTACCGGATTACGATCCTGGCGTCAGCCACGTAACCTGGTTTCGCGATTATGGAGCTTATTGTGGTGTGACGGCTACGGGCAAGAGCCTTTATGCGGTGGTGGCGCAGATCGCCGCCCGCAAGCCTGTGCTGGCCAAGAAGTTGGCGGCATTTGATCCTGAAAATCATCCCGACCCGGCATGCGATGCGCCGGATTGGCAGCGCGAGCCATTGCGTATCACGTTTCACCCCTCCGGGAAGGACGCAGTGGGCTACGACATTCTTCCGGGGTCGGCGGTGCTTGTCGAGGACTCGGGAGACGACGCGGAGACTCCAGCCGCAACCCCGGATGTCAAGGCAAATTAGCAGGAGACCTCGTCAGCATCGCAGCGCGAAAATGTAATCAGGCCACGACCAGTTGCGTAATGGCGAGGTGGCGCGCGGACCCTTGTGCGCGGGGCAGATTCCTGGCGGGCGCGCGGAGCTGCATGACCTGGATCGGCTCGGAAAACCCAACACGACGAGGCGCGAACCGCAAGCGGCTGGTGACCTATGTCGAGATCGACCACTGCGCCCTGGGAGCCGAGCTCGCATTAGTGCCTGATCTCCTTGTGCAGATTCCAGAGTGTCCACAGCATGAACCACACTGCCAGCGCTGCTGGGACAAGCCATAGAACTTGCAGATGGAATTGAACGGTCAAGGGTACACCTCCCCGGGCGCTCTTCGTTGAACGGCCTCGGCCAATTTCAGTCCGGCGCTGGAGCGGAGAGCGTTCTGTCTCCATAGGAAGCCCAGGACGGTAAAGAAGGGGTAGAGAAGGTGTAAAGGCTTTATAAATGGCCGGGCGGGTTCTGGCCTCCTTGACATGCGACAGGCCGCGCGTATCTTATCTTTCTAGGCATTCTTTTGGGAACCGGGCGGAAAGGCATGGACTGAACGGTGTATTTCCGTGTCCGGGGCGTCAAAGGAAAGCTGTGTCGAACAGGAAGCAGAAGGCAGTAGGGTTTCAGACACGGATGCCTGCACGGGACGGGACTCAGGTTCCCTCCATGCGGCGATCTGGCCCTCCTTCCAGAGCCTGGGCCGGTTTGAACCGCGGCCAGGATCATTCCCGGAGACAAATTTATCGATCGGGCTCCCCGCGTAAGGCTGGGTGTGCCTTTGTCCTGAACGGCGGCGAACCAGCGGCCGTGGGACGAGCAAAGGATGAGTGTGGCGACGAGTTTTGCATTTTTTTTGGCAGGTCCGGCAGGACCCGGTGGAAACAACATAACGGTGCTTTTGCCGCTGCTGTTAATTCCCGTGCTCTACCTGGTGATGATCCGCCCGCAACAGAGGCGGCAAAAACAGTGGCAAGCGATGCTGGGTTCCATCAAGACTGGCGACCGGGTCACGACGGCCGGAGGAATTCGGGGCATCATCCTTTCGATCAAAGACGATTCGATCATTATTCGTGTGGCTCCCGACAACCTTAAACTGGAAGTGGCCAAGAGCGCGATTGCCTCCGTCACCCAGGAAGACGTTTCGGGGTCGTAACGAGCACTTCCGGGTCTTCAAGGCTCGGGCGCATTTTTTTGCGATTTGAACTAGAGAAACGGAACCATGAAGAAGAATCTCAAGAACAGGGTTGCACTGATTGTCGCGGTGCTTCTGGTTTGCCTTTACGGCATTTTTGGAATCCCATCCGGTGTGAGCGGCACAGCCCTGCTGAATGCTCTCAGCAATCGGATTCACCTCGGTCTCGATCTCAGCGGCGGAGCCCACCTGATTTTGCAGGTTGTGGTGTCTGAGGCGGTGAGTGCGGAGACTGACAACACGGTGGCCAGGGTTCAGCAGGATCTGAAGACCGCCAATATCAACTTTTCGCAGGTATTCAAGCCGGATGCAACCAAGCCGGAGGCCATTCGCGTGGAAGGCATTGCGCCGGCCAGCGTGAGCGCCGCGCGTTCGATGCTTGATACCAAGTATTCCAGCGAGTATGACCTTGGGGGCGGCGGTTCGGATACGAGCTTTGTTCTCACGATGAAGCCGACCGTGGAAAAGGCGCTGGAAGACAAGACGGTTCAGCAGGCAATCGAGACGGTGAATGATCGCGTAAACTCGCTTGGCGTACGCGAGCCAAGAGTCGCTCCTTACAGCCTGGGCGCCAATCAGATTCTGGTTGAGCTGCCGGGCATCAGCGATCTTGACCGGGTTAAAACCATCATCCAGTCGACGGCTCGCCTTGAGATTCATGCGGTTGTGGGTGGACCCTTCCAGGATGAAGCTGGCGCGCTCGCCAGTGTTGGCGGAGCTCTCCCGTCCGACGAAGAAATGGTTCATGGTTCCGGAGCTCTGGCTACCGGTTCCGATGCGGACAGCGTTTATGTGCTTCAACGGGTTTCAGTCGTGGCCGGAAGCGATTTTCGCTCCGCGGACCCTGGGACAGATCAGAACGGTTTGAGGAACGTGCGCTTCACGCTCACCAACGAAGCCGGTGATAAGTTCTACGACTATACAAGCGCCAACGTGGGCAAGAGCATGGCGGTTGTCATGGGCGGTCGAGTTCGCGAGGTAGCGAACATCAAGAGCGCAATCCGTGACAGCGGCGAGATTGAAGGAAGCTTCTCTCCTGAAGAAGTTGAAATACTGTCGAAGATGTTACGTACCGGAGCCCTGCCCGCGTCGCTGAATTATCTTGAAGACCGCACGGTGGGCGCGTCTTTGGGGGCTGACTCGATTCGAGCAGGCGTAACGGCGGCCATTGTGGGTGTCTTGGTTGTCATGGCCTTTATGCTCGTCTATTACCGCAGCTCAGGCATCAATGCGGATTTGGCGCTGTTTCTGAACCTGGTAATTCTGCTTGGCTTCATGGGATTCTCCGGGGCCACGCTCACGCTGCCTGGCATTGCCGGAGTCATTCTTACCATTGGTATGGGCGTGGATTCAAATGTGCTGATCTTCGAGCGAATCCGTGAAGAAATCAGGGCAGGCAAGGCTGCATCGGCGGCGGTGGACCAGGGCTTTGCGCATGCCTGGGTCACCATCGTCGACACGCACGTGACCACGATCGTTTCGGCGGCTATTCTCTTCCTGTTCGGAAGCGGACCGGTGAAGGGCTTTGCGGTTACGTTGACCTTCGGTCTTGCGGCAAACCTCTTCACGGCGGTCTACGTGTCGCGCGTCATCTTCGAGGCCCATCTGAACAGGCTGAAGCCGGGCGAGATGGTTTCCATCTAGAAGCAGTGATTGGGTAGTTGAGAATTGCGGCTGGGAGCCGGTGCGCTCCAGCCTGAAAAGAAGGGAAGAGAACCAGTGGAATTGTTTCACGGCGTAAATGTGAATTGGCTAGGGAAGAAGTGGTACTTCCTCGCCTTTTCGATGATCTTCAGTGTAGCCGGCATTATCTCGATGGCTGTGCACTTCGCGCATACCGGCTACCCGGTTCCGCTTGGCGTTGATTTCCGTGGCGGCACCGAAGTGCAGGTCAAATTTGCCCAGACTCCAGATGTCGGCCAGATCAGGGCAGCCACCGTGGAAGCCGGCATCAAGGATGCCACCGTCGTGATTTACGACGTGCCCAGCGCCAACGAAGTGCTCATCAGCTTGCCCGAGCAATCACTAAGCGAGAGTTCACTCGATACGGGCCGTCAGCAGATTGTGAGCGCGCTGCAGGCTCACTACGGGAACCCATTCGATCCAGCTACCGGTGTAAAAGTTGACGTTGTGGGCCCGACCGTTGGTAGGCAGCTTGAAAGGCAGGCCGGGTTAGCCACGCTTTACTCGATGCTGGGCATGCTGATTTATCTCTGGTTCCGTTTTCAATTGATCTACGGTGTTGCCGCGGTTGTCGCATGCTTCCACGACACGCTGATCACGGTTGGAGCCTTTGCGTTGACAGGCCAGGAGATCAGCCTGACCGTCATTGCCGCCATTCTGACACTGGTTGGCTACTCGATGAACGACACGATCGTTGTATTCGACCGCATTCGGGAGAATCTGCGCCTGAGCCGTCGCGAGCCTCTGCCGGACCTGGTCAATCGAAGCATCAATCAGACCCTGAGCAGAACTGTGCTGACTTCGGGCTTGACCTTCCTGACCGTGCTTTCGCTCTATATATTTGGCGGTCCGGTCCTGAAGGGCTTTTCATTTGCGCTTGTCGTGGGTATTCTTATCGGTACCTATTCGTCGATTGCCGTGGCAGCTCCCATGTTGGTCGCCTGGCAGGAGTGGCGCGGCGAGCAGGGCAAGGTGGCGGCATTGCCGGCTGCGAAGCGAGCGAAAGGTTGAAAATACCGGGGTTTCCGGGTACCTCCAGTGGGTTCTGAGGGAAATGTTTGCCGGGGCACTCTGGGTGGGACAGAAGGCGTTGAGTGCAATGTGGGCAATAGGGCAGGGAATTGAAATTGCACCAGTTTTGCAGCAGGTTTTGCAGGTAAGCCGTAGTTCTGATAAGGTGAACACGCTTCTGTAGGACGGTTTTAATGCACGGGAACATTTGCGGTTCTCGCGGTGTCTAATTAGGAGTAACCAACACTCGATTCGAGGCTGGCCATGTTTGAAGATTCCACGTTTGAATCCGGGGGAAGGATCAAGACCAAGAGCGGACGTTGGATGATGTTTACGGGCATCATCAATGGTTCGATTCTGATTTTGCTCATCCTCATTCCGCTGATCTATCCTGAGGCGCTGCCCAAGGGCGCCATGCAGACTTTGCTGTTTGCCCCGCCGCCTCCGCCCCCTCCGCCCCCCCCGCCGCCTCCGCCCGAAGTTGTGCACGTTGTCCATGTGCAGTCGGAAATGATGAACAATCAGCTCACGGCGCCTACCCGCATTCCACACAACATTGTTCAGGTCGCCGAAAAGGAAGCACCCACCTCCAGCATCGGCGTGGCCGGAATGGAAGGTTTGGGTGGCAGCAGCGCAACGGACTCCCTGTTCGCAAATAAGGGGCCCAAGGTGCAGGCCGCCGCTCCCAAGAAGGTGAGCATCTCGGCCGGCGTCATGGTCGGCATGCTGCTGCAGAAGACCCAGCCCATTTACCCCCCAATCGCAAAGGCCGCGCGCGTTTCCGGTACGGTGGTTCTTCAGGCCACCATCTCGAAGACAGGCCAGATCGAGGGACTTCACGTGATCAGTGGCCCGGCCATGTTGCAACAGGCGGCCATGGACGCGGTGAAGACGTGGCGCTACAGACCCTACCTGCTGAACAACGAGCCGGTAGAAGTTGAAACCACGGTGAACGTGATCTTCACCCTTGGTGGATGATGAAACCACTGGCTCCCTGGCAGTTTCTGACCGGGGAGCTTTGCTATTGACCTGAATGCGAATCCGGAAACGAGCCGCATTCCCAGCAACCGTAAGGTAGTCTTCAGTTCACAAGAAACTCCTTAGGAGGAACGATTCAGTGATTCTCGCTCAACTCGCACATTTCGCTTCGCACACGGTCAGCAGCCTGGCACTTTTCCAGGATGAGCAGACAGTCAGCTTCAGCCCCATGGGGCTGTGGGATCATATGGGATGGTTGGCCCGTTGCGTGGCCATCCTCCTCTTCATCGAGTCGATCTGGTCGCTGGCTGTCATGATCGACCGTTACCTGTACTTCTCTGCTGCCCGCAAGCAGTCGCGCGAGTTTGCGCCCAAGGTTGCCGGCGCGCTGAAGGACAGCAAGCTCGAAGAGGCGATCAAGATCGCCGATCGCAACAAGAAGTCCCATCTGGCCGAGGTTGTGACCGCCGGCCTGCAGGAGTTCCGCGCTTCCGGGGGCACCGCCACCGAGGAGACCATTGCGAGCTCAGGCCGCGCGCTGGAGAGGGCTGAGGCCATCGTCCACGCCAAACTGAAGAGGGGCCTCTCGGTGCTGGCGACCATCGGTGCAACGGCGCCCTTCGTCGGACTGTTTGGAACGGTCGTCGGCATTCTGAACGCCTTCCAGCAGATCGCTACTCAGAAGACTTCGGGCATTGGCGCAGTCGCCGGCGGTATTTCCGAAGCACTCGTCACCACGGCGTTTGGTCTGCTTGTGGCCATCCCTGCCGTTATGGCGTTCAACTACTTCACCGGGCGCGTTGAAGCATTCGACGTGGAGATGGACAACAGCTCCAGCGAACTCGTCGACTACTTTATCAAGCAGAGCCACAAGCGCTAAGCGAAGCGGCTGTCGGTTCGAGCGAGAAGCTGAACGGGCAGGAGCGTCTCATAAGCTCCTGCCCCACAGTTTCCCCCTCTTGCAGGCGGGTTGTTAACCAGAGCGAAGCCGGAAGGGATCCGGCAAAATTTTAAACTCGCACGGAGCCCCGACTATGGGAATTGCAGTACGTGACCTCAGCAAAGCCGTCAGTTCCAACATCAACGTCACGCCGATGGTGGACGTGATGCTGGTCCTGCTGATCATCTTCATGGTTATCACGCCCATGCTTCAAAACAAGGTAGCCATCGACATGGCCAAGGTTGACAATGCGGTGGCCATGCCCGACGCCGACAAGGAAGATGCAATCGTCGTTGCCGTTACCCGCGATGGTGGATTATTCCTTGGGCAGAACCGGGTCTCTCCTGACCAACTTGGTCCCATGGTTCGCGACAAGCTGGCCGATAAGCCTGGCAAGACAATCTATGTTCGCGCGGACGCGCGGGCGCAGTACAAGGCGGTTGAAGACGCCATCGACGACGTGCGTACGGCCGGCGTGGATGAAGTGGGCTTATTGACGCAGAAAAAGGAAGGTAACCTCTCGGGCGGAGAGTAGGCCCGGTGGTTGCGTTGTCCTTTAACGATTTTGCAGTAATCGAGGAGTTTTAAGCCATGGCAATGTCAATGGGAGGCGGGGGAGGCTACTCGTCCGACATCAATGTAACGCCCATGATCGACGTCTTGCTGGTGCTGCTGATCATCTTCATGGTCATCGTGCCGGTGACTCCCAAGGGTCTGGATGCGCTGGTACCTCAGCCACCGAAGGATCCGCAGAAGCAGCAGCAGCCCAACGACCGTACCATTGTCGTCCAGGTCCTGTATCGCCCCGGCGCACCACCGGCGTACAAGATCAATGAGACTGATGTGGCCAAGGCCGATTTGCTGCCTAAGCTGACCGAGATCTACGCCAATCGCGCAGAGCGCGTGATGTTCGTCAAGGGCGACGACGATCTGAACTTCGCCTACATCGCCGACGTAATCGACATTGGCCGCGCGGCCAACGTGGATCACATCGGATTGATGACGCCAAAGATTCAGGCCGGACAATAACCGAGCTCAGCCATGCGTATTCCTCGAGGAGGGAGACGCAATCGGCACTGGCCTTTCGCGGCAGGCGTCGAGAAGCAGCAGGCTGAGTTGAACGGGGATTCCGGCTGGCGGGGGAGGACTTGGGATTGCATAGATATCTCAGGTTTTCCGGTATAGTCAGGCCTGCCCGGAAGTGTTAACCCCGGGCGGTAGTAGGAGTACAATTTTTCAATCCTGGTTTCGGTTGCTCCCACCCGCAGCCAGCTTCAATAGATTCCAGGCGCGCAACCGATAGGCACTCGCCTGAAGGAGAAGGATACGAACATGAATGGACCCGCACGTATTACGGCGTTCGCGATTACCCTTGCCGGCATGGTGCTTTCCATGAGCGGGTGCGACCAGCTCAAGGCCCGTGACCAGTTGAACAAGGGCGTGGAAGCGTACAAGAGCGCCCATTACGAAGAGGCGATCGGTCACTTCCAGAATGCGACGCAGCTTGACCCAAATCTGCCCATGGCAAAGACCTATCTCGCCACAGCGTTGGCGCAGAATGTGGTCCCGGGATTGAACACCGCTGAGAACCTGAAGACGGCCCAACAGTCCATTGACATTTTCAAAGAGGTTCTTGCCAAAGATCCCACCGATGTCAACAGCTTGAAGCAGGTTGCCGGTATTTACTTCAGCATTGCAAATCCAAGTGACAATGCGAAATGGCTCGACAATCTGGGTAATGCCAAAATATGGCAGGAGAAGGTTCTTGCGGTTGATCCCAAGGATCCCGAGGCAGCTTACACGGTCGGCGTGATCGACTGGATGGAAGCCCATGCGAATCTTCTTTCGGCTTTGCAGGGCGCGGGGATCAACGACGACGGCAATGGTAATCAGAAGGCTCCCAAGAAACTGATGGAGCCGCTGAAGGCACAGAATGGTCCGCTGGTGGATGAGAGCCTGAAGTACCTGAATCAGGCCGTGGAGAACCGGGCCAACTACGAAGAAGCCATGACCTATCTCAACCTCGATTACAGGGCGAAGGCGAATGTAGACTACGGCGATCCAGCTGCCGTGAAGGCTGATCTGGCAGCAGCGCAGGACTGGACATCCAAGGCCATGAGTACCCGCAAAGCTAACGAAGAAAAGAAGAACGCTGGCCCAGGCGGCATCACCATGGACTCGAGCGGCAACCTGAAGTGATCGTCGGTCAACCGCATGTAGACTCCGGCGGCCTCCACCATTGGTGGAGGCCGCTTTTCTTCTGTCCCATGGCTAAAGGTCTGGATCCAAGGGGGCTTAAAGAGTCTGGCGGCTTCTTGCCGGGTGCGCTGAGGTTCTTGAATCCTGGGAGCGCGCACTTCGAGACGTGTCCGAGCTGCGGGGAATCGCATTAAATCTGATGAACTTCAGAGCGTGCTTCAAGGCCGCAATTACGCGGTAAGCTGTTATATTGACCCCGAAAACGTCGGCTTAGATACCACGATTTGTGTCGAAAATGACGACAGGATTCGGTCGGAAATCCATTTGGAGCCGGAGGCGACGAATTCGGTGTTGCAGCATAGATGGTCTTTGACCAAATCGGCTCAATAGAGCTCACGAGTCGGTATTAGGAAGCTACCGCGCTGTGGTCTGCATCCCATTGCCATTGGTTGTAATCCTGCCGCATTTTGCTTTTCAGCAGCTTTCCCGTTGATGTGTGCGGAAGCTCCCGGACAAAGACAAATGCATCCGGGACTTGCCAGGGCGCGAAGGTTCGCTCGAGGAATGAGCGTAGATCAGACGTCTCCACTGTGTGATTCTCTCTGAGGACCACCAGAGCCAGTGGGCGTTCCTGCCACTTGGGATGGGGCACCGCAATGACCGCTGCCTCGCGGACGGCTTCGTGGCCCACCAGCGCATTCTCGATGTCGACCGAGCTGATCCACTCGCCACCTGATTTGATGAGGTCTTTCAGGCGGTCGGTGATCTTGACGTACCCTTCGGCATCAATGGTGACCACGTCTCCAGTGCGAAACCATCCTTCGGTAGTCCACTTGTCAGGCTGCTCAAGGCCGAAGTAGCTGGCGGCGATCCAGGGCCCGCGCACTTCCAGCTCGCCAGAGGTTTCTCCATCCCAGGGGACCTCGCCATCGTCGCAAACGGCGCGTACCTCAATGAACGGCAGCGGGAGCCCCTGGCGGGCGCGCAACGTGTACAGTTCGTCGCTCGGCATTGCTTCCATGCCCGGTTTCATTGTGCAGACGGAGGCGACTGGTGTGGTTTCAGTCATGCCCCAGGCCTGAAGGGCGTTAATGCCCAATTTATCGAACCTGCGGAGCATCGATTCAGGAGCTGCTGCTCCGCCAATTGCAACGCGCAGCGCAGTGGAAAGTTTCCAACGGCCTGGATTCTTTTCAAGCGCATCCAGCACGCCCATCCAGATGGTGGGAACTCCGGCAGTGAGCGTCACCCGCTCATCCTGCATGAGGTCAAGCAGGGCATGGGGCTGGAGGTTTCTGCCCGGCAACACCTGCCTGCTGCCATTCATCACAGCGGCATAGGGCAGGCCCCAGGCGTTGACGTGGTACATGGAGACGACCGGCAGAATCGTGTCATTGCGGCTGATGTTCAATTGATCGGGCAGAGAGATTGCGAACGAATGGAGCGCAATCGCGCGGTGCGAATAGACAACCCCCTTGGGCCTGCCGGTAGTTCCTGAGGTATAGCACATGGCGGCGGCGTCCACTTCCTCGAGAAGCGGATACTGCGGGTCGTCCCCTGCTTGCTGGAGAAACTCCTCGTAGGACTCCGTCCCTACAGGCAGTGTGCTGCCACGAGCGACTACGAAGACACGCTCACACTTGACACGCAATTTTACCTGCTGCCACACATCGAGGAGCACATCCTCGACGATCAGGAACCGATCGCCGGCGTGGTTCATGATGTAGGCGAGTTCGTCGGGGTGTTGGCGCAGGCTGAGGGTGTGCACGACGGCTCCCATGGAGGGGATACCGAGGTAGGCCTCAAGATGCTCATGGCCATTCCAAAGAAGAGTGGCAACCCTGTCTCCTTTGCGAATGCCGGCACGACGTAGCGCCGTTGCCAGTTGCCGCGAACGCACGAGAAGATCGGCATTCGTATACCTGTGGCGAGAACCATCGGGAAGAGACGTCACTATTTCAACGCGCGGAAACAGCTTGCCCGCCCGTTCCAGCATGCTGGTGATCAAGAGCGGGGACGCCATCATCGTAGACTGCATGGAACCTCCAATGCGCAAGAGTGCTTTCTGTCGAGGTCGCGTGCCGGCTGGCGCAGTGGCCCGGGAGGAAGGGAAGATACCGGCGGGTCAAAGAAGTATAGAGCAGCGGAAGGAGAAGTCGCCATCCCAAAATACATCCCTGTTCCCGGGGGCGATCTCACGGAGTGGGCAGCGCGAATTCAGAATCAATTCCGGGGTGAATACGTTGCGTGGCAAGGGGCCGGGTGGCACTCGCACGGCTGAGCCGGGTCGGAGTTTTCTCTCCCTATGTATTCTGTCCGTTGTATGATCGGAGCGATCCAGCGGGCCCCCCTTGGTGCTGGGTCAAAACCCAAATCACAATTCAAGAAAAGAGGTCACGACGATGGTGACTGTTGTTCGTACAGGTGCAATTGCACCTGGCAAAACACCAGAGGCTTTAACATTCGCACACCAAATCTCAAAGCTCATCAAAGAAAAGCACGGCGTTACGATTGAATTGCTTCTTCCAGTCGGCGGCAATCCGGGCCGAATTGCTTTCAAATCGAACTACGCGGGCCTGGGTGAATGGGAGACTCTATCGGCGAAGCTCCTGGCCGACGCTGATTACCTGGCAGCAATC
>CAVXVM010000148.1:0-116544 GCA_963765025.1 uncultured Acidobacteriaceae bacterium | reverse complement strand
CGTCGCCGGACTGGTGCAAGACGAGGCCACTCCTCTGACAGTCGTGGCACTTTCGGCACTTGTTCCGCTTCAACTTGGAAAAGTGAAGAGCTCGACGAACATTTTCACGCGCTCTTTCTGACGGCTGGGTGGAAATCGCTTGGTTCTTGTGAGGTCGGCGATTCCGTGGAGGCCCGCCCAAAAGAGTTCCGACAGAACCTCCGGCTTCGAGCCCTGTCCTTGAAACATCTCCAGGAGCTGTGCGAAGGCGAACCGGAGTTCCGGAGGCGTGGCCGCGTCAGCGAAGGGTATGTTCAGGCTGAGCGAAAACATCACCTCGTAGAGTGCCGGTGAAGACGCGGCGAACTCCAGATAGGCGGATGCGACGGATTCGACCATTTTCCCGGGCTTGGCCCGTTTGCGTGCCTTCTCCAAAGCCAGGCCGATCTCTTGGAAACCCTCAATAGCCACTGCAGCGAGGATGCCTTCGCGGCTTTCAAAGTGACCGTACAAAACGGGTTGGCTGTAGGAGATCTCGTCGGACAGCCGCCGAACGGTGACGCTCGGCCAGCCCTCCAGCTCCGCGATCCGCCGTGCGGCGCTGATAATCTGTGCCCGTCGGGCCTCTCTGTCGCGTTGTTTTCGTTCTGCAATGCGGTTCGGTACGGTTGTTTCCATTCGCAAATTATAGCACCGCTAGAACTTCTAACAATTTGTATAAATAATTACGAATGCTCTTGCATCGCGGGTCATAGTCGTGCATCATAAATAGCGTTGCTAGATTTTCTAACAAGGAGATATTCATGCTCAACCTAATTTTGCTTTCCCTCGCTGTTCTTATGGCCGTGGCGATCCTCATCATCGGAGGCTTCTACCTCTTTTCCCCGGAGCGAATGACGGGATCGTTCGGCCTCAAGCTCCCCGCAGCTGATGCCGACACTCGTGCCTGGCTGCGCCTGAAGGGGGTTCGGGACATCGCGTCCGGGCTGGTTGTGCTGGCCCTGATGCTGACTACGGGTTCTCGTTCGGTAGGCATCGCTCTGCTCGTGCTGGCGATCACCCCTTTTGGCGACATGTCGGTCGTTCTGCGGTCGGGTGGGTCGAAGTCGGCGGCGTTCTCGATTCATGGCGTGACATGTGTGGCAATGCTTGTCGTCGGCCTGTTGTTGATCCATGCCCTTTGAGAGACGTGCGGCAATAGTAGCTTGCAAAACCAATTCTTCTGGAGGAATCATCATGGAAGTTCTGAATGTTGTGGCAATCGTTGTCGCTGGGTTGATGGTTGGATGTGAGTTGTCCATTGCCGCGTTTATTCACCCAACTCTGGATACGCTTCCAGAGGAAGTGCATCTGCCGGCAGCAAGTGCTATCGCCCGGGTGATGGGAGCAGCCATGCCGTTCTGGTATGCGCTTACACTCCTGTTGACCGTGGTCGAGGGTGCGATCTATTGGCATACCTCTGGCCGCTTACCTATCTGGATCGTTGCATCGTCCGTTTTGTGGATGCTGGTGATTGTGTGTACGGTCACGATCCTCGTGCCGATCAACAACCGAATTGCATCGTGGGAGACGTCCACGCCGCCTGCCGATTGGAAGCGTTACCGGAGTCGATGGGATCTGCTTCACCGCTGGCGCGTTGTAGTGCTAACGACAGCTTTCGTGTTGCTCATCGTGGGCATTCTGTAACCAACGTTCTTGCGGGCACGATGCGTCTGCAGGACCAATCGAACCACAAGGAGGACAATCCCATGTCAGAGATAGCAACCACGTACGCTCCACTGCCTGCCGATGATCTTAGCCGCGCGCTGGCATTTGCCCAGTTAGACAGTCCCAGTGCACAGCATATTGGTCTTGTAGGAAACACGTACACGATCACCGTCGCCGGTAAAGATACCAACGGGCGCTTCTGCGTAATAGACATGCATGTGCCACCTGGTGGCGGGCCGGGGCCGCATCGTCATGACTTTGAAGAGACATTCATCCTGCTTGAAGGCGAGGTGGAAATGACCTTCCGCGGGGCGAAGTCCATCGTTCGGGCGGGTGACACGGTCAACGTTCCGTCCAATGCTCCTCACCAGTTTCACAACTCATCGACGAGCCGAGCCCGGATGATCTGTATCTGCGCTCCAGCGGGCAACGAAAGGTTCTTCGTCGAGCTCGGTGTGCCTGTAGCGACGCGCACTTCAGCGCCACCCAAGCTCGACAAGATACAGATGGCCGAGTTTGCGAAGAAGGCGAAGGCTGTTGCAGCGAAGTATGGCACGGAACTTCTGGATCGAGCTTAGAGAGACCCATTGCTTTAGAACAGATGCCAAGTGGCTTTGACACGCCAACCTGGGTTTAGCTAACGCGAGCGCTTTGAAATCTGGAAGAGCGAGAACAGTGAGATAACCGGCCAATCGGCTGGATCATGCCCTACGGCCTATAGGTAAGAAGTTATATTTTCTTTCAGTTGGATTTTTCTTCAGGAGGCGGGGCTCCGCTTCCGACGATGATCTTGGCCGGTCGAAGCCAGAGGCGGAACCCCTGTGAGATACGATCCTCTTTGTCTCAGTTTCCGCGGGGCCGGACAGGCTTGCGACCGACTGGGCAGAAGACTGCGACGAGATCATTTTACGCCGATGCCCGGTTTGTGAACGAGATTCGATCATTGGTCACGGACGGCGCCGCAAGCAGGCCCACGACGAGCATCACGACTGGATTTGGGTCCATCGCGGCCGTTGCTCCAGTTGTGGGACGACCTTCACTTTCCTTCCGCTGTTTTCTCTTCCCTACACGCATTACAGCCTGCTGGCGCGCTGCCAGGCACTGTGGCAGCGCTTTGTGGAGCACTGCTCGTGGGAGAAGGCATTGCCCAAGCTTCAAGACCCTGATCGATTGCCTGATCCTTCCACTGTCCGCCGCTGGGCGAGCGGCCTGGACGCGACCCAGTTGGCTCATTCCTTTCTCAGTCAGACCGTAACCCGGGTAGCTCATTGGCTGGCGCGCAGTCATCCGACCGATGGCGAAGCAGGGCCATTGCGCTGGATCACTCCGGTTCTCAAAAACCTCTGGCCTTTGCGTCTCTGAGAAAAAACCTTTTCACCCACCATCCTTGCCTGGGCTTGCCGGCATCGTTCTCCTACGCTTGGCTCCGGAGGCGAAAAAGCGCCGTGAGCGAAGACGTCGAAGCACTCAAGCGGCGACTGCCGCTGTTGGAGTATCTGCGGCAGCATCACTGGACTGGTCATCCTGCGGGCCACTCCGAGTTCGTCGGATTCTGTCCGTTGCACGAGGAAACCCGGCCCTCGTTCTATGTGAACACGCGTAAAAATGTCTTCTACTGCCATGGCTGCGGCCAAGGCGGCGATCTGATTCGCTTTGTCCAGTTGTCGCGCCGGCTGTCGTTCCGCCAGAGCCTCGCCCATCTCGATCCGCAGACTACTCCTGCAGTCGATGCTTCCGCCGTGCTTGAGTCGGCTGTCGTTTTCTATCGACAGCAACTCGATCACTACCCTGAGGCGCTCAGCTATCTCAACCGGCGCGGAGTGCACGATCCCACCCTGATCAGGGAACTGGAGATCGGTTACGCCCCCGGCGGAAGTCTGCGCCGTCATCTCACGGCTCTGGGTTACTCCTTCGATCTGCTGCGGCAAGCCTGCCTGCTCAACGTGAACGGCTCCGACGCATTCTATCAGCGCATCGTCTTCCCGCTGCGTCAGGGCGAACACATCGTCAACCTCTACGGCCGCAGCATCGGCGATGCATTCGCACATCGCTTTATGCCCGGCGCCAAGGGCGGCTTGTATGCATGGGAGAAGGTCCGGCGTTTCTCCGAGGTGATTTTGGTCGAGGGCCTCTTCGACTATGCCATATTGCGGCAGGCGGGATTTCACAACGTCACCTGCTCGTTGGGGACGCATCTCAACACGGACCAGTTCCACCAACTGTGCGAAGGTCCGCGCACTGTCTATCTCACCTTCGACATGGATGCCAACCAGAGCGGGCAGCTGGCCGCCGAGCAGTTGGCCCATCGCCTTGACGCGAAGGGTATCGATGCCCGCCGCGTCCTCCTGCCAGAAGGACACGATCCCAACTCCTTCTTCGTCCAGGGTGGCGATGCGCTCGGGTTCCAGTCTTTCGTGGAGGCCGCTCTGCCATGAACTTCCGCGTCATCCACCAGAAAACCCCATCGGGCGCACACAGCCCGTATCAAGTGGTCGAGCAACTGACCGGCCGGGGCGTCGCCTGGATCAACCGCTTCCTGGACCGCGAGTATGTCCGCCGCCTCGCAAACACCTCCCTGTATAGCTACGCACACAGCCTGTTGCACTTCGTGCGCTGGTGGGAGAGCGTTCACCACACCGGCGACATCTTCAAGGAAGACCTCGCTGATTCGACCCTGCTCGATTACCTGCGCTTCCAGTCCAGCCGGCAACCTCCGCCTTCTGCTGCCACCATCAACGACCGCGTCGCTTGTGCCGATCGTGCCATCCGCAACGAGTTCCCAGACGCAACCTACCAAGCCGCGCCGGGCTTCCAGCAGATCTACCTGCACCGCAGGCCGCTGGGCATCGGTCGGCCCAGGTTCGAACTCAGCAGACTGAGAGTGAAGGAACCCAAGCTCACCATCGTCCCTCTCTCTGTCGATGAAGTGGCGTGCTTCTGGGCCAGCTTCCGCACCGCCCGCGACCTCGCCATCGTGGGCCTGATGCTCATGCATGGACTCCGGTCCGCCGAAGTACTGGCTCTTAACCCGGAAGACGTGTTGCTTTCCGAAGGTCAACTCCGCGTGCGCGGCAAGGGCAGCAAGCTGCGCTTCCTCCCGCTCGCACCTGAGACCACGCAACTGATCGATCACTATCTGCGCCTAGAACGGCCCGATCCATGTTCCGCCGCACTGTTCGTTGTGCTGAAAGGGCCCGCACGCGGCCAACGCATGACACCCGCGGGATTACGTTCCCTGTTTCGTCACCATCGCCAGACCACCGGCATCCAACTGGCCAACCCGCACCGCTTCAGGCACACCTTCGCCTCCGATATGGTGCGCGCCGGCATCAGCCTGCCCGCGTTGATGCAACTGATGGGTCACGCCGACATCCAAACCACCCTGCACTATGTGCAGGTCTCACCGCAGGACGTTTACCTTCAGTACGCCCGCGCTGCGGCACAGTGCATCCGTCCCCAATCGAGGATCTCGTCGTGAAGCGCTGGTGCCGCCCTCCGCTCCAGCATCCCCTGGCGCCGGCCTTCGCGCGTGCCGTCGAATCGCTCTCCACCGCACTCAGTTCCTCCACCACACGCAACTACAACATAGCGGTGCGTAACTTCCTCGTCTATCTGGCAGCCGACCATCCTGAAGTTACCAGTCTCGATCAACTGCGCCGCGATCCCCACGCTCTCGGATGGATGTCACGCATGCGTGCGCAGATTCCTCCCCTTGCGACCGCGACCTGCATCGCCCGTCTCATCGCTCTCCGCGCCGTCTTCAACGAACTGGCATGGACAAGCAAACTTCCTGAACTCGCCCATCTGTTGCGCCGCGAAGATATCCCCCGCACACCGCAGAGTCTGCCACGGCCGCTTACCGCAGTGCAGGATCAACTGCTACAGCAAGAGTGCCTTCGCCGCAACGACCTGGGCGGAAACGTCTTCTTATTACTCCGCCACACCGGCATGCGCATCAGCGAATGCGCTGACCTATCTTATGACTGCCTGCGATCTACCGGTCCTGATCAGTGGGCTGTTCATGTCCCTCTCGGTAAACTCAAAACCGAACGCATGGTACCTGTTGATGCCTTCGTCCGTGATCTCGTTTACCGACTGCGCTTCTTCCGCTCGCTGGATACGCTGCCTGCCGATGGAAAGCTGCTGGCATGGTCTGGAACCAAAGTAGGTCTCCTTGCCAGGCTCCGCGATTACCTGCATATGGTCTGCCACTCTGTCGGTCTTCCGATAGACATCGTCCCCCACCAAATGAGACACACCTACGGAACGGAAATGCTCCGCGCCGGCATGGGATTTGCTGCCGTGATGAAACTGCTCGGCCACACCAGTCCGCGCATGACCATGCGCTATGTCGATGTGACCTTGACCGATCTCCAACGGGAGTTTCAACTGGCTCGTTCCAAACCCAGGCATCTGGCTCCGCATCCAAAAACCTCATCAACGCCCGCGCACAAAGGCCTTGAAGGGCTCATCGACTCTTTGCTCGCCACGCAACATGCTATGGAGCTGTTCAGTCGATCAACCCCAAACGGTCCAGCACGATCCTGCCTCAACCGACTTGCCAACCGCCTCTCCAAGATCATCGCCGTAATACGGAAACTACACACCACCTGAATGAAAAATGGGCAGAGATTGGCCGGTTAACAGCCGAAATCACTTATTGAATATGGGGTGACCCTCATTCAGAAGGTCGGTCCCGAAAAAACGCCGCAGGATCCAGTAACTCGGTTCGCCTCTTTCTCGCCATGTGCCGGGTGCCCCCGGCTTCCTTGCTAGGTCCGGGGACCTGGGTGACCACAACCTCATCCCATCAACTCAAAGCCTAAGCTAAAAGCTAGCAGCCAGCAGCCACACCCTCAGCCCCTACGTCCCTTAGTCCCTCAGGCCCCGCCTCTCTAATTTCTGTCCCCAGAACGATCGCCCACAGCCGCTCCTCATACAACTCCTCAAGCGTCCGCCCGCCCTTCGGCAACACACTGTACACCAACTTGCAGTCCATCGCTTCCGCATAATCATCCATCTCCCGAAGCGTCAACGTCCCCTTCAATTCCCGAATCTCCATGGCGAATACGGTCGACTTCGACCGATTGATCTTCTCCCCAATCTCCGGAGTATGAATGTTCAGCGCCTTCCGCAACGCCCGCAGAACCCCCACCGTCTGATTCTTCTCCTTATTCGCCAGCCGGAACCCTTTCATCTCCATGTCCAGCTACCTCCGCGCCAACTTCCGTGCCGATACCTTCATAACCTCAACTCTCCTCGTCCAAAACCGATCGCAAGTCCCTTAGGCCCTAAGTCTCTAAGTCCCTCAGTCCCTATGTCCCTCAGTCCCTATGTCCCTCGTACCCTGGCTCTCTTGGTCCCTCGTTCCTTTGTTCTTCTAATCCCTAATCCCTAATGCCTAATCCCTGCCTTATCGACCTTTGTTCCCAGCCTGCGCCAAAACTTGCTAATTACCAGCAAAACTCCGCAAAAAACGTCAAAAATCGACATTTTTCGGATCAAGTGTCTTGTGGGCACGAACAGTAGCTCCCAAAACCGGTGAGGCGGTCCTGGAATTTCCAGGGGCCTCGCCGCCTCATCCCCAACCGTCGCGTCCCTGCTGGAGATTTGCGCACAATTCCTCCAGCGGCCACTGAAGGGAAAAGTGAATGCGCGAAAAATGCGCATCCAGAAATCCGTTGTGTGCCCAGGGGCACCATCGCTAGTTCCCACAAAAATTGTGGGTGCCCCAGGTGCCTCGCATTTGGACACCTGGGCTTGAAAACACTGGGTGTGGAGATCCCTCGTCCGCCGCGGCGGAAAGAGTTGGTATACCAAGTCCAACATCCCACCAACTTGAAGCCGTAACCTGAGCGCTGAAAGCTGAAAGCTAGAAGCGAGCAGCTAGACCGGACCGCGTCGAGGCGAAGAACCGCCGAGCGAACGGATCAATACGGCTCTAGCCAAGATGCCCTGGTTGTGTTAATGTACTGGTTTGCAATCTCTGCCGGTATTCTTCCTAACAGTAACAACATCAGACACTTGGCAACGGCTAGAGAGGCGGAAGCAGGAACCCGGATGCCCGACTACATCTACCTTTTGGAAAACCGGCTGTCTGCCGATCAAAGACACGCATTGAGCCAGTTGCGGGAAGCAGCGCGCGAGGCCGGAACCATCCTGTTCCTCACCGGCGACGCGGTGCGCGACCTCACCAGCGGCCATGCGGTGCGCGATCTTGAAATTGCGGTCCATGGCAATGCGCTCAAGTTAAAGAAAACAATAGAGAAACTCGGCGGAAAAGTGTGGGGAGAGCACGAGCCCTCGCAGAGCCTGTACCTGTGCTTTCCGGGCACTGTCCGGGTGGACGTGATCAGCACCCACAGCGTGAAGTATGCCAAGCCGGGCAAGCCGGCCTACCACCAGGCGTCGATTCAGGAGGACCTGCGGCGGCGCGATTTTACCGTCAACGCCATGGCTATCTCACTGAATGAAGGCTCATTCGGGTTGCTGATGGACCCGTTGAACGGGGCGGCTGACATTGAGGCGCGGACGCTGCGGCTGGTGTCGAATTATGGGTTCATTGAAGACCCGTCCCTGATGATTCGGGCGACCCGGTACCATGCCCGACTGGGCTGGGACATGGACATGAAGACCCGGGCCCGCTACGACAACGCCAAGGCCGACGGAGTGATTGAGTTCCTGACCGAGCACGCGCATAGCCAGGAACTGGAGCAGATTGGCCACGAAGAGGACGGACTGACCGTCCTGCGCGCGCTGGAGGCTGAGGGCTGGATGAAGGTCCTGTTCCCAGCGTGGACCGCAGCCAAGGCGGACGAAGACAAACTGAAGAGCCTGCACGAGCTGGCAGTAGGCCTGCAGCTCCAAGGCGTAAATCCAGACATGTCAGCCGCCCAAATGCAGCTGCTGACGGCGAAGCTGAGTTCGAAGGATATTGCGGCTCTGAAGAAGGGGCTGCTGAGGCCGGGATTTGTGCAGGAGTGGAACAGCCTAGACCTGCTGGCTTCAGGATTCCAGAAGGTATTGCTGTCAAAGGAGAAGGCAACAGCCTCGGCTGGGTACAAGCTGTTCACAAGCTACGATCCCGAGGCGGTTCTGTGGCTTGGGTTCACAAGCAAGAGCGCGACCGTGCAAGAGCGTTACAACCAATTCCTGCGGAGGTGGCCTGAAGCGAAACAGGGCATTCCGCACGCGCTGATGCAGGAGATGCGCATTACTCCTGAACTCGCGACGTATACAGAGATTGTGCATGGAATCTTCCTGCAACTGATCGATGGAAAACTGACAACGCCAGAAGAGATGCGCGCGTACCTTGAGCCGTTTTCTCCACCGGCGCCACCGCCGCAGGTGACGATCAAACGGCCGCGAGTGAAGCGCGCTGAGAAGATCAAGGAACAGGCGTTCGCCGACGATGATGAGGCCGAGGAAGCTTTGGGCAGTGACGATGACCTGGACGATATCGGCGGCGATGAGGATGAGATCGACCTTGGGCTGAACCTGCCGAAGGGTGATCTTGAGGATGTGAGCCTGGACGATACAGAGCCGAGCGATGAAGACCTTGAGGGCGATGAGGATGAGCCGGTAGCCGCGGCAAAATCCGGGAGCAAGAAGAAAGCCGCTCCCCAAGAGCCAGCCAAGAAGAGCGGAAAGACGGCCGCGGTGGCCGCGCCAGTAAAGGCGGAAAAGCCGATTGCCGCAAAGGCAGTGAAAGCAGAGAAGGCTCCGATTACGGCACCGAAGCTGGAAGTAAAGGCCAAGGGCCAACCTGCAGCGAAGGCACCTGCGGCAAAAGCTAAACCTGCTCCGGCACCGGAAAAATCGAAGCCTGCACCTGCGGCGACGAAAAAGCCAACTCCTGTGGCGGCGAAGGCGCAAAAAGCGGCTAAGCCTGCGGCAAGAAAAAGTGCAGCCAAGCCCGCGCCGAAAGCTCAAGCGAAACCAGCCGTGAAGAGTAGCGTGAAGGTGCAGCCAAAAGCAGCAGCCAAACCTGCGGCAAAGCCCGCGGCAAAAGCAGCCAAGCCTGCGAAGGCTGTTGCGAGGAAGCCAGCGGCGAAGCCTGCCAAGAGGCGCTAGGCACACGAGCGAGATCACAACGGGCAGGTCTCGCGCGAGACATGTGTCTCCCTCCCAGAAGATTGAGACCTCAATCTGACAGTCCAGATACGTTTTTGTGCTGACCTTGGGAGAGTTTCGCTCGGTTGTAAGAGGACGGCTGTCCGTTTAGAATTCAAGACCTTTGGGAGAAGGTTATGACACTGGTTGCGGTGAAGAGGAGTATTTCAGCCCTGACCTGGATGGTCGCTGCCTTGCTGATTGGTTTCCTTGCGTCCGTTCCGGGATTGCGCGCTCAGGATACGACCTCGTGGCCTGCACAGTCGAATCAGTTTCGTTTTCACATGATTGGGAACGCGCACATCGACCCGGTTTGGCTTTGGCCGTGGTCCGAGGGCGTCTCAGTGGTTCACAGCACGTTTCGCTCGGCGCTTGATCGCATGAACGAAGATCCCGATATTGCAATGACCACCAGTTCCTCGCAGTTCTACGAGTGGGTCGCAGAGAACGATCCCGCCATGCTCGCGGAGATCAAGAAGCGCGCCGATGAAGGGCGATGGGACCTGGTGGGCGGATGGTGGGTGGAGCCGGACGTCAACATTCCCAATGGCGAGTCGTTGGCACGCCAGGGGCTCTACGGTCAGCAAACGCTGGAGAGACTTTTCGGCAGGACTTCCAAGGTTGGCTACAATCCCGACTCATTCGGCCACCCTGGCAGCTTGCCTCAGATACTGAAGCTCGAGGGTATGGAGGATTACGTATTCATGCGGCCAGGCGTGAATGAGAAGAAGGTGCCTGGCAATCTGTTCTGGTGGAAGGGCATCGATGGATCGCGGATTCTGGATTACCGTATTCCGATCTCTTACGACGATGGGAATCCTACAATTGCTCCGCAGATGCAAAGGACCATTGCCGAGCTGACCCCGCAGCCGCTGCGGGATGCAATGGAGTTCTTTGGAGTAGGCGATCACGGCGGTGGACCTACCAAGGCAAACATGGCATCCATTCGCGAGATTCAATCCGAGCCAGGAGCGCCGAAGATTCTTTACAGCACGCCGGACCGATACTTCGCCGAGATTCGTGGGACGTATCGCGGCGATATTCCAGAGTTGAACGACGATCTGCAGCACCACTCGGTGGGTTGCTACACGGCAGAGGCATCTGTCAAAAAGGGAAACCGCGAGGCAGAAGCGGCGCTTGTGACCGCGGAGAAGCTTTCAGCGGTGGGCTCTTTTGCATGGGGAGCGAAATATCCGAAGGAAGAATTTACGGCCTCGTGGAAGCGCGTGTTGTTTTTGCAATTCCACGATAGCCTGGCCGGAACCGCGTTGCCGGAGCACTACCAGATAGCACGCGAAGGTCAGGGGCGTGCGATTGATGTAGCGCAACAGGCCATGTACCTGAGCGCACAAAAACTTGCGTGGCAGGTGCCGACGGCCGATCCGGAGTCCAATTACCTGTTCGTCTTCAGCCCTCACGCCTGGAGCACGACCGAGAACATTGAGTATGACCTTGTATTGAGCGACAAGAATGCATATTCGGTGGAAGACGGAGACGGTGCCCCGGTGCCTTTTCAGTGGGTGCAGGCTACAACCGCGGCACAGGGTCGGCGCAGAATCGTGGCGCAGGTGAGCCTGCCTGCGTTCGGTTACCGGCAGATTCGCATCAGGAAGATCGTGGCAAGCGGGTCCGCGCAAGAAAACGCACTTAAGGCGGGGTCGAATGTTCTCGAGAACGAATTCCTTCGCGTGACTTTTTCGCCGGAGGGGACCCTTGGTATTTTCGACAAGGCTGCCGGGAGAGAGGTTTTTCGCGGCGCGCAAACCGGCGCCCGTGCCGTCGTCTTTAACGATCAGAACGACACCTGGGCACATAACCTGGTCGCGTATACCGATGAGATTGGCGCCTTCAAGGCAGACAGCAACAAACTCATCGAGAACGGTCCACTGCGCGCGCGGATGCGGGTCCACTCAGTGTACGGCAACTCTTCGCTGACCATCGACTGGATTCTCTATGCGCATAGCAAACGACTCGAAGCCCGCGTTGCCCTTGATTGGCATGAGCATATGAAGATGCTCAAGTTCTCCTTTCCCGTTGATGTCGATGTGCCCACAGCAACCTACGAGATTGCTTATGGCGCCATGAAACGCGCGACCAGAGGAGAAGAAGATCCGGGGCAGCGTTGGGTTGACGTGAGCGGCAATGGAGACAGCTACGGTCTTGCCGTCATCAACGACGCAAAGTATGGCTACAGCGTGAACGGCAGCGACCTGCGCATCTCAGTTGCGCGCGGAGCGGTCTACGCAAACCACATGCCGCAGAAGATCGATCCGAGTCTCGACTACCAATGGCAGGACCAGGGACTGCAGACCTTTCGCATGATCCTTGCGCCTCACGCCGGAACATGGCAGGAGGCGAACATTGTGCGCCAGGCAGAGGAACTCGTTGCGCCGCCGCTGGTTGTTTACCAGGGAATTCACGCCGGAAGCCGGCCGCAATCGAACTCTTTCCTTTCCGTTGATGCGCCTGACGTTGTTGTGTCGGCGATCAAACTGGCCGAGGAGGGCGAAGGAGTCATTGTACGGTTCTATGAAACCGATGGCTTGGATACAACCGCCAATTTGGACTTGCACTTTGCCGATGTGTGCTGGAGTGGAAAACTTCATCCTTTCGAGATCAAGACGCTGCGCATCGATCCGCATTCCAAAAAGGTTGAAGATGTCAATATTCTGGAACGATAGACTTGAGCAAACAGGACCGACTGGGTCAAAAAGCAATTTGACCGAGACGAACGAGCGTGGAGAGAACGGTTTTATGGACACGGGCAAAATCTGGATCGGCGTGGACATCGGCGGTACCAAAACCGCTGTCGTGCTCTCCTCGGAACCGCCGGTGATGCTGGGCCGCATCGAATTCGCCACACTGCCTGAACAAGGCCCGCAGCGGGCGATCGAACTGATCAAAGAATCCATTTACAAACTCATTGATCGCGAGGGAGTGGAGCGCGCGCGGTTGGGTGCCATTGGCGTGAGCTGTGGCGGACCGCTGGACCAGTCGACTGGCGTGATCATGGCACCACCGAACCTTTCCACCTGGGTTGACGTGCCGATTACATCGATTCTTCATGAGGAATTTGGACTGGCTTGCAGAATGGAGAATGACGCCAACGCCGGAGCTGTTGCCGAGCATCGATTTGGCGCGGGACAGGGAACGCGCCACATGATCTTCCTGACCATGGGAACGGGATTCGGCGCGGGAGTGATTGTGGACGATCGACTTTTGAGCGGAGCCTCGGGACAGGCCGGCGAGATTGGGCACGTGCGGCTGAGCCCGAGTGGGCCGGTAGGCTACAACAAGGCCGGCTCGGTGGAAGGATGGGTGAGCGGGGGAGGAATGGCGCAAGTGGCGCGGCAGGAGGTGGAATTCGCAATCAGCGGGGGAGAGGCGACCCTGTTGAACGCGAAACTGACTGCAAATGGAGTGGTGACGGCGAAGGATGTTTCAGATGCCGCACAGCAAGGGGATGAACTGGCCAGACGGATTATTCGCGACACAGGCTGCCGATTGGGCGAGGCGTTAGCGATCCTGGTGGATTTGTTCAACCCGGAGCGAATTGTGATTGGAGGGCTGGCCATGCGGATGGGGGAAAGACTGCTTGAGCCGGCGCGATGGGCGATGGAGCGCGAGGCATTGCCGGCATCAGCGAAGATTTGCAAGGTTGTGCCGGCAGCGTTGGGTGAGCGGATCGGCGATGTTGCGGCGATCTCGGTGGCGATGGGGCTTTAGTCGAGCACGATGTGCAGGTGAAGTTTCATGCGGGATTTTGGAGCGCGATTCAATAGAATGAGGGCAGTGCCCGGATGGCGAAATTGGCAGACGCAGCGGACTTAAAATCCGCAGGCCGCAAGGCCGTGGGGGTTCAAGTCCCCCTCTGGGCACCAAATAAGATAAATAACTTATCCTGAAAATATTCCCTCAGACTGCAGACCTTAACCTGGGAGCGGCGTGTATTGGTTGAGGTATTGTGACGCTGACGGCAAGCTGAGGCGTGAGAAGGCTGGGCGCAAGGGCGACGCGGTCGATCTATTCAGAAAGCGCAATGAAGAGCGGAGGGTTGGACTCAAACTCCCCGAGCATCACATCGCCTCATCCTCCTGATCTATACTCACCTCGGCGGATGATGGAGGCAGTGCCATGCGTAAATCGATCTTGCTGGTGCTCGTGGCTGCCTTGGTCGTTTCTGCCGCTGCTCAGCCTTCAACCAGCATTTCGGTGGAAGAGTTAGAGCGGGCACTGGCAGCATCCGAGGACGCGCATCAGGCGGACGCCGACGTTGCGCGGCAACTGTCTGGGATGGTGCTGACCGAACGGCTGAGCACAGCCAAGCTGGCGCGATTGAAGGCAGGCTTGCGGGACGAAATGTCCGAGCAGGCGCTGGTTGCGCTGGCCGACTCATCGGTTTTCCTCGATCCTCCGGCAGCGGAAATTCCCGCAAACCCCACGCCGGACTCAGCCGCACTGCGCCAAATGCTGGTCTCGGTCGTGAATTATGTGAATACGACCCTTCGCCAGTTGCCCAATTTTATTGCCACGCGCGATACGACCCGCTTTGAGGATCAGCCGCTAGAGGATATTCAAGGGAGAGTTGGAATGACCACCTTGATCCATCTGCCTTTGCACGTCGTAGGCAGGTCCAATGTCCTGGTGACGTACCGTGACGGCCATGAGGTTTTCGAGAAGGCAGCGGCGAAGATCAAGGGATACGAATTGCAAGAGCAAGGGCTGTTCACGGAGGGACTGTTTGGGCCAATCCTGAGCACCGTGGTGGGAGATGCTCTCAAGGGCAAAATTACATGGAGCCGCTGGGAAGAGGGAGCGAATGGAACAGAGGCGGTCTTCCACTACGCGGTGCCCAGGGAACAATCGCATTACTCGGTGTGTTTTAGCTGTTTACCGAACGGGATCCGCAGCGACGCTGATAAGGCAGGGGACTGTGCACTCGTTCGCCGAAGTGGCCGCTTATCATGGTGAAATTGCATTCGACCCTACGAACGGCGCAATTCTTCGCATCACACTGGAAGCGGAGATGCCGCCGTATGAAATTGTCTCCAAGAGCAGCTTGATGGTTGAATACGGCGCCGTTGATATCGGCGGAGAGAGCTTTATCTGCCCTCTGCGGAGCGTCTCGCTGCTATCGGCGCACACGTCACAATCTGCGTTGGGGATGCATCCAGTGGAGATTTACAAGGGGCCAGTTAAGATATTCCTGAATGATGCTGTCTTTGAGCGATATCGCCGTTTCGGCTCGGAGACACGCATTATGGCCGGGAACGGCGTTGAGCCGGCCGCCAATCCGCCCTCTCTTGTTGCCGCGGGCGCGGTCTCGATGATCCCGCAAACCGCGCCGCCTGCAAACACAGACTCGTCTAAGGCTGACCAGGTCAGCGCCGCTCCTGCAACGGCGGACATGACGGCTCCGCTCCCAGCGCCGGTAACAGTGGCTGCGCCTGCGGCCCCGACAGAACCCGAAATCAGCCTTGAAACGGCCAGCGACCAGCCGGGCAGCAACGAGTCCGATCAGCCCGGCACCGCTGCACTTGACCATCCCTCCGGCTACACACTCAAAGTCACTACGCGGCTGGTGGATGTGAGCCTGGTGGCCGTCGATAAGAAGGGCCACCCGGTAAACGGCCTGAAAGCGGACGATATCGCGGTCTTCGACAACGGACGCAGGCAGGAGATTAAGTTCTTCAGTTCTGTCGAATCTGTTTCGCCAGACCCAGGCAATACGCCAACCGCTTCGCCCGAAGTTACGTTTTCAAACCGGTCTGTCGATGCGGCGGCAGGTTCACCACCAAATACAACCACCCAGGCTGGAGCTACGATTCTGCTCATCGATGAGAGTCACATTGCCTGGAGCGACCTGAATAACGCCCGCACGCAAATGCTCCAATTCCTTGCCTCTGCGCCGCTGGACGAGCGCATCGGTCTCTACACCATGAACAGCTTCGGCTTTCGCGTGCTGGCGGAGGTCACCACCGATCACGTCGCTGTGAGCGCGCGGCTGCAAAAGTGGATGCCCACGGCGCAGTCCGTTGCGCAAGCTCAAGACGAAGAGACACGCAACCGCCAGCGGTTCAGTGAGGTGCACAACGTCTCCGACCTCAATTCAGTGAACGGCAATCAGGCGGATTTGCCGGTCGGGCTTTCTCCCGTCGATCCTCAGCTACTCACCATGGGGAGCAACCCAGCGCGCGCTTCGCTGATTATTCTTGTCGGTGTGGCGCGCCGGCTGGGCGCTGTTGGCGGGCACAAGAACCTGGTCTGGTTCTCCAGCGACAATGTCTTCGCCGATTGGCGCGATCAGGAAGTTGGCGCCGACCGGAACTCCGGTCTCCTTGACAGCTTTGCCCTGCGCGCGCAGGAGGCCATGAACGACGCGCATGTGGCCGTCTATCCCTTCGATATTTCGCAACTGGAGACATCTGCAATCGCCGCCGACATCCAACACCGTAGCGTGGAACTTACTCCGATTAACCCCCAGGCTGGGAGCATTCCGATCGACCAATCAGGGCGTAACAAGGCTGAGATGCTGGAGGATGTTCACCCCATTCAGTGGCCCGTTCGCCAAGTGGCAGAGGCCACCGGGGGGCGCGCGATCAGGCGATCCGGGGATCTGCTGGCCGCGCTTGCGCAGATCGTGGACGACGGTAATGCCACGTATCTGTTGGGCTTTTCTCCGGATCAACCGGCAGATGGCCATTACCATGCCATCACGGTCAAGCTCATAGGCAAACAGCGCGGCCTCACATTGCGCTACCGTTCTGGCTACCTCTACACGAAGGAGCCGGCCAGTCTGAAGGACCGCTTCCAGCAGGCTGTATGGCAACCTGCGGATGCAAATGAATTGACAGTAACCATCAAAGTGCTTCGCATGGAGCAGCGCGCCAACTTGAAGCTCAACATCGCGGCTAGTGGGTTGGATGTGGAACAACAGTCGGAGCGCTGGATGGACAAGCTGGATGTCTTCTTCGTCCAACGCGATGACGCGGGCCTCCATGCGCAGGTCGAGGGACAAACGCTGGGGCTGCGGCTGAAGTCCTCGACGTATCAGCAGGTGCTGTCCACGGGCATTCCCTACGAACATCTCGTTCAGCTGCAGCCGGGTATGGCTTCGCTGCGTATTCTTGTCGTGGACAGAAACTCAGGCCGAATGGGGTCGGTCACCATTCCTGTCTCGGCCTTCGTCCCCGACAGACAGTAGGGCAATCACCGGGTCCGGTCTCCACCTCATCTTAGCCACCTTCGCCGTGATTGCCGCGGTACTGCCGATGGCCTTTGTGCGGGGGCTCATGGGCCCCTACATGCGGCCCATACCCGTCGGCGCGTCGGCGGCTATGCTCTTCTCACTGATGGTCGCGTTTGTGGTTTCGCCCTGGGCCGCGCTTCGCCTGTTAGGCAAGCATCTTGAAGGCGCCAAGATCCTGGAGCCGGAGACCGAGAACTGGCGGACACGGCTCTATCGAAAGATCATGACGCCGCTCATCCGGTCTCCGCGCAATCGGACCCTGTTCTTCATTGGAGTGGCCATCCTGCTCGTGGTCTCGATGGCACTGGTGCCCCTGGGATTGGTGCGCGTCAAAATGCTGCCATTCGACAACAAGAGCGAACTACAGGTTGTCATCAACATGCCCGATGGAACGCCGCTGGAGCAGACCGCGCGCGTCGCCCAGGCGCTCGGAGATGAGCTTGCGCGACAGCCGGACGTGCTGAACTATCAGACCTACACAGGAACTTCAGGCCCCTATAACTTCAATGGACTGGTGCGCCACTACTACATGCGCGGCCAGTCGAACCAGGCGGACATCCAGGTGAACCTGCTGCCCGCCAAGGAACGCAGTGTGCAGAGCCATGGCATCGCCAAGCGGCTTCGTCCGCTGCTTGATGCCATCGGCGACCAGTTCGGCGCTCGCATTCAAGTCAGTGAGGTGCCTCCAGGACCGCCGGTCATCCAGACACTTGTCGCCGAGGTCTACGGTCCGGATCTCGCTGGCCAGACCGAAGTAGCCCAACAGATCAAGTCCATCTTCCAGCACACCGCGGGAGTTGTGGACACGGATTGGTATGTCGAAGATCCGCAACCCCGATTACAGATCCGCGTGGACGAGGTGAAGGCGGCGCAGCACGGCATCGCGGTCTCTGACGTGGCCCATGCCCTGGCGCTTGCCCTGTCCGGAACCCAGGTGGGCCTGATGCACGATCAGGCCGCGCGAGAGCCCGTGCCGGCGATTGTCGAGCTTGACCGAGCAGATCGCTCTTCCGAGCAGGGTTTGGACAATATTCGCCTGCCCGGCGCGGATGGCTCCATGGTGTCGCTGCGGGAGTTGGTTATCGTCGAGCACAAGACCATCGAGCGCAGCATCTACCACAAGAATTTGCGGCGCGTGGTGTATGTGACCGGCGACGTTGCGGGTGCGATAGAAAGTCCTGTCTACGCCATTCTGAAGATGAACAAGGATCTCGACCATCTCACGCTCCCAGCCGGTTATACGCTCACCCGCTACAACGCATCGATGCCCGAGTCCACGGATCACTACTCAATGAAGTGGGACGGCGAGTGGCATATCACGATCGAGGTCTTCCGCGACATGGGCCTGGCGTTTGCCGCGGTGCTGGTGCTCATCTACGTGCTCGTGGTGGGCTGGTTCCGGTCCTTCATCGTGCCACTGATCATCATGGCTCCCATTCCTCTCACTCTGGTGGGGATCATGCCGGCACACGCGATGATGGGCGCATTCTTCACCGCGACATCGATGATCGGTTTCATTGCCGGCGCCGGCATCATCGTGCGCAACTCGATTATTCTTGTCGACTTCATTGAGCTCCGAATCCGCCAGGGAATTCCGTTGGCTGATGCGGTGATCGATGCAGGCGCAACTCGATTCCGTCCCATGCTTCTGACCGCGGCAGCCGTCGTCGTCGGGGCAAGCGTGATCCTTACCGATCCCATCTTCCAGGGGCTGGCGCTATCGCTGATTGCCGGAGCCGTCGCATCCACATTCCTCTCGTGGCCGACCATTCCTGTCCTCTACTACATGGTTCATTCGCGGCGTCAAGCTGGACCTGGACCTCAACCTGAAATCGAAGAAGGAGATCCTCAATGACAGTCGAACGTAGTGTACGCCTGATGGCAGGCGTCATGGTGCTCTTGTCACTTGCGCTTGCGCATTACCTTTCACCCTATTGGCTCTGGCTGACGGTCTTCGTCGGACTTAACATGCTGCAATCGGCATTTACAAACTGGTGTCCGGCGATGTCAATTTTTCGCGCCATGGGAATGAAAGATGCCAACTGCGGCGTTGTCAAATAGGGCAACGTCCTGGGTCGTATACTGGTGGAGCCTCTAAGTGACCCCAGTCGATGCGACCTGAACTGATCCGAGCCATAGACCTCTTGGGCCAAAACACCCCTGAATCTGTCGAAGAAGCGATAGGCCTTCTGCAGAGCACGGTCTATTCCTTCAGCATGAAGGTCTGCGGACACCCTGAGGATGCTGAAGATACCACGCAGGAGGTACTCTTCCGTTCACTGAAGCACCTGGTCAAAATTCAAAACCCGCAGGCTCTCGCAGTCTGGCTTTATACCGTAACCAGAAATCGCTGCTGGCGCATGCGGCGCAAGCCCGCCCACGCTCCGGCAAATATGCTCTCCCTCGACGAGTTGATGCCGAGCGATGAAGACCTGGGGTTGTTGCTTCAGGATGCCGGGAAAGGCCCGGAAGGCAACTACCTTCACGCCGAGCAGCACGACCTGCTTCAACAGGCTATCCTTCGCATCCCAGCGAACCTGCGCATCGTGCTGGTACTTCACGATATGGAAGATTTAACAACCGAAGAGGTTGCACTGATTCTCGGACTGCAACAGGGAACGGTGCGGATTCGGCTTCATCGGGCACGTCTAGGCGTGCGCAAGGAGATGAACCAACTCCTCAGGGGCATCTCAAAGCCTGGGGAGAATCAGGTCCTCAAGTCCAAAAACCCCAGGAGGTCCAAAGCGAAGCCAGTTAAGCGCCCAAGTGAATGCCGCGATCTTTTCGCCAATCTCTCAGAGTATTTGGATGGCAGGGTAGAGCCTCTCACCTGCGATCAGATGCGAGGTCACATCGAGGCGTGCCCGTCCTGCGTCGCGTTCATTCGCGACTTGAAAACCGCCATCGACCGCTGCCGCTCCTTGCAGATCTCCTGTGACTCAGCCATCGCGCCCCGATTGCGGGCCATCCTGACGCGGGAGTACCTGCGTATGGGGGTTAGTTGACGCGCTGAACCGATCCTTGCCATGACCGCCTGCCTTTTGAAGACGGCTGAGCAACCTATTTGCTCTATTGTTGTATCCAACAGCTTGTCGGTTCTTGCCTTGGCAGCGCGAGCCAAGACCGCGTCAGCCTAAACGGGGTAGTCTTCGATCAATTTCCAGGTGAAAGTGCAACGTTGGAACGCAACTCGGTCATTCAATCTCATGGGGGTGCTCCTCTACCTGGGATTGGCTGCTTGCGTCTTCACCTGGGGTCTGCAATATAAGCTCTCCCTTTACGACCCACCTTACGCATCTTCTCGTCAGATTCCCCAAGCTAAACTCCTTTCCAGGAATGAGCAAACTGGGACGATGGGAAACCGACTCGTAGTCCGGACGAAAAACTCCACTACGACTAGATACACCGCTCCGACCGCTGGATTCTTCGCACTATTGCAGGCACTCAGCGTATTGAACCCGCAAGAATCAGGCCAAAGGGGACACCGCACGGATCGTGCCTGGCTTATTCGTCGTGGCCTATTGCATATCCTCTTAGTTCGCCCTCCGCCGACACTCAGCTAGTTCTTCCTCTCCGCATTTATTCAACTGCCACATGCGCCTCGCGCTGATCGGCCGTTTGTCGCGTGTCGTTTTTCAATGGCGAAAGGTCCACGCCTGCTTAGGTCCAGCAATCACAGAATTCGATTAGAGAGGTGCAATCAAGATATGCGAAAGCTAGCCCCCTTGATTTTCGCCGTTGGATTGGCGTTTCCGCTTACGGCGAGCATTGTTGCCTGCCACACGGCGGATAACAGATCAGAAGCGAGAGCTGCGGCGGTCCCATCGGCGAAGGTCGCCACGGCGCAGCGGGGTGATATCTCCCAGGTGCTTACGTTGGCCGGACAGTTCCAGCCCTACCAGGTTGTGGATGTACACCCCAAGGTCAGCGGCTACATGTCGCGCATCAATGTGGATATTGGCGACATCGTTCATGAAGGCCAGACACTCGCCGTCCTTGAAGTCCCGGAATTGAAGGCGGAGTTGCAACAGACGGTTTTCCAGTTGCAGCAGACCAAGGAGGAGATCACGCGGGCGCAGCACGAGATCAACCGTGCAGAAGCAGAGCATGCGGCGCTGCATGCGGCATCGGAACGACTTAAGCAGGCAGCGGCTGGCCGGCCGGGCTTGATCGCGCAACAGGAACTGGACGACGCCGAGGCCAAGGATCTTTCATCGGAGGCTCAGGTTGACGCAGCCAAATCGGCGATGGCGGCGGCGCAGGAGCACACAGGTGCAGCGCAGTCAGACAATCAGCGGGTCGAGGCGCTGCACAACTACACCAATGTAACGGCGCCCCTGGATGGAGTTGTCATCTGGCGTTACGCAGATACCGGGGCACTGATTCAGGGCGGCACCAACTCCAATGAGCAGGCACTTCCCATCGTCCGCATTTCGCAGAGCAGCCTCCTCCGCTTGCGCATCCCAGTGCCCGAGGATGATGTGAGATATGTCCACATCGGCGACCAGTTGCAGGTGCGGGTAGACGCCATCGGCAGGTCTTTTACCGGCAAGATCGTGCGCTTTACGCGCGAAGTGAACTTCGAGACCCGGACGATGGAAACGGAAGTCGATGTGGAGAACAAGGATCTCTCCATCTCGCCTGGCATGTATGCCAACACGCTATTGCAGTTGGGGCATGTGGCCAGCGTCGTCACGATCCCGGTGGAGGCTTTGGTGCTGAACTCGCAACGGGAGACCGTCTACATACTTGACGGCAGCAATCGCATTCACATTCGCAATGTCACGGTGGGCCTCCAGGGTTCGAAGTTGGCCGAGATCACGAGCGGGCTCAACCCCGGAGATCGAGTCGTGATCGGCGGACAAGACAAGTACCAGGAAAACGAAGAGGTCAACGCGCTCGATACACCCGAGCCGGCATCGGAGACCGTCCAGGAGACGGGTGGCATGATCGACATGAAGGGCGATGCCAGCAATGGAGGCGCGCATTAATGCCGAAATTTGCTCTCAGGTTTCCATTTTTCATCATTATGCTTTGCCTTCTGGTTTCGCTTGTGGGAGTGGTCAACATCGTGCAGATGCCGGTTGATCTTTTTCCAAAGATAGACATGCCGGTGGTGGTTGTGGCCACGTTCTACAACGGCATGCCTCCGCAGCAGATTGAAGCCGACATTACGAATACCTTTGAACGCTTCTTTACTCTTGGCGCCAACATCGACCACAGCGAGTCACGCTCGCTTACCGGGGTTAGCCTGATCAAGATCTATTTCAAGCCGGGCACCGATCCCAACGCCGCGTTGAGCAACATCGCCAACCTGGCCATGGCCGATCTGCGACGGCTGCCGCCGGGAACTTTACCTCCGGTGGTGCTGGGCATGGATGCCTCGACCCAACCGGTGTGCCTCGTCACCCTGAAGGGCCAGGGACTGAACGAGACCAATCTTAAGGATCTGGCACAGTTCCAGGTGCGCAACCAGATTTCGAATGTGCAAGGCGCCTCGGTTCCGCAGCCTTATGGAGGGACCTACCGGCAGATCCAGATCTACGTGGACCCGCTGAAAATGGAGGCGCGCAACCTGAGCCTGAACGACGTGGTGACGTTTGTAAACAGCTCGAACCTGATTTTGCCGGCCGGCGACGTGCGCATTGGCTCAAAGGACTACAACATCTACGCCAACAGCCAGTTTCCCGACGCGAACTCGATGAACCAGATGCCGCTGAAGTCGGTGGGCAACTCATCGGTACTGGTGGGCGACATTGGCAAAGCAATCGATTCCGGCGCGCTGCAATACAACATCGTGCGCATCGACGGACAGCGCTCGGTTTACGTGCCGGTCTTCAAGCAGGGCGGTGATAGCAACACGATTACGATCGTCAACGGCATGAAGGCCGCGATCAAGCACTTAGTCGATATTCCCGAATCGCTGAAGACGGAGGTGGTATTCGACCAGTCGGTCTTCGTCAAACTGGCGATCAAGAATGTTTCCAAGGAAGCGCTCATCGGGCTGGTGCTGACTGGCGTGATGATTCTTGTTTTCCTGGGCAGCCCGCGCGCCATGATCGCCGTAGTGCTTTCCGTTCCGCTCTCGATGGTGGTTTGCCTGCTGATTGTCAATTACACCGGCGGCTCAATCAACACGATGATTCTTGGCGGGTTGGCGCTGGTATTTTCAAGACTGATTGATAACGGCGTCATCGTGCTCGAAAACATCTTTCGTCACATGGAGATGGGCAAGTCGCCTGCTGATGCAGCGGAGGCAGGCGGAACAGAGGTTTCGATGGCGGTCCTGGCGGCCACTTTCACGACCTCTATCGTCTTCTTTCCGGTCACGTTTTTTACAGGCGTGAGCAAATACATCTTCACTCCAATGGCGCTGGGAGTGGTGCTTTCGATTTTTGCATCGTACTTCTTCGCGATGACGGTGGTACCTCTGTTCTGCGCCAAATTCATCCGCCTGCACGGTGACGTCGAAGGCGAACACTCACAGCAGAGCTTCTTCACGCGCTTCGAGACCAAATTCAACGATAAGTTCCAGGGCATGCTGAACCGGTATGAGGGGCTTGCCATGCGGGCGATGGAGCGACCTGGCTTCACGGCGGCGGCGATCCTGGGTGGTGTGGTACTGCTGCTCGTGCTGACCGTTCCCTTCATCGGCCGCGCGTACTTTCCCCGTACCGACCCAGGCCAATTCATCATCGACGTGCGCATGCCGAGCGGCACGCGACTGGAAGTGAGCAACGACTACCTTGTCAAGGTAGAAGACATCATCAGAAGCGTAGTCCCAGCAAAAGATCTGGACATGATCGTCTCCAACATCGGCGTCTATCCCGATCTCTCGGCAATCTACACCACCAACGCCTCCATGGACACTGCATTTGTACAGACCAGCCTGAAGGAAGGCCATAGCACGGGCAGCTATGAGTACATGCACCGGGTGCAGGAGAAGCTTTCACGAGAGTTGCCGGAACTCTCCGCCTACTACCAGGCGGGCGGGTTGGTGGATTCGGTCATCAACCAGGGACTGCCTGCGCCGATCGACATTCAAATCAAGTCGCAGGACATGACCAGCTCCTACGCACTGGCCACGCAATTGGCGGCGAAAATCAAGGCCCTGCCTAACGTGAGCAATGTGTACATTCCGCAAAGCATCGACTATCCCGGTCTGGCGCTGAACATCGACCGCGAGCGCGCCAGCCTGATCGGGCTTTCTGCCAGGGACGTGGTCGACAACGTGATTACCGCGCTTACTTCTGACGGCATGGTCGCCCCCAGCTATTGGATCGATCCCAAAAGCGGCAACAACTACATGGTGACAGTGCAATACGCGAACAGCTGGATCAATAACATGTCGATGGAGGATATGAAGAACATTCCGCTGCGCGGCGTGCGCCCAGCGGGATACGGCCCAATGCAGCAAGGAGGGCAGTCCGATCCGGATTCAGCGCAGATGCCAAGCGGCCATCACGCGGCGGGCTACGTGCCGCTTGGCGCAGTCGCCGATATCCAACAAATCAACACTCCGACCGAAGTGGACCACAACCAGATTCGCCGCGTGATCGACATTTATGTGGCCACTAAGACCGAGGCGCTACAAGGTGTAGGCGCACAAATCGACCGTCTGCTGGCCAACACAAAGCATGATCGGAATACGGTGATCGACCTGAGGGGCGCCGTTGCGAGCATGGACCAGGCATTCCACGACTTTGGCGTCGGGCTGATCATCGCGATCCTGCTCGTCTACCTGATCCTGATGGCCCAGTTCGCATCTTTCATAGACCCGTTCATCATTCTGATGGCGATTCCACCGGGGCTGGCTGGTGTGGCACTCATCCTGCTAGTGACCGGTAGTTCACTGAACATCATGTCGCTTATGGGAGTAATCATGATGGCCGGCATTGTGGTGTCGAACAGCATTCTCATTGTCGAATTTGCGGGCATTCTCCACCAGCAGGGCATGGGGCTCAAGGCAGCGGTCGTTGAGTCGTGCAAGGTTCGTCTGCGCCCCATTTTGATGACATCCTTGGCTACGTTGCTCGGCATGATACCGATGGCACTGGGTCTGGAGGCTGGCAGCGAACAGTACGCGCCGCTGGCGCGGGCCATCATCGGTGGATTGGCCTTGTCAGTTGTTGTGACAATGTTCCTCGTTCCAGCGGTGTACCTGGTGATCCACGGCCGAGACGAAGCCAAGACTGCTGTCGCGGAGGAGCAAATATGACTGAATTCAGGAGCACAAAGGCAATTCCTGCCGTGTGTGCGCTCATGCTGGGTGCTTTGTTCCCAAGCGCAATGCGCTCGCAACAGCCACCGGCCCCGGAAGCCCAGATGCCTTCAATGCAACTTCCAGTGGCACAAGCACCAACTGGACCAGCTTCATCCTTGGGACCGAGACTGACATTGACAGACGCAGAGCGCATGGCAATCGAGCACAATCCGAACATCAGCGTGGCGCGGCTCATTGCGTTGGCGCAGGCGCAAGTGACCCGCGAAGTGCGGAGCGGCGAATTGCCCACTGCGACTGGAAGCCTGACCGCAGTAGGTGCGCACCAAAACAGCCGCATCACCGCTGGCTTTCTCAACAATCCTTCAGTGTACGATCGCGCTTCCGGCGGTTTGACGGTGAGCCAACTGATCACCGACTTCGGACGGACGCACAACCTGGTCAAGAGCGCTCAATCGAACGCAAAGGCGCAACTGGAAAACGAGCGTGCCACGGAACTCGAAATCACTCTGACAGTGGATCAGGCGTTCTATCAGGCGCTGACCAGCCAGGCGGTCATGAAGGTGGCGGAAGAGACTGTAAACCAACGCCAGGCCACGGTGGACCAGGTTGGCGCTCTCACCAAGGCAAAGCTCCGGTCGGATCTCGATCTGAGCTTTGCGAACGTGCAAATCTCACAGGCCAAACTACTTTTGCTCGATGCCCAGAATAACGCCGCCGATGCCATGGCGAGGTTGAACACTGTACTGGGATCCGAGCAGGATGTGCAATACACGCTTGTGGATGAAACCACGGCTAGTCCTGATCCGGCACCCCAGAATGCCGAAGCGTTGCTGCAGACTGCGCTGACCGCGCGTCCTGATCTCGCCTCGCTTAACGACAACTACGCCGCAGCCCGCCAGTTCAGTACCGCCGAGCGCGATCTGTGGATGCCGACCGTTTCGGCGCTGGCTGCGGCGGGAGGCACCCCGGTGCGCGCGGATCAGATTCAATCTTCCTGGTATGGCGCTGCTGGCGCAAACATCAACATTCCGGTCTTCAACGGGTTTCTCTTCAACGCCCGCGCACAGGAGGCAAAGCTGCGCGCCAACGCGGCCGGCGAGCAGGTGAGGAACCTGCGCGACGAGATTGCGCGCGATTTGCGCACCGCGGTTCTCGATGCGCAGAATGCGTTCCAGCGTATCGGTGTGACGCAGGAAATGCTGAATGAGTCGAACATGGCTCTCGATCTTTCACAGGCACGGTACAAAATAGGTTTGAGCGGGATTGTAGAACTGACCCAGGCCCAGCTTGCACAAACGCAGGCTCAGATTGCCTATACCAATGCTCGCTACGCTTATCAGACCGCGCTGGCGGTCGTGCGGTTCCAGACGGGGCAATAACCTTGTGAGAGCCGCGCTGTCATCTTCGGCATGGTTGGACTCCCTCTTCTTCGAGACCGTATCTATGCTGTGATGGTCGTGACTGTACTGATCGTTCTGATGTTGAGCTTGTTTTCGAGGAGATAAACGCCATGCCCGTAATTGGAGATAGACCTGAATTGAATCTGAAAGCGGTCGTCTTTGCGACAGATTTCTCTCAGTGCTCCAAGAATGCCGGCCTCTACGCGGCGCGCATGGCCGCCTACTTCTCGGCAGAGCTGCTAGTGATACACGCCTTCGCGCTAGTCCAGGCCGCCATAGAAGTGGAGGTTGGAGATAGACGATTAAGCCAGCAGAGAAAGGATTTGACGCATCTTCTGTCGAATGACGCTTCTCTCCTGGGGGCAAATTCGATCAAGGCCATTCCCATGCTCGTGGAAGGAGATCCGGAAGATGTCATTCGAGATATCGCGGACATGCATGCGCCGTCTCTGGTCGTCCTGGGAACTCACGGCGGTGGCAGACTTGAGCGGGGAATCATCGGTTCTGTTGCCGAGAAAATCCTGCGCTCTACGCGCTGGCCGGCGCTTACCGTTGGCCCTAAGGTCCAGCCTCTGACTTCAACGACGCTCCCGCTCGGCAGGATTCTTTATGCGACTGACTTTACTGCGGCAGCTGCCCATGCAGCCATCTATGCCGTCACTTTCGCGGAGGTCTTTGGGGCGAAGATCGATGTGCTTAATGTGATTCAGGAAGATGCCATTGAACATCCAGACCGACTAGCCGACCTTCAAAGTCGCTTCTTCAGTGCTCTTGACTCTGTCGTCCCGCAGTCTGCCAGAGAATTCTGCGCCCCGAGAACCTATGTGGCTGTCGGCGGAGCGCACGATAAGATCCTCGAGCACATCAGTGAGCATTCTATCGACCTTCTGGTGCTCGGTATCCGGAAGACTTCACACATCAGCATGGAGATGAGGACCTCTCGGGCCTTCCAAATCATAGTAGATGCTGCATGTCCAGTCCTGACGATTAGAAACTGAGAACTGGATCGCCCAGTTGGTGAATTTGATGGAGAAACGGAAGAAGCGGAAGGTTCTCGAATACAATCACACCTCAAGAAACACTGCTCATGGCATTTTTTGGAGGGTTGTGTTCTTTCATTACCGTTGAGACCAGCTTCCCGACTGGATGGAGTTGTGGGGGCACCATACGCGCGAACTAAGTTAGCCAGGTTCTGGGAGAACGTTCCCGACAGCGGCGAGTGGCCACGGTCGCGGCACCCGGTACGCGCTCACATAAAGTGAAGGACAATCGAGATACCCAGTAGCCTTTGCAGCGGAGTACACCCATGCTGAGGTCTCGCGGGAATTTAGACCGTTCGAGATTAGTTGAGAAAGACTCTTCAATGCCTGGGTTGGTTCGCCGGATAACGTCTTCAGTGGCTGCAAAAACGCAGCCAAGTGTTCTCGAATGAAAACGGCCCCGTTTCAATCACTCCCAAGAACCCCACTTGGTTGAAGTGAGCAATAGTGCACAGTTTCTGCCGTTCAATCATGCGAACCTAAGAGGTAACTCCTGAGGATGGGCGCACCCACAAAGTCCTGACAACCGTCGACGAGCCCGCCTTAAATGTGATAGCTCATCTGTCGACCTTGGGGGTTAGTCATCTTGCCTTTGTTTAACTACAGGCCATTTTTGGAAGAGAATTCTGAATGCTTGGACTTGAGGAATATGCGTTCGATGCCGAGGCTTTCTTTACGAATGCCGGCCCTGGACGAACAAACGTCAAACCAGGCGAAAAGCAGACGTTCTTTTCACAAGGAGTGGCCGCCGACGCTGTTTTCTATCTTCAGATGCGATGGCTGGATTCGGGTGTACAGGGCTCTGCTCAACGCAATTCTGCGCGATCAAATGCCCGGCGACAAGGCTCTTAAGCCGCCAATCAACGACGTTCTGCGGAAACAATCGAAGCTGGCCGGACATACGCGCCAACACCCAAAGTCATAAGATGCAATGCGCCAAGTTTGCACCATTGGGGTTGCCATCAAGCTTTGCACGTGCAACATGGGACCCAACTAACCTGGCCTGGGCGCCCTCCGGAAAGGGATGACTGGTTACGATGGAATACTTGAAATTCAAATCGTTGCTCCGCCGGGTGATTGTGGTCCCCCTTGTGGTTACAGCAGCGTTTGCGGGATTGCTTTTGTGGGAAACCTTTGATTTGAACAGATCGATGCAATGGGTTGATCATACCGACCGGGTTCTTGACCGGTCCGGGCATCTGCTCAAGTTGCTAGTTGATATGGAGTTGGCAAAACGCGGATACGTCGCAACCGGTGACGAGAGCTTCCTCCATCCTTATCTGGAGGGGACGAAGAGATTCGATTCTGATTTCCAGACCTTGTATCAGATGGTGGCGGACAACCCTCCGCAGCGGCAGCTACTCAACAACATCCATGCCGGCTATGAGGACTCTGAAGACTATGACAGCCGGATTATCGCACTTCGCCGCGCGGGAAAAGCCGACCCAACTCTCCTGGAAAACCAGCAGAGGAAACACCGCCTGGATACCCTCCGCGACGAGATGGCGGAGTTTCAAAGCGTGGAAGAAGAGTTGCGTATCGAGCGTGTCGAGGCTGCGCACCAGCGTTGGATCCTGATGGTTGCGAGCTGTCTTTGCCTGGGCTCGGGATTCGGGGTTTTTCTCGCCCTGTTCACTCGATACCACGTCAAAACGCTCGGCACCAGGCTTTTACAGGGCGAAGAACGATGGACAGCGACTCTCGGCAGCATTGGCGAGGCTGTTATTGCAACTGACAGTGAGGCACGGGTCACATTCCTCAACCCAGTCGCCGCCGCTTTAACCGGGTGGTCAGCGGGAGAGGCTTTAAACCAACCGATCGGCAATGTCCTTAAGCTCCTCAATGAAGAGTCCGGCATGACCGCGGACAATGAAGTGCTCCGTGTGCTCCGAGAGAAGCAAGTTCTGGCTGTGGCCAACCACGTGGACCTGGTCACAAGAGACGGCCGCGAAATTGCGGTCGAGCACAGTGCTGCGCCGATTCTCGCCGGCGAAGGAAAAGTCATTGGTGTTGTGTTGGTTTTCCGTGACGTTGCGGAAAGACGGCAGGAACAGATAGCGACAGCGGAACAGGCGGCCCTACTCGAGCTGACGCAGGATTCTGTCTTCGTAATCGATCTTGAGGGGAAGATCCTCTTTTGGAGTCGCGGAGCTGAGGCGATGTTCGGTTTCTCCAAGGCACAGGCCGTGGGCAAGATCTCGCATGAGTTGCTCCGCACCGAATTTCCGCAGCCTCTGGCCGAGATAAGAGCGCAACTTAAGTGCGCGGGGCACTGGGAGGGAGACCTTTTAAAGACCGCTAAGGACGGAAGGCATATTGTGGTTACCGGCCGATGGGCTTTGCAATGGGGCAAGCGCGGCCAGGCACCGCGTGTATTAGTGATCAGCAGCGACATCACTGAACGCAAACGAGGGGAAGAAGCGCTGGTTTTGCAAAGAGAGCAGCTGCGGGCGCTTGCCGAACGCCTGCAGACCGTGCGTGAGGAAGATCGCAAGAAGGTTGCTCGCGAACTGCACGATCAGATCGGGCAGATCCTTACCTCCATCAAAATGGATATGACATGGGTGTCCCGACATCTGCCGCAGTCGGAGGTTCAGGTGCTCGCGCGACTGGCGGAATCGATTGAGTTGATCAATGACGGCGTCAAGGCGGTGCGCATCATTTGCAGCGGTTTACGCCCAGGAGTTTTGGACGATCTTGGCCTCGCGGCGGCCATTGAATGGCAGGCTAGCGAGTTCACCACTCGAAATAGTATCCGATGTGAGGTTTCAGTTCCGCCCATTGATCTACACTTGGATGGTAACCGAGCCACAGCAACTTTCCGAATCTTCCAGGAGTGCCTGACCAATGTCATTCGTCACGCGCAGGCAAAGTCGGTGCGCGTTGACCTGTGTCAGGAAGATGAAAACATACTCCTGGTTGTGAAGGACGACGGAATAGGCTTCAGTGAAGCAGGCTTTTCGAACTCCCTTGGGTCTTTGGGGCTCCTGGGAATGAAAGAACGCGCGCAGTTTTGTGGAGGCGACGTGCAGATCTCCAGTTCTCCTGGCAATGGGACGACAGTCACCGTGCGCTTTCCCGTGGATACTCCACGCGCCGAGAGGAGCGAAGTGTGCACATCCTGATCGCGGATGACCATGCTGTGGTTCGTCGAGGTTTGAGAGAGATACTGGCTGACGCCCTCCCTGGCGCGGACTTTTCCGAGGCCGGCAATGGGGATGAAGTGCTGAGCCAACTCGGGAAATCTCAAGCTGCCATGCTGGTATTGGATATTAGTATGCCTGGGCGCAGCGGGATGGACGTGCTGCGGGACGTGAAGCACGCGTACCCTCGGTTGCCCGTGATCATCCTGAGCTGCCAACCGGAGGACCAATATGCCGTGCGCTGTTTGCGGGCCGGTGCGGCGGCGTACATCAACAAAGAGAGCGCCCCCGAGGAGCTGGCCGAGGCGACCAAAAAGATATTGAGCGGCGGTCGCTATGTCAGTGCGAGTGTCGCAGAGACACTGCTTACAAATCTGGATGATTCCGTCGACAAGCCCTTGCACGAGCTGCTTTCGGATCGAGAATACGAAGTCATGAGATTGATTGCCGCGGGCGTCCCTTTAACGGAAATTGGCAACAGGCTTCACGTGAGTGTAAAGACAATTAGCAGCTATCGAGCTCGAATTATGGAAAAGATGCAGATGAAGAGCAACGCCGAACTTACCCGCTATGCCATGACGCATAGCCTCATTGATTAGGTCTGCTATCTACGTAGGAATAACCCTACAGAGTGCACAGAGCAGGCCCTACAAAGATTACAGCCTACGCCGATGTTGATCCCCTTTAATGCCGGATATAGTAGCTTCAGGTTGGAATTGCGGCCTGACGAGCGGTTATAAATATGAATATCCTGATAGCTGATGATCACGCGAACGTGCGGCGCGGCCTGAGAGAGATCTTGGACGATGCATTCTCAGGTGCACACTTTTCTGAAGCCTCCAATGGAGATGAGGTCCTGACGCAGTTGCTCGGCTCTCAGCATGACATACTGTTGCTCGACATCAATATGCCTGGACGCAGTGGGTTGGAGGTACTGAAGGATGTAAGTCACATCTATCCTCAACTCCCCGTAATCATGGTCAGTGTCCAGCCTGAAAGCCAATATGCGTCGCGCTGTCTCCGAGCCGGCGCAACCGCCTATATCAATAAGAACAGCGCTTCAGATGAACTGGCGCCGGCAATCAATAAAATACTGATCAGCGGTATAAAGTCCGTGCAGAACCCAATTGGAAGCTTGCCAAAAAACTAGATTTATCCGAGGAGAATCCCGCATGATGCCTCTCGGACCTAGAGCAGTAATCCCATCAAGATAGCTCACTGCGAAACTCCTGGACAAAGTTATTCGACCTGAGTGATGCCTGCGCGAAATCGGCAATAGCCTAAATGATTCGCAAGACAGATCAGTAGCAAATTCGAATTGCTCGGCAACGCCACCAGGCATGAGTTTCATTGTTCAATGGACTTTCATGTGTAAGGTAAGCCCTACAAATCCCACGTCGTAAAGACTACAGCAATAACAGTTATCGCCGATGTTCAGTATCCTTCTACCTCGGTACCTTTGTTATATCGACTTTGCAGTGGGTGACAGCAATTCATACCATTGCACGCACATTGCAGGATTGAAAGGTATCGATTATGGCTACTTGCTTGACCACAATGAACAGCACAGTCTCAAGCGTTCCGCTGGGACGTCCTTTCACTTCGCCCTCGTCAGCTAGTCATCAACTCAGGATCGTCTCGAAGGCGATCGGCATTCTGCCGGAACAGAAATTCGCATTGGACCTCCAGAGCCCGCTTAATAGATTTATTGCAGGGAAATCACATCGCGAATACCAGGCCGGTGAATCCATATACTCGCAAGGCGATCCGGCCAATGCGGTTTTCTACATCCAGAGTGGCAAGGTAAAACTCAGCGTCGTATCGATGAATGGCAAGGAAGCCGTGATCGCTCACCTCCCGGAAACCAGCTTCTTCGGTGAGGCATCCATGGCAGGTGAAACGCACCGCGTCGCCTCTGCGACTTCACTTGAATCCAGCACTATTGTTCGCATCGATAAAACGGTGATGCAGAACCTGCTCCATCGTGAGCCGCAGTTCGCCGAGCAATTTCTTGCGCACCTTCTCTCCCGCAATCTCCGTATGCAAGCCGATCTGGTTGATCATTTATTCAACTCCAGCGAAAAACGTCTCGCCCGACTGCTTATGCTGATGGCTAACTTTGGCCAGGAATCGAAGCCAATTCCCGTCATTGCCAAGATCAGTCAGGAAACCCTGGCGGAAATGATTGGCACTACGAGATCCCGTGTCAGCTTCTTCCTCAATCGGTTTCGCGATCTCGGCTACATTGACTACAACCCCGGCGGGATGCGCATCAATAGTTCACTGGTCAACGTAGTCCTGAACGACTGAACCGCGCAAAGATGTCACGGCCACTATGCTGCGATCGACCAGGAAGAATGAGCTCACGAGCACACGCTTCAGGCTCCGACGCGGTTGCCGCATTGCTTTTGCTCGGCTCAGATGACGCAGGTTTTCGACAGCTGGCGTTCGTTGACCAAGTGCCGGCAGTTTTTTGAGCAGTTGGCAAATCCGGGAAACCCTTGTTCGTCCATGTTTACCGGCCCTCAATCGGGTCGCTTGGTGTGCGGCGATTCAGAGTGGGCTGGCGAACTTTGGGCATGGCAGCTACTGCCAGGGGAGAGTCTTTTGCCTCAGGAAGTTGCGCGAAGAGGGCTCATATGAGTGCGTCTAAACCAATATAACAATCTAGCTTAAGATACATCGCACCCTCGAGGACAAGCTGCCTCCCATCCAGGTTTGTCAACTAACAAGCATCGTGACAGCAGAAATCGCGTTTCTGGCTGTAGATTTTGCTTGTTCATTTCTTCAGCCGAAGGCTAAGGTAGATCCTCCGGTTTTGCCGAGGATACTTACTCCACAAATAGGCTCAGAGCAATTGCCTCACCCATGGCTTTGTAGCCTGCCGGAGAAGGATGTAGATGATCGCCGCAATCAAACGCGGGAAGCAGCCGATTTGGGTGCTGGGGATCACGCACGACAGCATCGAAGTCGATGACGGAATCGAAATGGCCTGGCATGCGAATCCACGCATTTACGGTTTGCCTATCGGCCTCGCTTAACGGCGAGGGATGATAGTAATCGGATCCAACATACGGTGTGATGGTTGCCCCGTAGACGCGCAGGCCGTGCTCGTGGGCTCGAAGAACGATCTGCTCGTAGGCCGATACCACACGTTTGACGAGCGCTTCGTGGCTCGTCGCAGGTACTTCACCGCTTCTTGCAAGTTCTCCCAGATCGTTGACGCCTTCAAAGACGATGAGCCAGCGTACGCCGGCGGGTGCGAGCACATCGCGATCGAATCTGGAAAGGGCATTTGGTCCAAGGCCATCGGTCAGCAAATGGTTTCCGCCGATGCCCTGGTTGGTTACACCCACATTGCGGGTGGATGGCGAACTCTGCAAACGAGCGGCGAGCACATCTGTCCAGCGGTCGTTCCCGTTGGTCGTGGCTCCGTGCCCGTCCGTGATGGAATCGCCGAGCGCGGCGATTGAGGATGCTCCAGACGAGGAGGACACATCAATTTCAGACACGAGGTACCAGTGATCCACAGTCTTGGGATCGACGAGGTGCACGGCGCCGACGGCATCGCCGTGAACAACGTAGGTGGTTGCACGCGAACCGGGATGTCCGGTTTCAGTTGTTGGCGGGGAGTCAAGATAATAGGTCACGGCCAAGTCAGAGAGCGGGGTAACGGAAAAATTCACCGGGTCTGAAACAAATTCGGCACCGGGCGGGATGGTCACATCCTCTTCGCCCGCGAAGGTGAGGGTGCTGTCGGATGCGGGGTCAATGGTTGGGGCGGAACTCGCCAAAGGCCTGGCAATGTGGGCGGCAACTAAATGGAGCGGTTCAGTTCCGAATGCGTTGGAAAAATGGACCCTGAGAGCAGTGCCGCTGAGGGATAGATGGAAGATCTGACGAACGCTGGCGTTACGCAGATCGTCCATCGGCAAAGCATTCTGCGGTTCAGGAATCTGCTGGGAGGCTCCCCATGTAGCCACCCAATTCTGAGAACTTGCCGCTTGGTGCGCATGCATCTGCGCTGAGACGGAGAGGGCCAGGAAGAAGATCTTGCCGGCCAAAAGTAATTTCAGTGTCTGTTTCATAGCGGACAGGTTTAGGATGTGCTGGGAAGTAAATCGCTTTTCAAGCGAAGCCAGCATATCACCCCGGGAGCCCATTCGATGCGTCAATTCTTAAGCACCGCTCTTGCCCAGGCCTGCCTTGCCTGCGTGGCCGCAGGTTATGGCGCAGCCCAAACCGCGCCCGCAGCGCCATCGGTTTCGTTGACTGCCGACCAGGACCACCAGAACATGATGGACCAGCTTGGGATCAAGACGCTCCGACCTGGACCGAGCGGGAATGAGAAGGCGCCGAACGCTGCAAACTACGACGAATCGAAGGCCAATCCGTTTCCTGACCTACCGGATCCGCTGACGCTGAACGACGGCCAGAAAGTGACGACGGCAGAGACCTGGTGGCTAAAGCGCAGGCCGGAACTTGTGGAGATGCTGTCGAAATATGTGTATGGCCGCGTGCCCGGCGAGCTACCAAAAGTGACGTGGACAGTAACGGTCGTCGATCGCGAGATGATCGGGTTTACGCCTGTTGTCGTGAAGGACCTCGTGGGGCAAGTGGACAATTCATCGTATCCGGCTATTGACGTGAAGATACGCATGACACTGGTGACACCGGCGAATGCGAAAGGCCCTGTGCCGGTGCTGATGATGTTCGGTCGTGCTGGATTTCCGAATCCCAACGAACCGTCCAGCGAGGAGTTCGAACGGATCAACAAGGCGTGGAAGGACTTGCTGTTAAAGCAGGATCCGTCGTTGAAGGATGTATTTGCCCAGCACCCAGCGTGGCAGCCTGTGAAGGCCACGCCGTTCCAAATGCCGCAGTTGAATGCAGATGGCGATCCGCCGAACACTTGGGAGCTTACGGCAGCAGGCTGGGGTTTTGCATTGCTTGACCCAGCGAGCGTGCAGGCCGATAACGGGGCGGGTTTGACGCGCGGCATTATTGGATTGGTGAACAAGGGACAGCCGCGCAAGCCGGAAGACTGGGGCGCACTGCGCGCATGGGCCTGGGGTGCGGGCCGCGGGCTGGATTACCTTGAGACTGATCCGGCCGTGGACGCGAAGCATGTGGGAATTGAAGGCGTCTCACGGTACGGCAAGGCCACACTGGTGACGATGGCCTTTGACCAGCGATTCGCAATGGCCCTGGTTGGTTCTTCCGGCAAAGGCGGCGCCACGGCCCTTCGCCGCAACTTTGGCGAGGCGGTGGAGAGCCTGACCGGCGGTGAATATTACTGGATGGCCGGCAACTTCTTGAAGTACGGCGCATCTGAGGCGAGTTTTGGAAGCATGACCCCTGGCGACATTCCAGTTGATTCAAATGAACTGATTGCGTTGTGCGCACCGCGGCTGACATTCATTAGCTATGGCATACCGGAGAAAGGCGACGCAAGGTGGCTCGATCATGCGGGCAGCTTCAGGTCAACTGTGGATGCGAGTCGCGTGTTCACCCTTCTCGGCGCCAAGGGGCTGGGAGTCGATGAGGACTATCATGTGGCCAAAATGCCGGCCGTCAACCACGGCCTTCTCGACGGCCAACTTGCCTGGCGGCAACATGACGGCGGCCACACCGATGCGCCGAATATGAAGTACTTCATCCAGTGGGCCGACAGGTTCATTGGCCGGTCTCCGTCGGAGGAGTGAGTCCCGGCGCTGCGAGTTCTCCCGTTAGGGGATTGCATCCGCTGCATCACGAGACAGGTTGCCCCCGTTGATGGCAGGCCTGATGCCGAAGCCAGTGGAAGAATGCAGATCGCTCTGGACAAGCATAGCGAGAAGATGAAATTCTTATGCGCGACAAGTGCCGGAGTATGACCGGGTTCCATGCGCAGAGGTCAGAACGCTTGCCCCAGGGCGTTCAGGGTGCGAATGAGGACTGAAGGCATGCGGCGGGAAGTCTCGAGTCGCCGGCGAAGGCTGAAACAGGATTGCATGCATTTGAAGACGATGAAGCAGCAACCTTTGCTTCCGGGGGAGCCTGCATGAACAGGCCGGACCCGTGTGCCAGAGCTCTGCTTTCGTTGATGGCCGGCGCATTGCTGTGGGGGGCGGTGGGTTGCCACAACCGTGAACCGCAGGTATCCAGCGCAAAGCACCTCGATTTCAACCAGGATGTGCAGCCTATCCTGGCGCGGAATTGCTTCAGTTGCCATGGGCCTGATCCGGAGATGCGCAAGGCTGGGCTTCGGCTTGACCTAGAAGAGTCGGCACGGCAGAAACGGCCGGGACATCCGGATGCGATCGTTCCCGGACACCCAGAAGAAAGCGAACTTATCATGCGGATCGAGTCAAAGGATCCTCATCACCTGATGCCGCAATCGCCTCAGGGTGAAGCGAGGCCCATGAAGCCGGAGGAGATTGCCGTCCTGAAAGAGTGGGTGAAGGAGGGCGCGGTCTATCGGCCACACTGGGCGTTTGACAAGCCTGTGAAGGCGACCTTGCCGGTTGAAGCGAGAAACGATGCGTGGGTCAAGACGCCGATTGATGCGTTCATTCTTGCGAGAATGAAAAAGGACGGATTGCATCCCGCTCCGGAAGCTGACCGGGCGACACTGATCAGGCGAGTCACGCTGGACCTGACAGGTCTGCTGCCGACACCCGCAGAGGTGAAAGCGTTTGAGAAGGATCCGTCGCCCGATGCTTATGAGCACCTGGTGGACCGGCTTCTGGCGAGACCGAGCTTTGGCGAGCATCGAGCCCGGTACTGGCTGGACTACGCACGCTATTCGGATACCTACGGATTGCATTACGACAACAGCCGTCACATCTGGCCGTATCGCGACTATTTGATCAGGGCCTTCAACGACAACAAGCCGTTCGATCAGTTTGCAATGGAGCAGATTGCCGGAGACATGCTGCCAGCGAAGAATCTTGATCCGCTGATTGCCAGTGTGTACGTACGGTTGGGGGTGAGCAGCAATGAGGGCGGGACCATCCCCGAAGAGTTGCGCGTGAATATGACGCGAGAGCGGACCGAGGCTTTTGGAGCAACATTCATGGGCCTGACCGTAGGCTGCGCGGTTTGCCACGATCACAAATATGATCCGACAACGCAGAAGGACTTTTACGCGCTGAGCGCGTTCTTCAATAACATCGACGAGCAGCCGTTCAACGGCGATAGACCGGTCTGGGCGCCTGTGGTGCGCATTCCAAAGGCTCCGAACCAGCAGGCCTACAACCAGATTCTGGCCAAGCGATCGGATCTTGAAAGCAAACTGAGGGTCGAGGAGCGGCAAGCGCGAGCCCTTGTCGGGCAATGGATCGAGTCCCGGCAGGACCCTGCTCAGCCTGTGTCGACCGACAAGCTGATTCTGCGACTGCGTCTGAACGAAGGTGGCGGCAATGTGCTGAAGAACAGCGCGCCGCAAGCGCAGCCGGCGACCTTTGAGGTTGGCAAGTCCAAGCCGCAATGGGGCGAGACAACGTGGTTGTGGCCCGATTTTCGGTTGGATGGAAGCGCACGCGTCATGCTTGGGCAGATCGGCGATTACGAATGGAACCAGGCGTTTTCATCGGGCGGCTGGTTCATGCCGCGATCCACTCCAAGCACTACGACCGAAGGAACATCAGGCACGTTGTTGTCGAAGATGGACACGACGCAGCACGGACGCGGATGGGACCTCTACCTTGAGAAGGGGATGATCACGGTCGATCTCATCAACGAGGTACCCAAGGAGCAGGCGCCTGAAAAGAACACGCCGGGAAAGAAGGCCGCCCCGATCAAGGAGTTCTTTCGCTTTCCAACGCCGGGAGACCTGACGGCGGAAGATCTTGCGAAGGGCAAGCCGGACAAGAAGCCCGAGGCCAGGAAGGACGCAGAAAAGCCCAAGCCCGCAAAGAAGCCAGGCCCCCCAATGCCTTCCGACTCTACGCCCAGGATCGCGATCAAGGTGACAAGCATTGATCCTCTCGCAATAAACGGCGATTGGAAGCATGTGTTTTTTACATACGATGGCTCCGGCAAGGCTTCGGGAATCAGGATCTATGTTGATGGGGCGCCTGTGGCGACCCGCGTGGTTCAAGACACGCTGGGCCATGGAACGATCCGCACACAAGTACCGATGCAACTGGGCTATCGCTATCCTGATGCAACCCCACTGCGGGATTCGCGCTATCAAGACATCCGGATGTATGCGCGGGCGCTCACGGCTGAGGAAGTAACGCGGCTTCCTCTCGAAGACTACGCTGCGGAACTGGCGAGCAGGCCCCGGCAACAGTGGAACGAAGACGAGTGGCACGCGGTTTGCGAGTTCTATCTTGAAAATGTGGACAAGACCGCCCTCGCGATCCGCGGGCAGATGAGGCAACTGGATGCACAACTCGACAAGCTCTCCTCTGGCGGCGACCTGACACAGGTGTCTTCGGAGAGGCCATCGATTGCGTATGCGCATGTTTTGACGCGTGGGGTTTATACGGCACGGATGGAGCGCGTAGAGGCGAACACGCCGCATTATCTACCTCCACTGCCGCAGGGTGAACCGCGCAATCGACTGGCATTGGCGGAGTGGACCGTGAGCCCGGAGAATCCGCTGACGGCACGCGTGACCGTGAATCGGATGTGGGCTGAAGTGTTTGGGGCCGGCCTTGTGGAGACCACAGAGGACTTCGGGATCATGGGGCAACGGCCATCGCATCCTGAATTGCTTGACTGGCTGGCCGTGGAGTTTCGCGAGAGCGGCTGGAACATGAAGCACATGTACAAGCTGATGGTGATGTCGGCGACTTACAGGCAGAGCGCAAAGTCAACGCCCGAACAACTGGCAAAGGATCCGAAGAACCAACTTCTTTCGCATGGGCCACGATTCCGCATGGATGCCGAGATGCTTCGCGATATTGCGCTCCAGTCCGGCGGGCTGCTGGTGGACAAGCCTGGCGGGCCGAGCGTGAAGCCCTATCAGCCGCCGAATGTGTGGGAGCAGGTGAGTTATCCATCCAGCGATACACTCAACTACACGCAGCAACATGGGGATACGCTCTACAGGCGCAGCATGTACACCTATTGGAAGCGCATGGCGACAATGCCGGATATGGATGCCTTCGATGCGCCGATGCGCGACGTGGTGTGCACGCGCCGACAACGCACTGACACACCATTGCAAGCGCTGGTCACGATGAACGACGTGCAATGGGTTGAAGCTGCGCGGGCTCTGGCGCAAAGGGTGATTGAGCTTGGTGGAAGCGAGCCTGAACAACGCATCAATATGCTGAGTGAGATTTTGCTTTCGCACGATGCTCCGCCATCGACGGCCGCGGTTCTGGAGGGGTCTCTGCGAGAGATGCAAAAACACTATGCCACAGATCCGGTTGCCGCGCGGAAGCTGGTTGCGGTTGGAGAAAAACCACGCGATCCGTCGATTCCCGAGCCGGAACTGGCGGCGTGGACAATGGTGGCGAGCGAGATGCTCAATCTGGACGAGACGGTGAATAAGTAGCGATGGGGGTCAGATGAAGCAACACGCGCTTTGCACGGATACCGAGAACGAGGCCAGTGTCATTGATCTTCCAATTCCCGCAGGATTGAAACAGGAATGGGCCGCACTCGAGACCAGGAGACAGTTTCTGGGCCGCTCGGGCAAGGTTTTGGGATGGGCCGCCGCAGCCACGCTGTTTGGCAGTCGTGGACTGACAGGAGATGCGCACGCGACCGATTCGACAGGCAGGCCGTCGAGTCAAGATGAACTGAGAATGCCGCAATTCGCTCCGAAGGCCAAGCGCGCCATTTATCTATTCATGTCGGGCGGGCCTCCGCAGATGGATTTGCTGGACTATAAGCCGAATCTGGCTGCGCTTTACGACAAGGATATTCCTGATTCAGTACGCGGCAGCCAGCAACTGACGGGAATGACAGCGGGGCAGGCGCGCTTTCCCATTGCGCCATCGCATTGGGCGTTCCAGCGTTATGGCCAGAGCGGTACATGGGTGAGCGATCTGCTGCCCTATACGGCGCGCATGGTCGATGACCTCACCATCATCAAGTCGACAAACACCGAGGCTATCAACCACGAGCCGGCAATCATGCTGATGAACACCGGCAACATGAATGCAGGCAAGCCGTGCCTGGGCGCATGGCTTGCCTACGGTTTGGGAAGCATGAATGACAATCTTCCCACCTTCATGGTTTTGCAGACAAAAACGAATCCAAAGGAAAACAATCAACCCGTTTCATCTCGGCTGTGGAGCAGTGGATTCCTTTCGTCGGAGTACGCGGGAGTCGGCTTGCGGTCGGGTGGAGATCCTGTGCTCTTTTTGAACGATCCGGATGGCGTGGATCGCGAGGTGCGCCGCAAGATGCTGGATGCTGTGGAGCAGATCAACCGGCAGACACTTGCGGAGATGGGAGATCCGGAGACCAACGCGAGGATCGCACAGTACGAGATGGCGTTCCGCATGCAAGCTTCGGTGCCCGAGCTTACAGATCTCAGCAAGGAGCCCCAGTCTACATGGGACCTGTATGGACCGGATGCGAAGGAACCGGGGACATTTGCCTATAACTGCCTATTGGCGCGGCGCATGGCCGAGCGCGGAGTACGGTTCACACAGATCTATAAACGTGGATGGGATGTGCACGCCGATGTGACTGGATTGCTCCCCGTTCTTTGTCAGGAGGTTGATCGCACCTGTTATGCGCTGGTCACCGATTTAAAACGGCGCGGATTGCTGGATGACACGCTGGTTGTCTGGGCCGGTGAGTTCGGACGCACCGTGTACAGCCAGGGAGGGTTGAGCAAGGAAAACTATGGACGCGATCATCATCCGCGCTGCTACACCACATGGATGGCGGGCGGTGGTGTTCAAAAGGGAATCACTTATGGCGAGACCGACGATTATAGCTACAACGTGGTCAAGGATCCGGTCACGGTCCGTGACTTCAACGCCACAATTCTGCACTGCCTGGGAATCGACCACAACAAGCTGACATACAAGTTTCAGGGGCTCGATCAAAAACTCACGGGACCCGTTCCGGCCAATATTGTTCCCGGGCTGCTGGCGTGATGAAAGTGAGAGATGTGGCCTCCTTCGGGGTCCGAATGCTTCCAAACAGCAGGCGCACTCGCGTCCTGTTGTCGGTTTCGCTGGCATTGAACATCTCTCTGCTGCTGTTGCCTTTCATTTTCAAGTTTGACGGCAAACCGCACGCTGATTGGCAGCAGTTCCTGGGACGATTTCACCCATTAACCGTCCATTTGCCTATTGGTCTGCTCGTGTTGCTGCCAATTCTTGAAGTGATGGGAGGCTCACGGCCTTCTCTTCGTGAAGCTGCGGAGTTTGTCCTGGGGCTCTGCGTTGCGTGTTGCCTCGGCGCTGCGGCACTGGGGTACCTCCTGGCATTTGGAAGCGGTGAAGCTGCAGTGGGCGTAACAAGACATATGTGGGGCGGCATTGCGCTGACTTTTTGTGTGCTCCTCTGTGTGCTTGCCCGGCGTGCCTGGCTAGCAGGAGAGGTGCCTTGGGTTTATCCTGCGCTGCTCGCAGGTGTTCTTGTCCTGCTTACATGGACAGCCGATCAGGGTGGCGCATTGACACACGGCAGCAACTACCTTACCCAATACATGCCGGCTTCAATCAAGCGTTTAACGGGGTTAGTTCCCGCAAGCAATGCGCCCGCGGCCGGCTCCTTTTACGCGCGGCACATCGACCCGGTTTTCGAGGCAAACTGCGTGGCGTGTCATGGGGAAAGCAAGGTCAAGGGCGGGTTGCGCCTGGACTCCTATGGCGCGCTGATGAAGGGAGGCAAGGACGGCGCTGTAGTTGTGGCTGGACAACCGGACAAGAGCCTCCTCCTCGCGCGCGTCACGCTCCCTACAGATCACAAGCAGTTCATGCCCGCCGAGGGAAAGCCACCGCTGAGACCGGAGGAGATTAACTGGCTCAAGGCGTGGATCGAGCAAGGGGCATCTCCCACAGCCACGCAACTTGCCGGGGTGTTCATTCGCGAAGAGATGCCAGATTTGCCGTTGCAACCTGTGGGCGACTACAGTGCGTTCACGGATGATATCCACCGGATGGCGGAAGGCCAGGGAGCAAAACTTGTACCCGTATCGAGCAAGCCCGCTGACGGGCTAATTCTGAATACCGTGGATGTGGCAGCGAGCTTTGGAGACACGCAGTTGGCTCAATTCAACAAGTACGCCCCATTTATTGTTGAAGCAGAGTTGGGACGCACGGCGGTGACCGATGCGAGTTTTGCCACGCTGAGCACGTTTACTCATCTGCGGGCGCTCCATCTGGAAGGGACTGCTGTGACTGGCGACGGGCTTGAGAAACTGGCTTCGCTTTCGCAGTTGAGTTACATCAATTTGAGTAGCACCCGGATGACGAAGGCTGTCGCGGCTCAACTTGATTCGTTGAAATCTCTTCGCCATGTCTATCTCTACAACACGCCTGCTCAGCCAGAATCCGCAGGAAACCTGGTGCAGCCCGTCGCGAGGAATACGCCATGAAGCCTTCAGGGAATGCGAAAACTAAATTCAGTAGGCGGGAATTCTGCACGCTTGCGGGAAGTGCCGCGCTGGCTACACTTGCCACGAAGCAGGCAGGCGCGCAGACGGATACAGCCAAAACGCGAACAGGAGAACCAATGATGAAGACCGGCAATGGCGAATGGACGTATGAAGTAGTGCAGGGATGGGGACAGTTGCCTTCAGGCACTGAATTTGGAGGGACGCACGGAGGAATCGCAACTGACAAGGCTGGACGCGTCTATGTCAGCACGCAAAGCGAAACCGGGATCCTGGTCTATGGCGCCGATGGTGCGCTGCTGAAGACGATTGCCCACGAATATCCTGAGGTTCACTCGATTGTCCACGCTGAAGAGGGCGGCGACGAGTTTTTCTACTGCACAGTGCAGAAGGGAACGTCGAAAGAGAACTGGCTGTTCGTGAAGATGAAGACTGACGGCACGGTGGTACAGAAGATCGTGGCTCCTCAAGAAGCCGGATTCAAGACGCCTAATGAGTGGCGATTGACCGCGGCCGTTCCAGCACCAGACGGCTCTATCTTCATCGCCAATGGTTATGGGGATTCGCGGCTCTTCCGGTTCGACAAGAATGGCGCGTTTCGCGCAAGTTATGCGGGGAAGGGAAGCACGGAGGGATTGTTCAACTGCAATCACGGATTGGCGGTTGATACGCGCTACGATCAGCCGCTGTTGTTGGTGGTGGACCGGGAGAACCGTCGGCTTTGCCACTTTGACTTCGATGGAAAGTTCGTGCGAACAACAACTCTTCACCTTCGGCGGCCGTGCCAGGTGAGTTTTCACGGAGATCATGCTGTGATCTCCGAGTTAGAAGGCCGCGTAACGATTCTCGATAAAGACAACGCTCCCGTCGCATTCCTTGGCGACAATCCCCTGAAGACGCAGTGGGCGAATTATGCGCTGTTGCCGACCGACATTCCGACCGCGGTCTTCAGTGCCGCGCACGGTTGCTTTATCGACCGCAATGGAGACATCTATGTCTCCGATTGGAACCGGACAGGCCGCATTACCAAGCTGGTGAAATCCAGTTCCTGAGGTCATTGCCAGATTGGACAGGATGCGTAAACGCCAGGCTCGTTGCTTCAAGGCCTCATGCAGACAACACGAGTCAGCTGCTGGTTGAGGGGCTTCGACAGGCAGGGTAGTATACTTCGATGTTTCGAGCCGGGAGCCAATCATTATGAAGTCCTCCGTCTTTCCGCGTCGTAAATTTCTGGAGCGGGCGAGCCTTTTTGGATTCGCATCCATATTCCCCTTTGGCCGTTCAATTAGGGCAGCTGTAAATCCCTCATATGGGGTTTCGACCGGCCAGGCGCCGCACAGCCCAGCCGCGGAAGGCCACTCGCAGCTTTCGAAGGGCGCTTTCAACTTCTTGCCGCTTGGGTCGATTCGTCCGCTGGGCTGGCTCAAGAGCCAGCTTCGAATTCAAGCCAACGGGCTGAGTGGACATCTGGATGAAACATGGGCCGATGTTGGCCCCAATAGCGGATGGCTGGGAGGCAACGGGGAATCGTGGGAGCGCGGCCCTTACTTTCTGGATGGGCTTGTGCCTCTTGCGTGGCAGCTTGACGACGATCGACTCAAGGCGAAGGCTCAACGCTTTATCGACTGGACGCTGGAGCACCAGTCAGCAAGCGGAATGATCGGGCCGGCGTCGAACGACGATTGGTGGCCGCGTATTGTGATGCTGAAAGTGCTGACGCAATATGAAGAATTAACGGGCGACACGCGTGTAGTTCCATTGATGGATCGATACTTCCAATTTCAGCTGAAGGAGCTTCCCGGCCGGCCGCTTCGAGACTGGGGCAAGTTCCGCTGGCAGGATGAGGTTCTGAGCGTGATTTGGCTGTATCGGCGCACGGGTGCACCGTACTTGGTCGATCTGGCGCACTTGTTGCGCGAGCAGGGCCACGACTGGATGGCACAATACGCGAATTTTGAATACAAGGAACGGATCACAGCGGAGTTTCTCAAGCTCAGCGAAGGAAATGGCCTAAAGGATCTGGCGCTCGCCACGCACGGCGTGAACAACGGACAAGCGGTGAAGGCTGGACCGATTTGGTCGTTGGTTTCCGGCTCTGATGTTGACAGGTCGGCGGCGATAAAGATGACGGCAGAGCTGGACAAATATCACGGGTTGCCGAACGGTATGTTCTCCTGCGATGAACATCTTGCCGGCCCGGATCCTTCGCAGGGCTCTGAACTATGCACAGTGGTTGAGTTCATGTTCTCTCTCGAGCATTGTCTTGCGGTCACCGGGGATCCGTTTTTTGCAGATCGGCTCGAGCGGTTGGCATTCAACGCATTACCCGGAACATTCACCGATGATATGTGGGCTCACCAGTACAACCAGGAGCCGAACCAGGTGGAGTGCAGCCTGCACCGGAAACCGTGGACCACGGATGGTCCCGAGTCAAACCTGTACGGGCTCGAGCCGAACTTCGGTTGCTGCACGGCGAATTTTCACCAGGGGTGGCCGAAGCTCACCAACGCGTTGTTTATGCGTACAGGCGGGGGGAGTGGCGGTGATGAGGATGGACTAGTGGCAGTCGTGTATACACCATGCGAGGTTCGCACCTCGGTCAAAGGCACTGCTGTCAATCTGGTGGAAGAAACCGATTATCCATTTCGCGGGAAGGTTCGAATCTCCATTCATCCGAGTTCGTCGGTCCGCTTCCCATTGCGACTGCGGATTCCGGAGTGGGCCGCGGGGACAAGAATACTTGTGAATGGGACGGCGATGGGCGATGCACCACCGGGAACCTTTGCGAAGGTTGAGCGTGAATGGAGGGCTGGGGATCTGATCGAAATTACATTTCCCATGGCTTTGCGGATTTCCAGAGGATTCAATAATTCGATTTCGATTGAGCGTGGGCCGGTGATATTTTCCTATGGCATCGGGGAAAGCTGGGTAAAGCTCTGTGACCGGGGGATGACCGCGGACTGGCAGGTATTCCCGAACACGCAATGGAATTACGCATTAATCGTGGACGACGACCACCCCGCGAAGAGCATCGTCGCAGCCGAAAGTCCCGTTGGGGAAGCGCCGTTCTCGCATCGGAACACTCCAGTCAGGCTGAGCGTAAAGGCGCGCAGACTCGATCGATGGCGCGCAATCGATGGCGTTGCCGATCCGTTACCGCCAAGTCCGGTGGAAACCGATGAGCCGGTGGAAGAGATCACGCTGATACCGTATGCCGCGGCCAAATTGCGCATTACTGCATTTCCGGAATGCAGGGCTTAGGAATCGGCTGACCGGTAACTCGCCTTAGAACTCGTGATGTTTATCCACCAGGCTTTCGATGGTGTGAGATATCCGATCGGTAGTCGATTGCCGATCTGATGGCGATTGAGCCGCTTCCGTCTGATCGCGCAACCGGGCCACGGCAAGCCAATTGTCCTTGTGAGGTTGATCTGCGATCCAAGGTGGCAGCGGCATTTGAAGGAATTCGCTCAGCGCAGCGGCATAGCCCTCATAAAGTGCACGCATATCGCGAAGCCGGTCATAGCAGTGCACGTCGTCGCATGCGCTCAGGCCGGTCTGGCAAAGCATGCTATGAAGTTTCTCATAGCGCTCAAGCGGAAGCCGGTCGGGCACATCCTTCAATGGCTTAAGGGAAAAGATCTGAGTCAGGTCGACCACTGCGTGACGAGCCATGGCAAAGGTTAATTGAGACTGGCGCGCTTCATGTCCCCGCACGCCAACGATGAGCAATGCTGAAGTGTCAAGGATAGCGGTCAGCGCACTAATCCAGCTTTGATTTGTATGTTGCGAGCGAAAATAGCAGAGTTGGGGATAGGAGATATGGCTTTCGAGCAGCTCCGCGGACCAGCGTTCCCACTCTTGCAGCAGAGTTGAAAGAGCCTGCTCTGCGCCTTGATAAGAATGGCGACGGATCAACTCTGCAGCCGTCGGAGGCGATCCTGCGCGCGCGTCGAGCAGGGAGATACTCACCTCGCGGCGTGAAAATGAACCATAGAGAACCGGAAAGTATCCCATCACCACCGCCAGAAAACCGAGACCTGTTCCAGCCTCAAGGACGACGATGACACGAGTGAACTGGCTTTGCGGTGTTACGTCCCCGAGGCCCAACGTAAAGATGGTCGTACCGCTGACGTAAAGGTCAGATCGAAGGTGCGATCGTTGTGTTGTGTCATTGAAGGGACTGCCGAGAGAATAGAAAATGAGCGCGAAGCCGACAACCATTGATCCGGCCCACACCATGAGCAAAAGGATCAATGACAATGGCCCGTAGTAGCTGAGGACCGTTTCGCGTCTCCGCGCATTGTGGATGCCACCGGTGAAGAACACCCATGGCTTCCACGTCGAAATGTAAAACAGCCGCGTCAGCCGAAATCGTCCGGTGGCGCGACGCGGCAGAATGATGGTCTGGAACGAATCGATCAATACGGTGAAAAGACAGACAATGCCTGCAAGTAACGAAACAATCCGCATCGATTCTCCTTCATGCTGAAATCTGGACCCTACTTGCATTCCGCACTTTCACTGTACCTTAACGGAGATTGTCCGCAAACAAACGGAGGGACGAGCGCTTGGGGGATTCCTGAGGCTTTTGGGCTCCGAGGGCCGCCAAGGCCAAAACGTGCTGCCATCAGGCCTTACGCGGTATATACTTTACCCACAACGAGCCCGGATGGGCCCCTTGGCGCGCGAGTCGGGCGCGCTTTCCTCAATCTCTTAGCATTGGCTGTCGAGCCCAAACGCATGGATGAGTCCAAACTAAAACCGGACGGTAATCCCATGTCCAAAATGCCGGGAGGTGCCGGCGTAGGGACCCCGTTTGCCGGCGAGAGCTCAGGCGGCGGTGAGACCATTGTGCCGCCGGACTCGAGGCTGTCGAACGGCCCAGTCGCGGAGCCGATCGATCCGGGCGCCACGATTGTGGATTCGGGTCCGGCGCAGTTTGATCCAGACGCGACTGTGATCAACGCCCGGTTGCCTGTCGACCCCAACGCCACTCTCTACGACGCAGGCGCAACGATCGCGCCGCGCTCTTCGTCGCGGCGCACTCCGGCACCGAACTCAGGTGGCGAGATGTATTCAGGTGCTGCCGTGTTACAGATCGGCGACGTGCTCGGTGGCCGCTATGAAATTCTGCAGCTGCTGGGTCAAGGCGGAATGGGGGCGGTCTACAAGGCATCGGACCGCGAACTCGACCGGTTCGTGGCGCTCAAAGTCATTCGTCCTGAGCTTGCTTCGAACCCCTCGATTCTGGCGCGTTTCAAACAGGAACTGCTCCTCTCGCACCAGGTCACGCACCGCAACGTTATTCGCATCTATGATTTAGGCGAAGCTGAAGGGCTCCGCTTCATCACCATGGAGTTCGTCGAGGGCAAGGATCTGCGGTCGATCATCCTTGAAAGATCGAAATTCCCGCCCGAAGAAGCAGTCGTCATTATCGAACAAGTGTGCCTGGCTCTGGAGGCGGCACACAACGTAGGTGTGATTCACCGCGACCTGAAGCCACAAAACATCATGCAGGACCGGTCTGGCCGCATCCTGGTGATGGATTTCGGCCTGGCGCGCACGGTCGAGGGTGACGGCATGACCCAGACTGGTGCGCTGGTGGGCACCATGGACTACATGTCGCCTGAGCAGGCGCTCGGCAAGGAGCTCGATCAACGTTCGGACCTTTTTGCGATTGGCCTGATTCTCTACGAACTGCTGACCGGCGCCATGCCGTTCAAGGCGGAGAGTGCCCTGGCAAGCCTCATCAAGCGGACGCAGGAGCGCGCCATTCCAGTGGCAGAACTGGACGCCCAGATTCCCGGCGCGTTGAGCGGAATTGTTAGCAAGTGCATCGAGCGCGATCTTGAGTTCAGGTACAAGAGCGTTTCTGACGTTCTGAAGGATCTTCGCTCATGGGAGGGCGAGCACTCGGCTCACGTCTTACCGCCCGAAGCGAAGGCCAAGCCCACGTTACAGCTTCGCCCGTGGATGAAGTTTGCGGGGATTGCCGCCGTCGTCCTTGTGGCAATTGTGCTCTTCCTGCTGCGCGGCCAGATTTTCAAGCCTGGGACCAACTCAAAATCCGGGCCCAGTGGCCCGGTTGTTTCCCTGGCGATTTTGCCGTTTCGCAATGCGTCCTCCGATTCATCTCTCGACTGGCTTGGGCCGAGCCTGGCTGACATGCTCAGTACGGATGTCGGCCAGTCCGCGCAATTGCGCACGGTGAGCCCGAACAGCCTTCACCAGATCTTCAGTGACCTGCGCATCTCGTCTGACACGGTGCTGGACGCAGCAACGATCGGGCGCGTCGCGAGTTTCTCCAGCGCGGATCGCGTGGTTTGGGGACAGTTTGCCCGGTTTGGCACGTCCATCCGCATCGACGCCACAGTCCAGGACATCAAGAGCGGGCATACGGACTCGCTGAAGGTGGATGTGGCGAATGACAATGAGATCCCGGCCGCAGTCGATCGCTTGGCCGATTCAATCCGCCAGAAGCTGGCCCTGCCGGCCAGCGTACTGAGCGACCTGAAGGCCAGCTCATTTCAGCCCACCTCAAAATCAGTGGCCGCACTGCGCGACTTCAACCTGGGCATCACGCTGCAGCGCGACGGCAAGAATCTTGAAGCGCAAAAGCAATTCCTGGCAGCCACAAAGGAAGATCCCAGCTTTGCGCTCGCGTTTTCAAGGCTCGCACAAGTGGATGCCCTTCTCGGTTACGACAGCGACGCGGAAGAGTCCGCGAAGGAAGCTGTTGGTTTGAGCCAGGACCTGCCGACTGCAGAGAAGTACCTGATCTCTGCCATTGAACTGCAGGTGATGAACAATTATCCCGATGCCATCAAGGCCTATGAGAATCTGGCTGCGGTGTCACCCGACAACTCCGACGTTAAAGCGGCGCTGGCCAAACTCTACGAAGATTCAGGCGACGTGCCGAAGGCTCGCTCCTACTACGAGAAGATTCTCGCCTCGAACCCCAAGGATGTTGGCGCCAACATTGACATGGGGCGCATCCAGATCAAGAGCCAGGATCCGCAGGGCAGTCTTCAGTCGCTGAACCAGGCGTACAGTCTCGCCGTGCAGGTGGACAACCAGGAACAGAAGGCAACCAGTCTGCATCTGATGGCGGTGGCATATCGCATGTTGAGCAAGCCGGATGAAGTTGTGCGCAACGAGCAGGAGGCGCTGACCATCTGGCGGAGCATTGGACAGAAGAAAGGAACGGGATTGAGCCTGAATGAACTTGCCACGGCAGAGGTTTCGCTTGGCAAGAACCAGGACGCACTGAAGAATTACCAGGAGGCTTTGCAGATTCGCACCGACATCGGCGATAAACGCGGCATGGGCGGTACGCTGATGGATCTGGGCAATTTCTTTGATGATCGCGGCGACCACGAGCAAGCGCTCAAGAATTACAAAGACGCACTCGAGCTGGAGCGCGAACTCGGCAATGAAAGTGCACAGGCTGACTTGCTGAACAACATCGGCCAGACCTATTCGGAAGAGAGCCGTTACGAAGACGCGCTCACCTATCTGCAGCAGGTGTTGCAACTGCGCGAGAAATCGAAGAATCCCGCGGACATTGTCGACGCATTGCACAATCTGGGCCAGGCACTTGCCAGCATGGGCCAATACGACCAGGCGATCGCCGACTACATGCGGGCACTGGATTTGCGGCGCAGCATCAACGATCAACATGGTGCTGCATTGGAATCGTACGGTCTGGGCGCAGTGTTTGATTATCAGGGCCGCTACGGCGCGGCCGTGAACGCCAAGCAGGAGGCCCTGAAGACATTTCGCAACCTGAAGGACAGGACCTTCTGGATGGCGGAGATACTGGGCGGTTACGGCGATGCGCTCATCCTGGCGGGGCGTGGGGATGAAGCGAAAGCTCCGCTGGACGAGGCACTGAGTCTTGCGCGCGAGTTGAAGAATGATGGTTTGGTGGGCCAGACACTGGGGTTCCAGGGGGATGCACTCTTCTACCAGGGAAATTACAAAGCGGCGCAGGCGCTGTACGATCAAGCGCTGCAGGCCGCCACGCGGAGCAAGGAAAGCGAGCGGATTTTGCTGGCCAAGATCGCTCTTGCGCAGTTGCAGGTGCGCGAGAAGTCCGGGGGTTCTGCAATTTCAAATCTCAAAGGCCTGATCGAGAAAGCCGATGAAGCAAGCCTGAAGTACTCCTCGACGGAGGCCGGCATTTATATGGCCGAGGCGATGATGCAGAGCCACGACAATGTCCACGCGCGGCAGGAATTGCAGCGCGATTTGCCCAAGGCGGACAAGCTCGGGCAACAGGCGCTCAGTGCGCATGCGCATTATCTGCTGGCGAGCATCGCGCGCGAGTCCGGCGACACGGCTGAGTCGCAGAACAACTACCGGCTGGTTACGCAGGCATTGGATACGATGCGGAAGGATCCGGGCGCGGAGAAGCTGCTGCAGCGCGCCGACATGAAGGCGATGTACGACGACTCCAACCATTGGCTGCAGGGCGGCAAGTAAGCAGAGATCAGAGATCAGAGATCAGGGATCAGGGATCAGTTTTTGAATTTGCAGGGGACGCGATTTGTTTTTTGGGGGGTTTCGGGGGGTGACGCGGCTCACGAAATGGGCGGTAAGTGGAACCATTTGTGGTACATCGACAACGTTAAACGTTCGTCTCAATGGTTGCGAAAGGGCGCGAAATGGTCGTCTAAATGGTTACGAATCAGCATGAAATGGAACCATTCAGGGTTACAAAACCTGCTGAATGTTCGCAAATATACAACCCAAACAGGGTGAAATGGTCGCTTAAATGGTTACGAAACATATCGAAATGGTCGTCTAAGTGGTTACGATTTTCGAGATACTTACCCCAGAAAAGTTGCGAATTGAGTGTTTTGTAACCCAGGAAAGTTCCGTTTAAGAGCCAGTGGAACCATAGAATTACCCAAAAACACGCTTTTTGCACGTTTTTGCGCATTAAAACGTGCCTAAAAGGCGCTTTTAGCGCACTTTTTGCGGCCTTTTGGCGTGTTTTTGGCGTGTTTTGCGGGGCATATTGCTGCGAAAATGGTGCTTTAAGACTCCAGATGAATGGGGCACCCGGTGTGTTTTTGATTGGGAGGTTGGGGCAAAGGCCGGCTTTGGATGGCTCCAAAGCCGGCCTGTTGCCCGGAGGTTACTTACCGGTGCCGCTGAGAGAGATCTTCTCCGTGGCGCCGTTGAGGGCGTTGCTGGTGATGGTTACGGTGCCGCTATAGTTGGTGTTCTTGGTGGTGGTCGGCGGGGCGAAGGTGACGCTGATTGTGCACGTCCCGCCTTTGGGGAGACTCGTAGTGGGGGTGCAGGTTCCGGCGAGCGCGAAGTTGGGGTTGGGGCTGATCGTCAGTCCGGTGAAGTTGAGCTGCGTCAGCCCGGAGTTCTTGACGGTGACCGTCTTGGATGCGGTAGCCGGGGGCGTTACCGTGCCAAAGCTCATGCTGCTCGCACTCAGCGAGATCAAGGGATCGAGAACGCTGGCCGATAACCCGACGGACTGCGGACTTCCGGTGGCGCTGTCGGTAAAGACCAGCGAGCCGGTGGGGGCCAGGTTGTCGTTGTCGGCGCCGAAGGTGACGTAGACGTAGCAACTCGCACCTGCCGCGAGCGAGGATCCGCATGTCTTGGTGAAGGTGAAATCATCCGCGTCGTTGGCCGATCCCTCAACGTTCGAGCCGGGAATCTTGATGCTTGAAATCGTAATTGTGTTTGAGCCCTGATTTGTAAGCGTGACCTTCTGCGCGAGGGATTTTGTGTTGTTGTTCTGAGGGGGGAAAATCAGGCTTGTGGGACTGATGAGAAGGGAGTTGACTGCGCTCACCTTCAGCGTGAAGTTCTGCGTAGCCGGGTTTCCGGTGCCGTTGGTGGCGGTGAAAGTAATCGGGAACGTGCCCGATTGGGTTGGCGTGCCGGAGATGGTGCCGCCCGAGGCCGTGACCCCGGTGGGCAAGAGGCCGTTCTCGGCGATGGTCGGCGCCGTGTAACCGGATGCCGTTGCTGTAAATGAGCCAGGAGAGCCCAGGGTGAATGTGGTGCTGGCCGCGCTGGTGAAGGCCGGGGCCTGATCCACAACCACGGTAATGTACTCCGTGGGGCTGTTCAGCACGGGAGGCGTTCCTGTCGTGTTCGACGCAGTGATCAGGACGTTGTAGGAACCGCCGGTTCCGGCGCTGGGCGTGCCGCTGATGGTGATCGATCCATCCGAGTTACTCCTGTAGGTGAGTCCGCCGGGCAAACCTGAAGCCGAGAGAGTGGCCACTGGGTATGCGGTGGTGGTGATGTTGAATGGCGTACCGAGGGTGCCTACCGTGAAGGTGGTGGTGGTTCCGTTGGCGTTGGTGAAGGTGGGAGCTTCCTGCACGTTGTAGGTGACCGTCTGGTAATTGCTGTTCAAAGCCGAATCGGTTACGTATGCGGTGTAGGTCTGGGGACCGAGTGTGCTGGTGTCGAAGGTTCCAGGACCGGTGCATTGGTCGACCGTCAAATAAGGTCCGGTGAGTGCCGGGCTGGTGTTGATCGCGTTGCATGTGTAGTGAGCCGTCTGCGCCGTGTTGCTTAATGGATAGTTGCCGTTGTTCACCGGCGCCGTGATGCTTACGGTTGGCAGCTCGCTGGGGGTCAAGTAGGTGACAACCCAGCAGGAGTTGGTGTTGCCGCTCTGGGCCTTGGCGCCGCCGCTGGTATCGGGGTCGAGGACGAAGGCGCTGATCTGGTTGCTTTGGAACAGCGGCGGAGGATTGATGCCTGAGAACGGAGTGCAGGGATGGATGGGATCGGGGCCTTGTCCTTTGAGCAGTCCAACTCCGGGATACCCCCCATTCAACGCTGTCGTCATAGCGGGCGTCCAAGCGGGCGACAAGGGATCCGAGGGAAAATCGCCCAAGGTCAGGTTCAGGTTGTCGTTCGAGCCGTCGTCGGTGGTGAGAAAGGGGAATTCGCTGCCCAATGTGGCTGGGAACGTGCCAGCGCCGGAATCGCACTCGCCGGCGGGCGGGCAGGTGAGTTCGAACATGACGGGCTGATCTTTGCCCGGGCCCCCCGCATTTTGATAGACAAAGCACTCAGCCCCGGAGAAGAGCGAGTTAGCCTGAACCAGACCATTGCAGGTCGCCTGGTCCTTTATGGGGATGGCTGTAACGACAGCGGAGACCGGGCTGCCTGATGTCAGTTGAGCGTTGAAGTTGTAGCCAGTGGTGGTGTCTTGCACGTAGCCGCCCTGGAAACTGAAGTTGGTCTGATTGCTCGTAGTAACGTTGCCTGTGGTGGATGCGCCTGCGGGCGTGAATACCCAGCTGAGGATGTTGTTGGCTTCGTCATGGGAAGTGACATCGAAGCCGGTGGCCGATGTGGCACCCGTAAATCCGACCCAGGCGGTCGAGGTTGGTGTGGTGACGCCAATTGTCTTCATCGCGAAGGGGATGCCGGTGTGGAAGAGGTCAGTGCCATCGAGAATGACGTTGAGGCAAACCGGGTTGCCGGGGGCGGCGGTGCAGCCTGTTTGAGCGGCTGAAGGCACTGTTGCGGAGGTGATGGTGACGGAATGAATATTACCGTCGGCCAGAGTGGGCGCATTGATATAGGTGAGGTCGTTTTCAGCGCCGGGCAGGTTGCAGAGGGAGTCAATGCAGTTCGGGCTTGCATGGTTGGTCTGAATGGAAACGCTGTTAGCGGCTGGATAGAATCCGGAAACAGCATAACTGGATGACGTCTTGAACACCACGGCAAGGCTATTGGGGATTCCGCCAGTGTCGAGTGCGCATGAGCCATAGTCACCGTCATCGCCGAATCCAATGCCGCAGCCGCCGTCGCCCAAAGCCGTTGTTGCGGAATCCTGAATGACAAAAGCAAAGCCGTCGCCTGCGCTGGCGCCCGGCGGCAACTGGAAATAGAATGTGGTGGAAAAGGAACTGCCAACAGGCTGCGGAGTGGTATCCCAGGCCGAGCCTACCTGATCAGAGGAGCTGGGCGTGAGTTGCAGGATGGTCAGCGGCGTCGCGACGGCGGCGGTTTCGCTTCCACTTGTGGGGCCGGAAGGGACAGCGAATGCGACCGTGAAAGAACTGGTGGTAAACGACTGAACTGGGAAGACGAGGGTGTTGAAGTATGGCGAGTTTGTGAAGCCGGAGAGGATGACGGGCTCGCCGGCCACGAAGCTGTCGGTCGCACCAAGGTTAAAGGTGACAGTGGCAGTGGGCCCGCTGCCGGAGCTGGTCCAGCCGGTGATTGAGGTGGCGCTGCCGACCGGCGCCAGGATGCTTGCGCTGGGGTTGAGGCTTGGGCCGGAATTGAGGTCAAGGCAGTTCGTTCCATTCACGCTGAAGTCAGGCGAATAGTTGGGAGAGGTTGGGCAGGTGGCCCAGGCGTTCACGCTTCCGGCAATGACCATGGACACGACGACCGCGGCAAACTTCAGAATGTTCACGAAACCCAGCTTCATAGTTCTCTCCCCTGCATTTCCTGTGGCTGTAGCACTTTTGTGGCCATCCCTGGAGGCACCTGGGCTCGCCCTGGAAAATCCAGACGGCAAGCCGGCACACGACTGCCTTGCGCGTGTTCGCTTGTTCAATTCGGAAACGACTTGGACCCAGTTCTGGTGGTTGCAGGAATGAGGGCTCGGCATCCGTGCCCGGGGGAGAAATCGACAAAAGGAGCAGCCCAGGACCGGAAGGGAAGGGGCCGAATCTCAAACCATCCCGAGGGTTGACCCGCCGGGAAGTGACTAAAGTTTGCATGGGCGAAGGGGCTCATGTCAATGGGTTTGTGGGGAAATGTAGCGCGGGTGCAATAGGTGAAAATGTTTGCGCATGGAGGGTAAATATTTGCCACATGGCGAAGTGGGGCCGAAAGCAGAGGTGCGGCAAATTCGGGAATGAAAACGTTGTCATTCATCGCCCGAGCGGCGATTGGGCTGGCTTTTATTGCCGCGATTGTCAATCCGCACTTAACCATTTATCTTCACCTGAATGCTTCCCCTCATTGAGAGCCTGAAAAAGGTGGGACTGGGCGCTGCGCTCATCTGCGCGACGTCGGCGGTGCTGCTCTACTCCGACCTTGGGTCACGCAACAGAAACGCGGCTGGGGGCGGGCGGAGGAACGGGCCGCTTCAGGTTGCGATTGTGCAGCAGACATCGATTCCCGCGCTTGACGATGGCGTGACGGGAATGCTGGCCGCACTGAAGGGGCGCGGCTACGTGGATGGCGGGCGTATTTCGGTGCATCGCTACAACGCGCAGGGCGATACTGCCACGGCGAACGCGATAGCGACGGAAGTGACGAGCGGGGACAACGACCTGATTCTTACGGTGTCGACGATATCGCTGCAGACGGTGGCGAATGCCAACAGGAATTCGACGCCGCCGCGCAAGCATGTGTTTGGCGTGGTGACCGATCCGTATTCGATTGGGGTTGGCGTGAGCAGGCAAAATCATGCGGTGCATCCGGCGTATATGACCGGGATTGGAAGTTCGCCGCCGGTTGCGGAATTGTTTGCGCTGGCACGGGAGCTTCGACCTTCGCTGAAGAGAGTGGGGCTGGTGTGGAATCCGGCCGAGGCGAATTCGGTGGTGGCGACGCAGTTGGGGCGAGCGGTGTGCTCGCGGATGGGCATTGAGCTGATTGAGGCCAACGCGGAGAACGCGACGATGGTGGGGGATGCTGTTTCGTCGGTGCTGGCGCAGAATGTTGACGCGATCTGGGTGAGCCCGGACCTGACGACCGGCCATGGGTTGGACGTGATTATCCGCAAAGCGAAGGTTGCGCGGATTCCGGTGATCTCGTCGATTCCCACGGAGAAGCCTTCAGGCACGCTGTTCGACCTGGGCGCAGATTATGAGGCGATTGGTTATGCAAGCGGGATGATTGCGGCGGACGTGCTGGACGGACGCGATCCGGCGAGGATTCCGGTGGAGGACATGATGCCGTCGAAGCTGCAGGTGAATCGGCTGGCTCTGGATGGGCTGCGGGACCGTTGGGATTTGCCGGATGCGGTGGTTGCGCGTGCGGACGTGGTGGTGGATGAGAGCGGGCGACATCTCAATGGGGCGGCGGGCGCGAAGGCGAAATAGTTCGTGAGGGTGCGTTCGGGATTAGCGGGAAGGCTGCTGATGGAAATTACGCAACGACACGATGGCGAACGGTTGGAGCTGCTGCTTGCGGGGCGGCTTGATGCGAGTTGGGCGGACCATGTGGGGAACACGATTCAGGATGCGGTGCGTGCAGGCGAGCACCACATCGTTCTGCACATGGCGGGCGTGCATTACATCAGCTCGCTGGGCGTTGGCGTTCTTGTGCGGCAGTTGCAACTTCTGCAGTCAGTAAACGGAAGCCTGACGATAAGCCAGCCGAGCGTTGCCTGCCGCACTGTGCTCACGCTTTGCGGATTGGCGGAGTTTTTTCAACTCGATGGAAGCAAACGAGCGGAGGCTAAAATTGCTGCGTCGGCAAGAACGGTTGCGCGCGGCGGGGCGGCTTACCAGGTGTTTCCGCAACAAGTGGCGCAGCCGCTTTCGTGCACGCTTGTGGGCCAGCCTGAGCGAGCTGCGCTCGACAGGGTTTACTCAGGCTGACTGCCGGCCAGTGAGTTTTGCGAGCGGATCATTTGGCCTTGGGCTGGGCGCGTTTGGAGAAGGATTTGCGGACTGCGAGAGCCGGTTTGGCGAGTTTCTGGCGGCTGCGGGGTGCGCGATCGCGTTGCCGACCAACGATCGACACTGCCCGCCGGACTATGTTGTTGAGCAGGGAGAGATGGTTCCACGGGTGGAGACGCTTTATGCGCTGGCGGGCGCGGGGGATTTTTCGTCGATGGTGCGATTTGATGCGCTGAGCGAGGGGCCGGGGACAATCGGATTGTCGGAATTTGTGGAAGCGTTGATTGAATTGTCGGGTTCAGACTTGATTGCGTTTGTTGCGCTGGCTGAAGCGGCGGGACTGGTGGGCGCCAGCCTGCAGCGTTCGCCGGCAATGCGGCCGATCTCTCTCGATCTACCGGACGTTGGCGACTGGATGCTGTTTACAACGCAACGGACAAAGGAACGCAGCCAGGTGTTGCTGGTTGGAGTGGCGGGGCGAAGGATTCCAGAATGCGCAGCTTCATTCATGCGTCCGATGAAGACGGATGCGAAAGTGATGGCGCACATTCACGGGGCGCTGTTTCCTTATCGTCCGGTCCAGCGCGGAGAGTTGCCTTACGCGAAGACGGTTGCAGAGATCTTCACGCATTCGACGCCGAGCACCGTATTGCATTTGATGGCGGACACGCGGCCATTTGAAGGCGTGGGTGAATCGGATCTATTGCGCGGCGCATGCTGGATGGGTCCACTACGGGCCATTACGCAAGGATGAGGGATCGATGACACTGCTGATCGGAGCACTAACACTCGGACTGATTCTCGCGGTGCTGGCGCTGGGCGTGTACGTGAGTTTTCGTATCTTCAACATCCCCGATTTGACCGCTGAGGGGTCGATCACGCTGGGCGCATCGGTTGCGGCCGCGCTGCTGGTGAGTGGACACAACGCATTTGTATCGACGCTGGCCGGGGCCTTTGCCGGTTCAATAGCCGGCATGGCAACCGGGTTGCTGGCCACAAAATGCAGAGTGAATCCGCTGTTGAGCGGCATTCTTGTGATGACCGGCCTCTACAGCGTGAATCTTCACGTGATGGGGAAGAGCAACATTCCGTTGCTTGAGGTGACAACGCTTGCCGATTTGGCTGAGCGGTTGGGTGAGCGGATCTTCGGCGGCGTGGCAAACATCAATCTTGCCGGATGGACGGTGAGTGTTCGTGATTTGTCGATGTTCCTGGGCGTGCTGCTGCTGGTGACGGTGGTCTGCATACTGCTCTATTTTTTCTTCCGTACTGAGATCGGCACCGCGTTGCGCGCAACGGGCGACAATCCACAGATGATCTGCGCGCTTGGCGCTAGCGTGGATGCGGGAACAATTTTTGGACTGGCGATGTCGAACGGCCTGATTGGGCTGAGCGGCGCATTGCTGGCGCAGTTCCAGGGTTTTGCCGATGTTCAGATGGGAATTGGGATGGTGGTGCTGGGCATTGCAAGCGTGATCATTGGCGAGGCCCTGGTGGGATCTCGCACTATCGGGCTGTTGATTGCAGGGACGGTGATGGGGTCAGTCCTCTTTCGCCTTCTGGTGGCGATCGCCTTGCGATGGGGGCTGAACCCGAACGACCTGAAACTGATTACCGCACTTTTTGTTTTTGTGGCGCTGGTGATGCCGGATCTGGCACGCAGATTGAAGATGAGTCGGAATCGAATCGAAGAGGCAGCTTGATGAGTATGCTCAAATTGCATCGCGTCTCCAAGACATTCAATCCGGGAACGCCGAATGAGGTGCGAGCGTTGATCGACGTGACGCTCAACCTGGCGCCCGCGTCCTTCCTGATTGTGATCGGGACAAACGGATCGGGCAAATCGACTCTGCTGAATGCAGTGGCCGGTTCGTTCAGGGTAGACTCCGGAACGATTGAGTTAGCCGGCGAAAAGATCACATGCTGGGAGGAGCACCAGCGCGCCAAGTTGATCGGCCGCGTGTTTCAGAATCCATTCAGCGGAACTGCGCCGACGATGACCATTGCCGAGAATCTTGCACTTGCGGCGCGGCGGGGACGGTCGCGCGGTCTTGGCCTTGCAGTCAACCGGCGTATGAAGAACGAACTTCGCGACCGCGTGCGCTCACTCAACATGGGACTCGAAGATCGGTTGGGCAATGCGATAGGAACACTTTCAGGCGGACAGCGGCAGGCTCTTACTCTGCTGATGGCCTCCTGGTTACGGCCGGAGCTGTTGCTTTTGGATGAACACACGGCGGCACTGGATCCTAAAACCGCCGACCAGGTGATTCGACTTACGCATGACATTATCGAGCGGGACAAACTGACAACATTGATGGTGACTCACTCGATGCAACAGGCGGTGAACCTGGGTGACCGGATTGTGATGATGTACAAGGGCAGGGTTCTGCACGATCTTGAGGGGAGCGAACGGGCCCGATTGCGTCCCGAGGATCTTCTGAGCCGATTCGAAGAAGTTCGCCGTCGTGAACAGATGGACGGTGCGGTCGCAGAGATGTTGACGCAGAACTACGTTTAGCGGGCGACGAGAACAAGGTTGCCCAATCGTTGAATCTGATCACTCGACGATCAGACACGCCGCCGGTCTTGAATCCGATTACATAATGATGAATCCCGCCGGGGAATGGAGGGCATTCGAATGCTTGCGCTCGAGAACTCGCATTTGAAGTTACATTACGGAAGTACCGAAGGGTCGCATTTTTCGTTTCGATTTTGAAGGCGGCTTCGTTAACCTCAGGAAGCTAAGACCCTGTAGTCCTTCGCGCATTGCAATCTGAATTCACGCGCATTCAGTTCCCTTGGATATCCCCGTCTAGGAGCATCTATGCAAGCGGTGCGCTCATGCGGTACCTTGCCGAAGGTCCTTTCGCTTTGCACATTCTTACTCTTCGCGAGCTGCCTGATCACAAGTTGCGGCGGCGGATCAATCGCGGTTGACCTGGGCTCGATCGCTGCGATCTCCGCGCCGAACACTACTCTGCGCGTAACCCAAACGACGCAACTATCCTCAAAGTGGATGTCAGCCGGACAGCCGATCGATTTTTATGTAAACGGAATTCTGGGCGGAAGCGCAGAGGTGGGTACGATCAGCAGCACCGGGCTCTACACTGCACCCGCGATTGTTCCCACACCCTATACCGTACAGATCACGAGCTCCATTCCACGGTTTCCGACTGCAACGCCTGGCACAGTGAACCTCCAGGTATGGAATCCGATTCCGGTGTTGGGCTCGGTAACGCCGACGGGATTTTCCGAGGGAACGACGACCGTTACAGTGAATGGATCGCAGTTTGTGTACGGGGCTACGATCACCTGGAACGGCGCGGTGGTTCCGACGACCTATGTATCTGGCACCGAATTGGTGGCGCAGATTTCCGCGCCTAATCCAGGCATCTATCCGTTGCTTGTGACAAATCCAAATCCAGGATCGGCAAACACAGCATCGATTTCGTTGAATGTGGGACCGGGTCAGGTAGTGCTGCAACTGGAGGCCAACTCCGGGACTGATGTGCGTGTTTCGAATTCGTTGAATTTCGGATTGACGGTGAATGGGACGGACAATCCCGCGGTGACTCTGGCGGTGAATGGGATTCCCGGAGGCAATTCACTGGTGGGGACGGCAGTTTCGAACAAGGACGGCTCGATCACGTACACGGCACCCGCGGTTGTTCCAACGCCGAGCAATATCGTTCAGCTGGCTATTACCAGCGTGGACAATCCTGCGGTCTCAATTGCGCAAAATGTTTCCGTGATGAATCCGATTCCGATTCTCACATCTGCAACGCCCATGAATTTCAATCCGGGGCCGGCGACGATTGTTTTGTCGGGCCAGAAGTTTATTACGGGTGCGCAGGTGTTGGTGAACGGCGCGCCTGCACCGACGACATTCAACAGCGGGACGCAATTGACGGCGAGCCTGGACTTGACGGAGCCGGGTAATCTCGACCTTCAAGTTCTCAATCCGAGCCCCGGCCCGGCTACCTCGGCCGATCTGATTGGAAGTGTGAACGGGACGCCTCCGGTTCCAGTCGTCACTCCGCAGGACGCGGCACGTTTTCTTGAGCAAGCAACCTTCGGTGCGACTGATGCCGACATCCACCATCTTTCGATGATTGGCTTTCAGCCCTGGCTAACAGAGCAGTTCAATATTGCACCGGTGCCGTCAGAGCCTGCGGTTGAACAGGCGCTGATTGTGAACAACCCGCCTTGCGCAACGGGCGATGTGAAGTGCAATGCGGCGCTCTTTGTTCAAAACAGTGCCGATGAGAGTTTTGTGCAGGATGCTTTCTGGCAGCAGTCGCTGACGGGAAGCGACGAGTTGCGGCAGCGGGTGCGGTACGCGTTGTCGCAAATGTTCGTGATATCCAGCGACAACACAACAGCCATTCAAAGCATGCCTCGCGGCGAAGCGGGCTACTACGACATGCTCGGCACGGATGCATTTGGAAATTTCAGACAGCTGCTGCAGGATGTGACGCTGAGCCCGATGATGGGCCAGTTCCTCTCAATGCAAGGGAATGACAAGGGCAATGCCACGACCGATCCGGACGAGAACTACGCACGAGAGGTGATGCAGTTGTTCACCGTCGGCCTGTGGCAGTTGAACGACGACGGCTCGCAGCAACTTGACGGGACCGGGAAGCCGATCCCGACGTACTCAAATACCGATGTGATGGGACTTGCGGCGGTGTTCACGGGCTTCAGTTGGAACATACCTGGAGATAACAGCGATACGGCGTGGTCGAACTGCTGCCTCTATGTGGGGCAAGGCTTCGGAGAAGAGTTACTGCCGATGCAGAGTTTCGCGAGCCACCATTCAACGGTTCAAAAGCAATTTCTCGGAGTCACGATTCCGTCATCGGGAAGCCCGGATCCAAACGGCGACCTGAAAATCGCTCTCGATACCTTGTTCAATCATCCGAATCTGCCTGCGTTCTTTTCAAAGCAGATGATTCAGCACATGGTGACGAGCAATCCGAGCCCTGCGTATGTCAACAGAGTTGCGCAGGTATTCAAGAACGATGGCACAGGAGTTCGCGGCAATCTGCAGGCTGTGATTACAGCGATTCTGCTTGACCCGGAAGCCCGCGACTCGGCAACCGATATCGCGAATCCGCAATTTGGCAAGGTGCGCGAGTCGCTGCTGCGTTATACGGAGTGGGCGAGGGCATTCACCGCGCAATCGCGCACTGGTTCATTCGACATCGGCAGCACGGAAGATCCAATCTACGGGCTCGGCGAGATGTGGCTGCGGTCGCCTACGGTCTTCAATTGGTTCAGTCCCGGATATAGTCCGCCGGGCACGACCATCGCCACGGATGGCCTGCTGGCTCCGGAGATGCAGATGACGAATGTTTCGACTGTGGTGGGGTACATCAATTATCTGCAGAATGCGATTGGCGGAAATGCGTTGGGCGGCCCGGATGTTTTTTCGTCGTACGCAACGGAGATGAGTTTGGCGGCGACGCCAGGCCCGCTGCTGGATCGCATCAACCTGCTGCTGATGGCAGGGCAGATGAACGGCACTCTCTACAACCAGATTCTGACTGCAGTGGCTTCGATTCCGATACCGACTGGAGACCAGAATGCAATCAATGCCGCGCTTCTTAGCCGCGTGCAAACGGCAATCTATCTCACCGTGGCGTCGCCAGACTTCGCCGCGCAGCAATAGGAGCGAGCAATGTGCAAATCACATCAATCCAGGCGGCAATTTCTGCGAGCGGCATCGATGGCATCGATGGCCGGCTTCTACGTGAGCCCGTTTTTTCTTGAGCTGAACTCGCTTGCGGCAATGGCGCAGGGCACTGGCGGAGGGGATTATCGAGCGCTGGTCTGTGTTTATCTGCAAGGCGGCAACGATGGTCACGGCACGGTGATTGCCACGGACAGCGATTCGTTCACCGCATTTACGCAGGCGCGTTCGGGTGCGCCGGGGCTCGCTTATCCGATGAACGAGTTGCTGCCGATTACGCTGAAGACTCCGCAGAGCGGACGAACTTTCGCACTCAATCCGTCGCTTGGTGGGGTGCAGAATTTGTTCAACGCCGGCCGCGCAGCCATTGTGGCCAATATGGGCACGCTGGTTACTCCGGCGACCAAAGCGCAGATCAATGCAAATTCGGTGCCGCTGCCGGATTCGCTGTTCTCGCACTTTGATCAGACTGCGGCGTGGCAGGCTATTGCGTCGAATCTTGGCAGTGGCGAGCATGTGGGTTGGGGCGGCGCTGTCGCTGATGCAATCGAGGGCATGAATTTAAATTCAAATTCGATGTTCACGTGCATCTCGACTGCAGGCAATGCGCTGTTCCTGGCGGGACAATCCTCGTTCCAACTGAACGTGACGCCTGCCGGTCCGATTCCGATTTACGGATTGGCTCAGGCGCCGTTTGGAGCGCCGGCCGCGACGAACGCGTTGAGTCCGATCCTGGGGAACGATGAGACAAATCTATTTGCGCAGGAGTATCAAACGGTGATCAACCGGTCAATCCAGGCGCAGTCAATGCTGACCAGTGCGATGGCGCCGGCGGGGACGGGGGGCGTGGCGAATCCTCCGCAGTATCTCGATCCGGTTACGAATATGCTTGCCGACAATCCGCTGGCGGCGTCATTGCAAACCGTGGCTCGCATCATAGCGGGGAGAGCCAGCCTGGGTGTGACGAGGCAGATCTTTTATGTGCAGCTGGGCAGCTTTGATACGCACGATGGCCAGGCGCAGACTCATGCGAAGCTGCTGACACAACTCGGTTCGGCATTTGAGTACTTCGATGGAGTGATGGTGAACATGGGTCTGAGCAACAACGTTACTTCGTTCACTATTTCGGATTTTGGGCGGACGCTTACGTCAAACAGCGACGGCACCGACCATGGCTGGGGGAGCCATCATTTTGTCGTGGGCGGTGCGGTGCAGGGACAGAACATGTACGGGCAGTATCCGGTGATCGGCTCGAACCAAGCCAATGATCTGGGCGCGGGCAGGCTGATTCCGACGACTGCAGTGGAGCAGTACGCGGGTACGCTTGCGAGTTGGTTTGGTCTCTCCGACGGGCAAATCAGGAATGTGTTCCCGAACTTTGGGAATTTTGGTACGAGCCCTTACCTTGGATTTATGGGGTAGTGCGCTGAGGAGGGCTTCAGCGCATTCCGGCTAGCGATGGGCGGTGCTTGATGGCATCGTCGATCAAGGCTGTCAACTCGGCTAACTCCGCACCTTCCAACTCGCGGCGCGGAGGTCGCACGGTTGCCTTGCCGACGCCGGCACGCTCTTCGGCCAGTTTGATCATCTGCACGAACTTGGGCAATGTGTCGAGCCTTAGCAGGGGCAGGAACCATCTGTAGAGTTCGAAGGCTTCCTTACTTCGGGAGGCCATGGCTAGATCGAAGAGTGCGACGGACTCTACAGGGAACGCATTCACGAGGCCGGCGATCCAGCCTGTTGCGCCTGCGGCGATGCCTTCGACAATGGCGTCGTCGACGCCCACGAAGAGCGCAAGCCGGTCGCCGATGAGGGAACGGATGGCCGTGACGCGACGGACGTCGGTGCTGGATTCCTTGACTGCTACCAGATTTTTGTTTTCAGAGGCAAGCTCGGCGATTTGTTCAGGAATGAAATCTGTGCCGTATGCGACAGGGTTGTTGTAGAGCATGCAGGGCAGGGGAGTGGATTGAAAAACGGCGGTGACATGCGCCTTGGTTTCGCGCCAGTCGCCTTTATAGACATAGGGCGGAAGCACCATAAGGCCGTTGCATCCGACTGCCGCGGCCATCTTTGCGAGTGCGACGGTTTCATCGGTCGAGAGGCCGGCGATTCCTGCGACTAGAGGCGCCTTGACGGCGGCACGAATTGTCTCGAGAACGGTCTTTTTTTCAGAGTGGGTCAGGGTGGGCGATTCGCCAAGCGAGCCAAGCGCGACGATGCCTGTGCATCCGGAATCAATCATCCACTTTGCGCGCTTGGCGATGGACGGCAGATCGAGGCTGAAGTCGGGGTTCATTGCTGTTGTCATCGCAGGCATGACGCCTTTCCAGATCATGGTTTCTCCTTTGGTGTAGCTTGAGGCTCTCGAATGAGTGTAGAAAGTTGAACGGGGTAAATGGGCGGACGCGTGGCTCCGCTTTCCCATCCGGTCAAGAAGTTAAGTGCAGCACCGCAGACTCTAGCCTGGCAGGGGCCCATGCCGCATCGGGTATAGATTCGGGCTTGGCGCATGGAGTGGTGCTGACGAAGCGTGCCCCAGGGAACATCTTCGCATCTGCAGATGATGGTGTCTTCTCGCACGAGATTTCGAAGCTCGGGGCGTGGTGCGAAGGCGCGGTCCATGGCCGTCGCGATTTTTCTGAGGGCGTCGCGCTTCGGAAACAAGGGGCTGGCATTGGCATCTTTTCCGGTTGCGACAAGGCCGGCGATCTGTCCTTCGATGAGGGCAAGGTCAAGGCCGCCGACGCCTGCCGATTCGCCGACGCTGAAGACGCCATTTACCGATGTTCGTTGACTCTCATCTACGCTCGCTTTGCCTTCAATTAATTTGCAGCCGAAGGCAGATTGGAGTTCAGTGTTTGGGATGAGATGAAATCCGCAAGCAAGCATGTCGCATGCGACGGTTTTAGTGCGCACTCCGTTCGTCAACGTGACCGAACGCAGTGCATCCTCGCCAGAAGCGGAGACGGGCCACCATCCATAGCGCAAGGGCGAACTGAAGAGTGAAGCGCGATAGACGAGAGCGGAGACAAGCAGGGCCGGGCGCTTGATGAGGGTAGTGGCGAACGGAATTATCTGCCGCCATGAGGCCTGATCGTAGATTCCTTCGATGCGTGCGCCCTTCGACTTGAGGAAAGCTGCGACTGCTAGAAGGAGAGGGCCGGTTCCCGCGATAACGATTCGTTTTCCGTGGACTGGAAGGCCGGATTTGACCAGGGCTTGCAGTCCACCGGGGGCAAAGACGTTGGGGAGCGTCCAGCCGGGAAAGGGAAGGAGGAGTTCGCGTGCGCCCGTGGCGAGGATGGCGTGCCGGAAGGCGATTTCGATGCTGCCGCTTTCGTTTTCGGCGAGGACACACTTTTCACCGAGGCGGGCAACAACGCGCGTTGATAGCAGTTGGGTCGCCCCAGAGGCTCGAAGGCGACGAAACCAGGAGGCTGCTTGACTGTCCTGCGATTTTGGACTTGCAGGATCCTCGATTGCGGCGCGCCAGATCTGGCCTCCCGGGAGCGGATTGTCATCGATGAGGATGACGCGCGCGCCTGAATCCGCGGATGAAACGCACGCGGCGATTCCCGCTGGTCCCGCGCCAACGACGAGGACGTCGCAGTCGAGCTTCATCCGCTTACTCATCTGTGTTCACCACCATGCCGTCTTCGCAGAGACGCTGGCAGGTGCGCTGCTGGGGTTGACCATCCACCGTGGCCCGACATTCAAAGCAGATACCCATTCCGCAGACGGGGCCGCGCAATTCACCCTTGACGGACCGCCTGAATCCCGAGCGGCTCATCAGGATTGCGGCGGCAACCGTGGCGCCAGCCTGCACGTTCACCTCAGCGCCGTCGATGGTCATCTTCACGAAGTCAGGCATGCGCGACCTCGCGGAGCCTTGCCGGGAGATAGGGCTCAATAGGAATTTCGGTGGCGCGGCTGTTGAAGAATGCCGACAGCAATTCGGCGGTACCGAGCGAGGTGGTGATGCCGAGGCCTTCGTGTCCTGTCGCGAGGAAGATGGTTTCGTCTCCCGGCCATGGACCGATGAGCGGAAGCTTGTCAGGAGTGGCTGCACGGTGGCCGGTCCAGGTGCGGATGATGGAGCAGGAGGCCAAGCGGGGCATATATTCGACGGCTCGCGCAAGCATGCGGCCAAGAATGACGTTGTCAACTTCTGACGTTGTGTCGAATTGCCGGGAAGAACCGATCAGCACCTGTCCCGTGATGCGCGGTTGCACGTTGAAGGCAATCGAATCTGCAGAGAGAGTGTGAGCGCTCTTGAGATATCCGAGTTCAACGACCTGGTGATGGAGAAAGCCCGGATAACGATCGGTAATGGCCAAGTGGCCTTTCCGCTTTTTGACTGGAAGTCCAGGCGTAAGTTCGGGAGATCGCTCGCCCGCGGCATTCACAATTCTTTTCGAATGGAGTTTGCGGCCGTCGCGGAGGGTCACGATGCCTTGTCCGATGGAGATCACTTCGCTGTCGATTATGACGGCGCCATGCGAGGCGGCGTCCTGCGCCAAACATTGAGCAGCGATCGGCGCGTATAAAACGGCGTCGGATTCCGACGAGAAGTGCGCCTTCAAGATCAGGCCGGAGCTCTGGTTCAAGAACGGTGAGCTCGCTTCTTGAAAGGATCCGCGTGGGGACATCGTGATCCTGGTAGAGTGCATGCTTACGCTCGACTTCGGACCTTTCCTCACTATCCGCTGCGACCCAAAGTGTCCCACACTTTTGGAATTCCGCGGTTGGCGGCAAGCGATCGGAAAGGGACAGCCAGAGATTCTGCGAGTACTTTGTAAGAAGGAACTGTGCCGGCGAATCATCCATGACAACGATGTGGCCCATGCCTGCGGCCGTTGCCAGGAGTCCGGCACCGAGCGAGTCAATGAGCGCCACCTGCATGCCGTCTTTGGCGAAGCTTGCTGCGCAGGCAGCTCCTACAATTCCACTGCCCACGACGATGCAGTCATAGGTGCCGACGTTCATTGGGGGATTCCCATGCAATAAGGATCGGCTGGATCCAGGAGCAGATGGGAGTCCGCGTTGACGAAGGCTCTTCCGGCGATGCTGGGAATGACTTTGGCGCCATCAAGCCTGTAGCTGCCCTCGAAGACGCTGCCAATGATGCTTTCCTGACGCCAGATCTCGCCCGGGGCCAGTTTTCCATCTGCGTGGAGGCAGGCGAGTTTTGCGCTGGTGCCCGTGCCGCATGGCGAACGGTCGTAGGCTCCGCCGGGGCAGAGGACGAAGTTCCTGCTATTGATGCCGGGAGTGGGAGAATCGGCGAAGAGTTCGACGTGGTCGATTTCCTCGCCATTGTCACCGGTGATTCCTTGCTTGACGAGGGCCTGGCGAACGGCGAGGGTGAATTCGGTGAGGTTAGGAATCTCAGCCTGGATCAATTGAAAGCCATGGTCACCAATGAGGAAGAACCAGTTGCCACCCCAGGCGACGTCGCCGACGATGCGGCCATAGCCTGGTACGTCAATCGCGATGCCGGCTTTGCTGCGGTGGCTCGGCACATTCTCGATGACGACAGAGCCGTCATTGCGCAGCTCCGCTGAGACAATGCCGACCGGGGTCTCGATGAGATGGCGGCCGGGATGAATGCGGCCGAGGAAGGCCAGCGTGGCAACAACGCCGATGGTTCCATGGCCGCACATGCCAAGCACGCCAACATTGTTGAAGTAGAGAACGCCGGTTGCGCATGCAGGGTTGGATGGCGGCAATAACAGTGCGCCAACGAGAACATCGGATCCGCGGGGTTCGTTGACGACGGCTCGGCGAAATGTGTCGTGCTTGCGGGCAAAGAGAGAGAGACGCTCGGACAAGCGGCCAACACCCAGGTCTGGGCCGCCGGCCATGACGGTTCGCGTTGGTTCCCCGCCGGTATGCGAGTCAATCACGTGGATTCTTGCAGGATTCATCGGGGTTTCAACCAAGTATAAGTCCGATCGAGTCGACGAAGTTGATCCAGGGGCGTCCCCGCGTCGTTTGGCTTTTAGAAAAGACCGCAGACCCTTCACTACGTTCAGGATGACTGCGATTTTCCAATTATAGATTTCAAAGACAGGAGACTAGAACTGGTTGCATAAATCAAGTTCAACCAAGGCAGAACGCCCCTCAGGGGCTAAAGCCCCACTTCATTTGGGCCATCGGGTGGCGCAGCTAAAGCCGCGCCCTTTCAAAACCTGATTTATGCAACAAGTTCTAGCCAACTCGGGTCCAGTCGAGGACCACTTTGCCTGTATTCCCAGAACGCATGGCCGCGAAGCCCGCCTCAAACTCGTTCCACGGAAAATGATGTGTGATGACCGGTGAGATATCCACGCCTTGTTCAAGCATGACCGACATTTTGTACCAGGTTTCGTACATCTCGCGGCCGTAGATGCCCTTGATTGTGATCATGTTGAAGATGACCTGGCGCCAATCCATCAAGGATTCCCTCGCGGGAATTCCGAGGATTGCTATTTTTCCACCGTGGCTCATGTTGGCGATCATGTCGTGCAGCGCTTGCGCATTGCCTGACATCTCCAACCCAATGTCGAAGCCCTCTGTCATGCCGAGCTGCTTTTGCACATCGGCGAGCGGCGTCTCCTTTGCATTGATTGCGAGGGTCGCACCCATCTTGCGCGCCAGGTCAAGGCGGAAGGGGTTCAGGTCGGTGATGACGATGTGGCGTGCACCTGCATGGCGAACAACGGGAATGGCCATGATGCCGATGGGACCTGCGCCGGTAATGAGTACGTCTTCACCCATGACAGGGAACGACAGGGCGGTGTGCACGGCGTTGCCGAAGGGGTCAAAGATGGCCGCGACTTCCTGGTTGACTCCCGGACTATGCCGCCAGATATTGGTCATGGGCAGGGAGATCAATTCAGCGAATGCTCCGGGGCGATTGACGCCGACGCCTTTTGTTGAGGCGCAAAGATGACGCCTGCCTGCGAGGCAGTTTCGGCAGCGGCCGCAAACGACGTGGCCTTCGCCGCTGACGATGTCTCCGGGGAAGAAGTCATTTACGTTCGATCCCACAGAGACGATTTCGCCGACGAACTCGTGGCCAATAGCCATGGGCACCGGAATCGTGTTCTGCGCCCACTCGTCCCAATCGTAGATATGGACATCGGTTCCGCAGATGCCGGTGTAGCGGACGCGTACGAGCACGTCGTTGATTCCGACTTTTGGTTCGGCGATATCCTCAAGCCAAAGGCCCTGCTCGGCCTTGCTCTTGACTAATGCCTTCATTCGCTGCCTCCGGGATTGACAGGTTGTGTGGTTTCGACAAATGTGCCCAAGTCTCGATCCTTGCGCACGCGATCGGCAGGAAAGACGCGACCGTGCATGACGATGTAGACTCCGGGGCCCAGCAGGCGCGAGGCCATCAGGCTCTCAGTCAGGTTTTGCAAGCCATCGCTGCCCTCAAAGCCGAGGGGCGTCATGGCTCCGGTAAGAACCACTGGAACATGGAGAGAAGGAAAAGTGCGTTGTAGATAGAGGCCGGTTTCGACCATCGTATCGGTGCCGTGCGTGATGACGAAGGGATGACCTTCCGGTAATAGCCGGGACATTTCCGTCACCAGGCCGACGCGATCTTCCTGTGTCATTTCAAGGCTGTCTTTGTTCATGATCGGGATTACGCGGACATCGCAATCGGGGAGACGCAACCGCGTTAAATACTGACCGATCTTGCTGGCGCTGTTGTGAACCTTGCCAAGCTGCTCGGAGTAGACTTTCTCGATTGTTCCGCCGGTCGTGATGAGGTAAATGATTTTCATGCTTAAAAGCGGTCGATGGCGGGAAAGGCGCGGCCCGGTATCGATGTCTCCTTGCAGAGGAACTTAGGATCAAGCGCAATTCTAACTCTTGTCCCAGCTTGTGGTGCATACGGTAGACTGCGGCGGTGGATCTGTCTTCAGTCGAAATCCTGGAGATGGTCGCTTCGACGGTGGCAATTGGATTCTATTCAATGCGAGGGATTTGTCCTAACCTTTCGACAGGAACGCTTGCCAGATGAAAATGATACTCCGTGCGCTGCTGCCTTTTGTGGCCTGGGGAGCGGAAAAACGGCGTGGACCCGTGCTAAAGTCGAATGGAAATGACACAGCTACTAACTCCAGAACAAAAACTCATTGACCTTGGCGTTGAACTGCCGCAATTGCCCATGCCGGGTGGTAATTACTTGTCAGCGAAGACGGGTGGGTGAAGTGATTTACCTGGCCGGGGCGATCTCTTCGGGACCGGGCGGTGTGATTACCGGGACGGCCGGTGCGGGCAGTTCGGTGGAGCAAGGTTATGCGGCGGCAAGGGCATGTGCGCTGACGCAACTCGCCGTGCTGAAGAGGGAACTCGGGTCGCTCGACCGCGTGACCGAGGTGATCTCTGTGAACGGTTACGTCAATGCCGTGTCTGGTTTTGCGGATTCTCCTGCGGTGATTAATGGCGCCTCTGATCTTCTGGTTGAGGTATTCGGAGAGGCGGGCCGTCATGTTCGTGCCGCCGTGGGTGTGAGTGCGCTGCCCCGCAATGCGCTCGTGGAAATCCAAATGACCGTTAGGGTGAAGACCTCATGACCGAGCACGCACTTTCAGCTAATCCGACGCACTCCGTGTGGAACCGCACACTGGAACCGCGCCTGCGCATTGAGCCGGGCGACGAAGTGCAGATTGAGTGCGTGGACGCAAGTGGCGGCCAGGTGCGGCCGGGTATGACGGCGGCGGAGTTTCTCAAGATCGACCGGAGCCGCATTCATGCGCTGTCTGGTCCAATCTGGATTGATGGCGCGATGCCGGGCGATGTGCTTGAAGTTGAGGTTCTGGCTACGCGCCACAGCGGGCGGGGCTGGTCGAGCGTGATTGAGGGGTTGGGATTTCTGAAGGATCGCTTTCGTGATCCGTTTCTTTTTCACTGGCAGCTTGATGGGGAAAGCACGAGTTCTCTTGCTCCGGCGGTGGTACCCTTGAGGCCGTTTCTGGGAGTGATGGGCGTTGCGCGCGCGGAGGATGGCGAATTTCGCACGCGTCCGCCGGGACCCTTTGGCGGCAATATGGATGTGCGCGAACTATGTGCGGGATCGACGCTCTACCTGCCGGTTTACAATCCGGGAGCGCTGTTCAGTTGCGGCGATGGGCATGCGGCGCAAGGCGATGGCGAAGTCTGCATCAACGGGATTGAATGCCCGCTGGACGTGACACTGCGCTTCAATCTCCATAAGCAGCAGCCGCTCCCAAGTCCGATCGTTGAGGCCAGCGAGCAGGTTGCACGTGACTCTAGCGCAGATGCGTGGATCGTGGTGGAAACGGGAACCGATCTGACGGCCACGGCGCGTGCCGCCACAAACCGTATGGTTGATTTGCTGGTGAGCCGCTGGGGATTCACTCCTGTTCATGCGTACATTCTTTGCAGTGTGGCGCTCAGACTCAGGCTCAGCCAGGTTGTGAATGAACCCGTTTTTACCGTGAGCGGCGCGATCGCGAAACAGATTTTGCCGGACAGGAGACTGTTTCCAGCCTGATGAGGGTGTGGTTCGAGCACGGGCAGTGACTATTCGGTGAGACTGACGGCGAGCATTTCAACAGGCGCGCAACTGAAAGCGGACTCTAGTTCCGCGGACGAGGCGAAGGTCTTTCCGGAAACTGGGCGCGCTGAGACGCTGAAGGTCAACTGCTTTGCTTCAAAAGGCCAGGGAGCCAGGCGGAAATGGCGCGGACCGATCGGCGTGACCTGCACTTCGGAAGTGCCTCCGCTGTTGAGGGGCAGTGGATGCAACAGATTCGCAGGATTTGCGAAATCCACACACGCTAGCAGAGAAAGATTATCGCAGGCTTGCAGAAGTCGGAAGTGCTCCTGGATGGTTTGCTTGTCTTTGTCGATCGGCCGGAGCGAAATGTCCGCGGAGATTGTCGCCATCAATTCATTTTGATAGTTGCGCAAACGATCGAGAAACGCGTCGAGGAGCAAGAGTCCCTCCGGCTGAATGGTTGAGCGATCTGCGTGCGCAGTGAGCAGATTGAATGTGTGCATGGAGATGAGGAGGCCGGCGTAGGGGTCTTCGTTTGCGATCATGCGCACCGCACGATCGCGCACGGCAAGGTACTCTTCCAGATCAATCTCTTCAAAAGCGGAATACTTGCCGACCAACTCGGTTGAAAATGCGGAGGGCTTGCCCTGGTGGGTGATGGTGGGATGGGCATCACGGGTGGCCCATCCATCGTCATGGCAGAATATGCCTTTGAGAACGCGCGCGCGTGGCTCCGGTTTACGAAACTTTGCGTTGCCCCAGGCTGTGGCGAATTCTCCGGCCAGGCGTGCGTGGTCAGGATGAGTGATCAACCACCAACCGGTTGGCGACTCCATGCGTAACATTGATCCACTCCCTATTCGACCGATTGGGCACGGCTTGACTCGTGCCAGTTGTGAAGCGCCAGCCACTCAAGAAACATCACAACGAAGAAAAACGCAAAACCAAGTGCAGCGGCTGCAAAAACCAGTGCGAAGAGGTACGAGATTTCCATCTGGTTGCTTGCATAGATGATTGCATAGCCAAGTCCTCCTTCACCAACGCGCGTTGAGCCGGCGAAAAGCTCGCCGGTGATGCCGCCGATTACGCTGATGCCTGCAGAAATGCGGATGCCAGTAAAGAAATTTGGCAGGGCATTGGGTAATCGAAGCTTGAAGAGAACCTGTGCAGGAGAGGCCTTGTACATGAGGAAGAGGTGAACCAGATTCTCATCTACGCTGATGAGTCCCTGAGTCGTGTTGGCGATGATGGGGGCAAGGCAGATGATGAATGTGAGAATCGTAACCGGGATGATTCCAGCGCCGGCCCAGTTAATAATGAGCGGCGCAATGGCGACGATGGGCACCGTTTGCAACAGAATCATGTAAGGGTAGAGAGTCTGCCGGAGCCAGCGCCACTGTGCGAAGACCATGGCTACGGCAACGCCAACGATGATACTGGCCAACAATCCGCCGGTCGCTTCCATCGCCGTGATTCGCAGAGATTCTAGCAGTGACGGATAGCGATAGCGTACAGCCACTGCAACGGCTAGCGGTCCGGGAAGAATATAGGGCGGCAAATGATTCACCCAGATGATCATTTGCCAGAGGCCCAGTAAACACGCGAACACCACCACGCTATTCAGGGCCAAGAGTCCGTACTTCCTCATGCCGGATGTACCCCCCGCAACAGACGTGAAGTGCTGGTGACCGCATCTTCGAATTCAGTGGACTCGCGCGTCTCTGCGGTTCGCGGCCATGGAAGGTCAACTTGCACCTCGTGAGCAACACGACCGGGATGAGGCGCGAGAATGACGATGCGCGTGGAGAGAAAAACTGCTTCGGCGACGGAGTGCGTGACAAACAGAACGGTCCATTTGTGCTCGGCATAGAGGCGGAGGAGTTCTTCATTGAGCCGGTCGCGCGACATTTCGTCGAGTGCGGCGAACGGCTCGTCCATGAGCAGGATGCGCGGCCGGGTTACAAGAGCGCGGGCGATGGAGGCGCGCATCTTCATGCCGCCGGAGAGCTGCCGTGGGTACTTGTGCGCGACGCCCTGCATTCCCACCAACTCCAACATCTGTTCGACTCGCTCTTTGCGAAGTGCACTGGCCGCGTATTCCAGTTCAAGGCCCAAACCAACATTTTGTGCGACAGTTCGCCACGGCAGAAGGGTTGCATCCTGAAAGATGAAGCTCATCAATTCGCGCGCGTTGACGGGCGTCATTCCGTTTACTTTCACCTGGCCTTCACTGACAGGGGTCAATCCTGAGACGAGCTTGAGAAGCGTCGATTTTCCGCAACCGGATGGGCCGAGCAGGGTGACAAACTCGCCGCGGTCCATTGTCAAGGACACATTCTCGACCGCCGTGGCAGAGCCGCGATAGCGTTTGCTGACAGCGCTGAGGAGAATTTCCGACAAAGGTCCGGCTGCATGAGCTACCATCCGGGTTCACCTCTTACGGGTAGGAACAAGGCAGACGGGTGCGATTGGGAATGCAGGATCTGCTGGGTGGAACGCGACCAGGTCCATTGATCCGCGTGGGGCGGAGATGTGGCAGTGGAAGGATTGCGATCGTAGAGTGGAAACGCAGAGCTCGCGATTTCAAGGCGCAAGGATTCACCGGGGGCAAGGACAAAGGCAGTGGGTTCAAGCGTGAACTCCCACTCGTGAACTTGATCTGGCGCGTACCCGGTAGCAAAGAGCCAGGAACTGCGCGCGATGCCGATGCAGAGGAACTCCGCTTTGCCCGCCGGCGTGACGCGCACGAGTTTCGCAGTGAAGTCCGCGTGCGGAGCGGATGTGGCTGCGTACAGCTTGATTATTGGCTGTCCGAATATCTCGGTTTCGCGTTCAACCGGCGCGGAGGTATACACGAGCAAGTTGTTGCCCATTTCGAGTTGAGACTGGTCGAATGAGCCGGCCATGGCTTGTGCGAGCCCGGGCGCCAGCACTGGGACCTCGGGATCATAGACAAACAGATCGTGGGGCGCGTCTTCCTCAGGAGCCTCATGCGCGAGCACGCCTCCGCCTTTGCGCGAATTCGCATCCCCTGCACTTTGAAGATAGAGCGGATATTCGCTTACTGGCCAGCTTTCCGCGCTGCGCCATTCATTGGGTCCGAGCGAGAAATAGCGTATTGAAGGCTCGTGGTCAAAATCCCCCGAATCCTTAAGCCAGTGATTGAACCAGCGAAGCAAAATCTCATCGGTGTTGAGGTTGGCGGCCTCTCCGAGGTTCAACTCGCCGACGCGATCTCCCCAGGGGATATGGACCCATGGGCCCGCAATCAGATATTGATTTCGGCGCGCGAAATCGCTGCCCGCGTCATTTGACAGGGCCAGATATCCGGCGATGGAGCCTTCAAGATACGTGTCAAACCAGCCTGCAATGTGCAATGCAGGAATCTGAATCTGGTCGATGCGCATGCTGACATCCAGCGCACTCCAGTACTCGCCGGGCTCGTTGTGCTGAAACCAGTCGCGCACATAAGTTGGCAACGATGGGTCAGCGATTGCCGGATGAGTTCCATAGGGGACATGAGCGGCCTGGGCACGAATGTTGGTCCATGCAGCCTCAAGCCGATCGCTTGCCTCGCGCAGCCCCTGCCGCCGCGCATCCTCACGCAGCATTTGAATTCCCCACGCAAGAGTGGAGTTGAGGCGGAGCGCGCCGTGGTGATAAAACCAGCCGTGGTAGAGATCAGTGGCCGTCATGTGGGGAGCGATGCACTGCAAGCCAGGCGGCTGTTCCGCTGCTGCGAGCAGTTGCGTTGCGCCCTGGTAGGAGAAGCCGTACATGCCGATGCGGCCATTGCATGCGGGATGTTTCGAGAGCCTCGCTATGGTTTCAGCACCGTCTTTGGCCTCATGACGAAATGGATAGAATTCGCCACTCGAACCACCTCGTCCTCGCACATCCTGAATGGCGACGTGATAACCGTGCCGCGCAAACAAAACCGGATGTGCGTACACCACCGTTGAAGCGATGTCGCGCCCGTAAGGCTGGCGCATGAGCAGGGTTGGCCAGGGGCCATTGCCCTGAGGATAGTAATGATCGGAAACGAGAGTGGTGCCATCGGTGATTCGGCACACTGCAGCGTGCTCCAGCCGGACACCGTTTCCGCAATCGATGAGAGCCATCGTCAAGCTCCGTACCTTGGCTCAAAGTTGTACATCGCCAGCAGCACATCGGCGATGCGGGCAGCCGCATCATTGGACCACCGCTCGCCATTCTCCGCGGTTGCGGCAGTGGGATCGCCGAGCACGCCACTCGGGGCAATATCCTTGGTGAGCCATGCGAAGTTCGCAGCGGAACCTTCAGGTTTGAGCAACTCGGGCTTGTCGATACGGGCGATATAGTTGGTTGTGTATTCGTCCTGATGAACAAGCTCAGGCGTTGCATGGAGCAGGTAGGCCGTCTCGATCTCGCCAGCGTGAAAACCATAGGTTTTCTCTTGAGGGCTTACTCCCGCGAAGTCAGCGCCGGGCGAGCCGAAGAGCGAGAAGGTGCACAATCCGAATTCGGTGCGCAGGTCGCGTGCGAGGACATCCACGAGAGAAGTGTTGCCGCCGTGCGTGTTGTAGAGGACTAACTTTTTGAATCCTGCAGCCGCGATGCTGGCGCCCAGGTCGCGCACGACTGCCATAAAGGTCTGAGCGCTCAGGGAAAGAGTGCCCGGGAATCCGAGATGCTCGTTGCTTTTTCCGTAGCAAACCGGCGGCAGTGCGTAGACGGGCAACGCCGCGGGCAGGAGCGCCAGAGCCTTGCCGAGAAGCAGATTGTTAATCAGTGTGTCAGTAGCGAGCGGGAGATGATGGCCGTGTTGCTCGATGGCGGCCGTGGGGAGCACGAGAAGCGTATTGGCGCGGGGCAGGGCATCGACTTGCTTCCAAGTCAGGTAGGCAAAATTACGCGCATCGGGGATCCATGTCTTCATTTCGTCACCACCTGCTTGTGAAAGCTGATCATCTTGCCTGGATTGAGCAGGCCTCGCGGATCGTAACGCTGCTTAGCCATTAGTTGAATGTTGTCGGGGCGAAAGCGGCCGCCATCTTCAAGATAATTCACGTGTGGATTGGCAACAAAAACGCCGATCGACCTGCAAAAGGCAATCATGTCGTACAGTCTTTCCTCGGTAGTAAAACGCACGACGGGAATGGCGCCGGGAATGACGACACCATCACCGTTCTTCATGAATTCGATGTGAAAGAGAATCTCCTGACCGTAGCGCTCACGCAGTTTTCGAAATTGCTCTCGACACTCGGTGGGTGAAAAACCGCATTGCAAGTAGGTGTATGCGGGATCGGCCTTCATGGCCCAGAGCGTGGTGTGGTTCCAGGTATAGTCGCTCAAGAGCGGCTGAGTTCGCGGCCCATCGAATGCGCCGGTAAATGTAACTTCGCCGCCTGCAGCAGTCGCAGCGGCTTGCAAGGCGTCCACCTGAGACGCTGCAATCATGATGAGTACGAGCGATTTGTCGGCACGCACAAGTTGCTTGATTGGCGTGAAGAACGATGGAATCGGCCACTCGAAGACTGTGGCGAGTCGCTTGGTCCAGGTGTCGTCTGTTGCGATGGATTCAGCGAATTGAAAGGCTTGGTCATAGGTGTTGAAGGCCGCCGTCAGTTGCATCCACTCAACTGCCGGCGTGAGGGCAAACCAGATGCGCGTAAGAATTCCGTTGGTGCCCCAGGCGTGGAGAATCTCGTGCACCGCAGGGCCCTCATGCAGCACTACGCGCGGGTTCTCCTCCATGGTGACAACCTCGAAGGCACGAACCGTGTCAAAGTCGCGCAGGCCGCCGTGCGCAACGGAGCCAACGCCGCCTGAACCTCCGGCGAGAAAGCCGCCAACGGAGGCTTTGACGAGCGTGGACGGATACATGCGCAACTCCCAACCTCTTTTGCGCGCTTCAGTTTCGAGTTGGCCGAGGCGCAAGCCTGGCTGGCAAACAGCTACGCCATCCGGCGTAATCTCTTCGAGCTTGTCCATGAGAGAAAGATCGAGCACAATGCCACCCTCAAGCGGCACACACTGGCCATAGTTTCCAGTTCCTGCGCCGCGCACCGTTACTGGAACTTGGTGCTGCCCGGCAAAACCGAGCACGGCTAAAATCTCGTCGACGCTTACTGGCTGCACGGCGATGTCGCCGGTTTTTGTCGCGAGGAGCGGGCGCAGAACCGGAGAATACCAATAGAAGTCGTGTGAGAGCCGGTCGAGCACTGGCGGCGCTGTGAGCACACGCGCGGGGTCATCGATGACTTTCGACAGCCCTTCCGCAAGAGAGTTCAACATGGGGAAGCCCTCTCAAATCAAGTTCATTTACGCGTGGACCAGAGTCGAAACGCCTGCAACATGCGTGGATGGGTAAAAAGAGCGTAGGATTCATCGCGCAATACCGGACCGTCTACGACGCATTGCATGTCGCTGCGCGCAGCAACTTCAACAGCGGGAATCTGAATCTGTTTGCAGTGCTTGTTTGCATCTGCGATTTTAGCGCCGTAGACAACGCGATCGATTCCAGCCCACAAGGCCGTGCTCATGCACATCGGACAAGGTTCGCAAGTGGTGTAGAGGGTGTAGCCGGCCAGCGAAAGTTTCTTGAGCCGTTTGGTGGCGAGGCGAATGGCTCTCACTTCGGCGTGGGAACTTGGATCGAAATCCTGCGCGACTCGGTTGAGTGCGCGGAGTAGCACCTTTCCTGAATTCGTATGTACGATGGATGCGCCAAACGGGCGGGGATGGGAACCCGCAAGGGAACGAGCCGTGAAGGCGACCGTAGCGGCCATTTGTTCCAAATCAGAGGTTGAGACAGACGAGGGAGCAGGGCCACTAGACTTCGTGGGCTTATTCGCTGGAACGCGTCTGACGCTGGAAAGAACTCCCATACTCGAAATTAGCATGCTGCGTGGCTTTCGCGCTTAATAAAAAATCAGGATGCGGGTATTGTTTGCGTGACCTTACAATTTCCTTATGAAGAGTTCTTCGTGGACAATTCGCGGCCTGCGCCAATCGCTTGCTGATGGTTTAACGCGGCCCACGATTCTTGCGGATGCGGCGCTGGCCCATTCCAATCAGAATGCGAGCCGAAACACGTACCTCTGGCAGGACGCGGTGTGGACGCGGATGGAAGCGGTGCGCGCGGAGGAAGTCAAGAGCGGGCAGGGTGGGGCCTTCGGAGACGGACGGAGTTCGATCTGGGGCCTGCCGGTGTCAGTGAAGGATTGCTTTGACCTGGCAGGCGCACCGACGAGCTGCGGGGTGCGTTTTTACCGCGATTTGAATGGTGTGGCCGAGCGAGATTCGTGGCTGGTGGAGCAGCTTCGCGCAAGCGGCGCCGTCATTGTGGGAAAGACGCACCTTCATCCGCTGGCGTATGGAATTACCGGGGAGAATCCGGAGTTTGGCGACTGCGTGCAGCCCGGCGACGCTACTGCTTTGACAGGTGGCTCGTCGAGCGGCGCCGCGGCCAGCGTGCTTGAAGGATCGGCGGTTGCGGCGATCGGAACCGACACCGGAGGGTCTGTACGCGTGCCGGCCGCGCTTTGTGGTTTGACGGGGTATCGGGCGTCGCATGGCAGGGGCGATTGGCGCGGAGGCGCGCACCTGGCTGAATCTTTCGACACGATGGGGTGGATTTTTCGGGATCTCGAAGATGCTTCTCTGATGTCCGTGCCGTTCGGAACCGGACCGAGTGAGGTCTCCGGAACGTTCTCACGATTTGCCGCGGTCAGTGACAGCTTTCTTCACGATTGCGAACCTGAGATTGTGAATAGTTTCCACGCCTTCAATCGGGAATTGGAGGAACTGGGGCTGGAAGGCCGAGCGATTGAACCGGAATGGTGGGCGGATTCGAGAGAGATATTTGTACGGATTCAAGCGTGGGAAGCGGCACGCGTGCATGCCGGCCACTTCGACGACTTCGAGCCGTCGATTCGCGAGCGGCTTGAAATGGGTGCCCGCATCACGCCTGCTGAATTATCCGCGCTCCGTAAACGCCATTCCGATTTTCGTTCACGGATGGATGACCTATTCTCGGCAAACGAATTGTTGCTGCTTCCGTGCGCTCCGGTCGCAAAACTGACTGCAAAGGAGGATCATAGCCAGACCCGCATCCGCCTGTTGCGTTATACGACGCCGTTCAGCCTGGCTGGGGTTCCTGCTGTTTCCATCCCCTGCGAACCGGGAGGAATGCAATTGGCTGCCGGGCGCGGCTGCGATGAACGACTCCTGCAGTTTGCCAGTCAAATTGGGGCGCAGCGCAATGCGGTCCTGAAGACTCTTGCGTGATACGTTTGCACATAAGAACGCTTCCCCGGCTTTGCCCGATAAGCAAGAGGTCGACTATGAGGTCAATTAAAACTGCCGCAGTGGTCCTGGCCTTCGCGGCAGTAGTCGTGTCTGGTTGCCGCAGGCCCCAAGCAACAAGTGAAAATGGTCTTACCCAGGTCCGGCTTCAGCTTGATTGGTACCCGCAGCCAGAACAAGGCGGATTTTATACTGCACTCAATCTTGGCTACTACAAGGCAGAAGGCCTCGACGTCACGATTGTGCCGCTGCCACAATACGGCAGTGTTGGCCAGCTTGTGGCGACGGGTAAGGCTGATGTTGGACTGGCCTCGAGCGACCAGATTATTTCCTGGGACTCGAGCGGCTTGCCCATGGTTGCCGTCGCGGCCACGATGCAGCACGATCCGCAGGCAATCATGGTTCACAAAGACTCTCCGATCCAAGGCTTCAAAGATCTGGACGGTCATGGAGTCGTGGCCCAGCCCGGAGCGGTCTGGCTGAAGTTCGTCATCAGCAAATATGGGTTGAAAAACGTTCGTGCAATTCCAAGCACGCTCTCCATCGCCAGCTTTCTTGCCGATCCAAATTATGTGCAGCAGATTTTCATTACGAGCGAGCCGTTTTTTGCCAAGCAGGCCGGAGCAGAGGTTCGCACGTTTCTCATCAGTTCCTCAGGCTATGACCCTTATCGTGTCCAGTTCACCACGCACGCTTTCGCCTCAGAACATCCGGATATTGTGGCCAAGTTTGTTCGTGCCAGCATTCGCGGGTGGAATGAATATCTGCGCAGTCCCGCCGCAACCAATACTCTGCTGCTGCAGTTGAACCCGGCTCTTAACCCGGCGCAGGAGGCGTACACGGCGCAGGCGCTTCGGGATGGGGGATTCGTGAGTGGGGGAGATGCGAGCGGCGCGCAAACGGGCCGCATGGCTGCAGCACGCTGGACCGCCAGCTATGAACAGCTAAAGTCGCTGAATATTCTAGATGGGCCGCTGGATCCTTCGACTACATACGATCTGAAGTTTGCGCAAGAATGATTGTGGTTTTGGCCGAGCTGAATTAATTGGCTTTGCATTCGGAGCGTCGGGATTCGGGCCAACATTTAACACCAACGACGGCACTTCAGCGACAGTGAGATTAGCGAAATGCAATCGGGACCAACCGGTTTGCTTCGACCATGTATTCAGCCTTCCCTTGAAAACCTGAAAGCTGGGCGTTTGGCCGTCTCCGGCCGGGGTGTTGATTTCAGTGATGAAGTCTTCAAGAAGACTTCGACAGGCATCTGGCAGAGCGGCACGGAGGAAGCTATTGACGAGGTCCTGCGCGAAGAGACCGTCAGCTCCGTCAATAAAGGATCGCTTGACCACGAGCTCCATGCGAACGAATTCTCCACCTGGAGCGAGCAGAATATCCAGGAAGCAGAGATCGTGAAACTTGTCGCCTGCCGGACGGAATCGAACAAGTTCGGCGGGTTCCTCGGGGTGACGTTCGGATTCGGCCATATGAAACCATCGAAAGAATCCGGTCTTGCGGGCCGTTTCGAGTGTGGTTCCCATCGAACCGAAGCAATAGGTGTAGTACGGCTTGGTTTCGAGGAGCATTGTTGACCGTCCTCCATAATTCATATGCGGCACGAAAACTGTTCGGGCAAGGGTGAAGAGCGCTTTCTTCTATTGCTCGGGATGCAGATGCATTTTGAGAAACTGGACGTAAATGTCCCAGTCTGTGGTTACCATTCCATGGCCACCATCGTGCATGATAGTAGGCGAGATCGTGCATGATGGGCTGCTTTGCCGCGGGCCACACGCCCGTATCGAGTCCGTCTTTGCCGAGCAGCTTGTAGACAGTTCCGGCAGACACCGCTGCAAGGAACTCGCCTTTTGGGTCGGACCAATAGTCTGTGTTACCCGTTTGCAACAAAAGCGGACGGGGTGCAATGAGTGATACCAGCAGGTTTGCATCCATCGGTGCGGTGTCAGGGAATCCGCCGTACTTGGCATAGTTTGCTGCGAATTGATAAGGGTAGCGCGTTGGCGCGGTCAGGTGCGCAATGGTCTCGCCATAATTACGACGGCTGAGCGCCGCGCCTCCCTCACCGGAACAGCTAGCGATGACGGCAGCAAATCGCCGATCATGAGCTCCGGCCCACATGACTGTTTTGCCGAGGCGCGAAACACCATGAATCGCGACGCGCCTGGCATCGACATCCTTGTCGGTTTCAAAGTAATCCTGCACCCGGCTCATACCCCAGGCCCATGCTGCAATCGATCCCCAATCATCGCTCGCGCGCTCGGTCTGGCCCGGCTTGAGATAGCGTGCGCGAATGCCGTTGCTAAATCCGGCGGGATAATCCGGATCGACATCGCCGTAATAGTAGGTCGCCACGCCGATGCCAGCGTCGAGGAAGGGTTCGACATTCAATCGGCCAAAACCACGGCCGGCCGGGGCTGGAATTCTGGTGTCTGACTTGGGGTCCCAGATCAATTCTGGGGTGATGCCCGCATCTTCGACGGCATTCTGCACGGCGCCAAAGTTGATGCTGAAAAACAAGGGTACGGGCTTTTTGGCTGCGGCCGGGAGATAGAGCAGCAAATGAATTGATGGCCAGGATTTGTCCTGGGAGAATCGGATCGTGACTTGCTTGCGGATGGCTTTGCCGTTGAGAGCGGGCGTGCCGGGGTCGGTGACTTCGAAGCTCTCGTCGGCCGGACGGCCGGGATCGCGGCCAAATTGTTCGGTCAAGAATATTCGCTCGATCTCAGGACGACGCTTTGCGTACCAGGTCTCCGGATCGAGAACGGGCTTGCCGTTATTCAACTTCAAGGGATCAGGAAGGGAATAGGAGCCGACCTTCGATTCGTCATAATTGACGGGAATTCCAGCGACAACATCTGGCGACGGTTTTGGTGCGGGTGGAACGGGGGGCTGGGCAAGAAGGGCTGAAATGGAAAACGCTGCCAGGCAGGCGGGAAGAGAGTGCTCAAATTTCATGGCAATCAGTTTCCTCTGTTCAATCAACAGAGTCAATCGCCGATTCATTGACGCCTGAGGACAGAGTTTGGGCGCTGCGCTTCAGAATGATGTTATTTGACGAAGATGTCAGGCGCGTGGCCTGCTGCTTCGCGGGCGCGAAACATTCCGAGTGTGTTTGAACTCCAGACTGCGTCGCCTGAAGGCGCAAGCACAATGACTCCTCCTTCGCCTCCCTTGAGTGCAGGCAATTCCGAGTGAATCATGGTGTCGGCGGCTTGCTGCGGCGTATGCCCCTCTTGAACGAGCGTGCATACTTGGCGCGCCAGCGTGAGGCGGATGAAATACTCGCCGACGCCGGTGCCTGATACCGCGCACGAATGGTCGCTTGCGTACGTGCCAGCGCCGATGAGAGGCGAGTCGCCGACGCGGCCAGGGAGCTTGCCTTGCATGCCGCCTGTTGAGGTTGCCGCAGCCAGATGGCCTTCGTCGTCACGGGCGACCGCGCCGACGGTTCCAAATCGATGAGCGAAGATATGCGGCACAGGCGAAAAAATGGCGATGGGGCTTGCTTCAGGCGGCACTCCCGCAGGCCGCGGAGGAATGGGCTTGCCGTTTTTGCGCATGATAAAAACAAACTCCTGCCAGCGCATCTCGGTAAAAAAGAAGGAGGGAGGTTCCTGTTTCAAGCCCTGAGTACGTGCGAAGGCATCTGCTCCGGGACCGACCATCATGACATATGGTGTGTGATCCATGACGGCACGCGCCAGCGCAATGGGATGTCGTGTTGTTGAGACTGCGGCGACGGAGCCGGCAGCGAGAGTTGCTCCATCCATGAGAGCCGCGTCCATTTCATTGGTGCCGTCGGCAGCGAAGGCCGATCCGCGGCCTGCATTGAAGAGCGGATCATCTTCAAGCACTTCAACAGCCGCTTCGACTGCGTCCAAGGCCTTGCCTTTGTTCTCGAGCACGGCCGTTCCAGCTGCAAGCGCTTTCGCCAAAGAATCGTGATAGGCAGCAGCAGTGTCGAAGTCCATATGCTCCCACTCGGATTCTCCTGCGCCTCCGTGAATGGCGATGGCCCATTGGCGGGTCGGAGATCCGGCCACGGGCTGGGCCGCGTTTTGCGCAAAGATGAAATCATGCGGCGCTAGAAGCACCAGGAAAGCGGCGAGACAAATCGCGCGGAGACCGGTTCTCATGAATTCTCCCTCATATACACACTCAAATTATGACCGAAAAGTGTGGACGAGGCTCCGTTTTCTATGACAGCAGCGCGGCCCATGCAATCAACAACGATTCACTTCACCAACATGATCGGGTTCACCCAGAACGCAGCGCGATGTCCGGTGGGATCGAGAACAGTGATCTGGCACTGGTATTCGCCAGGCGCCAAGTCACCAAGGCCGATCTGAAAACTGAGCGGAACAGTCCCAAGCCGACTGCCGGTCGCAGGTGATGCGGAGACCGGCGTCGACTCAAATGCTTTCCGGTTTCCCTGGTAGAGACTTACGGTCGCGAAGAGAGTTGGAGGCGCAGGTGCGGGAGCTGGTGGCGAAGTAGTGTTGGCAGGCGTTCCAGCGTATGCCTGCACAAAAACATACATCTCGCGCCCTGTGTTAAAAACGCGGGTCACGCTGGGGATCAGCTTCAGCCCTTCCTGCACGAGTGGATTCTTGGCGTCATCTTCGACCTGTTTCTTTCCTCTCGTGGTGTTGTACAGCGCATCCCTGGTGTTTACGCGCTGACTGCTCAGCACAACTGAGCTGATGGGCAAACGCGTTGTTTCCTTGTTTAAATTTGGAATGATGAATTCGGACTGGTATGTCCCAATGCGCCCCGTTTCGTCGTCACGTGCGAGGAACTTGATGGAATAGCGTCCGGGCAAGAGCGTAAAGCCCGAGTCGTACTCAATTGGGCGCTTTGCAAGTTCAAGAGCAGTGGCATCGGTAAGCTTGATGTCAACGTTGTCTCGAACGTTGCTGACGGTATAGCCGCCCACTTCATCCTTGATTTCACAAACGAAGTCGATGACCGTGTGCTCAGCTCCAAATTTCTTGGCGAGCGAAAGTTCCCGGCCGGGGATCTTCACGATGATGGGAACGTAGTACTCGGCGCGGTTCAGCTGGAAGTAGTCGATCTCCATGGCGATGGTGAGATCGGTAATGGGATCGCCGAGCATGAGTGCATCTTCGAGCTGGCGTTCCTTATCGACCTCGGTGAATTTGGCGAATTCCTTGTTTGCGTAGTAGCCTTCGCGATAAGCGAGAGAGACATCGGGCGGGGCGTCAACGGTGATCTTCACCTTTCTGAAGCGCCCATTCTGCGCGGTATCCGTTGTGTAGTAGCCGACAATGTAATAGTCAGAGATGGCGCGCTGTGCCTGCACAATGCCTCGCGTCAGATCGTTGTTGTCGAATAATGCCTTACCGCCGGTGTCGGCAGCCAGCGAGTACATCGTATCCTGCGACTGCTGGAATCGATCAGTGGAAGCCTGTCCAGCAGAGCCGTTGTACATGCTTGCATTCCCGGCATTACCCTGCGTTGCATCTCCAAGCGGCGCGCTCGCCACCAATCCCCGGGCATCGACGGGCCAAAAGGTAACTCCGGCACGCACGGCTGCATCGATGGTTGCGTGCAATTGCGCGATATTGTCAACGCCGTTGAGCCGCAGGCCGCTTGCGAAGTAAATGAGCGATTTCTTCTCGCTCATTTGTTCCAGCATTTTGGCGGTCGTCTGCAGGGCAGAGAGCTGCCGATCTGTATTGAAGATGTTGAACTCGCTGTCGTCCTGTCCGAATGCTGCGCCCGTGTCGGCGCTGCTGGCGTCGTCAATTGAGTCGGCTGAGCCTTGCCCCTCGCCCACGACAAGAGTTTCGAGGATGCTGAGCAGCCTGTTGCGATCGGCGGTAAAATCCTGCAGCACATCCACCGCTCCGCCGTTAAAGCGGAGAATCGAGATGAGGTCCGCAGCCGTCATTTGCGTACGTACAAAGTGTTCCGCGGCGGCCAAGGCGCGCATCTGGTCCTGCGGCGGCATGGCGCTCATGTCAAAGTAGAGCGCCAGCAAGCGATGATCCTTGTACTTGTTGCTGTCGGGGGTCTCGGGTGAAAATTGCGTGCGCGTGAGTCTTTTGTAGATCGTTATGTTCTCGTCGTCGCGCTGCGCCGGCGGCAACGGCTCGACTGCTTCAGAGAACTTCTGATGCTCACAGAACTTGATTGTTTGCGGTACGCCGTCTTCGGTCACCGTGAAGTTCCTGGCCGTGAGTCCGCTGACGAAATTTCCCTGCTTGTCTTTCACCACGACTTGTTCGACTACCAACTGGGAGTTCAGCGTCAGCTTGAAGACCTGCGACTGCGCGGGATCGGTGTTTGAGCCGATTTGCTGCGCACGAATGCAGGCGCTCAACATCAGAGCCGTGATCAGCAGAGTCGCGGTCAACCTGTGCATCACTAAAACCTCAATCGCGCAGTCAATTGCAGGCTGCGCATGGCATCTGTAGCCGCTGGAAGTCCAAACGTGGTGCTGTTGACAACCGAGTTCCACCCGGTGAAGACAGCATGGTTCAAGACGTTTGTACCGTCCACGCGCACGTCAAGATTGAACGGGTTGCGGAGCCGAAACGTCCTTGACAGTGCTCCATTCAACGTGAAGGTATCGGGGCCTGTGATGGAGTCACGGCGCGCGGTTCCCCATGCGCCCGCGGCAGGGGCGGAGAATGCGTTTGCGTTCAGATGGTAGCCCGCAGGCGCACTATAAATCGAAGCGCCTGTCAGATCCGGACGGATGGTCCCAGTAAAGCCGGTGCCGGGAGCGGCCGCGAGAAAGACGGGAGTTTCCGGCAGACCGGTACCTGCCGAGAACTGGCTCATGATGGTCCATTCCTTCAGAATTCTCCCTCGCCATCCGCTCATCAAGGTTCGGCCGCCCATGCCCATTCCAGTGGTGTATTGAACTTGTGCGTTCAGCAGTTGGCGCTGATCGAAGCTCGACAGCTCTCGTTCTGCGCGCAGATCAAGCCAGTTCTGCGCGATGGTTGGCCCCGATGATGACTGGCCGGTGGCGGCGGCCGATGTTGCAGTCACATGGCCTTGCGCGCCTATCTGCGCGTCGTCATCTATCGCCTTGGCCCATGTGTAATCAAGACTCGCGGTGAAACCGCTTCGCAACCTGCGGCGCAGCTGGATTTGCACGGCCTCACGCGACGAGTTTCCATTTGAGGTTCGGTAGACGAATCCCGATTGGCAAGCCGGGCATGGATTTGTTGCTCCAATGGGATAGGAGTTGGGAAGAAACTCCTGCATGCCGTGCGTCCCCTTGGTGCCGAGATATGTAGCGGTCATAACGAGAGCGCCGGGGAAGTCACGCTGTACCCTCAAGTTCCAGTTCTGTGCGTAACCAACGCGCAGGTTCGGGTCGATTGCAAAGGTGTCCGCAGCGGCGCCCGAGCATTGCGCAAATCCATTTGCGAGAGTCAGCATGCATGCGCTGCTGTTGGCCTCACTTACACTTGTCGCGAATGGCGCCTGTTCCGCCATGCTTTCAGCTGCCGATACATAGACTGAAGTGTCGTCGTAAATTCCGTACCCAGCGTTTACGACGAGCGTCGATGCGGGAATCGGCCGCCACGAAATGCCAATGCGCGGCTCAAATCCATGCTTGTCTGGCCGTACCAAGGAAGTTGGATAGGTCGCGCCAGTCACGGAGCCCTTCGGATTGCTGCCTACTACAGGTGCGACAGATGTAAATCCCGGTGAGACATCGAGATTTGCCAGTCTGCCGAAAAGTTCAGTGATGGGAGCGCCGTAGTCCCATCGCATTCCTGCGTTGACGGTGAACTGCGGCAGCATTCTCCAGTCGTCGGTTAAGTAAAGGTCGTAGACCGACTGCCTCAGATATTTATCGGGATTGCCGAATGAAAGTGCGCTGGTGTCAGGAATGCCAAGGAGGAAGTCGGCGAAGTCGGAGCCCGTGGTTGTGGAGGCTCCGGCCGACGCAGAACCTGGCGCCTGCGTTGCAACTCCGGTGAACGCGAACAATCCTCGCGGGTTCTGCTGCCCGTATTCATTGAGTTCCTGGCGGCGGAAATCTCCGCCAAAGATAAAGTTGTGACGCCGATAGTTGGTTGAGACATTTGCCGAGAGTGCATCGGTACGATTTCTGTTGTAGGCGCTGTTCGCATCGTTCAGCCCGGCAAATCCGCTCGAGAAGGTGAGTCCAGGAGGACCATAATTTGCAGGATCCTGATCGTTGCCGCCGATGCCGGCGTTTCCGGAAATGTTCGCTCGACCTTCAAACTCAGGACGCACATTGGTGCGCAGTCGCGTCACGTGATAGCCGAGCAATACAAACGTTTGATGAAGATAACGGTGCGACCAGTTGACGTTGGTATCGATGCCCAGTGAGTCAGTGGCATCAACAAAGCCAAAGATGTTGGTGCTGTTTGCGCGTGAGCTGCGAAAGGCGAAGCCACCATACAACTGGTCTCGCCTGCCTATAGACTTGTCCATGCGTGATTGCAGAGCATCGGCATGCGTGTCATTGAGGACTTCAGCCTGGTAGTTATAACTTGTACTTCCGGCCAGGTTAGGCTGCGGATAAAGATTGAGGAGCGCTGCCGCCTGCGGACTTACAGGGATGTTTCCGGTGAAGGGAAGTCCCGTGGCAGGGTTGTAAATCGTCAGCGGCTGTCCTTGTGAGTTCAACAGGCCGGAGAGATTGCCGGTTCTTTCTGCAGCATCAGGGACAAGGCCGGTGATGGTTTGGGCATCCGCGCTGCGCGTCCACTGATAGCTGACAAAGAAGTTTGGTCCGATGGGCATGAGCCGAGGAATGCGCAGCGGACCACCCAATGTGACCCCGGAGGTAATGCGGCTGTAGAAGTCCTTCGGAGTCTGTTGGCCAGTGAGCGAGTATGGGCGCGCGTCAAAGACCGAGTTGTCAACGATGGCGCTAAAACTGCCGTTGTAGAGGCCTTTCGCCCCGGGTCGATGGTTGCCGAAGGCGGGCGGCATGGAATACTGCGACGTGGCCGCGTTGCTCTCGCTGCCGTTAATCAACATCCCATCCGCGGCCTTCTCCTGGGCATCGTCTGGTGGGGGCGGAGGCGCTTGAGGAACATTGGCTTCATCAGCTTTCGCAGTTTTTTCGGTGGGCTTGGATTCTGATTCGCTCCTGGCTCGTGCCTTCAAAGGTTTGATTGCCTGAGCCGTGGCGAGCATTTGCTCAAGCCCAAGCAACTTCAAATCCCACTTTGCCTGCGGTGCATCGGGAGCTACAGTCACTGCTGCGTCGAGCGTTGAGAAGCCGCTCATCTCGATTTCAATTTTCCATTGACCATCGGCAAGGTCAGGGAACTGATAAAGGCCTTGGCGATCGGTAACGGTTGTCTCACGCTTTGAGCCTTGCGAAACCGTTACCGTAGCTCCAGGAACAGGGATGCCGTTGAAAAAGACCTGTCCGTGGTACTCCGCCGCCCAAGCTGAAACGGAGGCGCAGAGCCCGAGCAGGGCGCAGAGGACTTGGATCTTGGCGAAGCGCACCTGCGCCATCCGTTGACTCCAGGGTCTTGCTGGTTTTCCGATGGTCTCTCGACAGACCCGAATCTAGTTGGCCGAAGGTTTTTGCACCGAGCTAATCACGAGGACCGGAACTTGCGCTTTTCCGGCTTCGAGTTTCAGCCCGAGCTGTTCCTCGATGGCGGTGTAGAGCGGCGGAGGCGCGTCTGGGGCATCGCTGGCAGGGGGCGGCTTGATGCCCATGCCGCTGAACTGCGAATCATCCGCCGTCCACTTCAAGAGAAAATTCCATTTACCGGCGAGCGATGTCTGGTCGACTACAGGCCGGTCCAACACCGCGGACTGAAGTAGTCCCGTGAAGTCGGGCATGGTGGCGTTCTGTACAGTCAACCTGACCGGAGAAATACTGGTGAAGAACAGGCCGGGCAGCTCGCCGCCCGAATCGTTCTTCGTCATTTTTTGCCCGGTCTTCGACACGGTCAGAACATAGGCAGGCAACTCTTTTGATTCTTTGCTGAATTTGAGTTGGAAGCGCTCGGTAATCAGCTTCTGCACCATGCTCTTTACCTGGCGATCGTTTGGTGCGCCGGGAACGTCCGGCTGCGCCTCTATATCCCACTTGTCTTTGTCCATCCACTCGGGCGCGTTGATGATCTGCTTTTGCTGTACTCCGTACGCAAAAGTCAGCAGGTCGGTCAGGGTCGTGTTGAACGTGCTGAAGTGGCTGCCTTGCACTCTGAAGGCCTTGCCGGGCTTGTCAGGCTCACTTGGCTTGATGGTCGCCACTTCGAAGCTCGGATCGGCGTCCGCGGCCATTGGAGGCAGTTTTGGCGGAGGTACCGGAATGGTCCATGCCGTCTCCGGAGTTGCTCGCTCCAACAACAGAGGAAGCGGGTTCGGCCCTTGCGTCCACTGGCCGGCGATCGACTTGCCATCGGCAGACATTTTGCCCTCATAGCTGCCATCGATTGCCTGGATTTCGAACTTGAGAACCGAATCCTGAAAACTGGCGGAAGACGCGGTGATTTCTCCGCCGCCCTGGTCAATGCTGTAATTCACCACTTTCAAAGCGCCCGTATCAGTCTTGGAAATTTTGACCACAATGCGCAGGTCGCGGTTGGCCTGCGGTATGTGCAGTGTCCCTTGCCAGGAGTCGTCGATCCGATGTGGGTCTGCCGTGGCCGGCGCGGCGGGAGCTTGCGCCCTGGAAACAAGCGGAATCAATGCGGCAGTCAGACATACCAGGCCCAGTAAGGCCGCTCTACCACGAATAGGCTTGCACGCTAGTCCTTCACTCATCACGCGAAATACTCCTCTTCTGCGGCCCACATCCTCAATAAAAAAAAGACGCAAACCAAAGCTATTTGCTTGATCCTGAGAAGAATACACCGGTAAGACGGATGTACTTTCCCTTTGTTTCGTTTGGCGCCGGCTTTTTTGTGCACGTGCTGGATTCAGGTTCGAGCGGTGATTACACAAGGATGTACGTTCGAGTCGTTGAGTCCGTTCCATCCAAATCACCGAAGGAGTTACCGCCCATATGTTTAGGGCAGATTCCGAAATGGTGTAGACCGTTTTGCTTTCCCTCGGGGGCTAAAGCCCAACGGTTTTTTGTTGATGTTGTGCGGCACGGCTAAAGGCGTGCCCTTTCAAAACTGGTCTACAGTAAGGCGAATACGCGCTAATGTTACTTACGGTAACATATGGATGCGTCTGGCCGTCAAGGAAAATCATGCGTTCCAACACAGCCCGGTCATGAAACGTGCGCTTGCAGAGATTCATCGAGTGCATTGACCTCAGGAAATTAATCGCTGCCAGTTGATCAAGGTTAGCCTGAGCGAGCCACGCTGTGCGGGGCCAGACGGTGCGGGGCGGGTTGAACGCTTGCTGAATTTGACACCAGCGCCCGCCAATTTGTTCCCGCAAGGGTCGTAAGGGTGTTTTCGAAGTCCCCGCCAAGATATGATGGAAACTTAAGCATCTATTCCGCGACAATCCCGCCTGAGGGAAGTCTTCTTACGATCGTGACCAGGGACAAATGACAGAATCCATACACAGAAAAGTTGAGCTGTTCGATACCAGCCTACGCGACGGGATGCAACAGCCAAACCTCGATATCTCGGTGCCGAACGCCGTGATGTTATTGCAGCGGATGGGCGCCTTCGGGGTGCACTATGCCGAGATAGGCTTCGCTGGGGCAAACCAGTTTGTCTCAGACCTGACGGGCGCACTGAGTGGAGTGGATACGGGCGCGATGAAGCTGGCCTTGTTTGGGAGATCGCGCGGCCGCGGCACAAAGGTGGAGGAATGGCCCGATGTGAAATTCATCATCGCCAACCGGAAGCGCGTCCCGGCTGCGGTGATCGTGGTCAAATCGAGGCTTCTCGATATTGCCAAGTCGCTTGAAACTACGCCAGAAGAAAACCTGCTCATGGTTGCTGAGACAGTTCATTGTCTGCAAGACAACGGCCTGGAAGTCCTGGTGGATTTTGAGCACGCCATGGACGCCGCCTGCGGCAGACGTGAACACGGAATTCCTTGTGACGCCGATTCCAGGAAGCGAGGCCAGGATTACTTCCACCAGATGGTTGACCAGTGCATCGCTGATGGAGTGAGCCGGTTGGTGGTGTGCGACACCAATGGCGGAGCGAGCCCGGAAGAAGTGGCGCATGTGTTCGCGCGATTGAAGGAAATGCATCCGCAGGCCGCCTTTGGATTTCACGGGCACACCGATCGCGGGCTGGGAGTTGCCAATAGCCGCGCCGCAATTCTTGCCGGCGCCATCCAGGTGCAGGGCACGTTGCTGGGAACCGGCGAGCGATGCGGCAACGTTAACCTGACCACTGTTATTGGGGGACTGCAGCTTAGGGGCGAGGCTGAATTTGTCACTCCCGAATCACTCACCGGACTTACCGCGCTTGCGAATTCAGCGTACGCAGCTTTTGGACTCGAGGCGCCGCACGGCACGCCCATCGTAGGACCGGGAGCATTTGGCACCTGGGCGGGTATGCATGGCAGCAGTGAGAGAAAGAATCCGGGAGCCTATTTATGGTGCGAGCCAGCGAGAGTTGGCGCCAATCCGGTGATCGGCGTCAACGCTCAATCAGGGAGAGCCAACATCGTGCTGCTTTCTGAATCGCTTGGCGTAGCTCTTAATTCCGCGCAGGCGCAGGCTCTGATCGACGCCAACCAGGGGATGATTGATGGTGGCGCTTACACTGTGAGCGAGATCAGCTTCAGACTGGCGTGCATGAAGGTTCTGGGGACGCTCAAGGAGCGTTTCAGCGTAAAAAGCTGGCGCGTTCTTGACGAGTCGGACGAGACTGGAAACAGATACGTTCAGGCCTCAATGCAGTTGTCGATCGGTGATTCAACCGTGGTAACGACGCGCGCTGAGGGTGCAGGACCTGTGGATGGACTTACAAAGGCCATGCGGCATGAACTGGAGAAATGGTACCCAGCCCTGACGCATATGCGGCTGGGCACATTCACAGTAACTGCGATTGATGTATCCGCGCAGGATACGGCGGCACATGTGCGGGTCACGGTGAGCTTTAATGCAGACGGTCACGAGCCCTGGGTTACGGCAGGCGTGAGCAGTGACCTGAATCAGGCCGCGCTCATGGCCATCGTGGACGGATTTCATTATTGGTTGTTGACCAGCTCCGCCGCTTAAAGACGAACAAAATTCAATTGGCCGGCTAGTGGCCGGCCAATTTTATTTGGTGTAGAGTCTACCGGGAGCGAGGCCCTAAGCTGCGCCGAGATTCTCTTCTTTCAGCACACGCTGGTATGCGGGTACTGTAAGGAACTCGACAAATTTTGGTGCGCGCACCAGTTCCCGCATGAGGTCTGCCGCCTTCACGTACGCGGCGTAGCGGACAGGATCCACCGCGGCCATTTGCTTTTCGAGCTCGGCGGCGATCAGGCTTTCAACAAGCGCAATATCGACGGTCCTACCATCGCTGAGCTTCGACTTCTGGTGAATCCACTGCCAAAGTTGCGCCCTGCTGATTTCTGCTGTGGCGGCGTCTTCCATCAGGTTGAAAAGTGGAACGCAGCCGATACCGCGCAGCCACGCCTCAACATAACCCAAACCAACAGCCACGTTCTGTTTCAGTCCCGCATCGGTAATCTGTCCATCGGGAATTTGGATCAGATCCGCAGCGGTGCAGTGATAGTCAGGCAGCTGCTTTGAAATCTGATTTGGCTCGGGCATCAAGCGATTGAAGATCTCAAGGGCCACCGGAACCAGTCCGGGATGCGCTACCCAGGTGCCGTCGTGACCATCGCTGGCCTCGCGCTCTTTGTCGGCCTGGACCTGGGCGATTGCCTTATCGTTCGCCACTGGATCACTCTTGATGGGGATGTACGCGGACATTCCACCCATTGCGTGGACATTGCGCCTATGGCAGATCTTGATGGCCAGCTTTGAATAGCTGCGCATAAAGTGAGTGGTCATGGTGACCTGGGCGCGATCGGGTAAAACGGCGTGAGGATCGTTTGAAAACTTCTTGATGAAGCTGAAGATGTAGTCCCATCGCCCGCAATTCAATCCAGCGGAGTGCTCACGGAGCTCGTAGAGAATCTCGTCCATCTCAAAGCTGGCAAGGATGGTTTCAATCAGGACCGTGCCCTTGATGGTACCTTGCGGCAGGCCAATCTTCTGTTGCGCGCGGATGAAGATGTCATTCCACAGGCGCGCTTCGAGATGGCTCTCCATTTTGGGCAGGTAGAAATAAGGACCGCTGCCGCGTGCCAACAACTCTTTCGCATTGTGGAAGAAGTAAAGGCCAAAGTCGAAGATCGAGCCGGACATCGGCTCGCCATCTACGCGCACATGCCGCTCTTCAAGGTGCCAGCCGCGTGCACGAACAAACAGCACGGCCGGATTTTCAATGAGCTTGTATTGCTTTCCAGTTGCAGGGTCAGAAAAAGTGATCGTGCGGCGGATCGCATCTTTAAGATTGATTTGACCGTCGATCAGGTTGTTCCAGGTGGGTGTGTTCGAGTCTTCAAAATCGGCCATGAAGACCTTCGCGCCGGAGTTGAGCGCGTTGATGATCATCTTGCGATCGACTGGTCCCGTGATCTCCACGCGGCGGTCGAGAATGTCGTTCGGAATCGGAGCTACGGACCACTCGGCGTCGCGAATCGCCTTGGTCTCTGCGAGGAAGTTGGGCTTTTCGCCGGCATCGAGCCTCTTCTGTCTCTCGTGGCGGGCGTCGAGCAGCGCCTTGCGGCGCGCATTGAAGGTGCGCTGCAGGTCGACGATGAATTCAACTGCCTCAGGCGTCAGAATTTCGGCGTAGCTTTCAGTGATGGGAGCGAGGAACTCAACGTTGGGAATCTGGATGGAACCGGGCATAGTCAAAAAAACTCCTGGACGGATGGTGCTACCTTTTGAGAATAATTGGTGGCGATTCGTCGAATTGCACAAAATGAACTGGTATTCAGGCAAAGCGGAGGGAAACATTGCCGGCGGTCGAGAACTGCACGTTGACCGTCGAACCTGCTTTTGCGAACGTATTTCCAGTCCAGCTTCCTGTGGTGATCCAACTACCCCGTTTGAGTCCGCCTGTACGTGCCGCTCCCTCGTTTGCCAGATAACGCACAAGGCGCAGTAGATCGGTGCCTGCAGTGTTTGAGGCCGTTCGTTCCACCTGAACGCTGCCATCAATTGCCAGTGTGACCTTCTCCTTGGCGAAATCGATCTTCTGCCATTCTGAAACGGCGTGACCGTGAATGAATCCGCCATGCATTTGCATATCTGCGATCATGGTGAACCGCGCAACCTTTCCAGGTTCAGCCAGCCCGGCTTCCAATTCTTCAATGGCGGGATGGCAGCTCGCGATTGCGTCAACAATCTCTTCGCGTGTGTAGGGAGTGGAGCGGGGCGGCAAATCTTTCCCCATCAAGAAAGAAATCTCCGCTTCAAGGCCGCGCCAACGATGGCGACGATCGCCAAGAAGCGTGCCGGAGTCAGCAATCCACGCCGAGATCATGGGGCCAAACAGAGGCACGGCGTCGGGCGCGGGAGCTCCAACTTTCCAAGCGGTTGTGCCTTCGGGTTGGAGGGCATGAGCCATGGTGTCCGCCACATAGTAGGCTTCTTCCAGCGAGGCTGGCTGCAGAGAGGCGGGAAGATCGGCAATGGGTGTCGCTGTGCGGCGGGCTTCAAGAAAAAGCTCAGCGGCAGAATGCAGGTCGGTTTTGCGAGCGTCTGAAATCATGCTTTCCAGTGTGCATCAACGCCCGGAGTTTTGTCTTCCCTCGAGCAAATCCCTGGCAGCGACCCCTCGGATAGATGCGTCGAGCAACTCGACCATATGAAATGTAGGCATCTCCTTGAGTCCGCGACGGCGAAGGCCATTCATCAATTGCAGCAGGCAGCCCGGGTTTGCGGAGAGCACGGCCTCCGCCTCAGTGGTAAGGAGATTCTCAACTTTGCGGTCGCCAAGCTGATTCGCCGTGTCTGGTTCGAGTAGGTTGTAGACACCAGCGGAACCACAACAAAGCGATCCTTCGGGGATCTCGGCAACATCAAGTTCCGGAATTCCGCCGAGCAGTTTGCGCGGTTGCGCGTGAACACCTTGCGCATGCTGAAGGTGACAGGCGTCGTGATAGGCGACGCGCAGCTTTAATGGATGGCGAGGTGCGCGTGGCTCCAAATCGCAGAGGACTTCGGAGATGTCTTTGCACTTTGCCGAGAATGCTGTGGCGCGGGCATGCCAATCCGGATCGTCGCGGAACATATGACCGTATTCCTTCATGGTTGACCCGCATCCGGCGGAGTTGATGACAACGGTATCGACCTCGGCGGCTTCGAATGCGGCAATCATTTTCTTGGCGAGGGCGATGGCATCGTCTTCCAGTCCGGAGTGAACCATGAGCGCGCCGCAACATCCCTGCTCGCGCGGGACGACCACTTCGCATCCTTCCGCCGCAAGCACGCGCGCTGTGGCCGCGTTTACATGCGCAAAGAAGACCTGCTGCACGCATCCGCTTAGAAGGCCTACCCGCCTGCGTGGCACGCCTTCAGGCCGTATGACGGTTGGCAATTTGCGGCGATCTGACGGTACATCCGGCAGCAGCGATTCCATCGCCCGAAGACGTTTTGGCAAGAGTTTTGAAATGCCCGAGGACCGCACTAATGTGCGCAATCCACTCTTCTGATACACGAGGAGCAGAAACGAGAGGAGGCGAAGGCGTGTTGGATGGGGGAAGGTGGCAAAGATCAGTTTGCGGAAGATGTTTTCACTTACTCTGCGTGGCAAGTTGCGCTCAATCTGCGCGCGCACCGGCTCAATGAGCTTGTTGTATTCGACACCCGATGGACAGGCAGTCATACAAGCCATGCAGCCCAGGCAGCGATCCATGTGCTGGCGGAAACGATTATCAAGGGGCGCTTCGCCTTCAGAGGCCTTCTTGATCATGTAAATGCGGCCGCGTGGCGAGTCCATCTCCTCGCCCCAGAGCACGTAGGTGGGGCACGCGGGCAGGCAGAAGCCGCAGTGAACACAGTCGTCGATGTCCTCCTTCTCTGGCGGATGGTGCGCGTCAAAGCTGGAGGGTTGCTGCGTTTCGGTTCTATCGTGTGCGGCATAGGCGTCAGATGTTTCCCACAAAACGGCCCGGATTGAGAGTGCGGTTAGGGTCGAAGCGGCGTTTGATTTCACGCATCAGCGGCAGGGCATTTGAATCACAACCCCAAACGTCGAGTCCTGCCCGAATCGATTCTGGAATCCGCAACGCAATTACACTGCCGCCGGAAGATTTCAATCTCGAGCGTAGTTGATTGAGAAGCCCCGGCGCCGCATCGGCGGAAGTATTTAGCGACACGGTCATTAGTCCGGTGGCCTGCGCCGTGAGGTCAAACTCGAATTCCTGCTTTGCGGCCAGATGCTGCAGTTCGGAACTCACGGAACATATATCACTCGACAGCATCGAGGCTTTCAGGATCACTCTTTCGTCATGGTCGTAGAGTCGCTGGCGCGCCTGCCAGACTTCGTTCACTGAATCGCTCAATTCAATTTGGCCAAAGATCTTGCTGAGGCGCGCCGCTTGTTCGTCGAAGGCCTCGGGGCGCGTTGCAATGCGCACATCGAGAGAGCACTTCAGTTTGTCGGCGCGCAGCTGAATTGAAGAGGGAATCATCTGCGAATCGAGCAGAATCCGTAACGGCTCAGCAAACTGGGATGCGTCAGACGCAGTCGCGGTCCAGGTGCGCGCATTCGTTTCAGCCGGGTGCAAACGGAAGTTGACCTCGGTAATGACGCCCAGCGTGCCGAAGCTGCCTGTCATGAGCTTGTGCAGATCGTAGCCGGCCACATTCTTCACAACTTTGCCGCCTGTTTTGGCTATCGTTCCATCGGCGAGCACAATCGTCATTCCGATAATGAGATCGCGCAAGCCGCCGTACTTGAGCCTGAGAGCACCACTGTCATTGGTGGCTACGACACCGCCGATTGTTGCACGCTCCGGCCAGAGCGGATCGAGCGCCACCATCTGTCCGTGTTGCGCGAGTTCCTTTTGCACGGAGGCCCAGGTGCAGCCGGCTTCGACTGTGCAGGTCATGTCTTGCCAGGGATGCTCGCGGAGGCGGTTCATTCGTTGCAAAACCAATCGGATGCCGGGGGCCACTGGATTGCCCCAGCCCTGCTTGGTCCCGCTGCCGCAAGGCGTGACGGAGATGGCGTTTGCATCGGCGAAGCGGAGGATCTGGGAAATTTGGGCAGCATCGAGAGGCGCAACGGTTACCGCTTCTTCCGCAACCTCTGTATGTGCCTCGCCTGCGATGTTTGCCAGTTGAGCCGCACATTCCTGAGCTGTGATTCCAGTCGTCGAAGTCATCAGAAAATCTCCGCGATGCCGGCCGTCTCAAGCGGGTGCGGGGTGTAAGGGCCAGGAATCTCCGCTGCACAAAGTCGCGTTCGTGGAAACACCTTATCGGGGTTGGCGATGTTTTCCGGATCGAAAGCGCAGCGAACCAATTGCATGGTTGCCAGGTCGGGCTCAGAGAACATGTAGCCCAGGGCCTCCTGCTTCTCTTTGCCTACGCCGTGCTCGCCGGTGATGGAGCCGCCATTGTCCACGCATAGATGCAGAATTCGATAGGAGAGATCGAGCGCCGTTTCTTCCTGGCCGGCGATGGCGCGATCGTAAAGAACCAAGGGATGAAGATTTCCGTCGCCTGCATGAAATACGTTGGCCACGCGCAGACCGGCCGCTGACGCCATGCGGTCAATCTCGCTGAGCACGCTTGGCAGTGCGGTTCGCGGAATCACTCCGTCCTGCACAATGTAGTTTGGCGAGATGCGGCCCATTGCGGCGAAGGCAGCCTTGCGGCCTTTCCAGACGAGCGCTCGTTCCTGGTCGGATTGCGCAACACGCACTTGTTCGGCGCCGTTCCTGGTGCAAATGGCGCGCACGTCGTTCATCAGGGCTTCAACTTCGCTTGATGCCCCGTCCAGCTCCACCAGTAGCAGTCCACCGCACACGGGATAGTTTGCGTGAACGGCCGCTTCGGCTGCCTCAATGGCAAGCGCGTCCATGATCTCAAGCGCGGAAGGCAACATTCCCGCAGCAATCATGTCGCTGACGGTTTGGCCCGCGGCATGGGGCGAATCGAAGGCCGCTAACAGCGTCTGCACTACCTCAGGCCGCTTGACGATGCGGAGTATGACCTTGGTGGTTACGCCCAGAGTGCCTTCCGACCCGACGAAGACGCCGGTGAGATCGTAGCCGGGCGTGTCCAACGTGGGAGAGCCGAGTTGCACAATTTCGCCGTTGGGCAAAACGACCTCGAGCCCCAACGTGTGCGTTACGGTAAATCCATATTTCAGGCAGTGCGCTCCGCCCGAGTTCTCTGCCACGTTGCCGCCGATGGTGCAGACCGATTGCGAGGACGGATCGGGCGCGTAGAAGTATCCCTGAGGAGCCACGCGCGCGGTGACATGCGCGTTGATGACGCCCGGTTCAACCACTACATACCGGTTGGCAATGTCCACTTCGAGGATGCGGTTCATGCGCGCCAGGCTGATGACAACACCGCCCGCGGACGGCAGTGCGCCGCCACTCAGACCAGTGCCTGCGCCACGGCTTACAAAGGGGATCTTGTGCCGCGCGCAAACGCGGACGACTGCCTGGACCTGAGCGGAGCTGCGAGGCAAGACCACTGCTCCGGGAAGGACGCGGAAATTGGTCAGCCCGTCGCACTCATACGTTTGCAACTGGCTCTCGCCGGTAATGAGACCGTCGGCGCCAACAGCCGAGCGCAACTCTTCTATGTGGCTTTGGGGAAGCATTGTCGAGAACAGCTTACTTGATCGAGCCAACAGCTGGCTTCATTAAATCGGTCTGTGAGACAAGGCCGGCCCAAGGCTGGGGCCGAAGGGGTTGGGCCGCTAGATCTCTGAGCTCAACCCGATGTCTCTTTTTTCGGTTTCGTGAAATAGGTGAGTTTAGTCAACGTGGGCGTTCGCCCCCAATTCTGTTCGCCAAGAATCGACTTTCGAGGATTACTAAGGTACCAATTCTTGCACGACTTAGGTTGCTTACCTGGAGGACTACGGCTGACAGGGAGGGAATGGGTTCGGCGAGTTTGGGGGTTGGGGGGCTGGTTGTCCTTAAATCATTGATAAAGAAAGAGTAAATGATGGAGATGGGGGTTGTTTCTGGAGGTAAACCGGCGCCAGGAAGCAGTCTGGATGGGCGAGCAAATCAGTGCGGATTCGCCGGATCGCAGCCCTTGAAGGCTGCTTTAATTCAGCTTGCCCAGACGGTGATACCCATCACTGCCTGCCCCTTTTGCAAAGCGCAGAATAACGCGGGCTTTGAGGAATATTCACAAGGCTTCGAAATCGGGCCTCGAGCGGGAAAGGGATCAAATCGGCAGGCGATTGAAGATGTCCTGGAGCGAGGATTACCGGAGCAAATGCGTCAGCGCCTCAAGGGCCTTGGAAGCAGTTCATTCCGGAGATCGGGTTTGGATTCAATCAGGGTGCGGAACACCATCTGTACTTGTCAATGAACTGGTAGCAATCGCTTCCCGTGTGCGCGATGTTGAAGTCGTCCACATGATGACGCTGGGCAGCGCAGACTATACACGGCCTGAATTTGAAGGGCATTTTCGCCACCGTGGGCTGTTTCTGGGCGCGAACGTGCGCGAAGCGATCGCAGCTGGCCGTGCCGACTATACGCCAATTTTTCTGAGCGAAATTGAAAGCCTCTTTGAGAACGGCGCTCTACCGCTCGACGTAGTGCTGATGCAGGTTTCGCCGCCCGATGCACACGGCTTCGTCAGCCTGGGCACGACGGTGGATTGCACGCTGACGGCAGCACGCAGTGCCAAGACCGTGATTGCGGAAGTAAACCAGCGGATGCCGCGCACACATGGGGATACCTTCATCCATGTGAGCCGGATCTCAGCGTTCGTGGAGACGTCACGGCCCTTGCTGGAACTGCACGCCGAGCCCTGCACCGATGTGCACTTGCGTGTTGCGCGTAATGTAGCGTCTCTGATTCCGGATGGGGCAACGCTGCAGACTGGCATCGGAGGCATCTCCGAAGCGGTGCTCCAGTGTCTCGGTGACAAACGGGACTTGGGCATTCACACGGAGATGTGCCCTGACGGTGTCGTGGATCTGATTGAGTCGGGCGTCTTGAACGGCGAGCGGAAATCATTGCATCGGGGCAAGGCAGTGGTGGCCTTCGTTCTTGGGACGCAGCGACTGTTTGACTGTATTCATGAGAACCCGAGCTTCGAGTTCAGGCCCATCAGCTATACCAACGACCCCTATGTGGTTGCGCAGAACGACAGAATGGTCGCCATCAACTCGGCACTACAAATCGATCTGACCGGGCAGGTTTGCGCCGACTCGCTGGGAACCAGACCCTATAGCGGATTCGGTGGTCAATTGGACTTTATTCGCGGGGCGGCGCGATCGAAAGGCGGAGTGCCCATTATTGCGCTACCGTCAACGGCGATGCACGGAGATGTGTCGCGGATCGTGCCGGTGCTTGAACCGGGTGCAGGCGTGGTGACTTCGCGCGCGGATGTGCACTATGTTGTGACCGAGCATGGCATCGCCTACCTGCATGGCAAGAGCCTGCGCGAGCGGGCAAAGGCATTAATCGCTATTGCGGATTCACATTTTCAACAGGAGCTGGAAGATTTTGCGGTGCGGGCCCATTATCTGGAACGCGAAAAGACGGCTGGTGCCTTCGCATAGAAGGCGGCTCGCTGGACGGGAGTAACACATGGTGGATGAGGCAAAACGCGATCGAGGGTTGTTGCAGATCGACGTGGATGAGTGCAAGGGATGCGGGCTGTGTATCGAAGCGTGTCCGCCCAAGGTGATCGGCATGAGCGATGGCCTGAATCACTACGGCTATCGCACGGCAGTCTACGCGGGGGCGGGATGTACCGGGTGCGGAATATGCTTTATGGCGTGCCCTGAGCCTGGGGCCATTACGGTGCTGCTGGCGGCGAAGAATACATCAGGCGGGATACAAGGCATTGCATCAAGAGCTGGGGGAGTGACTGCATGCGCAAGCAACTGATGAAAGGCAACGAAGCCATCGTCAAGAGCGCAATTCTGGCGGGGTGCCGTGCGTTCTATGGCTATCCGATTACGCCGGCCAGCGAGATTACCGAAGCCGCAGCAGAGCACATGCCGAGTGCGGGAGGCGTATTTCTGCAGGCTGAGAGTGAAGTGGCCGCCATCAATATGTTGTACGGCGCCGCGTCTGCGGGAGTCCGCTGCATGACTGCTTCAAGTGGGCCCGGCATCAGCTTGATGCAGGAAGGCATCAGCTACATGGCCGGCGCAGAACTGCCCTGTGTGATCGCCGACATTACCCGCGGCGGCCCGGGGCTTGGCAACATTGCTGCCGAGCAGAGCGACTATCACCAGGTGGTGAAGGGCGGCGGCCATGGCAACTACCGCACCATCGTTCTTGCGCCCCATTCTGTGCAGGAGATGGCGGACCTGACCGCGCTCGCCTTTGAACTTGCGGACCGATATCGCAACCCTGTGGTCTTGCTGGCCGATGGTTTCATCGGGCAGATGATGGAGCCGGTGGAGTTTTCTGAAACAGTCGTCGAGCCCAGGCAGCCCGCATGGGCCGTGGCGGGAACGGCAGCTACGCGCGGCAACCTGATTACATCGCTCTTTATGGATATCGACGATCTTGAGGCGCACGTTCGCAATCTGGAACAAAAGTATCAATGCGCGGAGCAGCTTGAAGCTCGCGCTGAAGAGTGGCAGGTCGAGGATGCTGAAATTGTGCTGGTTGGTTACGGGATTGTCGGCCGCATTCTGAAGGCTGTCACCGCTGAGGCGCGCGCAGACGGTATGAAGGTGGGCGTTCTCAGGCCAATCACTCTTTATCCCTTCCCAAAATCTACATTTCAGCGAATCGCCAAGAGCGCGCGGGTTTTTGTGGTTGTGGAGATGAGCAATGGTCAACTCGTTGAAGATGTGCGATTGGCGCTGAATGGTGTTCGGCCGGTCGAATTTCTCGGCAGAGCTGGAGGCAATGTGCCATCGCACGAAGAAGTGCTTGGCTTGGTGCGCGGGCTTGCGGGTTGCACGAGATCTGATGGGCCGGCAAGAGAGTTCGATGAGGAGCAGATGGCAAATGTCGAGTGAACTGGTTTCTGACTATACGGTGGTGCGGGGCAAGGCGAAATCCTTCTACGATCGCTACGAGCGCAAGCCTGAGCTGCAGCATCAGACCCACTTCTGCCCCGGATGCGGGCATGGCGTGGTTCATAAAATGCTGGCCCGCGCCATTGACGAACTCGGCATTCAAGATCGAACAATACTCGTCGGCCCGGTTGGGTGTTCGGTCTTCACCTATTACTACTTCGACGTAGGCAATGTGCAGGCCGCTCACGGTCGCGCTCCAGCCGTGGCTACGGCCATGAAGCGCAGCAGGCCTGAGAGCATCGTTATCGGCTATCAGGGTGACGGCGACTTGTCGGCGATTGGAGCGGCCGAGATTCTGCACGCAGCCAATCGCGGCGAAAACATCACCGTGATCTTCGTTAACAACGCCATTTACAGCATGACCGGCGGCCAGGTAGCACCCACCACGCTCATCGGGCAAACAAGCACAACCACTCCCAAGGGCCGCAGCACCGCCAGTGAGGGTTATCCGATGCACGTGAGCGAACTACTCGCCACATTGCAGGGCCCTGTCTATATCGAACGCGTTGGGCTTGGAGACAACAAGCAGATTGCGCAGGCAAACCGCGCAGTCCGCCGCGCCGTTGAGAACCAGGTGAAAGGACTTGGCTTTTCGCTCATTGAGGTGCTCGCCCCGTGCCCGACGATCTGGAAGATGTCTGCCGTGGATGCGCAGCACTGGGTGCGCGACGTGATGGAGAAGACCTATCCCCTTGGCGTGTTCTGCGACCGCACAAAAGATGCTCATCCACGCAGCCTGCCTGCTGCGGCTCCGCCGTTGAGTGAAGTTCCAGAACGAATCGGAATCACGGGAGATGGTTTGTCAGAAAGGCGCACAGTCCCAACAGCAGCAATGGCACCCATCGATTTGCATGTGCGCGTAGCCGGCTTTGGCGGCCAGGGAGTCCTGCTTTTGGGCGAAGTGCTGGCGCAAGCCGGATTGGATGCGGGGCTTGAGGTTTCGTGGCTTCCATCCTATGGGCCGGAGATGCGATCGGGCACGTCGAACTGCCACGTTCGCTTGTCGAATCAGACGATCGATTCGCCGCTCGTCTCCTCCCCCAGCATCCTGGTAGCCATGAATGAACCTTCGCTCAGAAAATTCGACAAGAGTGTGCGTCCCGGCGGATGGATCATCTATAACGGCGAGACATTTCCGGAAGATTGCGTACGCGATGATGTGCGTGTGCTTGCGGCCCCGTTTACCCATATTGCGGATGAGCTGGGCGACCCACGGGTATGCAACATGGTGATGCTGGGCGCGCTGCTTGAGATCGCGAAGCAGTTGCCGCAGGCCAGCATTGACGAGGCACTGCGCCTTCTTGTGAAGAACACTCGGTGGTTTGCTCTTGACGAACGCGCGCTAGCGCGAGGAAGGGAACTGTTCAGAGAATTGTGCCAGGAGGCGTGAGATGAAAGCTGACGCTGACGAAAACCTCATAGTGTATTTTGGCGGCCAATATGTGCCGCTGCGCGAGGCGCGCGTGGGGATCCTTACGCACGCGCTCCACTACGGAACCGGCGTTTTTGAGGGATTGCGGGCGCATTGGGACGCGGCAAGTGAAGAGCTGTTCCTTATGCGGCCGCTTGAGCACTTCGAACGATGGAAGCAAAACGGGAGCATTCTGCACATCGAAATTCCGCATTCAGCGGCGGAACTGGCGGAGGTCACGCTGGAACTGATGCGTCGCAATGCGTTTCGAACCAATGTGTACGTGAGGCCCATCGCTTATAAGAGTGCGGAGCGGATCGGCGTGAGCATGGACGACCAGGACGCGTGGGCTGTGATCGCGCTTCCCTATGGCGATTACCTGCACGCCGAAAAAGGTTTGCATGCGTGCATAAGCTCATGGCGGCGCGTTGAGGACAATGCGATTCCGGCGCGAGCGAAGATCTGCGGAGCCTATGTGAACAGCGCATTGGCCAGTGACGAAGCACGGCGCGCCGGGTTCGACGAAGCCATCTTCCTGAATGAGAGTGGGCATGTTGCCGAGGGCGCCACCTGCAATCTTTTCATGGTGCGCAAAGGAGCGCTGATCACACCGCCGATCACAGAAAACGTGCTTGAAGGAATCACCCGCGATTCAATGATGGAACTGGCTCAGCGTGAACTGAACATACCTGTTGTGGAAAGGCCAATCGATCGCAGCGAACTTTACGTCTGTGACGAGTTGTTTCTAACCGGCACAGCTGTGGGCATTGCCCCCGTGGTTCGCGTGAATCATCGCGCTGTGAGGGATGGCGAAATTGGAGTTGTGACACGGCGATTGCAGCAGTTGTATTTCGATGCAACCCGCGGACATCTCCGGACCTACCGCAAATGGATTATCCCAGTGTACGGAACACAGCGGGCCGCCGGGAATGAGGTTTTGTTGACTGAGACAAGTGTCGCCTAGACCCAAGGCTTATGCGCATTGGCCTGGTCCAGGCAAGGAGGAAAACAAAATGTTGATGACAATGAGTAAAGGGAACGCCTATGACGTTGCCATGGAGAACTTTGATACAGCGGCAGACGCCATGGGTCTCAATATGGATGCGCGGGAGATGATCAAGTATCCCGAGCGCATTCTGATGGTGACGGTGCCAGTCCGCATGGATGATGGACATATTCACCGCTTCGAGGGCTATCGCGTGCAGCATAGCTCGGTGCGCGGGCCCGCCAAGGGCGGGATTCGCTTTCACCCGCAGGTAACGCTCGACGAGGTGAAGGCGCTGGCCACCTGGATGACGTGGAAGTGCGCTGTTGTGAACATCCCCTTCGGTGGAGCAAAGGGCGGAATCACCTGCGATCCAAAACACATGTCGCAAGGGGAACTTGAACGGATGACGCGCCGCTACACCAGCGCAATTCTCCCTTTGATTGGACCCGAGCGGGATATTCCCGCGCCCGATGTTTATACCAATTCGCAGACTATGGCATGGATCATGGATACCTACAGCATGACCAAAGGCTATCCGATTCCTGGCGTCGTCACAGGAAAGCCCATCAGCCTGGGGGGATCGCTGGGTCGAAATGAAGCCACGGGCCGAGGTGTTTTCTACACAATCGAGTGCGCCTGTGAGCACCTGCACATTCCATTGAAGGGCGCCACCGTCGCCGTGCAAGGATTTGGCAACGCAGGCTCCATCGCAGCTCAACTGCTTCATGAAGCTGGCGCCAAAGTCATCGCAGTCAGCGATTCCACAGGTTGCATCTACAACCGCAATGGCCTCAATATACCGGAACTGATCCACATGAAGACTCTTTGCGGGCACGTGGAAGGGTTCCCGGAAAGCGAGGAGATGGCACCGGCTGACCTGCTGGCCCTGGACTGCGACATCCTGATCCCGGCGGCTCTCGAGAACACGCTCCACGCTGAAAATGCTTCGACAGTGCGTGCGAGGATCATCGCCGAGGCGGCCAACGGACCACTGACTCCCGCGGCTGACAGAATTCTGGAGAAGAAGGGCGCATTCGTGATCCCGGACATCCTGTGCAATGCGGGCGGAGTCACGGTGTCGTACTTTGAGTGGGTGCAGGATGAACAGCACTTGTTCTGGGAAGCTCAGGACATCTACAACCGCCTGGAACGTGTGATGAAGACGGCCTTCCGCGATGTGCTCAAGATCCACCTGGAACGGAATGTGCCGATGCGCATCGCCGCGAACATGCTCGGAATCGGTCGTGTGGCCGAAGCCGTGCAGATTCGAGGCATTTATCCATAAGTAGCCAATTCGCGGCGAGAACAAGGCTCAATCTCGCAACGCGAACTTTAGACTCATTCTTCGTGAAACCTCTTCATTCTCCCCGGATTAAGCAAAGCCGGGGAGAGTGAAGGCGAAAAGCTGGTCAAGCGAGAGTTTAGATACCCCATAGACTGCATCCTTTCTTCGAAGACCAATTGAAGTTCCCCACTCAGCATCTTCCTTTACATTGCGCATGTACAATCCGGTCTTGAGGAAATCTCTATCGCGCTGTTTGCGCCAAAACTGATTTCTTTTGACGGAATTCAGCAGGTCTCGAGGTATCGAAATGCGCGCAAAGTTTCTCATTATCGCTTCAACCGTGGCACTCTTCATTTCACCGGTCGCGCTTGACTCGCAAACCATCGATCTGCCAACAAGCAAGCAAATGATCGGCGAAGTCCCCGGGCACCCGCAGAAGTTGAACAGTCTTCCCATGTCCATGGCCGTCAGCCCCGACGGGCGCTACGTGGTTACGGTGAATGCCGGGTACGGGACTTTTGAGTCGAAGTATGAGCAGTCTCTCACCGTGCTCGATACGCAGTCAGGCGTGCTTTCAGATTTCCCTGACGATCGCACTGAGGCGAAGACGGGGAAGCAAACGCTGTACTCCGGTTTGGCGTTCAGCCGCGACGGTCGACATATCTTTGCGAGCATGGCATCGCTGACTGACCCAACGGGCGACGGCAAGACTGCGACCGGAAGCGGCGTGGTCGTTTACAGCTTCACGAACGGAAAGATTTCGCCTGAACGAATGATCCCCTTGCCCCTGCAGCAACTTTCCCAGGGGAGAAAAACCAAACTGATTGGCGATGCCGATGGAGACAAAGGAGTGCCGTATCCGGCGGCGATTGCGGTTGTCGGTCCCGCGGGCTTTGAGAAACTTCTTGTGGCCGAGAATCTGTCCGATGATGTGCTCTTGATCGATCCCATGACTGGCGCGATCGAGAAACGGTTCGATCTCGCTGAGAACGACGCCGTCCCTTCGACCTATCCAATTGCATTGGCGGTATCAAAAGATGGCGCGCGTGCATTTGTTGCACTTTGGAATGCATCAGAAATCGTTGAGCTCGATTTGGTGCACAAACAGGTCGGCCGAAAGCTGGCCTTGTTGAAGCCGTCGAGCCCCATCGCACCTGGAACTCATCCGTGCGCATTCGATCTGTCGCCCGACGGAAGGGTCCTTTATGTGGCGCTTTCGAATCGCGATGCCGTTGCGGCTGTGAATGTTGGCGCTGGTCCCGGTTTAGGTCAGTTCACAGTGAAGGGGTACTTTGACACGCGGCTACCTGGGCAGAGCTACTTTGGCGCCGAGCCCGTTGCACTGGCTGTCAACAATGACGGCAGCCGCCTCTACGTTGCAAACATGGCCAGCGACTCCGTAGCCGTGATGGATACGAAACAACTCACGGCGAAAGTCTCGAAACAGGGAATGGTTGAGCCGATCGGGTTTGTTCCAACAGATTGGATGCCAATATCGATGGCTTTCATCCCCTCCACATCAGGCGGAAAGCTCTACGTTGCCACTGACAAAGGGAAGGGAACCGGGCCTAACAACTTCCCCCAGCGCCGGGTTGATTCGATGAAGACCAGCGGGTCCGCCAGGAATAACGCCTACATCGGCACCCTCCTCTACGGTTCACTGGCTATGCTCGACCAGGCAGACATTGAATCGAACCTGACGGAATGGACAAAGGTGGTTATCAATTCGAACCGGATGAAGGCGGCAAAGGAACAGATTACGTTTGGCGGTGGCGCCGAAGGCCGCATCAAGCACGTGATTTATATCATTAAGGAAAACCGGACCTACGATCAGATTTTTGGCGACTTGAGCAAGGATGGAAAGCCGGTTGGCAATGGCGACCCAAGCCTTACGATGTTTGGGGCATCGATTACGCCCAACCTGCACAGACTGGCTCTGCAATTCGGCGTACTCGACAATTTTTTTGACTCGGGCGAGGTGTCGGGCGACGGTCATGTTTGGTCTACTGCGGCCATCGGATCGGACTACCTTGAAAAAACCTGGCAGCAATCCTACCGCGGCTCACAGCGTAGCTACGACTACGAAGGCGTAGTTGCCGACGGCTATCCACTGCTTCAAAAGATCCCTGACATCAACGAGCCGCGCAGCGGGTATCTCTGGGGAGACCTCGCTTCTCATGGCAAAACTTACTATCACTTCGCCGAGTTCATCTCCACTACCTTCTGCGACGAGGTGCAGACCGCCAACCCGCAACTCGGGCCGATGCTTGAGGGCCGCAGTTGCGCGCACAAGGCGATTGCACCGGGCGAACCGATGCCAGCTGAATGGGGCGGCGGCGTCAACAAGTGGCCATGGGCCATTCCACTTATAGCTACGAACATTGCCACCAAGCCCGAGTTGGAGGGTCACTTCGCCCCTGAATATCCGGACTTCAATCTGCTCGTTCCAGACCAGGTGCGCTTTGAGGCATTCTTACCGCACCTGAGAAAGTGGATTGCGGATCGCAAGGCGGGCCACGACACCATGCCCAATTTCGTCATGTTGCGATTTCCCAACGATCACACTGCGGGAACGAGGGCGGGAGGGCCCACGCCCAAGTCTTCAGTGGCTGATAACGACCTTGCGGTCGGTCGCGCAGTCGAAGCGATTTCGCACTCGCCCTTCTGGGATGACACTGCGTTTTTCGTCCTGGAAGACGATGCCCAGGCCGGCGCCGATCACGTAGACGCGCATCGCAGCATCGGACTCGTCATCAGCAAGTATTCTCCGCGCGCAAGTGACGGCAGTCCCTTTGTCGACAGCCGGTTCTACTCGACTGTAAGCACGCTGCGCACTATCGAGGTCCTGCTTGGCCTGCCGCCGATGAATAACAACGATGCATTCTGCTCGGTGATTTACCCCCTGTTCACGGGGTCCGGCGACCAGCCGGCATTTGACGCCGACTACTCGAACCGCGACAACGGCCTGATCTACACCGCGAACAAGAAGAACGCCGTCGGTGCGCGGGAGAGTTCGAAGATGGACTTCAGCCATGAAGATCGCGCACCGACCGAGAAATTGAATGTGATCCTCTGGAAAGATGCAATGGGCAGCGCGCCGGTGCCCGCCATGCTGAAAGCGCACCCGAAAAAGAACGATAAGGACGACGATTAGCGAGCGACCGGCATCTGTGCACGGTGGTAAGATGGCGTGCGGAGAGTGAACTATGAGAAAGATATGGGCAGTATTTTTTCTCGATCGATCATTGCGTGTGCGATTTCTTGCACGTTTGACTGTAACAAGTTTCGCCTTGTTGATTGCCGTCGCGGGGGTTCACGGCCAGCAAGCGGCCAAAGTCACAATTCATTGGGACAAGACAACGTTCATTTCAAAGTCCACGCCAACATTGCAGGTTGTAGTCAATCCTCCACTGCGACCGGGTGAGCCGCTTGGCAAGGCCTCCTACAAGGCTGTTCAAGAACTAGGGGCAGATTACGTGCGCTATGTGCCCTGGCTGCCCTATCCGAAGCTTGCCGTTGCGGAACTCGAGCCACCGAGTCAGCAAAAGACATCCTGGGACTTCACGGTTATCGATCCCATGACGAAGGACTTTCTGGACGCAACTGAAGGCCACCCGACGGTGATGAACTTCAGCACCAGCCCGGCCTGGCTCTACAAGACTGACAGTCCGGTGACTTATCCCGCCGATCCAAATCAGGTTTTTTGGAACTACACGCAGGGAAACGAGTTGCGCGATCCGACGGGGAAGGAGTTGGGCGACTACTACGCGCGGGTGGTGAGCTGGTACGTCAACGGCGGATTCACGGACGAGAACGGGGTTCATCACGAGTCGGGCTACCACTACAAGTTTCCCGTGTGGGAGGTGCTCAACGAAGTGGAGTACGAGCACAAGATGACTGTGGAGCAGTACACGTCACGCTACGATGCGATCGTGAGTGCGATTCATGCCGTGTCGTCTGATACTCGCTTTATGGGCATGGCCCTGGCATCTCCCAGCCAACACCCTGAGTACTTCGAGTACTTTCTGAATCCATCGAATCATCGTCCCGGCATCCCGCTCGATTACATCTCATATCACTTTTATGCCTCGCCAACGAAGGAGCAAAATCTTGAAGACTGGCAGTACACATTCTTTGATCAGGCTGAGGGTTTCCTGAACACTGTGCGGTATGCCGAGTCGATACGGAAGCGCCTTTCGCCAGCGACGAAGACTGATTTGGATGAACTGGGCGTGATTCTGCCAACCGACAACAAGGCCGGCGATGAAGTGGCGCCGCCTAAGGCATATTGGAATCTCTGCGGCTCGCTTTACGCCTATCTCTTCATCGAGCTGTCGCGGATGCAAATCGATCTGATCGGAATGTCGCAGATGGTCGGGTACCCCACGCAATTTCCCAGCGTCAGCATGATGGATTGGACCGAGAATAAGCCGAATGCGCGCTTTTGGGTGCTCAAGCTCATCAAGGACTCTTTTCATTCAGGCGACCAACTGGTGGATACCACTGTCGACTCCGGCGACGTGGCGGCGCAGGCATTCGTAACGCCTGCTGGGCACAAGTTGCTGCTGGCCAACAAGCGCAATCGCACTGTCGACATCGCATTGCCCGACGCAGACAAGGCGCAGGCGGTGACCGTGGACATGGAGACGGGCGATGGTCCTGGGCGCAGCGTGACGCCGATAGCCGGGCATGTCATATTGCCGCCATTTGCCGTCACGGTGGTCAGTTGGTAAGCGAATAAAAGGACTGTGAGCTGTCATGAGCAACGTACGAACTCTGCGTGCAGGATTATGCGGCATCGGACTTGATGCTTATTGGAGCCAGTTTGCCGGGCTCGAAGCGCGTTTGCAGGATTACGTTGCTCATGTGGCCGGGCGGCTGGCGCGCCCTGGCGTTGAAGTGGTCAACCTGGGACTGATCGATAGCGCGGCTCGCTCAAGCGAAGCAGGACATCAGTGCCGTCGCGAAGATATCGACGTGCTGTTTCTTTACGTGACCACTTACGCTCTTTCGAACACGGTGCTCCCGCTGGTTCAGCGTGCAGGCGTGCCGGTGATCGTGCTCAATCTGCAGCCTACCGCCGCAATCGACTACAAGGCCTTCAACAGCCTGGAAGATCGCACGGCTATGACCGGCGAATGGCTCGTCTATTGTTCAGCCTGTCCAGTACCCGAGATCGCGAACCTCTTGATGCGTGCCGGCATACCGTTTCACCAGGTGACCGGCGTGCTGGATGAAGAGGCAACCTGGACCGAAGTCGAACAGTGGCTGGCGGCGGCCAGGGTTCGTTCAACGCTTGCTTCCTCGCGCCTCGGCTTGATGGGCCACTACTACAGCGGCATGCTCGACATCATGACCGATGTGACTCTGATTTCAATTGCCTTCGGCACTCATGTGGAGTCGCTCGAGGTGGATGAACTCAGCGCCCTGTGCGGAACTTTCAGCGAGGTTGACATCGATCGCCGCGTGGAGGGTTTTAAAGCGGCCTTCGATGTGCAGCCTGACTGCCCGTACGATGAATTGCGCCGGGCGGCGCGGACGTCTGTCGCTCTTGACGCCTTCGTCGAACGTCACGATCTTGGTTTGATGGCCTACTACTACAAGGGCTCGGGCGTCGCCGCCAATGAAGACACAATGAGCTCAATCATTCTCGGCACATCGCTCCTGACCGCACGGCACATTCCGGTTGCGGGTGAGTACGAAGTGAAGAACGCCGTGGCCATGAAGATCATGGATCTGCTGGGTGCGGGAGGCTCGTTCACGGAGTACTACGCCATGGACTTTAACGACGACCTGGTGCTGATGGGCCACGACGGACCCGGTCACATCGCGATTGCCGAGGGCAAAACAAAGGTTCGGCCCTTGAAGGTGTACCACGGAAAGGTCGGCCGCGGCCTGTCAGTGGAGATGAGCGTGAAGTACGGTCCTGTCACACTGCTTTCAGTGGTTGAAGATTCCAACTCACGATTCAAACTCGTAGTGGCTGAAGGCGAGTGCGTAGCGGGTGAAATCCTTCACATTGGGAACACCAACAGCCGCTATCGATTCCCCTTGGGCGCCCGTGGCTTTGTCAGTGCCTGGAATCAACAGGGTCCGGCGCACCATTGTGCTGTCGGAGTGGGTCATGTGGCCGCAACACTTGCCAAGACCGCTGCGCTCATGGGCCTGGGCTTCCACCAGGTCTGCTGAAGTACGCTCGCGGTTCAGTTGCCGGTACCCCGCGCCCAAGTCTGATTCCCGATCAACAACTTGAGTCGTGGCAGACAAACCCTGTAGCCAACGGTTCACAGGGTGGGATGAACGGTGGAAATCTGGGCTTGAATGGCTCGGGAAGCCCTGATCCGCTTGGCTAATACAGCCCCAAAACTGGTACGTTAGGTAAGAAGGGCTTTGAATCCCGCATGGCCTCAAATCCATACTTTTCATTGACGGTATTGTTCCTGGGGGCGCTGGGTTTTGGCCTGGCTCCATTGGCGCTGGCGTGGTTGTGGGCCAGGGTGTTTTCGCCAGCCAAGCCGAATGTCGTCAAGAACTCCATTTATGAGTGCGGTTTGGAGTCAAAGGGCGATGCCTGGGTGCAGTTTCGCTCCGCCTACTATCTTTACGCCATCATTTTTCTCATTTTCGATGTGGAAGCGGTCTTTCTGCTGCCTTTTGCAGTGGCGTTTACGGGATTGGGCGCAGCAGCTTGTGGCGCCATGCTTGTGTTTGTCCTGATGTTGATTGAAGGCCTGGCCTGGGCGTGGGCCAAAGGCATCCTGACCTGGGCCTGAAGACTATTGAGAGTGAATGGAATGGAGCAACGATGGCGGTAGAGGAAAAACTGAAGATAGAACTGGGCAAGCAGGGCGTCTTCGTTACGACCATCGAGGAACTCTACAACTGGGGTCGCCGCAACTCGGTGTGGCCGATGCAATTCGGGCTGGCCTGTTGCGCAATCGAAATGATCGCCACCACGATGGCGCGATACGACCTGGCCCGCTTTGGAGCAGAGGTGTTTCGTCCCTCGCCTCGACAAGCGGATCTAATGATCATCTCGGGCACGGTTACAAAGAAAATGGCGCCACAGGTGGTGCGGCTCTATAACCAGATGGCAGAACCGAGATATGTGATTGCAATGGGGGCCTGCGCCATCTCAGGTGGGCCGTTCAAGGAGGGCTACAACGTGCTCAAGGGCATCGACCGGTACATTCCGGTGGATGTGCATATTCCAGGTTGTCCCCCGCGCCCTGAGGCGCTGCTTCAGGCATTTATCACGCTGCAGAAAAAGATAGACGAGCAACCTCTCACGGGAGAGGGCCGGCCTCGTCATCTGGATGCCGTGGCGCAGGGAGAGTTTCCCGTTCCAGAGCCCGGCGAGCACGATCTGGAGCCCACATCCAACAAGGGCGTGTGGCCGGTACCGGTGGTGATTCGCTGATGAAAACGGTGGAGGAGATCAAAGCGGCGATTGAGGCGGCAGTGCCGGGAGCGGGAGTGGAGATTGTTCTCAACTCCGGCCCAAGCGCGCAGCATTCGCTTCGCCTGGCGCACGAACACGCTGTCAGGGTTGCCCAATTTCTTCGCGACGATGCCGAGCTTGCTCTCGATTTTCTTTCCAACGTGACCGGCGTCGATTGGCCTGACAAAGAAATCGCGGAAAAAGTGAAGGTAACGCGGACGGTGACAAAGACCGTCGACGGAGTGGAACAGCAAATCGAGGAGACCGTAGACGAGACTCGCAAGCGCATTGAACCGGGCTGTCTTGAAGTGGTCTACCACCTTTTTTCGATGAGCAAAAAGCATGGGCCCGTCACCCTCCGCATGCGTACGTTAAACCGGGGCGACCAGGTGGATATTCCTTCGCTGACGGGCATTTGGCGGTCGGCGGAGTTTCAGGAGCGGGAAGTTTTCGATCTTTACGGAGTTGTCTTTACTGGCCATCCGGATCTGCGCCGCCTGCTGATGTGGGACGGGTTCAAGGACCATCCGATGCGCCGCGATTACGTTGAGCCCGACGACTTCGAATACGAACCAACGGCGCACGATGCCGTTCTGGCGAGGGCAGCGGCACAGAAAGCGGCTCAGCCGGACCCGGAAGGGACGGTCGCCGGACAATGACCACCTCAGCAATCAACCAGGAAAAGCTGGAAGGCTGGAACCGCCCGCCGATAGTGGAGCCGGACGGTGAAGCCGAACTGCTTGAAGTGGCCATGGGGCCGC
>CAVXVM010000147.1:0-23767 GCA_963765025.1 uncultured Acidobacteriaceae bacterium | reverse complement strand
GCCCGGCAGTGCGAGCGCTGGGTCACAACACTCTCGCCCTGCAGACAGCGACTGACGCAAACATTGAGGAAGCTGCCGAAGGCAAGGCCTGACAGTGCCGCAAATGTTGTTGCAAGAATGCGAATCATGCGCGAGTTGAGTATACGGGTTGCGGACGCAGCGGCCCTTACGACTGCTCGGGCGGAACAATCGGCTGGGCGTAAACTGGAGGTGCATGGACCTTCCGGCAGAAAGCTCCAAACCACAAAATGACAAAGTTGAGCCGGTGCGCGCGGCCCTGGCTGGCGCTGAGGCCACCCAGACCGATCCGGCGCGCGCAGGGGCGATGTTTGCGGAGTCGGCGGCCATCATGGCGCGTCTGCGCGCTCCCGGTGGCTGCCCGTGGGACCGCGAGCAATCCTTCGACACCATTCGCAAGTACACGCTCGAAGAAACCTACGAGGTCTTCGACGCGATCGAGCGGCGCGACTTTCCTCACCTGGCGGAGGAGTTGGGCGATCTGCTGCTGCAGGTGCTGTTCTATGCGGAGATGGCGGCCAACGAGGGCCACTTCACCATCGCCGAAGTGCTCGATCATCTGAACCGCAAGCTCATTCGTCGCCATCCGCATGTCTTTGGCGATGAAGCATCCAAGGCCGCCGGCAATCGCGCGGAAGTGGATGCGGCAGTCGAAGGTTCATCGGCCGCGGTCCTGCGCAACTGGGAAGAGATCAAGCTGGCGGAGAAAAAGCCTGGTAGCGCGGAGAGCGGACCCGCATCCCGCCTCGACACCGTACAGCGCGCCATGCCAGCTTTGGCCGAGGCCGCCAAGCTAGGCGCAAAGGCACAGAAGGCCGGTTTCGATTGGCCAAGCTGGCGCGATCTGCTGCCCAAGCTCGAAGAAGAAACCCGCGAGCTCGAAGCCGAAGTTCAGGCTGCGGAGGCTTCGTCCAACGATCCCGCGCGCAAGCCCGCCGTTGAAGCTGAGCTTGGCGATCTGCTCTTCACCGTGGTCAACCTGGGCCGTCACCTCGGCGTGGATGCGGAGATGGCGTTGCGCGGCTGCAATCTGCGCTTCCGCCAACGCTTCCGCGAGATGGAGCTTGCCTCCGCGCGGCCGCTTGAAGAACTCGCGCCGGCGGAGCTGGAGGCGCTATGGGCCGCGGCCAAGCAAAAGCTCGCCGACGGGCAGCGGCCATGATCGAGATCCGTTCCTGCGCTGGCATGGATGAGCTGCAGGCCTGCGTCGAGCTGCAGATTGAAACATGGGGTTACGACGAGAGCGACGTCATTCCCCGCAAGACCTTCCTTGTGGCGCAGGAGATCGGCGGCCAGGTCATCGGCGCCTTCGACACCGAAATCGCTCCAAGTCGCAGTGCAAATTCCGCCCAATCTTTGGTCGGCTTCGTCTTTTCTTTGCCCGCCTTCAAGCCTGGCTCCGCCGGCCCGCAACCTTATCTCCATTCGCACATGCTGGCCGTCAAGGCGGCCTGGCGCAACCGGGGTCTCGGCCGGCAACTCAAGCTGGAACAGCGACGTGAAGCGCTAACGCGTGGAATAAGGCGCATGCAGTGGACATTTGATCCGCTCGAAATCAAGAATGCTTTTCTGAATATCCACAGGCTGGGAGCCATCGTTCGCAGCTACCGTGTGGATTTCTATGGTGTATCCTCATCTCGACTGCAGGCAGGTTTGCCAACAGACCGCCTTATTGCAGAGTGGTTCCTCGATTCCCCCCGGGTCGAGGCCCACATTGCCGGGTGTGCAACCAGCGCGCGCGCAATTGAAGAACGAATCCAGGTTCCGGCCTCCATCTACCAGTGGAAGGCAACGGAAGCGGGGCGGGAACAAGCCCTGGAAGTTCAATTGGAGAATCGGAAGAAGTTTCAGCAGGCTTTTTCACAGGGTCTGGCGGTCATAGGTTTCTCTCGAGATGAGCGAGGCAACGGAATTTACGAACTTGGGCCCGAAACGCAGCTTGAGTTGGACTGAAATTGGAATGAGATTTTTCCCAGAGGTTCGACAAACATTATGAGAATTGATGCGATTATTCTGCGCGAAGTCCACATGCCGCTGGTGCGCCCCTTTGAAACCAGCTTCGGCATTACTCGCAACCGTAAAATTCTGCTGATCGAGGTGCATGCAGAAGGTTTGACTGGCTGGGGCGAGTGCACGGCGGGCGAGCATCCGTATTTTTCAGCCGAGAGCACCCATAGCGCCTGGGCTGTCATTACCCAGGAACTCGGTCCCATGCTGGCCGCCGAGCCCATCCAACACGGCGGCGATTGCCCCAAGATCTTCAAGCAGGTGCGCGGAAACCGCATGGCCAAGGCGGCGCTCGAAAATGCCATCTGGGACCTTGAAGCACAGCGCGAAGGCATCTCTCTTTCCAACCTGATCGGCGGCGTGCGAGAGACCATCCCCTGCGGCGTTTCGCTGGGCATTCAGAACTCGATTCCCGAGCTGCTCGCCACCATTGAGCGCGAGCTTGCGGCGGGCTATCAGCGCATCAAGCTGAAGTGCAAGCCCGGTTGGGATATCGAAGTACTAGAGCGAGTGCGCGACCGCTGGCCCGAGATCTCGCTCAGCGTGGACGCCAACTCCGCCTACAAACTGCGCGATGCCGATCACCTGGTGGCCTTCGACGCGTTTGACCTGCTCATGATCGAGCAGCCCCTCTGGCATGACGATTTCTATTACCATTCCATGCTGCAGAAGCGGCTCAATACGCCCATCTGTCTTGACGAGTCGATTAGAAATAGAAGAGACGCGCTTGCCGCCATCGAGATGGAGTCTTGCCAGATCATCAACATCAAGCTGGGCCGCGTGGGCGGATTCTCTGAAGCCATTGCAGTGCATAATGCGGCGCATGAGCGGGGAATTCCGGTCTGGTGCGGCGGCATGCTCGAGTCAGGCATTGGGCGCAGCCACAACATCGCGCTCTCAACGCTTGAGAACTTCACGCTACCCGGCGATGTTTCTGCTTCAGCGCGTTACTGGACCGAAGACATCATCGAGCCGGAGGTTGTTGTTTCATCTGCGGGCGAGATTGCGATTCCCGATACACCGGGCCGCGGCTACGAAGTCCGCACCGACCTCGTCGAGCGCCTCACAGTGCGCAAAGAAACAATCCGCGCGCTGGAGCTGGTGGGGTAGCGACAGAGCAGCGAAGACAGGACAGGGAACAGACGGGGTGCCCCCGGTCCCTCGTCCGCCGCGGCGGAGGGACTGGGGATCGAATCCGACAAAAAAATCAGCGTTTCTTTCCCCACTGAAACCGCCGTCCCACAATGCACTTGATGATCCAGTGATCCGTCGCCGCCGTTGGTCCGATGCCCACGCCGAAGTTGAACTCCCAGTCAGGTGACACGTTCAGATCGATCGCGGGGAAGATCTGCTGTTGCTGGTCGTGCAGGCTCGCGATGTTGGTAATGCTGCCGTAGTCCGCGTAGTACTCCACGCCGCCGGTGATCTTCTTGGTAAAGTCGTAACTCACCTTCACGCTCGGCGAAAAGTCGATGCCAAGTTTCACGTCAGGCCCATGCCATGCGCGCTCCAGAGCTGGATTCACGGCCCAATACCAGCGCCCCGAGGTCTTGTCGACGATCGGTCGAATCTCCCAGTCCCACGTGTCGGGCGCAAAGCGCGCGCGCTGATAGCCGACTTCGGTGGAGAGGCTGACGCCTACCGGCCAGCGCCATTTTTCCGGGACGCGCACACGCGGGCGGATGTGGTCGCCAACCCACTGCACGCCTTGCCCGCTGCGCTCGCTGGTAAAAATGTAGAAGCCCACTTCAGACCAGTCGTTGATCCCCTGCGTGATTTCGATGGTCTCGTGTTCAGCGTGATTGTCGGGATATTGGGCGCCGACAAAATTCTTCTGCCCGTCGGCAGTGAAGTTGGAGTGGAGCTCGACCATCGTGGTGCGGGGCGCGACCGTATCCGCGCCATAGACCTGGATTTCGTAGTTGTTCTGTGCACGCGCAAAGGGGATGAATGCGGCAAGCACAACGAGAGCAAGCGAGATCCGTTTCAAACAGCAACCCTTTCCGGTCGGTCGAGATCAGGAGTAGCGAAACAGGGCCATGAAGCCCGAGTCCATGTGGTCCTGCTGGTGGCAGTGGAAGAGCGTGTCTCCGGGGTTGTTCGCGACAAGATCGGCCTCCACGGTTGTTCCTGCTTCCACAATTACCACATCCTTGTGCACGCCACTGAGCGCTGTGCCGCGCACGGAGACCAGTTCGAAATTGTGGCGATGCAGATGGACCGGGTGATCGTCCGTGCTGCGATTGTCAAAGACAAGACGATGGCGCAGGCCGGAGGCGAGTTTGATCGGCTCGCTATTCGGCCATGATTTGCCGTTGATCATCCACTGATCCAGTGCGCCGTGGCCTTTGAAGCGCGATGTGAAGACGAGCGGGATGATCACGTCAGGCTTATGGACCACGGGGTTGGGATCGGCGAAGGCGCGATAGTCCCATTGCAGTTTGACGTCGCGTGGGGCGACAGGGTTGTTTGAACGGCCGGCGTACTCGACCACCGTGCCCATGCCGGCGTTGCGAAATTCATCGCGCGGTTCGCCGAGCACAAAGACGCCGGGCGTGTCCATGGTCACGAGTGCGGTCACGCGTTCGGCAGGGCCGAGCCGGAGAGTTTCAACGGACGCCTGTGTCGCGACAGGTGCGCCATCGAGCGCAAGCACCTTGAAGCGATGGCCGGGAAGCGAAAGCCAGTGCGGCTCAGTGGCGCTGGCGTTGAGGATGTGAAAAAGAACGCGCTGGCCTTCGCGCACCTGGATGGGCGCATCGTAGCCAAGCATGCGGCCGTTGATAGAGCCGCAGACATACATCACCATCAGCGAGCCATCGCCGCTGGCCGAGTAGTAGGGTTCCCAATCGTGCAGCACGATAAACTGCTGTTGATCGTAGCTGCCGGGATCGTTGGCCGCTGCAACATGCAGTACGCCGGACTGTCCAGTGAAGAGCCCGAGCTTCAGGTCGTGACCGGCCATGGCGTGCGTGTGGTACCAGTGCAGGCCTGCCGGCTTCGGAGTGAACTGAACCAAAGTGCTGCCCCCCACAGCAATCATCGGCGAGCCTTCTTCCATGGCGCCATCCGCCGCCACCGGAATCCATTGGCCGTGCCAGTGAACGATCTCTTCCCGGTTAAGGTGGTTCACGATCTCGATCGCGACCGGCTTGCCTTCAGTCACGTGAAGGACTTTGCCGGGAATCTGCCCGTCGTAGGCGACGGTGCGGATTTTCTTTTTCGGCGAAACCTCCCACTCGATTTCAGCGATCTCGATGCGGTAATCGGATCTGGTTTGGGGGGTGGGCTGCGCACGAACGAAGGCAGGTTTCACGGTTCGGGACAGCGCGGCCGCGGCGAAAAGGGAGGCACGGTGGAGGAAGCGGCGCCGACTCGAGCAATAGTCCGTCGTTGAATCGATGGGTTGCCCTGTGTGCGAATCGAACCGGTCCTCTGGCGTTGTCATTCTGTCCATTGTCTCTCTTTTTCTTGGGGAGTAAAGAGTGAGTCAAGCGGCGCGGCATCAAGAACGGGATTACTATGTTTGTGGCCGGGAGGTTTGAGCCACCGCCCCTCCACGGTTCGGCAAGGAGAATGCAATGCCAAGAGCAAAAGGCGTCAAGTTAGTTCCAAAGAAGATTCTAGTGCCGATTGACTTCAGTGCTTCGTCAGAAGCGGCATTGAGGCAGGCTTCGGCGCTTGCCAAGCAACTTCATGCAGAAATCCACCTTGTGCATGTGATTCCAATGTTCACCGCAACCAAAATTGCAGACTTCGTTCCTGAAGCGGAATTTGCGGCCGAAGCTAAGAAAGAGGCGGAACGGCAGTTTGTGGTACGAAAGTCCGCGCTTGCCGGCAGGGGAATCAAGGCGAGTTCGAGCATTGAAGTCAGCAACGATGTGGTCGGGAGCGTATTGAATCTGATTACGACCAAACGCATCGACATGATGGTGGTTTCAACGCACGGCGTCACCGGTTGGCATCCGCTCGTGTTCGGGTCGATTACCGAGAAGCTGGTGAAGCTGGCGCGTATTCCGGTATTGCTGATTCGCAGTGCGCAGCCGCCGGCGGCGTGAAGACCTGCGGGCGTTCTCGATGTCTACTGACCGCGGCCAGGGGCTGATCGCACGCGTGAAGAACTTCTATTGTGCGTCGCGCACGCAGCGAAAGCCCACGCCGCCGGAGCGATCGTAGCCGGGAGCCATGAGCAGCAGCTTGCTGTGCTGGTAGTTGGGGAAGGCTTGCGGAAAGTACCAGAGCGAGCCCTGCGGACGGTAGTATTCGCCACCGCGCAGGATGGCGGCGCGGGTGTGCTCGTCCTGAGAATTCATCAGTCCACTGCCAGACGTTGCCCACCATGTCCATCACGCCGTAGGGGCTGGCGCCCTGCGGATGCGCGTCAACCGGGTCGGGTCCGGTCATTACGCGGCCCGTTTGCGGAACGGGAACAGCCGTGGATTCCCACGCGTTGCCCCACGGAAAATTCCGGCCGTCTGTGCCTTGCGCGGCCATTTGCCACTCCCACTCATGAGGCAGGCGCTTGCCAGCCCACTTTGCGTAGGCGCGTGCATCTTCAAGCGAGATCCAGGTGACGGGGCGGTTGTCCCAGCCCGCGGGGAAGGCTCCGTTGGTCCAGTCGCGCAAAAAGTTGATCGCGTCACGCGGCGCGTAGTGCGTAGCATCGAGGAACTGCTTGAACTGAGCGTTGGTGACGGGAAACTTGTCTATGTAGAAGGGGGCCATGGTCATCTCGTGTTCGTGGAAGCGGCGGGGCGAGTCTTCCCATGGATATTGCACGTCGACACCGTCTTTTGCGTTGCCTTCAATCTCAGTGCCCTGCACCGTGAAGACGAACCCGCCGCCGGGAATACGGATCATGCCCGCAGGAGCGCTTTCTGCCGGTTGCGTTGCGGGAATGTCGACGATCGTTTGCGGCAAGACAGACGGCGCGTGCGAGAAAGAATCGAGCGGAGTCTTTGTCAACTCCGCCATGCGCCGCATGAGCGTCTTGATTGCGTCGCTGGGCTCGCTTGGAGTCGCGAGAATAGCACCGTATCCATTTGCTTCAATGTCGAAGCTCAGCACTGCGAAGTTGCCCTCGGTCTCGGGCTTCAGTTCGGTGCCGTGATAGAGATCGAAGTAGCGCATGCCGGCCGTGAGAGGCACGCTCATCTGACGGCCTTTGAAGTCGAAGCCATTGCGGTTCACGAGGGTCCACACCGTCTGCTGCCCAAGCGGCCAGCGGCTCGAGAAGACGCCGTAGTTGTGCATGGGATAGTGCGGTTCCCACTCGGGGCTCACGAGGAAGGGCGCAACTCCGCGCTCCATCGCGGCCACACGCCGCGTGGCCTCAGCGTCGCGGGGATTGATGCCGTTCCAGATGCCCCAGACATTTTCCCAACTCTCCCAGCCCACTCCGTTGAAGAAGGCAAATTGCAGGTCGCTGGTCTTGTCCTGGTTCCAACGGTCGCTGATGTTGACCATGTGGCGCGTCTCAAGCCACTTGTACCGGTCCACCATGGGGGTGAAGGGGAAGTTGTACTGGCCCCACGTCATCACGTTCCAACTGAGTGCTTCGTCTGAGGGGCCGCCCTCCGGCTGAAACACGAGCGGGTGGCCGATCTTGTCGGCAGCGATCGAAAAACCAAGTGGCACTCCGTCCTGCGTATCGCCGTTGATGCCGTCGGCGTCGATGGCCTTCATGAGCGCGGCAATGGCGTCGGGCCAGGGCTGGTCGGGCGCGCGAGTGCCCTCGTCCCACATCATCATGGGGAAGAGGACGCGGACGCCTCGGCGGTGGAAGTCGGCGACCATCTGGCGAACGCCTTCAACGCCACCGGGCATGGACTCGACCATCTGCAACTGGTTTCGGTCGTCGATGCCCATGTTTGGATAAGTGGACCAGATGAGCACGGCATCGATGCCGCCGTAGCGTTTTTCGAGATCGTCGAGATAGCGGTCGACGGTGTAGCGGCCCGTGACGGGGTCATAGAAGTAGCGGTCCTGGACCATCATCTGTGGCTGGATGAAACTGGATTGGGTCCATTGGAACGCCGGCAATTCGTAGCGCGATGGATCGAAAGCGGTGCGGATGCGGCGCTCGGCGCGCCAATGCTCGATATCGAGAAGCCAGCGCTCGTGTGCGTTCGGAGCGCAACCAAGCTGCGGAATGCTGCCCCAGGTGCGGTACTGGAAGGTGCAGTCAGGCGCGGGGATTAGCTGGCCCTGGGGTGGGTATTGCGTGTCCTGCGCAGTGGCTGCAAGTGCGAGTGCGCATGCCACCAGACCAACACTCACGATGCGGGCACTCACAATGCGGGGGCTGACGATACCGAGCATTTGAATCAGTTCCTTTCTTTGGTGCGCCGCGGCCGCGTGGGCCTATTTGTGCGCGGCGAGAAAAGCGTCCACCTCGGCGCGAGTGGGCATTGAAGCTTGAGCGCCGGCACGGGTGACGGAGATGGCCGCGGCGGCGGAGGCAAAGCGCGCCGCGGCGAATGGATCGTTGCCTTCAAGCAGCGCGACGGCGAAGGCCCCGTTGAAGCAGTCGCCGGCCCCGACGGTGTCGACAGCCTTCACCCTAAACGCCTTCACCCAGTCGGCCTTGCCACCAGCAACGCTCACATAAGCGCCCTCGTCGCCACGCTTGAGGACTACGCCTTTGAGGCCTTTTTCAAGGAGGTGCTTCGCCGCCTCTTCAGCAGCGGAGGAATTGCCGAGGAAAAATGCAGCCTCAGTTTCGTTAGGCGTGAACCAGGAAACCTGACGAAAGACGGCGTCCGGCAGCGGCGCGGCAGGAGCGGGGTCGAGCATTACGGGCACGCCAGCCTCTGCGCAGACTGCCAGGAGATGGCTAACTGTGGCGATGGGCAGCTCAAGCTGGCAGAGAACCATACCGGCCGAGCGGATGAGCGCTGATTGACGATCGACAACACCCGCGTCGACTTTTGCGTTTGCGCCTGGAACGACGACGATGCTGTTCTGGCCCTTCTCGTCTATGAGAATGGGAGCGACACCGGAAGGCCCCGAGACGCGCGCGACGGCTGTGGCATCGACGCCTGCCTTGGCGAGATTGTCGAGCAACGCCTGGCCGAAGACGTCTTCACCAACCGCGCCGACCATGTGAACGGAGTAGCCCAGGCGCGCAGCAGCGACAGCTTGATTCGCGCCCTTGCCGCCGGGGGTGGTATCAAAGGCCGTGCCGATGACAGTTTGCCCTGGAACAGGGATCTGGCGGGTGTGGGCCACCAGGTCCATGTTGATGCTGCCGACGACGACGATGGGTTTGCCAGATGTCTTCATGTCGTACCCAAGTTTAGTAGAGCGGAGCCATCGCGACGGCGCCGAGGCCCAACAGGAAAAATACGAACATGAAAAACAAAAGGATTTTTGCGGAGCGTGGAGCACCCGCAAATTCTTGCCAGACAAAGACGCCCCAGCAGGCGGAGATCATGGTGGCTCCCTGGCCAATGGAGTAGCTGACAGCGGGGCCAATGGGCTTGGCCAAATGCGCGACCGAGGCGACAAAGTTGGCAACGCCGCCGACGCACCAGATAGCGCCGCCGGCAATTCCGGCCAGGTGCCAACCGAACGGCGCGCGCCAGTAGCCGGAGCCATCGACGGGCGGCTTGCCGTCGAGCGGCTTGGCCATGAGCAGAAGATTGGCGGGAATGGTTGAGAGCAGTACGCCGATGGCAAAGTAGAAGGCGATGGCATAGGGTCCGGGGCCGGAGTGTGCAGCGTTGCCCAGCCCGTGGGTTGCGATGGGATACCAGCCGCCCATGAGCAGTCCGGCGACGAGTGAGAGGACGATGCCGCGCGTGGTGGTGGCCTTCGCGGTGGCTTCGCGTTTGCGATAAGCGGCCGCGTCGAGCACGATGGCGACGACCACCAGCCCGACCCCGCCAAAAAGGTAAAGCGGATTGGCGGCGGGCGAGAAGATGTAGCTCGAAACAGCGCCAACCACAAGAGCCAGGCCGATGCCGACTGGGAAGGCCACAGCGAGGCCGGCCACATCGATCGCGGCCACCAGCAGCAGGTTGGCGATGTTGAAGACAACTCCTCCGGCGACGGCGAAGAGGATGGCGCTGAGCGGAGCACTTGCCACATCCGCGATGAACGAGGGCCCGGAGTGGCCGAGGCTTCCGGCGGTGAGGCCCCAGACGATGGCAGCAGCAGCGAGGCCGATGGCGTAGTCCCAATAGAAGAGCTGGAAGCGGTAACCGGGGCAGAGCTTGAGCGTGTTCGCCCACGACCCCCAGCACAGCATGCTCAGGATCATGAGAAACAGTGCGGTTTGATAAGTTTCAGGAAGGATCATCCAGTTGCCCCCGTTTGCGCGCCACAGTGCAGCAAACAACGAACAATAGCGCGTGGAGGTATGCGGGCGCAAATGGTGTCGAGCTCGATGCGGGCCGTGATACAAACATGGAGCAACAAAGATGCGTTCATGTGCGAGCGGTTTTTGGCGCAACTGGAGGAGCAAATTCCATGGACAGAAGAGAAGCATTCAAGGCGAGTCTTTTGGGCGCAGCTGCCCTGAGCATCTCCGGAAAGAGCGCCTATGCAGCGGAGAGCGAAGCAGCGCAGGCGAGCAGCGCGGAGACTCGTAGCCTGGCCGCGACGGATTTGCCGTTGGTTTCGGTCTCCGACTACGAAGCGGCGGCGAAGCGAAGGTTGTCGGTTGGTGGGTGGGAGTACTTCAACGGCGGCTCGGCGGATGAAATTACGCTTCGGCGCAATCGTTCCGCGCTGGATGGATTGCAACTCAAGCCGCGCGTTTTGGTGGATGTTACGAAGATCGACACAAGCTGCGACTTGCTTGGGCTCAAGCTCGAGCATCCCATTCTGCTGGCGCCCACTTCTTCGCATCAACTGGCTCATCCTGAGGGCGAGGTGGCGACGGCGCAAGGCGCCGCGGCGGCCAAGGCGATCCTGGTGGCGAGCACCAACTCAAACCGCAGCATCGAAGAGATTTGCAGGGCAGCGTCGACGCCGATCTGGTTTCAGCTTTATGTGGATGACGACCGGGGCGTGACGCGCGCGCTGATTGAGAGGGCGGAGGCGGCGGGTTGCAAGACGATGGTGATCACGGCCGACAATCCGCTGGCGTTTGCGCGGAACCGCGAAGAGCGCGTGGCTGCGCAGATGCCGAAGCTGCCGTTTCCGAATCTCGGGATCGATGCGTCGCCGGGAGCGCGCGGGCGGTCGCGAAGGCATTTTAACTGGAACGACCTCGAGTGGATTCAATCGATCGCAAAGACGCCGATTGTGCTGAAGGGAATTCTGAATCCTGACGATGCAAACGAGGCGGTGCAGCGGGGCGTCACGGCCATCATTGTCTCGAATCACGGTGGACGGGTGCTCGATACGGAGCCGGCGACCATTGAGGTGCTGCCTGCTGTGGTGGATCGCGTGGCAGGGCGCGTGCCCGTGCTGTTCGATGGAGGAATCCGGCGCGGGACCGATGTGCTGAAGGGATTGGCGTATGGGGCTTCGGCGGTGCTGATTGGTAGGCCCTACCTGTACGGCCTGGCTGTTTCAGGGCCGGATGGAGTGCGGGATGTGGTGAGGATTCTGAGGACCGAACTGGAAGCCGCAATGGCCCTGACAGGACGCACGCGGATAGCCGAGATCGATCGCACGGTCTTCTGGAAATCGCGCGACTACAGTTCGTGATCTGCTTGGCAGTGGAGCGTTCGACGGAAGATTATTGTTTCGCCGCTTTGACTGCCGCGGTCAACGCCGGGACAACTTCCATGAGGTCGCCGACAATGCCGTAGTCGGCAACTTCAAAGATCGGTGCATCGGCGTCTTTGTTGATCGCGACAATGCATTGCGAAGCCTTCATGCCGACCAGGTGCTGGATGGCTCCCGAGATGCCTGCGGCGATGTAGAGTTTGGGCGCGACCGTCTGTCCGGAGCTGCCCACCTGGCGCTCCAGGGGCAGCCAGCCGCTATCGCAGATGGGACGCGACGCGGCAAGCTCCGCGCCGAGTGCCGTGGCCAACTCCTGCACGATGGGCAGATTGTCCTGGGACTTGATTCCGCGCCCTACGCCAACAATGAGCTGCGCCGATGAGAGATCGACGGCCTGCGCGGCAGCGCGGTACGGCTCACCGGGGGTGGTGCGGATCTGCGCGGCATCAATGGCTGGCGAGAATTGCTCGATGACTGCCGTGCCGGCCGCGGGCAACTCCGCCGGAAAAGCGCCAGCCTGCACTGAAAGGAAACAAGCACCCGAGCCCGTGTGCCGGTAGCTGCCGTTGAGGCGGCCCTGCATCATCTGGCGAGTAAAGACCGGGCCTTCGGCGATGGCAGTGACGTCACTGATGAGCACCTGGTCAAAACGGGTTGCAAGCGCGGGAGCGTAGTCGCGGACCTGATACGTGTGGGGAAAAACCACGTAGTCCGGGTTTTCGAACTGGATGAGTTGTTGCAAAGCCGCGACGGTTCCATCCGCCGTGTAGGGAGCAAGCAACGGGTGCTGAACTGAGATGACCCGTGAAGGCGCTTTGGCTGCGATCTCTGCCGCGGCGGCCTGGGTGTCAGCACCGAGAATGACAGCTGCGACAGAGGCCGGCGGACCGAGGCGCAATGCAGCCGTGAGCGCTTCCCAGTTGATGCGGGCCAGAGATTTTTGGGCACGCTGTTCAAGTACAACCAGAATTCCGCTCATAGCACGTGCACCTCGAGTCTGAGCTTTTCAACCAGAGCCGCTGCGGCTTCCTTGGGAGTGCCGGCGAGCATTTGCGTGGATTTTTTCTTTGTAGGCAGAGAGATTTTGTCGAGCACAACGACGGCGGCCGCGTCGGCAGCGAGCGAAGAAGCGGCAATCTGGCGCACCTCCTTGGTCTTGGCGCGCTTGATGCCCATCAGCGTTGCGTAGCGGATCTTGTTGCCCCCGGACTGGATGGTGAGGACGGCAGGCGTAGGCAGATCGATCGACTGGAACCAGCCTTCCTCAAGCTCCCGCTTCACCCGCACACCGGTGTCGGTTTTCTCCACGTTGAGAATCAGCGTGGCGTGGGGCAGGCCGAGGAGCTCAGCGACGATGACGCCAGTTTGGCCGTAGCCGAGATCTTCCGATTGCAGGCCGGCGAGGAGCAGGTCGGGGCTCTCTTCCTTTACGGCGGCAGCCAGCAGGCGAGCAACTGAGAGAGCATCGCGTGTGGCCAGATCATCACAAAGAATATGAATGGCTCGGTCGGCTCCCTTGGCAAGAGCTTCGCGGATCACGGTTCCCGCGGACTCCGGGCCCGCAGTGAGCACCACGACCTCGCCGCCGGCTGCGGCCTTCTCCTTGAGTTGCAGAGCTTCCTCAAGGGCGTGGGCGTCGGGCTCGTTCATGGCGTACTGCAGGTCCGACTCGACAATACCTTTGCCGGAGTCATCGATGCGGACTTGAGATTCGCGGTCTGGAACTTGTTTGATAGCAACGATGATTTTCATGGTGAAGGACTCGCGTCAATTCTAACTGTTGTTCGGTACGGGATTCGCCGCGGGCAGACCGCGAGCGGCAATCTGGGCAATGTCGAGGAGTTGCGGGGCGGAGTCTCCCTGGGCCGCGAGGGCGTCGCGGAACATGGAGTTGCAGAATGGGCATGCGGCAGCTATGGTCGTCGCGCCAGTGGCAGCGAGTTCCGCAGCGCGCACGTTGCTGACGCGTTCGCCCGATTCTTCTCCCAGGAAAGCGAGGCCGCCACCGGCGCCGCAGCAGAAGCTGCGCTCATGATTGCGCGGAGCTTCCACCAGGTCGCCAGCGAGAGCTGCAATGGTGCGCGGTTCGTCGTAGATGTCGCGGTAGCGGCCGAGGTAGCAGGGATCGTGGAAGACAATCTTTTCTTTTTCTGAAGGTGCGTGAGTTGATCGATCCCCGGTCCCCAAAGGCGAGGGACCGGGGGCACCCGGCAGCTTATGGGCAAAGCGTGCGAGAAATTCGCTGTGGTGCTCGATCTCGGGTGGTGTGCCGTACTCCTTCCAGTCCTCCTGGATGGTGCGGACGCAGTGCGGACAGATGGTGACGATTTTCTTGACCTTGTTTTGCGCGAGAGCCTTGAGGTTTTCTTCAGCCAGTTGCTGGAAGAGAAGATCGTTGCCGAGACGGCGGACGGGATCGCCAGTGCATTTTTCCTTGCGCAGGACGCCGTAGCTTGTGCCCAGGTAGTTCATCACGAGGGCGAAGTCAGCGACGATTTCGCGGCCTTTGGGATCGTATCCGCCCATGCAGCCCAACCACAGGCAATACTCCTGCGTGCCGTCAAAGAGGGGTAGCTGCTGCTTCTCAATAAATTTGTCACGCTCGGTGGGGCTGATGCCCAACGAGTTTGACCCGCGCTCCAGCGCGAGAAAAAGTTTGGAGCCGTGATCGTCCTGCCACTCGCCGGTGTTGACCGCCCCTCGTCGCAAGCCGATGAGAATGGGCACGTGCTCGATGCCGACCGGGCATTGAAATTCGCATGCGCCGCAAGTGGTGCACTGGAAGGCAGCTTCCTGCGAGTTGTATTTGCCGAGCAGAGGCTGATCGGATTGGGGACCGAGTTCGTTCAAGTAGTCGCGGAGTCCGAGAATGATTTCCTTGGGGTTGAGCAGCTTGCCCGTGTTGGCGGCGGGGCAATGCTCCGTGCAGCGTCCGCACTCCACGCAGGAGTAGGCCTGCAGGCTGACGAGTTGTGTTAGGTCGGTTCCGGCCACGAGGCCGAAGTCTTCATCGCCAGAGAGCGGGGGAATCTGCGAGAAGCTGCCGCGAGAGAGAAAGACAGTAACCGGGCTGAGCAGCAGATGCAGGTGCTTTGTGTAAGGAATGATGGGCAGGAAGGTGAGCAAGGCGAGAGTGTGCACCCACCAGAGGACCCGAGCGGGCGTTCCCGCATTGGAAACGAAGAAGGAGGCCAGGTAGGTGGCCATCAGGACAAAGATCAGCAGGGCAATGAAGCCGGATTCCCAGGAGAGATGCAGCCCGAGCCATTTGGGTCGGATGAAAAATCGGCGCACGAAGAGCGCGAAGATGCCGACTGCGCAGGCCAGCGCAAAGACCGCGGCAAACCAGAAGTAGAAACGCCCGAGGGCGCCGGCAGGATCGAGAAAGCCAAGCCCGAAAACCGCTGCACAGTGATTCAGCGTGACCAAGGCGAAGGCGAGGAATGCCCAGAAGACAAAGGCATGAGCGAGGCCCGCAAGCGGTCGCTGCCGGATGACTTTGGCTTGCAAAAGGACCTCCCAGACGAAGTCGCGAATGCGCGGGCCAATGGGGAAGAGGTGGAAGCTGGGGTCTTTTTTTGACTTAAAAATCTTGCCGAGCACGGCGGCGAAGCGGCGACCGAAGATGAAGGCCGAGGCCGCGGCCATTGCCGCGAAGAGCAGCTTTTCCGCGAGGGAAAAGTGCTCAGGCTCCGCGAAAGTGGCGAGCAGCAGTGTCATATCCGAACCCACAACAATACATTACTGATGATATGCATCCCTTTCGATCAGCGATCCAGCGCCGGACGACGCGTGCCTCGCGTGTATTCAATTCCCGCATCAGCCGTTCAAGGCAGCTGAAGTTTCAAGTGCCAATGGTGAAGATTGTAAAGGAGATTCAGAAAGCGCAATCTCGAACGATCCGGGCCGTCGATAGTATCCTAACGAGAGCAGGTACAGGTTACGTTGGTTCGGGCCCCTTTTTCTAAAGTTGGAGGACACATTGGCGAAGTATCTGGTTACGGGAGCCGCCGGGTTTATCGGTCGCTCGATTGCGGCGGCGCTTTTGGCTCGGGGTGAGACTGTTCGGGGTGTCGACAACCTGATCACGGGCCGACGGGAAAACCTGATCGGCCTTGAGCAGATGGAATTTATCGAGGGCGACCTTGCCGATCCGGCGGTTTGCGCCAGGTCATGCGCGGGCGTTGAGATTGTGTTTCACGAGGCTGCGCTGGCGTCGGTGCCTCGATCGGTAGCCGATCCTGTTGCGACCAATGTGAGCTGCGTTGACGCGACCTTGAACCTGCTGGTTGCGGCCCGCGCGGCCGGCGTTCGGCGCGTGATTTATGCCGGATCCTCGGCTGCCTATGGCGACTCGCCCCAACTGCCGAAGCATGAGGGCATGCTCCCCAACCCGATTACGCCATACGCCGTTGCAAAGCTGGCCGGAGAACATTATCTGCGCTCTTTCTATCGCGTTTATGGGCTTGAAACGGTGGTCCTGCGCTACTTCAACGTATTTGGCCCTTTCCAGGATCCCACTTCGCACTATTCCGGCGTTCTGGCAATTTTTTGCCGCAGAATGCTGAACGGGGAGCCGGTAACCATCTTTGGCGATGGCGAGCAAAGCCGCGATTTTACCTATATCGACAACGTGGTCCAGGGCAACCTGCTCGCAGCCGCAGCCCCGGCAGAGAAGGTTGCGGGCGCAATGATGAACCTGGCCACCGGCGAGCGGTGCACCTTGAACCAAACCTTCGCGATTCTCAAAGAACTGATCGGCTACAGCGGCGAACCGCTTCATGCCGAGGCGCGCACAGGCGACATTCGCGACTCACTGGCGGATATCGGCCAGGCGAAAAAGTTGCTCGGCTATGCGCCCACAGTTGACTTCAAAGAAGGCCTGCGGCGCACGGTGGAGTGGTACAGGACCAGCCCGATCGGCTCCTGAAGCTTCAGATCGGCACTAGAATCGACGGGATGAAAAAGAAATCCGCCATTACCAGCCCGCGAAAAACCATGGGCTCTCCCGCGAAGACCGTGGACGAGTATATTGACCGCGCTCCCGAACCCGGCCGCGCCGCATTGAAGAAGATGCGCGCGACCATCCGCTCGGTGTTGCCCCGCGAGGCGACCGAAGTCATCAGCTACGGCATGCCGGCGTTCAAGCACAAGAAAGTGCTGGTGTGGTACGCGGCATTCAAAGATCATTACAGCCTTTTTCCCACTGCGGCGGCGATGGAAGAGTGCAAAGAAGAACTCGCAGGCTATCCCACATCGAAGGGAACGGTCCGGTTCGAGACAGACAAGGCACTGCCGACAGCGCTCATCAAACGGCTGGTCAAGGTGCGTCTGGCGCAGAGTGAGGGCAAGGGCTAAAGGCTGCGTCCGGGGGCAACGCTCCCACGCGTCGAATTCGACCCGCGTCGCAAATTGACGCCTCAGCCCTCAGGCTCCGCAGGGAAAAGCTCCAATTCCTTCTCCCGGGTTGCCGCTTCAGCACGGCGCCTCGTGGCCACGCCGATCAAGCTCACCACTTCAAGCGAAACGATGGCCTGGCGCGGCACATAAATCCGCTGCGTGTTCGAGCGCGTGTCAGGCGGCGTAATCAGCAGGCCGGCGCCTTCAATCAGCGAACGGTCGTTGGCGGCGAGGCCTTCAATCTCCTCTCCATCGCCGAGGGTCATGCGCAGCCAGATTCCGGCGGTCCGTGGGCGGATCGAAAACCGTTTTTGCAGAAGTCGCTCGGGGTTGGCCTGGTCGCTGGTTTGCGATGGGAAGTCGCGCACGTAGCAGACCCACTTGATCTGGTCCCAGCCAATGCGCAGCACCTTGCCCGACTGATCGAGGATTTCAAGCTCGGCGGCATCCTGGCCGAAGGCCGCGCCCGCGTATCCGGCACACCAGTCCCGGGAGAACTTGCGCACGATCACAGGCTTGCGTATGGAGGCCATTTCTCTGGATTGTCGCACGTTCCAGGCCTCTATCGCGGCGCCGTCCACGCCGCCGTCCCGCCAGCAGTCGAAAAACAGCCCTGTGCCCCATCCATCGCGTCTTTTGCGATGGGTGGGCGGACTTGTTCGGCTATTCTTTCCGCAAAGCCGTCATTGGATCCATCCTGACCGCTCTGCGCGCAGGGAAGTAGCAGGCCAACAGAGATCCGCCAACCAGAAACACGGTGGCGAACACAAAGACAACCGGTTCGATCGGTGAAGTGCGGTAGAGGAAGCTCGAGAGAAATCGGGTGAGCAGAAATGCGCCAACGATTCCTGCCGCAGCACCCCAGAGCGTGAGCCGGTTTCCCTGCCGGAGGATCAGGGCAAGGACATTGCGGCGGCTCGCGCCCAGGGCAATGCGAATTCCAATTTCCTGAGTCCGCTGCGTTACCGCGAACAGGGTCACAGCGGTTACGCCCATCAAAGCCATCCCCAAAGCCACGGCGACGAAGCCGGCCAGCAAAAGCAACATGAATCGCCTGGTCCCGGTAACGGATGAAATCACGTCGTCCATACTGCGCATGGCAAACACAGAAAGATCCGGGTCGACGGTCCGTACAGCACGTTCGAGGGCCGCCGTTTGCGCCTCGGGACGCGTGGCCGTGCGGAGGAACACCGACAGAGCATAGTCCGACCGCTGATAGATGGGGAAATAGAGATGGGGCAGAGTCGGCTTATCGAGGCCGTCCGCCTTGATGTCGTTGACGATCCCAACGATGACCCACCACTGAGGCGATTCCGCAGGCCCAGTCCGAATGCGTTTGCCGACGGCACTCTGGTCTCGCCAAAGCGTGTTGGCCATCGTTTCGTTGATCAATGCCACCCGCAGGCCGTGATCGTCCGCAGCGGTGAACGTTCGGCCCGCGAGCAGACGAGCCCCGAGCACCTGAAAGTATTCCGGACTGACGGAAGTCATCTGGGCGGAGAGTCCATCCCCTTGACCGTCCGGTCTGCCTTCCACGCCAAAAGGTGAAGAATTCCAGCCCACCAGGGGTATCGCGTCTCCGGTGGCAACGGCTGCTGTTTCCACACCTGGGATCTTCTTCATCTCATCGAGCAGCTTCCTCACAAAGATGCTGCGTGCCTCGGGATCGGCGTACCTTCGTGCCGTGGGATCGCCCGGCGGTGGCAGCCAGATGCTGCCCGTCAATACATGGTGCGGGTTGAACCCCGCATCGACATGCAAGACCAGCAAAAGAGTTCGACACATAAGTGCCGCTCCGATGAGCAGAACAAGAGAAACAGCAAACTGCCCTGCGACAAGCAAGTTGCGCAGGCGCGCGCCCGAGGAATCGCCTTTGATGGCGCTTCCCCCTTCCTTGAGAGCCTCAACCGTGTTGCAACGCACGACCCGAAAAGATGGCGCCAGACCACAGACGAGAGCCGTGCCGATCGATGCCGCCAACGTAAACAGCAGAACCGTGCCGTTGATCCCGAAGCGATTCACGTGGGGCAGAGAGAACGGCGCAGAATTCACGATCAACGGCGTAAGAAACAGCGCAAGCAGAATGCCGCCGGCAGCACCCGCAATCGCGATCAACGAGCTTTCCAGCAGGAGTTGGCGGATGAGGTTTGCGGACGAAGCTCCCAGCGCCGTCCGCAGCGCAAATTCTCTGCGGCGCACCGTGCTGCGGGCCAGCAGCAAGTTGGCGATGGTAGTGCAGCACAGCAGCAGGACAAGCATCACCGCGCCCTCCATCACAAGAAGAATGGTTCGCGAGTCCCCTGCGAGATGCTGCTGAAGCGGCTCTATGCGCGGCTTCCATCCCGAAGATGCCGGATAATCCTTGGCATATTGCCGCCCGGTTTCCGCGGCAAATGCCTCCAGCCGAGACTGTGCCTGTTCGATATTGACGCCGGCTTTGAGCCGGCATATCGCTCCGGGGAACATCCTCCATCCTGTTTGCGTGGGGTGTTGCGGAAAGGCTCCGCCTCTGAAGCTGCCCGTCAGAAAAAAGTCGGGCTCGCCCTGCAGTGTGAAGCCGGGGTGATGAAACTCGGGCGGCAGCACACCGACAACGATATACGGATCGTAGTCCAGGTGAATCTTGCGCCCCAGGATCTTCGGGTCCGAAGCGAAGAGCCGCCTCCAGGCCCCGTAACTGATCACCGTGTTTTCTGACATCCAGGGAATGCCGTCGTCAGCAACGAAAAGACGGCCCAGAACTGGTCGAGTCCCCAGCATCCCAAAGTAGCTCGTGCCCAACGCAATGGCTTCAATGCGAGACGGCTTGTCGGTGCCGGTAAGATTGCCATCCATCGGCCACGCGGGACTGACATCTTCAAAGACCCCGGCCTGGGCTCGGATCTGTTCCAGTTCAGGCAGCGAAAAACCGATGTCGCGTACTCCTGTTCCTGCCATGTCGGCAGTCAAATGCACCAGCCGCTGCGGCTCGGGAAACGGCAGTGAACGAAGCAGCACCGCTTCGACGATGCTGAAGATCGCGGTATTCGCTCCAATCCCGATCGTGACCGCGAGCACCGCGAAGATTGTGAAGCCGGGACTGCGCCATAATCTGCGAACACCGTACCGGACGTCTTTCCAGAAGGACTCGATTCCTGCTTCCCATCCCGCGGCACGGATTCGATGCTTCACGGCATTGCTGCTTGCCATCTCAACGCGCGCCGCGCGGGCAGCTTCCCGGGCCGAAACTCCTCTGCTGATTTTTTCCGCGGTGGATGCTTCAATGAAGCTCTCGAGCTCTTCGTCCAGCTCGCTCTCGATCCGGCGGCTGCAAAAGAGCGAGCGTAACCCAGCCACGACATTGGTCAATCGATCCATCTGAGAAATCCTCCGCAATGAGCGGATCAGGCCTCCATGATGCGGGCAATGGCAGAGATCCGCCGGCTCCAGCTTTCGGCCTCCGTGGAGAGCGCTTTCCGCCCACGCGCGGTGAGTATGTAGTATTTGGCTCGCCTGTTGTTCTCGCTGGGGCGCCACTCGCTCTTGATCTGGCCCGCACGTTCCATCCGCGCCAGTGCAGGCAGAAGCGAACCGGGATTCACGCGGAACACGCCTTGACTCACCTGCTCGATGCGCAGCGCAACACCGTAGCCATGCAGAGACTCCAGCGCCAGAGTCTTCAGGATCATCATCTCCAGCGTGCCTTGCACCACATCTCTCTGGCCCATTCCGCGCCGCTCCTCTTGATAGACAAGAGGTTACAATCGCTCCTCTCGATTGTCAAGATGAAAACCAAGGAAGGACGGCAATCTTCTCGCCCTGCGCCCACGTCCCCATCCCGCCGGCAGTCCCCAAAAGTCCCTGTGCCCCATCCATCGCGGTCGCCGCGGCGACCGATGAGCATGCGCCGTATCCGGTCTCCACGGAGGGAGCAGGGGCATTCATGCCCCTGAACAAAGAGCACACAGAAACGAGGGCTTCAGCCCCGGGCCTCCAACCCAGCATGAGCGGCCGGGTGCCCCCGGTCCCTCGTCCGCAGCGGCGGAGGAACCAGGGAATGAGCGGCGTCCAAGCGGAAAGTAATTCGACCAGAGCCCTCAAAAGCCAGGATTCCAGTCGCCATGACGACATTCCGGGAGTAGTCGGCGTCGTTAAGTGCGTTGGCGATTTGGCACTCGTCCAGACGCATTCCCCCGAGAAGTGCGTTAGATTTACTTGCCAAGAATCAGGGGCACATAACTTCGGGCGTCTTCCAGCAATTGCTCGCGAGTGATACCAACCTTGGCGCGAAGCTGCAAACCCTGCAGCAAGTCAACGAGCAAACGGCCTCGCACCTCGGCAGAGGGTGTGCGAGTCAGGCGCCCCGCCTTCATCTCCCGCTCGAAACGTTTCGCGAAAATATCAGCGGATCCGGTCAGGCCCTTCTTGAGCCGGGAACGGATCTCCGTTACCCGCTCCGACTGTCCCAGCGCAGCAGCGGCCATCATGCAGCCGTTGCGAGCCTCGCCAGTACAGGAGTCGACGGTAGCCTCGCAAAAGGCGGTTACGGCTTTGTGGATGTCCGGCTCCGCTTGAAATGCTGCCATTCTGGGAGTTCCATACGTCAGCGCATAGCGCTCGACCGCCTTGAGCAGCAGGGTGGACTTGTCTCCGAAGGCCCGGTATAGCGCGGGTTTGGTGACGTTAACGGCGTGCGCGATCCGATCCACGTCGACTCCTTCATACCCATGCTCCCAAAACATCTCAACGGCACGGTCGAGTGCTTCGTCGGGGATAAAGCCTTTTGGACGTCCTCGGGGGCGCTTAGAAAGATTAGTTACCATAGCGTACGAAATTCCTTGCATTGTCTCTGTGCTTATCGTACTCTAGCGTTCGTAATACTTCAAGACAGATAAACACAGGAGACAACATGGATCGGTTCGAAGGAAAACCAGCACGACCTTCACCCTTCACCACGGAGACGCCCATGGAACATTCGATCGCGCTCGCCGAGCTGGTCAAGCGAGGTCGGCCGGTCGATTTCCTACTGCTCAATGCCGGGATGGCCCCAGGTAAGAAGCTCGTGCTCACTGCGGCGGGCGTCCAGGCGGCTCAGGCCCCGCTGAGCGGCCATCATCAACTGCCTGTCGGGTTGCTCCATTCCGCAAGTAATTAACAACCTAAGAAGGAGAAAAACATGAACGAAAGTATCTTGATAACCGGAGCAAATGCTGGGCTTGGGAAAGAGACTGCCCGACAGTTAGCATTGAAAAAAGAAACAAGAAAGGTAATTCTTTTTTGCAGAAATCGTGCGAGAGCAGAGGCAGCAAAAAAGGACCTTGAGGAGAAAACGGGGAAAAAGATTTTTGCAATTGTTATTGGGGATGTTACGGATGCAAATTCTGTAAGAAAAGCAGTCGAAGAAATAAAGGAACCTATTGATGCAATAGTTCAAAATGCAGGTGGAGTAGTTGGGAAAACGGCTGCGAACTCTACGCCTTCCGGTATGAATCAATTAGCTGCTACGAATATTTTAGGCAATGTAATTCTAGTGGAGGAATTAATTAAACGGGACAGGTTGAGGAAAACAGTTCTTTCAGTCAGTGCGGAAGCTGTTCCAGGAGTAAAGATGCTCGGAGTAAAGCGGGTTTCAATGAGGACTTCTTCTGTAGATGAGTTTGCTGCTGTTCTTGATGGATCATATTTTGGTAAGAAGTTCGTCGCATTGCAAGCATACGCATATGTCAAGTATGCGGAAACCATGTGGACGTTATCAATGGCAAGAAAGTACCCCAAGATCAAGTTTGTTGTTGTGAGCCCAGGAAATACAAAAGGAACTCAGGCGCCAGATAGTCTCCCGCCACCAATGCGATTTATGTTGAAGTTTGTGATGATGCCTGTCGTATTCCCATTGATGGGCGGAATGGTGCATACGCTGGAAGTAGGTGCAAAGCGCTTTGTAGATGCCATTTCGGATGAGCGGTATAAAAGCGGCGTTTTTTATGCCAGCAAAGAGGGTAAGTTATCAGGGGACATGGTGGACCAGAGCACTTTTTTTACTGATTTGAAAAATACTTCATTTCAAGATAACGCCAACGAGGCAATTCACCGTTTCATAACTTAGGCGCTCGGAGCCGACGTCTCAGGGCAATTCTTCGCCTCGGCTCAAGGGAAGTTCACAGGCCCAATTGAGGGGCAGCGCCGCCCACACCTCCACGATCGTGCCAGCCAAGAAGCCGCGTGGCAGGCCGTCGTCAAGGTCTCCGGTATCGACTTGTCTAGCCCAGCATCCTTAAGCGCGGTGTCCTCAAGGAGCGCTGGTCGGCGCACCTCTGGATGCAAAACAACATCGCCACATCCAAAGGAGGAGTATGAACATTCACAACCTTGTGGTGAGCTGTTTGGTTGCTGCTTATCTCGCAGCGAATGTGTATGCGATTGTGAAAGTACGAGTGCTTGAGCTGGCCCGTTCGCGCAAGCATCTCATGCTCTACGGCGTTCCCTTCCTATTGTGCGGCTCTGTCATCCTGTTGGGATGTTGGCTCATGGAGATCATGCGTCGATTCGATGAATGGGCCGCCTGATGGCCCATTGAGATGACTCATTTTGAGGACAAAGCTCCGAACAAGTTAGCTGAGAACCGAAGTGCATTGTCAACTCCTGATACGAGGAGAGTGACCAAGTGTTCTCGACTGACGACTTC
>CAVXVM010000146.1:0-26407 GCA_963765025.1 uncultured Acidobacteriaceae bacterium | reverse complement strand
TTTCAACAGCCAATCCCGCCCCACCTCTGCTTTCTGGAATCGTTTTTCGCATCCTTAGAACCTTCGCCTCTGGCCTGGCATCCAAAACTCACACGCCTCATGCGCTATTCTGTCCCTGAGGCAGCGACCGGAACTTCCCGTAAACGGCACAGCTCATGGCGATAATCTCGATCGACCGCACCGCCAAACAACTCGTGCTCACCGTGCAGGAATATTCCCTGTTTGCCTGGCGCGCCTTCCAGAACCTCTACCGCCCACCGATCTACTGGACCGATTTCCTCATCCAATCCGACGTCATCGGCTTTGGTTCCATCTCTATCGTTCTGCTCTCGGGTTTCTTCACCGGCGGCGTGCTCGCCCTGCAATCTGCCGCCACGCTCTCCGCCTTCGGAGCTACCGCCGTCACAGGCCGTTTCGTCGCCATCACCATGATTCGCGAGCTTGGTCCCGTGCTCACCGGCGTCATGGTCTCGGGCCGCAATGCTTCTTCCATGGCCAGCGAACTCGGCTCCATGGTCGTCACTGAGCAAATTGATGCCATGCGCGCCCTCGGGGTCGATCCCATCCGTAAGCTCGTCACCCCGCGCATCTTCGCCTGCATCTCCATGCTCTTCTTTCTCACCATCGTGGCCGATGCCTTCGGTATCATGGGCGGCGCATTCGTCACCATCTTCATGAATCATCAGGACGGACTCCAGTACTTCTCCATGGCATGGGAGTCGCTCCGCTATCCCGACATCCTCCAGGGACTCGTCAAGCCGCTCTTTTCCGGATACATCATCGCCTCCATCGGCTGCTTCTACGGCCTCAGAACCACCGGAGGAACCCAGGGCGTCGGCCGCGCCACCATTCAAGCTGTCGTCTGGTCGTCGGTCTTCATCATCGTTGCTGACTTCTTCCTCACCCAGATCCTGCTGGCCATTTTCCCCACATGAGTCTCGATCCCAACCAGTCCCAAAACGCTTCCGCCGATCCGCCCGGCTCAGTTGGCTCCTTGGGCCCGGTCGCGGCTCCTCATGTGTCACCGGTCCTGGCCTTCAACTACGTCACCATTGCCTTTGACGGCCCGCCCGTCCTCAAAAACATCTCCTTCTCTGTCGCCCCAGGAGAAACACGCGTCCTGCTCGGCCCTGCTGGTGTCGGCAAAAGCGTCCTCCTCAAACTCGCCAACGGACTCCTCCGCCCTGACAAGGGAAGCATCCGTCTCTTCGGCGAAGAAATCTCCAACATGCCCGAGGAACAGCTCTTCCCCCTGCGCACCCGCATCGGCATGGTCTTTCAGGAAGGCGCGCTCTTTGACTCCCTCACCGTCCGCGACAACGTCGGCTACCAGCTCATCCAGGAAAAAGTCCCCGACGACGAAATCGATGCCCGTGTGCGCCAGATCCTCTCCTTTGTCGGCCTCGAGCGCACCTTTGCCTTCTACCCGTCCAGCCTCTCCGGAGGCATGAAGCGCCGTGTCGCCATCGCCCGCGCCGCCATCCGCCAACCCGAACTCATGCTCTATGACTCGCCCACCGGCGGACTCGACCCCGTCACCTCCACCACCATCATCGAACTCATCGTCAAGGAACGTGATGTCCACAAGACACCCGCGCTTCTCGTCACACACCGCCTCCAGGACGCCTTCACCATGTGCACCCACTACTACGACCAGGAGAAGGCTGCCATGCTTCCTCTGCCCGAAGGCCAAACCAACCCCAACACCACCTTCCTCATGCTCGACGAAGGCCGCCTCATCTTCGACGGCACCATCCACGACCTCGTCCACTCCCAGGACCCCTTCGTCCGCGAATTCATTGAGTAGCGTTGCAGCTGAAAAGCAGCTAGAAGCTGGTGAAAATGCCCTTCAAATTCCAGAACTTCGATTTCCTCCATCTCGATTCCAGCTTTAGCGAAGACGAGCTCCTCGTCCGCCGCACCGCTCGCGACTTCGTCGAAGACAACGTCGTCCCCATCATTGAAGATTGCTTCCGCGATGGTCGCTTTCCCCGCGAGCTCGTCCCTCTCATGGGCGATCTAGGCTTCTTCGGCGCAACCATCGAGGGCTACGGCTGCGCCGGCATGTCCAACGTCGAATATGGTCTCGTCATGCAGGAGCTCGAACGCGGCGACTCCGGCCTGCGCAGCTTCGTCAGCGTGCAATCCGCCCTCGTCATGTACCCCATCTACACGTTCGGTTCCGACGAGCAGAAAAACACCTGGCTCCCCCAACTCGCCTCCGGCAAGAAAATCGGCTGCTTCGGACTCACCGAGCCCGGCTTCGGCTCAAACCCCGCCGGTATGACCACCCGCGCCCGCAAAGACGGCGACTACTACATCCTCAACGGCGAAAAAATGTGGATCACGTCCGGCACCATCGCCGACATCGCCGTCATCTGGGCCAAACTGGAAGGCGAGAGCACAAATGAAGACGTCGGCAACGATTCCATCCGCGGCTTCCTGGTTGAAACCAGCTCCCCGGGCTTTTTTGCCGACGAGATTCACGACAAGTGGAGCCTGCGCGCCTCCTCCACCAGCGGCCTTCATCTTCAGGACGTCCGCGTCCCTGCTGCCGCCATGCTTCCAGGCACCCGCGGATTGAAGAGCCCGCTCATGTGTCTCAATCAGGCCCGCTACGGCATCAGTTGGGGCGCTATCGGTGCCGCCATGGATTGCTATTCGACAGCCTTGCAATACGCGCAGGCCCGGAAACAATTCCATAATCAGCCCATCGCCTCCCACCAGCTCATCCAGGAAAAACTCGTCTGGATGGCCAGCGAAATCTCCAAGGCCCAGCTCCTCTCGCTCCACGTAGGCCGCCTCAAGGACGAAGGCAAAGTCGGCCACCAGCACATCTCAATGGCCAAGCGCAACAACGTCTTTGTGGCTCTCGAGTGCGCCCGCCTCGCCCGCGACATCCTCGGCGCCAACGGCATCACCAGCGACTACCCCGTCATGCGGCACAGCTTGAATCTCGAATCCGTGAAAACCTACGAAGGCACCCACGACATCCACACCCTCATCCTCGGCCAGCACCTCACCGGCATCGCCGCCTATTAAGAGCCGTTGTCATCTTGAGCGCAGCGACGTCGAAGAATTTGCCGTTGCCCTTCACGATCAATTATGCGCGAGATCGCAGCATTCCAAATCCATACTCACTCAACCGGTCTAACATGAACTCAGGCTCGGACGTTCTCGCCAACACCGCCCCCCCATCCTTCTGAGGAATTCGACCCGATGACGCTCCAACGCATTCAGTATTCACTCGCCTCGATCGCGCTTTCCTTTGCTTGTGCCTCCATACATGCCGCCGACATGCGCACCCCCACGCAGGACGGCATACTGTACGGAACCGCCGATGGCCAACCCCTCACCATGGACTACTATGCCCCAAAGGGCGTCGGACCTCATCCGATCGCGATCATCATTCATGGCGGCGGTTACCACGGTGGCGACAGCAAGAGCGGAAGCGAAGCCTACGTGGCCGATTTTCTCGCTCCGGCTGGTTACGCAGTCTTCTCCGTCAACTACCGCCTCGCTCCCAAATACCCCTACCCATACATGGTCCAGGACGTCCAGCACGCCATCCGTTACATTCGTTTTCACGCAAGCGATTGGAACGCCGATCCCGGCAAGATCGCCCTTGTCGGCGGCTCGGCCGGAGGCTACCTCAGCAATATGGTCGGCTTGCTCAATGCGCCCGGCGACCCCCATGCTGCCGACCCCGTCGATCGCGTCAGCGCAAAGGCGCAGGCCGTTGTGAGCCTCTTCGCGCAATCGAGCTTCGAGTTCGTTCCCCTCAATGCTGACGTGCATCGCTTCCTCGATCCCTTCATAGCGCAGAAAGGCGAGAAGGAGGCAATCCGCGAAGCCTCACCCATCACCTATGTCGCGAAGGAAGATCCGCCATTTCTCGAGATTCTCGGCACCGAAGATGAATACATCCCCATGTCGGAAGCTACGAACCTCCAAACCGCTCTTCATGCGGTTGGCGTGCGCTGCGACATCATCCCCATCCCCGGAGGCAAGCATGGCACTGGCGGATGGAATAAGCTCCCCAACGTGCCCGACTGGGAGCGCCAGATGACGGAATGGCTCAACGCGCGCCTCGGTCACAGCGGCCCAATCGGCGAAGGCATCCGCACCCGCATCCCGCCTTCCACGCCTTAGGCCCGCTCGTTGCACCGCCACCAATTGTTATAGTCATACCCATGAAAGCCCGCCTCTGCTTCACCGCCGTTTTCGCCCTCGCAGTTTCGTCCGCAGCCGCACAACAGCCAATCGTGCTCCATGCCGCGCGTCTCCTTCAGGTCGACACCGGCGCTCTCCTCCAGCCAGGCGAAATTCTCATCCAGGGCGACAAAATCAGCGCCATCGGAACCTCTGTCGACCACCCCGCCAACGCGCGCATCGTCGACCTCGGCGACACCACGCTCCTCCCCGGCCTCATCGACGCGCACGTGCATCTCTTCCTCCATCCCGGCGCTGAAGATCTTCAAACTGTCCAGGAGTCCGTCCCCTGGCGCACCCTGCTCGCCGAACAGGCCGCCAAAGCCGATCTCATGGCCGGCTTCACCGCCGAGCGCGACATGGGAACCGAAGGTGCCGGCTCCGCTGACTCGGCCATCCGCGATGCCATCGATCAGGGCATCATCCCGGGCCCTCGCCTGCGCATCAGCGGCAACGCCATTGACCTTCTCGGCGGCCACGAAGACGCCATCCACTTCAATCCTGCGCAGCATGTGTTCTCAAACGCCGACTACGCCAACTCCGCCGAACAGCTCGTTGAAGTCATCCGCCGGCAGCACAAGGAAGGCTCAAGCTTCGTCAAGATCTACGAGACCGGCCCCGACCGGATGATTGACGGAGTCCTCCACACGCCTTACCAATACACTGAAGAGCAACTCGAAGCCGCGGTTGCTGAAGCTCATCGTCTCGGCACCACCGTCGGCGTTCACGCCATGGGCGAGCCCGGAACGCTCTACGCCGCCCAGGCCGGCGTCGCGTCCATCGACCACGCCACCCAGCTCAGCGACGAAACCATGCGCCTCATGCGCGAAAAGCACATCCCCGCCATTCCCACCTTCGCCATCTTTGACTACTTCGCCCATCACCGCGATACACAGGACCAGGCGGCCGCCGAAGTCGCAATGCTCGACTACAAGATCGCCGAATTCAAGAAGCAGATCGCCGCCGACGTCCCCTTCGCTGTCGGCTCTGACGTAGGCCCCTTCCCGCACGGCACCCAGGCTGTCGAAATGGAACTCATGGTCCGCTACGGCATGACGCCCCTCGCCGTTCTTCAGGCCGACATGATCAACGGCGCAAAAGTCTTAGGCTGGCAGGATCAGATTGGCCAGCTCAAGCCCGGCTACTTCGCCGACGTCGTCGCCGTCCCCGGCAATCCCCTCTCTGACATCACCGCTGTCGAGCACGTCAGCTTCGTCATGAAAAACGGCGCAGTCATCCGTCCGTAGTCCGATCGACCGCGAAACCAAACACTGCGGGTGCCCCATTCATCGCGGCGTTATCGCGATGAGTGGGAAAGCATGAACTCCCCGAACCGGGCATCCTGGATCAGTCAAGCTCCATTCGCTCCCCACCCCGGTTGTACATTCTCACTTATCCGGCCAATCCTTCCACTTCCTCCCGTAGGGAGAGAACGACAATAGCCCCGGATGGAGTCCGCCGCGGCGGACGGAATCCGGGGAAACCGCACCAGTTTCGTTCACGCGTCCCGAAGGGCCGCGGCGAGCCCCTCACTGCGCTCTCCTGCACCCGTTGCGATAGAATCCATCTCAACCCGGAAACATCGACTTCACCGGCCTTCATCCCCGCATTCAAACTACATCGCGTTTCAAGGAGCCACAAACATGCGCCTCGCCGCCCTGCTTTTGCTGGCCGCATCCTCAGCAGTCATCCTCCCCGCCCAGTCCGCGCCCGATGCGCGCCTCGCAGGCGCCTACAAATTCAATGAGGGTGGTTGGACCTACGTGCATCTCCAGGGCTCACCGGCTCAAATCGGCTTCCAGCATGGCTATCTGCTCGCACTCGAAATTGAAGATATCGTGCATGTCTACCAGGTCGAACTGCCGCATGACGTCAAGCGCGATTGGAGTTTCTTTCGCGACGCCGGCAAAACCATCCTATGGCCGCATCTCGAGCCCGAGTATCAACAGGAGCTGCAAGGCATCGCCGACGGCCTCCACGCCAACGGTTCCACACTCGACCTATGGGATGTGGTCGCCCTCAACGGCGAAATTGAACTGAGCGAATACTATCTGCCTACACTCAACGCAAAGCAGAACCAGCCCAATCCGCCGCAAGCTGTTGCGCCGGGCAAATGCAGCGCCTTCATCGCCACCGGGTCAGCCACCAAAGACAGCAAAATCGTCATCGCTCACAGCAACTGGTCCTCCTATGCTGAAGGCGAACGCTGGAACATGGTTTTCGATATTGTTCCCGCCAGCGGCCAGCACTTTCTCATGGACGGCATGCCCGGCATCATCACCAGCCAAGACGATTTCGGCGTCAATGCAAGCGGCCTCATGATTACGGAAACCACGCTGCCCGGCATCAAGGGATTCAACGTCGACGGCATCCCCGAATTTGAGCGTTCGCGCAAAGCCATGCAGTACGCCACATCCATCGATGAGTACGCCGCAATCATGCGCAAAGGCAACAACGGCGGTTACGCCAACTCATGGCTCATCGGCGATCGCAAAACGGGAGAGATTGGCTATCTCGAGCTGGCCCTCAGGCATACCCCGCTCACAAAAAAGAAAGACGGCTACTTCGTCTCATCCAACTTCGCGGCCGACCCCGACCTCATCCATGACGACACCAAGGGTTTCGACCCAAGCAACAAGGAAAGCTCCATGAACGCGCGCCACATCCGCGCCGAACAATTCGTTCGGCAGCACTACGGCAAGCTCGATACGGCGTTGGCAGAGGCTTATCTGTCAGATCACTATGACAGCTATGAGAGCAGAATCGACCCCGGCAAACGCAGCCTCTGCGGTCATGAGGACACATCGCCCGTCGGCGAAAAGGTCTGGGGCGATCCGCCCTTCGCTCCCAGCGGCGCCGTTACTGGCAAAGTCATGGACTCGGACCTGGCCGCCCATCTCAGCTTCATCGGTCGCAGCGGTCATCCCTGCGGAGAAGACTTCAAAGTCGCGCCGTTCCTCAAAGCGCATCCTGAGTTCGACTACCAGCAGTCCATCCTCAACGACATGATTGCCGGCCCCTGGACCACCTTCACCGCAAACCAGAAATCCCCATCAATCGCCGCAGGCAACTAGGGCCTGTGAACACCGCTGAATCAAGCAGTATTCACAGGCCCTGGTTTAAGAGAACCGTCGTCTCGAGCTTAGCTCGTCTTCGTAGCCGCAGCCGAGTCGTCTGAACCCACTGGCGACACGCTGACGCGCATCGAGAAGTAAGTCACATCGGGAATCGCTGCTGCCGCCCGCTTTTCCAGCGGAATATTCTGGTCCGCATCCTTGCGCACCAGGTAGCCCTGCACCAGGTCCAGGTTCGGCAGTTCCTTGGCCAGCTCGTCCGCATGCTGCTGGGCAACCATCAGGTAATCGCCTGATACCAGCCCCAGGTAAGGATTCCCACGACTCGGATCGGCAAGCGCTGGTTGTGTCGCCACCGCCGGCATCAGATTCCCCGCCATAATAAACTTCGTCCGGTCTTCCCAGTAGCTCATCGCTTGCGTAAAAGCCGTCAACGCCGGAATGCTGATCGCCGGCAGCGTCACCAGCGGCGCCGCCGTCTTCAGCCCCTGCATGATCACGTTCAGCACCTTCACAAACTTTGACTCCACCGGTGCCCGCGAAATATTCACAGCCATTCTGCCAGTGCCATTCGTCAGCAGAATCTTGTTCATGCCCTGCGTTGCCGTCGTTGTCTTCAGCCCAAGCCGGTCCAGCGACACAAATCCAGATTTGTCCGTAACGATTGAAGCAATCGACGACCACGCCAACGGCGACAGCAAATTCTTGAAGGGCGTCACCTGTGTCGTATCCATCCTCAATTGCGCTGCGCTGTTGTTCGGCCCGGCTGTGCCCGCGGCCGGCCGATACTGCGACAGCTTGATGCCCACCGCCACATCGCCCGGGTGGTCAAGCAACTCTTCCTTGCCAATCTCGGTCGCGTAACGCAGTGTCTTCTTGTCCGTCTGGTATTGCAGATATTGCGTCTGAACAGCCGGATCAGGCAACTGGTCCGCAGGCCCGCGCGAAACGGCCATCTGCCCCTTCGCCGGGTCCATTCCGTCGAAAAACCCGTTCCAGAAGTTGAAGGAGTCGTGGGGCGCATCGTCACCTGACGTCTTTGAGGCCTCAGCCTGCGCCGCCTTCAGTTCAGGAGCCATTGCTGCAAGAAGCCCCATGATCGAAGCTTCATTCATCAGATCGCGTCGGGAAAGATTCATTGCCGTCCTCCTCCGTTTAATAGACATAGGAACAAGTCAGGGGGGAAATTGTGTCCGCTCCTGAACCCAGTGGAAGCAGTGCACTACATCATAGACGTTCCAGTTAGTATGAAACCAATTCCACACCAAAGTCGCGCTGGAAATCAAAAATTGCCCAAGAGTGGAACGCTACCTCAAACCGCGCACGCCTCTCAGGAGGAAAAACCTTGATGCCCCGTGTCCCTCAATTCATCGCAGCCTTTCGCGATGAGTGGGCGGGTACTCTATCGGAAGTGTGGGTGCCCCCGGTCCCTCGCTTTTGGGGACCGGGGATTGAAGCTTTACCGCCGCCGCGCCCGCTCCCGCTGCAGCTCCCGGTAAACATCGCTCTTCGATTGCCCCAGCTCGCGCGCCAGCCGCTTCAGCGCTTCCTTCTCGTCCACACCCGCCTCGGCCGTCATCTCGGCAATCCGCTCGGCAATCTTCTTCGTCCCGCCCGCACTGCTGCTCACCTCCGGCGGCAAAATCAGCACGGTAAACTCGCCCCGCACCCGATCCCGCGCAGCCAGGTCCTTCCTTGCCTCGGCAACCGTCCCGCGCAAAAACTCCTCGTGCATCTTGGTCAGCTCGCGCCCCAGCACCACGCGCAACTGGGCTCCCCACACCGCTTCAAGATCCTTGAGCATATCCAGGATCCGGTGCGGCGCCTCGTAGAAAATCAGCGTGCAGCCTGCCTTTGCGCCCGCCGCCAGCTCTTCCAGCCGCGTCCGCCTTGCCCCTGCCTTCTCCGGCAAAAAACCCACAAAGTGGAATTCGCCTGTCGGCAAGCCTGAGGCCACCAGCGCGCTCAGCGCCGCATTTGCTCCCGGAATCGGAATCACGGGAACCCCCGCCTCAATCGCCGCGCTCGCCAGCCAGCCTCCAGGATCGCTGATCCCAGGCATGCCCGCGTCACTCACCAGCGCAATGCGCCCGCCCGCTTTCAGCGCCTCTACGAGTTCTTCCGCGCGCTCGCGCTCGTTGTGCTGGTGACAGCTCACCGTTGGCGTCTCAATCTGGTAGTGATTCAGCAGCTTCTGCGTCTGCCGCGTGTCTTCGCAGGCAATGCGGTCCACCCAGCGCAGAACCTCAAGCGCTCGCAGCGTGATGTCGCCTAAATTGCCAATGGGGGTTGCTACAAGATACAGTCCCGGCGCAAGTCGTCCTTCAAACTCGTCCGTCATCGTAAACAAGGCCTCTAAAGATTTTCTCCGAGAAATTTCGAATATCTAAGAAGATGCGGGTGCCCCTGGTCCCTCGCATTTGGGGACCAGGGAATGCGTGAACCAATCGACCAGACCTTCGAGGAAAAAACTAGCTTCCAGCTTCCTCGCGCTCAATCCGCCGCTGTTCTGACAACAGCGACATCGAGCTCATCAGGTTCTGAACGCTCACAATACCCACCACGCGCCCGCTCTCCGTCACTGGAATCAATGCCAGCCCGTGTCCCGCCGTCAGCCGCCGAATCGTCGTCCCCAGCGTGTCTTCCGGCTTGGCGACCTGGAAGGCCCGCGACATCACTGACTGGATGTACCCGTTGCCGTCATTGCGCAGTGCGTCCAGGATCCGCTGCCGCGAAACAATGCCCACCAGTTGCGGCCCGCGCACCACGGGAAAATCCTCCTGCAGCGAGTGAACGCAGCGCGCCAGCGCATCCGCCAACGTGTCTGAGGCCGACAGCGTCGCAAAATCCGTCAGCATCACTTCCCGCATCCGCACCGTGTCAACAACCGACTGGAAGAAGACCCCCTGGTCCTCAATCTGCGCGCCAATCATGATGAAGAATCCCGCCAGAATCATCCATGGGCTGTGCAGCAGCATGCTGCCCAGCATCAACGCCAGCGCAATCACCTGGCCTATCCCCGCTGCCGCGCGCCCCGCCGGAGCGAATCCATGCTTCAGCGCAAACCCACCCCTGATCAGCCGTCCAAAATCCAGCGGATAGGCCGGCAAAAAGTGCAGCACGCCCAGGAAGAACTGCATCCACACCATGCTTCTGATCAAGTGGCCCGCGTCCACCAGCGGCAGTTCAAACAATCGCACCTGCGCGCTCGCGCCCAGAATCGTCGCCGCCAGCGCCAGCGCTGTCGCCAGGTTCGCCAGCGGTCCCGCAAGCGCAATGGCAAACTGTCCGCCGCCCTGGTTGGCGATTTCCTGGCTCTCGGGGTTCGCGTACGCAAACATCCCGCCAATCGGCAGCAGCAGCACCGCCCTCAGTCGCAACCCCAGCCACGCCGCCACCATCAGCCGCGCCGTCTCACGCACCACCACCGCAAATGTCAGAATCAGAAACAGGCCGAGCCCGCGCTGCCAGCCGTCACTGGCGCCAATGCCCATGATCGCCAAAGCGAGCAGCGGAAAAAAGATGTGGATTCGCATCTCCACACCCATCCAGCGGCCCAGAGGGATTGACCAACCTCGCATATCTAAATTGTAGTCGCTCCCGGACCAACAAGCGAAAAGCTAAGATCGGAGTACTATCAGCTCACTCCTGCATGTACTGCGGGTGCCCCATTCATCCCGGCGTCGTTTGCCGGGATGAGTGGGAAAGAACCAACTCCACCTCGCGTTTTTCCTAATCCCTAATGCCTAATCCCTAACCCCTGCCTTTATCCTGATCACCAATGCGCATCATCGCCGGAACATATCGCTCGCGCCCGCTTCAGGCGCCCCCGGGCCTTGCTACCCGTCCCACCACCGACCGCCTTCGCGAAACGCTTTTCAACGTTTTGGCCCCGCGCATCGATGGCGCCATTTTTCTGGATCTCTATGCCGGGTCAGGCGCCGTGGGAATTGAAGCGCTGAGCCGAGGCGCCGCGCATGTTACTTTCGTGGAGCGCGCGCCTGCCGCACAAAAAATTCTGCGCGCAAATCTTGCCGGCCTCGCGATTAACACAGGCTTCAAAATTCAGAATGGCAACGTCGCGCAATTTCTACGCAAACCGTCGGGCGCACTTTTCGACCTCGTTTTTCTTGACCCGCCGTACGATGCGGGCGAAGAATACACCACCGCGTTGAGTCTTCTCGGTGCGGCTTCGCAGCGGGCTCTCACTCCTGAGGCAATCGTCATCGCCGAGCACCGCCGCAAGCAAACCCTCAACCCGAGCTACGTCAACCTCCATCGCTATCGCCTGCTCGAACAGGGCGACGCCGCGCTAAGCTTTTACAAGGCCACGAAAACTTCAACGCCAGCTTCAGAGGGTGCTGAAAACCCGATTCGGGGCGTGTTTTGAAAGGGCGCGGCTTTAGCTGCGCCAACTACGTCGCAAAGAAAGAGCCGGGCTTTAGCCCCTGAGGGAAGGTTCAAGGCATTCCTCGAGGCGAGTTTGGTCTTTCCCAACGTCCTCTTCGACCCCAGGCACCTGCCACCACAAGCGAGAATTGAACCTGTGAATACGAAGGTCCTTGCCCTAGCCCTCTCCGCGGCCTTCCTCTCGGCCGTCCCTCTCACCGCGCAAACCGAGCAGTCGTGGGAGATCGGCCCATTCACCCGCCCCGCTGAAGGCAATCCCGTCATCTCCCCGCTCCCCGCCTCCACCTTCAATGACCCTATCCTCAAAGCTCCCGCCCATTGGGAGGCGCTCCACACCTTCAACCCTGCCGCCATCGTTCGCGACGGCAAAGTGTACGTCCTTTACCGCGCTGAAGATGACTCTGGCACCGTGGATATCGGCGGCCACACCTCGCGCCTCGGCCTCGCCGTCTCGGACGACGGCATTCACTTCACGCGCCGTCCCGAGCCCGTCTTCTTTCCCACGGACGACAATCAGAAACTCCGCGAGTGGCCCGGCGGCGTTGAAGATCCGCGCCTCGTCGAAGCACCCGACGGCGCCTACGTCCTCACTTACACGCAATGGAATCGCCAGACCTTTTCGGTCGGCATCGCCACCTCGCCCGACCTTCTCCACTGGACCAAGCAGGGAACCGCCTTCCAATTCGCCGGCCCCAAATACGCCGCCCTCAAATACAAATCCGCCGACATCGTCACCCAGTTCGACCCCGCCAAGGGCCGCCTCATCGCTGCCCAGATCGATGGCCACTATTGGATGTACTGGGGCGAGGGCGCAATCCATCTCGCCCGCTCCGCCGATCTTATTCATTGGACTCCACTTGAGGACGAAACCGGCGCGCCTTTTGAGCTCCTGGGCCCGCGCCCCAAACACTTTGACAGCTCATTCCCTGAGACTGGTCCGCCGCCTGTGCTTACCAGCCAGGGTATTGTGGTTATCTATAACGGAAAGAACGCTGTCAAAGGCGGCGATCCCAAGCTGGGCGCTGAAGCCTACGCCGTCGGCGAGGCCCTCTTCCAGGCAGACAACCCGGTGCGGGTGGCCGCGCGGACTGAGCGTCCCGTTCTCAAACCAGAAATGCCCTGGGAAAAGACCGGCCAGTACGTCGCCGGAACCACCTTTGCCGAAGGCCTGGTCGCCTTCCACGGCCAATGGCTCCTCTACTACGGCTGCGCCGACTCGCTGGTAGCCGTAGCCACCGCTCCGATGAAGTGAGTGCCTTTTTGCAATTTGCGGAACGCGCAAATTACATAAAGTGTGTATTTTGCGGTAAATGCCTTGAAATGTTCGCATTTATACAACCCAAACAGCGCGAAATGTTCGCTTAAAAGGTTACGAAACACGTCGAAATGGTCGTCTAAGTGGTTACGATTTTCGAGATACTTACCCCAGAAAAGTTGCGAATTGAGTGTTTTGTAACCCAGGAAGGTTCCGTTTAAGAGCAAGTGGAACCATAGAATTACCCAAAAACACGCTTTTTGCACGTTTTTGCGCATTAAAACGTGCTTAAAAGGCACTTTTTGCGCTGTTTTGGCGTCATTTTGGCGTGTTTTGCGGGGCATAGTGCAGCGAAAATGAGGCGTTTGCGTGAGGTCCCTCGGGTGGGCTTCAATCATTCCCTGGTCCCTCCGCCGCAGTGGACGAGGGACCCAGGGGCATCCGTCACCACTCGAAAACGCTACAATGGGCCGCATGAAATCCGCACTGTTTCTTGCCGCTCTGCTGCTCGCCGCCACTGCGCCGGCGGGCCTCGAAGCGCAGCCGCCAAAGCCTGCTGTTCCCGCGCCCCCCTCAGCCCGGCAGATGGTGATTCTCGATACCGATATTGGCGACGATATTGATGACGCCTTCGCCCTGGCGCTCGTCCTGCGCAGCCCGGAGCTCGAGTTGCTCGGCGTCGAAACAGCGTTTGGAGACACCGCTCTGCGCGCCCGCCTTGTGGACCGTTATCTTGCCGCAGTCGGCCTCAGCGACGTTCCAGTATTGGCGGGGCCGGCCACAGACGCGAAGAACGTGTTTACCCAGGCCGCCTATGCGCACCGGCAACCCGAGCGCAAACACGGCGATGCAGTCAGTTTCCTGCTCAGCCAGATCCGCCTCCATCCCGGCCGCATTACCCTGATCGCCATCGGCCCGCTCGTCAATATTCAGGCCGCCATCGAGCGCGATCCGGCCACGTTCCGCAAGCTCAGGCGCGTGGTCATCATGGGCGGCAGCGTCGACCGCGGCTACGACGGCGACAAGACTGGAGACACCCACACCCCACCCTCGCCGGAGTGGAACATCGTCTGCGATCCAGCCGGCGCACGGGCGCTCTTCAACTCCGGGGTTCCGGTCTTCGTCATGCCGCTCGACTCCACCCAGGTTCATCTCGAGCGTTCCGCGCTTGGCGCCATTCTCGCCCACGGCTCCCCGCTCACCGACCAGTTGACGCTTCTTTATCACCAGTGGACCGGCGCGGCGGAATGGCACTCGCCCACGCTCTTCGACCCGGTGGCCGTCACCTACACCATCCGCCCTGACCTGTGTCCGGTAACGCCCATGCGGCTTGCAGTGGATGATGCCGGATACACCCGCCGGGTCCCCGGAGAGCCGAATGTTTCGGTCTGCCTCAAATCCGACGAGAAGGGTTTTCTTGACCTGCTCCTGAACCGGATTACCGCGGAGCCGCCGCATTAACGAGCCGTGACATGACCGCGCCAGCGCTCAGACGAGCCCCATCGACGAGTCTCGTCCCGCGAATCGGCAGGGCTTTTTGCACCGGTCTCGGTGAGGCCGCAGGGGAAATCCAAGGTTTTCTTTATCTGGTGTGCGCCCTGTCACTTGCAACTCCATTGACAGCAGCGGAAAGTAGGATAAAAATGGCGAGTCGAGGAAATTCGAACAGTTCAACGAGTCCAATGGAGGGAAAGTGAAAAAAGCAGCGAAAATCAATGTTCTGCTGGCTTTGGCAATCATGGCAGTGGGAATGGCAGTGGCCGGCTGCAAGTCGGCGCCGGATTTGACTCAGGCCCAGGCACTGGCAATGATCCAGGCCAAGTACGATGCAACTCCACCGGTCGGCGCCAGCGTTACCGTCAACAACGACGGAATGGTTGCAGGCGTGGCGGCCAAGTACTGGACCCGGACAACCATTTACCCCAACAAATATTGGGCTGACTTTACCCTCACCGCCGACGGCAAGAAGGTTCTCAAACTGGAAAGCGGCGGCGACGTCATCAAGTGGCGTCCGCAAAGCCCGACCGACAGCAGCTTCTCCATCGCTGTGCAAACGGTGCAGGCCAATCACCTCAAGGCTCGTGATATCAAGGACGTGCAGGACGGCGTTGGCGGCATCAAGACGGTCACCTTTGCCGAAGGCGTTGACCTGACCGGTGTGCCTGATGCGCTGGTCGCCATTGCCCACAATCCCGGCAACCAGCTGACCACGACGCGCACGGCGAATTTTGTGGTCACCAATGGCGCCTGGACGCTGCAATCGATCCAGTAACGTGGGGCACGTAGTTCAAAACTCCAGCCGGGCCGGCCAGATTCGATGGCCGCGCCCGGTTTTTCTTTAGCTGCACTAGCACGGCGGGGGACTGTACCCGTGGGGGCAATTTGGCGTTTCGAATCGGGGGCTTCGACAAGCCCTGAGCCGTTGAGCGATGAGTGTATTCCGGATTGGCGACCAACCCGGGTGGCCGACAATACACGAACAATGAAGATCGCAGGTCAACAACCCTCCCACCGCGTTGTCATTCAGAGGAGTCCGCCGCGGCGGACGACGAAGGATCTGCAGTTGCTTCCAAGACCCGAAAATACAGCGAGAATCCAAAATCATCGTTACTTCCGAATTGGCGACCATACAGACTTCATCGAGAATCTGAGAGCCAATTCTTCTATTACTATTTGAAGATCGGCGGCTTGAGGATGAAACAATCTCTTTCCGAACAAATAGCCCGGCAGACCGTATGCGCCTTGGGTGCTATGCTGTCCCTGTTTGTAAGCGGATGCAATCTCAATCCATCTCGAAACGAAGTGGTTGGAACCTACGTGCTGGATGGGCAAGGCGGAAATCGTATCACGCTCAGGTTATCGTCGGACGGGGCGTTTAGCGAGAAAATATTGACCTCCGGAAATCTCAAGTCTGGCGTCGGGACCTGGAGCATCAGAGACGGAAACCTCGATTTCGATCACCTCTGGATACCTCCCGCGTTCGCACCCCAGACGATTATCGAAGCAGACAAAAATGCGGGAGAACGCCAACCAAAATATACGGAACCTGGACATTGGGACGTTCCAGTAGAGAAGTCATGGGGGCGAATGAAAATCGAGGTGTTCGACGATGTGGAGTTCGTCATGGTTTCACGCACCTAAAAAAGCCCACGACTGTATCACCGCCAATCCGGAAATCACCAAGTGGTAAACATTCTTGCGCCTAGTCAAGGAGGGAGAGTCCGTGACAAAGAACAAAATCAAAGTCGTGGATGATTACATCGCAAGATGTCCAAGTGCGGCTCTAGCCGGCTTGGTGAAGATGAGAGCCGCTATTCGCGCCGCAGCGCCCGGCGCAACGGAGCGCACCGATTATTTTGAGATGCCCGGATATTCCTATCAAGGATTTGATTATGACGGAATGTTTGCGTGGTTCAGCTACAAGGAACCATTCATACGCCTGCACGTGCGCCCGCCTGTGCTCGAGGAACACCGAGAGGAAGTTGCTGGTTACCCTACGACGAAAGCTATCGTCAGCTTCCCCGCAGGGAAACCGATTCCGGTGACTCTGGTGAAGAAGCTCGTGAAGGCAAGTATCAAGGTCATGAAGGATAAGGCCGCATCGATTTCGACCTCCAAACCGCGCAGGGGTGTCGAAAAAGGTCGTTCGGTCAGCCCGGCCCGCACCCCACGCTGAACAGGCAGTTATGAAACCCCGCTGAAACCCTGTTTTGAAACAAGTTCACGGGTTTCCAGGCCGCTGAAAAACTCAAAACGGAGGGAGGCGGGGGTTTTAACCCCCGCATAAGGCCAGCAGAATCAACAGGGGCTTCAGCCCCGGAGGTTGTTCCTCCGGTTTCCCTCGAAATCCCGACTTTTTCCGCAACCCGTTCATCCTCCGCAATGGCCCCGCGTCGAAAATACTCCGCAATCGGCAAGTTTCGTGACAGCCCGTGAAGTGCGGGGCTAACTCGCCGCGCCAAACGCCTCCGGCGCGGGGAGCGGATTTCTGGAACCGCCGGGTGCCCCAGGCCCCTCGTCCGCCGCGGCGGAGGCGCCTGGGAAAGCCATGCACGCAACCAAAAAGGCCCTTCTAATGCCTAATGAAAAACTGCCCGGCGCCTTTTGGGATCTCTCGTCACCCTTCCTAAGAATCGACCTCAGCGACCGACAAACTCGAATTTGAGGATGGAATCGCGAAAGGTATCGCTCGGGGGCTAAGGCCCCTCTTCTTTTTTTCTACATTTCGGCGCAGCGACCCAGAGGGTACCCCGGCCGCACCCTTTCAAGACGGTGCGCGATATGAGTATGTTGCGCCTTTTGAAAGCAGAGTCGCGATGAGTGCGCGGGAACTACTCCCAGTGGGCGCGGGCGTCACCGCCGGGGCCTAGATCGACTATGAGTGTGCTGAGTTTGCAGGTGTTGATGCTGGAGAACTGGTAGAGGTTCTCTTTCTGGAGCTTGTAGGGTGCGTCGTTGACGGAGAATTGCAGGAGAAGCTCGCCCGACGGGGCGGTAAAGCTGGCGACGCCGTCCTTGAGGTCGGTTGACTCGTCGAGTCCGTTGGCGAGGAGCACGTAGGCGTGCGAGGCGGCGTGCTTGTAGCTGTAAGTGATGCGGACATTGATGGGGCAGGAAGCCGCAGCCCCCGTCGCGACCGCAGAGACGAGCGCGGGCTGGGACGCGGGCGCCGGCGTCCCCGGCGAGAGGCCGGCGAGCTTGGCTTCGAGCGTCTGGCGGATGGATGAGGCTAGTTGAGCGGTGGCCTTGCCGAGCGGCTGCTTTTCAAAATCACGCGAGGGCACGCCGGTGTAGACACCTTTGAGGCGGCCACCGAAACGGGATTCAGATTGCTGCTGAAGGATGACCTGGCCGTAATCCATGAGCGTTTTGTGAGAATCGATGGCGGTGTTGACGGACCAGGCGGCCACGGTATCGCCGGACTTGGCATTGAGGAGTTCGAGATCGACGGGAATGATCCAGTGCTCTTTGGCGGGGTTGAGGACGGGCTTGAGGGTGGCCACGAGGAGCAGGCTGAGCTCGGGGCGATCCTGCACGTACTCGACCAGCCAACTTGTATCGAGCGGCGAGTACACGCCACCGGGACTGAGCAGGGAAGGGTGAGCGGCGTGGCTGCCGAGCAGATCCTGATAGACAAACAGCGTGAGGTGTTGGGCGACGGTGGGCCCGAACTCCTCGCCGCCGCCATCGAAGACCGGTGCGATGCCGACGGAGATTTTTTGAGCTCCGGCTGTGGCACCGATGGTGGAGGCGAGAAAAAGAGCAAGAAACCTGAAACGTGCGTTCATCATTTTGCGGCAGTCTTCTTTGCGGAGGCCTTTGATTTTGCGGCAGGTACTGGCGCCGCCGCCAGCTGAGTGTCAGCGCTGGGCTGGGGAGTGTTTGTACTGGTGGCGACTGCGATCACCTCAGGGCCGGTGAGCGCGGTGGCGGGGCCGGTGGCATTGGTGCGAAGGGGCTCAACGTTCCTGGTGGAGATGACCTCGGCGGGAGCTGCGTACCAATTGGGCTCGCCGACAAGATTGAGGTAGTCATAGAGCACAGCCATGTTGTTGGGCAGGAATCCACCGTGTTGCCGTTGATAGAGAGCGACGTAAGATTCGATCTCGTTGCGAATTTCGGTTTTGTCGCCGTTGGTTCCGAGCAGATGGATGGCGTGTTCCAGATGCGGATCGGGATAGGCGCCGCGGGTCTGGTCATACTGGATGGCCTTCATGAAATGCTCTTCGGCCAACCGCTGGTCATCTTCGTTGCGGGCGGTGAGCGAGATGACCTTTCCGAGGTAAAGCTGGGCACGGGCATCGTCAGTGCGCAGGCTGACGGCTTCTTCGAGATTGTCGCGGGCCATGGCGAAGAGGTCGTAATCAATGGCGATAATGCCGTTGTCGCGCTTGAGAGTGGCCATGATGAGGTTGAACTCGCCGCTTGACCCGGTGAGGCCGGCTCCCTTGAGCTTAGCTTCAATCTGGGGCTTGAGCGGGCCGGCAAGCAGCTCGTTGATTTTTGCGTTGCGGGCCTTCATGCGCGAGGCCTGGGCTATGAAACCGAGGCCGATTCTTGGATCGTGCGCGGCTTCGGTCTCCATGCGGGCGTAGAGCTTGGGGGCCTCGCGGACGTCGTAGTTCTGGTCGAGGATGTAACCGAGGGAGGTCTGATCGGCGTCGTTCTCAAAGAGGTCAGGCCATTCAGTGACGGTGGTGTGATCGCGGAACAGGAGCCTGCTGAGGAAGGCGCTTGAACCGAGCCCGATGGCACCGCCAACGACGGCGCCGAGCAGCCCGTTGGCGACTCCGCCGCCGATTCCCGCAGTGGCCGCGCCCGCGGCAGCAGTGAAGATGGCGCGCTTCTTTTCAACGGCCTCTTCCTTTTCCTTGTTGAGTGCGTCCTCGATGACCCCCATGCGGAGGGCTTCGTAGAAGTGGTTCTTTTCAACGTGGGCAATCTCATGACCGAGGACGTAGGCCAACTGGGCTTCGTTGTCGAGCATGGAGATGAGGCCGGTGCTGACGAGCACAGTGCCGGTGGAGAACGACTCAGCCTTGGGAATGGGATCAAGCAGAATCTTGAAGGAGTAGATGTTTGGCGAATCCTTGGGCACAAGTCGCTGGCCGATGGTATTCAGGTAACGCTGCAGCATCGGGTTGTTGTAGAGCATGCCGTAATGATCGCGAAACGATGCGAACTCGGGACCGGAAGCGTCGCCGAAACGGGCCGAGGCGTTGACGTTGTAGATGTAGTCGAGATCCCTGCGTCGGCGATCATCCCACTTTGCCTGAAGATCGTCCTTGAGCTCGGGTCGCTGCTCGATTTCAGCGATTTTCTTCTTGTCGGCGTCGGAGTAGGTTGGGGCGACGGCAGAGGGCGCGGGCATTTGCGGGCCCTTTGCTGACTGCGGCGACTGTGGTGACGCATAGGTGCTGAACAACGCGAGCAGAACGGAGGCGGTGATTCTTGCTTGAAAGTTCCTCATGGTTAACCTCAGGTAATACGGAACGTAGCCAAGCTTGGGAGCGAATCCAGGGGGAAGCAGGTTTGCCTATTGTACAATTTGCGTGAGAAGTTGTCCCCTGGTTTTGTTAGGCGTCGGGACCCCATCCATGAAAATTTTGTCATCCGCGCGGACTGCTCTCCTCAGCCTTTTCTGCCTGGTGCTGGTTTGCCTGAGCGGAGCGGGTGGGCAGGTTCCTGATGCGCGAATTCCCTGGCTTCTGCTGCCGGAAATTGACGGCCGTATCATCGGCAACGGCACGGCGGATTTCGCGCAGGCGCCGGGAGGCGTCCGGGAGATGGTTGTCCATATCCCTGGGGGCGGCTCGCACATCAATTACGGCACGATCCACACCAAGGTGAACACCGAGTCAGCGGATATTGCGACCAGGAGCGTGAGCGGCGCAGAGGGGTTGGAACTGCGCGTGGACCTGACCAAGGCGCAGGGCTTTCAGTTTCAGGCGGGCAGGAACTCAGTGGAACTTGAGTACCAGGACCAGTTCGGGCGGCAGCACTACTACAATTTTCTGCTGACATTCGGAGGGGAGCCGGGGTCGCGTGGGTTTATCGCAGAAGGGCCGACCGAACCTGCGGCGAAGGGGAGCCAGCCGGCCGTCAAGCGGGCAGGCAAGCTGTTTGCCGTGGTGATCGGCATTTCGCAATACGACCATTTCGGCTCGAGCATTTCAAATTTGAAATATGCCGACAGGGACGCGAAGTCGTTTCTGGAGTTCTTGAAGACGCCGGCCGGCGGAGGCGTTACGGACGACTCTGTGACGCTGCTGCTGAACGAGCAGGCAACCACCGAGCATATCCGCCACGCGCTGTTTACGTTTCTGACCGCGGCGCAACCGCAGGACACGGTGGTGATCTACATTGCCGGCCATGGCGCACCGGACCCGCACGATCCGAGGAACCTGTATTTGATCACGGCCGACACCAAGCCGGACGACATGGGCGGGACTGCATTTCCGATGTGGCAGATGCAGGACGTGTTTGAACGGGTGCTGAAGGCAAACAAGGTGATCACGGTCGCGGACACCTGCCATAGCTACGGATTCAGTGGGGCGCGGGCTGAGGATGCGGGAGCAAAGGGGAGCAACCTGATCAACCAGTACATGGAACGGTACGCGTCAAAAGGGCAGCGGGCAGTGATTACGGCAAGCGACATCAGCGAGTCATCCTATGAAGATGTGCAGTGGGGAGACGGACACGGGGTGTTTACATACTTTCTGCTGAAAGGGCTGAATGGCGAGGCGGACAAGAACCACGATGGCGTGGTAACCGCAGGCGAACTGTTTGCGTATTTGCAGAATGCTGTGCCGAAGGCTACCAATGGGAAGCAGAATCCGCGCGCCATGGGGGGGCTGGCAAGCGGCTTGCCGGTGAGCGTGCTGAAGAAGACGCGCGCGGCGCTGGTGGAGAAGACAGGGATTAGGGATTAGGCATTAGGGATTTGGAACGGCGCGGTAAGTAGTTGGTTCTCTCCCACTCATCTCGATGAAGCCGCGAGGGGCACATCTTTCAATCCTGGTGCACGCTTGATGGTTTATAGAAATTGGCGCCCAGGTCGGCCTGCAAGGATGACGCTGGGGGCTAGTGGCCGTCTGCTTCGTTCCAGGGAAGAGCTGCGGGTTGCGGAGCGGCTTCTCTGCCTTTGAGGCGATCATACTGATAGTCGTCACTGGTGGTGCCGAGAGCCTCGTTGTAGAGGCTGATGGCGCCGGTGAGCAGACTCAGCTCCTCACTGAAGTTGTGGATGGCGTGCAACTGCTCGGCAGAGGCAGGCAGCTCGAACTTTGCGGTCTTGAGGAACTTCTGGTAGCCGCGGTCGAGAAGGCGGGCCACTTCACCGTGGATGAGCACGCCGGGCGTGATGGCGAGGGCCGTTTCGTCCTCGTGGGCGACGAGCACAGCGCCCACACCATCGCGGCTCACCAGAAACCCACCGGCGATCGCGTCATAGGGCGCCACATCGAAGGAATGATCGCGCAGGATGTCGAGGGTCTGATCGAAGTTGGGATGGCGGGACTTTTTGGCCATGAGTTCTTTCCAGTCTGCGAGGATAGTGCATGCGGCGCTGGCCGCTTGTCCTTGCCCTGACTCCAACTTTCGCACACTGGCGGGGCAGGCGGCAATTTCCGCAGTTCGAACGAAGCGTTCCTGGGAGGAAGCATGAGCTGGTTGCAGGTTCCACATTCTAGCTTCTGACTTTTGACTCTCTGCTTTTGCTTGCCGGGTTCGGGGCCTTCTCTTCCTGCGCGGTTGAGGCAAAGGAATGGGGAGCCTGAGATGAGGTTTTGAGGCAATGGCTGCTGGGGGTTGATGCCGCAACTGGTTGAAAATTCACAGGTCACAGGGTACAGCGATGGAAAATCATCTTTACATCAAGGGAGCCGTGGCCGATAATCGGGAGGCCTTGGAGCACGTGCGAATCCCTGGGTCTTTCCCCCCGCCGTAAGTGAACTCTAAGCAAATCCAGGAGGTAAGTGAAAAATGAAAATGTTTAGCCCAGTTGTGTTGGGACTGTCCCTCGCGGTTGCCGGAAGTGTTATGGCCGCGGCGCAAGATGACTCACAAAAACCGCCGGTGGTCCTGCAGATCACGCGCGAATTTCTGAAGCCCTACAAGGGCGGCACGTCCCACGACAAGACGGAGAGCGCCTTTGTTACGGCGATGACCAAGGCCAACTTCCCTGCCAACTACATCGGTCTGAATTCGATGTCGGGCAAGGAGCGCGGGCTGTACCTCACTGTTTACGAGGGCGGATTTGCTGAATGGGAAAAAGACAACAAGCTGATGGAGAAGAATCCAACGCTGGCGGCTGAGATCGACCGCGCGAGTGTTGCCGATGGCGAAAATCTGAGCCAGGTGGATGCCGGCGTGTTCACGTTTGACGCGGACCTGAGCTACAAGCCGCGCAAGGACCTGGCACACGCGCGCTATATGGAGGTTTCAGAGTTCCACGTGAAGGCTGGCAAGGAGGGCGACTGGCACAAGATCGCCAAGATGGTGAAGGACGCTCATGAAAAGGCGGGCACAAGCGCGCACTGGAGCATGTACGAAGTTGCCTATGGCGCTCCGAGCGGCACCTACCTGGCGCTGAGCGCGGACGACTCGATGGCGGACATCGACAAGGGCTACATGGAAGACAAGAAGTTCCACGAGGCGATGGGCGAGGACGGCATGAAGCGTCTCCGCGAGATGATTGCGGATACGGTGGATTCGTCCGAGTCACAGTTGTTTTCAATCAACCCGAAGCAGAGCTACCCGCGTGCAGAGTGGGTCAAGGACGATCCGGACTTCTGGAAGCCGAAGCCAGCGGCCAAGGCTGCGGCTCCTGCGGCAGCCAAGCCTGCAGCAGCTGCGGCGGCGAAGCCAGCAAACTAGATTTTCGAGCAGAACTTTTCAAGCAGGACAAGCCTGGGAATCGGCTCCGAGGGACCCTCGGAGCCGATTTTCTTTTTGAGGGTGTGAGTGGTGCGGGATACTGGAGAGCAGAGGAAGGGTGGCATGGACGTGGTGACGCTCGAAGGAAAGCATGTACGCCTGGAGCAGCTGGAGGTTCGGCACATTGAAGGACTGACGACTGCGAGCGCGGCTGATCCCTCGCTTTACAAGTGGAGCCTTGTTCCGCAAGGAAGAGACGCGATGGCGCGCTATGTGGACGCAGCGCTGGCGTTGCAGAAGGCGGGAACGACGCTTGCGTTTGTGACGGTGCGGCTCGCGGATAGCGTGGTGATCGGGGCGACACGATTTTTTGACATCGAGCGCTGGCCGTGGCCGGAGGGACATGAGCGGCGGGGGTTGGTGACACCGGATGTTTGCGAGATTGGCTACACGTGGCTGACGAAATCCGCTATCCGCACCGCGGCCAACACGGAGGCCAAGCTGCTGATGCTGACGCATGCGTTTGAGACCCGGCAGATGTTGCGCGTGTGCCTGCACACGGATAAGCGCAACGAGCAATCTCGTGCCGCAATGGAGCGTATTGGCGCGAGGTTCGAGGGGATTCTGCGCGGGCACCGGATGGCAGCGGATTTTACGCCGCGGGATTCTGCGCGGTACTCGATTGTGGCGGGCGAGTGGCCAGAAGTTAAGGCACACCTGGCTGCGCTCCGGGATCGAGTGTAACTTTCCAGGGATCAGCGGCTCGAAACTGATGCTTTGCCGAAGACACTGCGAAACAAATCAGGCTTTCTCTCGCAGTACGGCGGTCTGGGGTGTTTTGTGGTCGCGTGAAAGAGGCGGCAAGTTGCGCAATCGCCGTGGCGGGGGCAATTTCGTTTGGGACAACTGCAGACAATCGGAAGTTGATTCATGCGGGAGTCTCCAGCTGATCTGCGCCCGCTCAAGCGGCTTCGCCGTCTTTGCCGTTCTCGTAGAGCTTGCCAAAGATCATTTTTCCGCTGGCGGTTTGCAGCACGCTGGTGACCGAGATGTCGATGCTCTTGCCGATGAGCTTGCGGGCGTGATCGACGACGACCATCGTGCCGTCATCGAGATAACCGACGCCCTGGTTGTATTCCTTGCCTTCCTTGAGGATGAGGACGGTCATGCGCTCGCCGGGCAGGACGACGGGCTTGAGGGCGTTGGCGAGGTCGTTGATGTTGAGGACCTCGACGTGGTGAAGGTGGGCGACCTTGTTGAGGTTGAAGTCGTTGGTGACGACCTTGGCCTCCCACTTTTTGGCCAGTTCGAGCAGCTTGAGATCCACTTCGCGAATGGATGGAAAGTCGTCAGGGACGATCTGGACCTGGATGGCGGCGTTGGACTGCATACGCTGGAGCATGTCAAGGCCGCGGCGGCCTCGCTGTCGCTTTGAGGAGTCAGTGGAGTCGGCGACGGTTTGGAGTTCGCGCAGGACAAACTCGGGGACGACGATCATGCCGTCAATGAAGCCGGCTTCAGCGATGTCGGCGATGCGGCCGTCGATGATGACGCTGGTATCGAGGACCTTGGCGCTGCGGCGTGAGGGCCGGTCGCTCGAGAAGATGGTACCGAGAGCGGCGGGGTTGAGCAGGTCGCCCTTGCTGGCGCCAACGAGCAGGCCAACATAGGTCATGAGTAGCAGGACAAAGATCTGCAGGACGGCCGAGTTGGCGTTATCGAGGGGCGCCGAGCGGAGGACGAGGCAGAACAGGGCCGCGCCGAAGATGCCGAGGACGCTTCCGGCCACCGCGCCGATGAGCCTGCGAAGGCTGAGGGCGCGCACGCGCAGTTCAAAAACGATAACCGCTCCCGCGGCCAAAGCTCCAGCAACTGCACCAACCCAACCTGACGGTATCCCAAAAGGATGAAGAAAGTAACAAACACCGGCAAGAAGGGCTACAAAAAGAAGGCGAACAACGATCACATCCATGAAAGCCTACTGCCGCTGGCAGCGAAAAAAAGGAGCCAGACTCGGCACAATTGGCGAGTATGACGACAGGTGACCGCGCTCGTCAAGAGGAGATTGCGGAATCGCGTGGTTGGCCGTTCCGTGTGCTGTTGCGGTCAGAGGTTTTTGCGGGCTGGCTGCATGCTTCCCCGGTCTCAAAATCGAGACCGGGGGCACCCACAGGCACCTTGCGATCGATTCGCAGGAGGGCTGACCCCGGCGAGATTGGCTAGGAAGCAGCTGCCAGCTCAGAAGGCGGCGCCTGGCGCAGGGTGCCCTTCCGGGGGCCACGCTTTCGGGCGCTCATGGTCTTGATGCGCTCCAGCAGGTCCTGCGGCGTGCACTGTTTTTTTGCCAGCAGGGCGTCTGCGGCGTGAATCTGGCCGGCCATGGCCTGGGGATCGCCGAGCAGGATCATGGGAACATGTGAGGCGATCTGCTTGAGACGATTCACCAGCTGGTGACCGTTCATCTGGGGCATGGCAAAGTCGGTGAGGACAAGGTCAACCTGCGTCTGGGAGAAGAGGGAAATGGCCTCCTGTCCACTATTGGCGGGAATCACTTTATATCCGTTGGTCGTCAACATGAAACTCAATACCGAAAGTTCCTGTTCGTTGTCGTCTACGCAGAGTATTACTTTCTTGGGCCGCATAATTTGGGGGTTCCGCTCCTTCGTCGGGGTTCTATGATTCTTCTGCCCTGGCAATAAACCGCGCCTGCCCGCTCTGTCGGCGGGTCTGCTGGTTGAATTGTCGGGCCCCGTAACCGCGATCCATCCGCCTACTGATTCTCGGAAGCTTGAAGGTTGACCCCCCGGCTGTCCCACGCTATTCGACGCAGCCCGGCGGCGTCATAGGTGGAGCGGTTGGCCACGAAATCAATGTCGCCCGTGTCGCTGGCGGAGTACCTGCGGCCCTCGCAGAAGGCCAGGACTGTGCCCTTGCCAGTGACCGCCAGCGCGGGAATCCGTAGGTGTGGTAGCCAGCCTGGCCGCGGACCGAGAAAAGCCTCTGGCCGATGGGCGCGGCCTCAACTTGTAGCCCTGGTGGTTGGGGCTGGGCCGCAACGGAAGCGACAGCAGCCCCACCA
>CAVXVM010000145.1:0-3184 GCA_963765025.1 uncultured Acidobacteriaceae bacterium | reverse complement strand
CGGCCACCACGGCCCACACAATCAGGTGGGCTTTTCCGACGGCTCCCACTGCAATAGAAAGCCAGTGCCCTCGTAGTAGTGCTGGAACGGTCCATCGTGCTGACAAAGGCGCCCATCACCATGCCCATGGAGATGATGAAGGGCGAGAACCCGGCGTTGACCAGCTCGGTCGGTGCTTCGGCGCTGCCCAGCCAGACGGCCGCGGCAAGCCCGCAAAATACACCGAGTTTGTGCAGCGAAGAGCGTTGACTGCTGATAGTGGGAATTGCCGCTCACTCGTTCACCTCAGGGTCATCAGAAGTGTGGTGCCCAGGATCAGAATGCCGACAGGCACCCAAAGGTGAACATCGGTGAGGATACAAAACAGCGTGGACCGTTTTCCCCCCCCTATGTCTTGCCTCATGCGGTGACCTCTTCCAGCCTGACCGGCCTGTGTTCGTCGTCCGACTTGCGTGCAGCCAGGGCCATCACCACGGGAATGCGTCCGTCAATGCCGGTGACCAGCGTTGGCTTGCCTTCAAGCACGGCTCGCACAAAGGATTTGAGTTCCAGGGCAAAGCTCTCGGTGTAGCGCTCCATGAAAAAGTTAAGGGAAGGTCTCTGTGCACGGTGCTTCCATTGCTCACAACAGCCTGGTTGGGATAGCAGTTTCCGATTTCGATTTTTCCCCCGCTGCCCAGGATCTCAACACGTTGGTCATAACCATAGACTGCTTTGCGGGAGTTGTCGATGGTTGCGATGACGCCGTTGCGAAAGCGCATGAGAACCAGGGCGGTGTCGGAGGTCGCCGGCCTTGCCAATTCCGGGTCAACCATCACGCCGGCGGACGTGTAGATCTCTTCCACTTCGTCGCCCATCAGGAAGCGGGCCATGTCGAAATCGTTAATCGTCATGTCAAGAAACAATCCGCCGGAGGTACGGATATAGCTGATGGGGGAGGCGGAGGATCGCGGCTGACGATGTGCATCATGCTGGGCTTGCCGATTTCACCACTTTCAACCGCCTGACGAACACGGACGAAGTTGGCGTCGAAGCGCCGGTTGAATCCAATCTGCAGTTGAACGCCTGCGGCCTTCACCGCGGCGAGCGCGGAGTCGATCTTGCCAAGATCAAAGGCAATGGGCTTCTCGCAAAAAATGTGCTGGGCCTGGGAAGCTTCGACGATCAGTTCTGCGTGCGTACCCGTGGGGGAGCAGATAAGCACTGCTTCACTGGCTTGCGTCACGGCCTTTTCTGCGAACTGGGTAAAGGGTGCGTTGATTTTCCGGCGCTGCTGAAATGGTTGAGCGCCCAGGATTACAAGGGCTACGCGCTGGTCGAGCAGGATGTTCTGCCCGGCATGGGCACGCCCAAAGAAAGCGCGCAGCGAAACCGCGAATACATTCGCTCCATCGAGACCAATTTTTCCTGAATCATTCTGGTGTATTTCGTGCAGGTCCTGGGTCCTGCTCTTTCCCTGGTTATTCGAGGTTGAGCAGGCCACAAAAGATGGTTGAATAACGCGGTCTTTAGCCCGTCAGGTTCCAGGTATTTCGTGCGAGGGCACAATGTCAAAACAAATTCATTTCGGACTCATAGGCGCCGGCCGCATCGGCCGCGTGCATGCTGAGACGCTTACGTTCCGCCTGCCTGAAGCCTGCATTCTCGCCGTCACCGACATCGATCGCGAGGCTGCAAAGGCGCTCGCCGCGCACTGCGGCATTCCCACAGTCGCCGATTCGGCGGATGAGATCCTCACAAACCCCGCCATTGATGCAGTGCTTATCTGCTCCCCCACGGGTACGCACGCAGAACTGATCGTCAAAGCTGCCCAGGCCGGCAAGCACATTTTTTGCGAGAAGCCCATTGCCTTTGATCTTGGCAAGATCGACTCCGCGCTCGCCGCGGTGAAGGCCGCAGGCGTTCAACTGCAGATTGGATTCAACCGGCGCTTCGACGCCAACTTCGTCCGTGTTCGTCAGGCGGTTGAAAGTGGTGAAATCGGCAAGCCCAGCATGATGCACATCGTCAGCCGCGATCCTGCGCCTCCGCCCATCAGCTATATCCGTACCTCCGGCGGATTGTTTCTTGACATGACGATCCACGACTTCGACATGGCCCGCTTCCTGATGGGCGACGAAGTGGAAGAGATCTACACGGCAGCCGGCGTGATGGTTGACCCGGAGATTGGCAAGGCCGGCGACCTCGACACCGCCCTGGTTCTCATGCGCTTTCGCAACGGCGTCATCGCAACCATCGACAACTCCCGCAAAGCAGTCTATGGTTATGACCAACGTGTTGAGATCCTGGGCAGCGGGGGAAAAATCGAAATCGGAAACTGCTATCCCAACCAGGCTGTTGTGAGCAATGGAAGCACCGTGCACAGAGATCTTCCCCTTAACTTTTTCATGGAGCGCTACACCGAGAGCTTTGCCCTGGAACTCAAATCCTTTGTGCAAGCCGTGCTTGAAGGCAAGCCAACGCTGGTCACCGGCATTGACGGACGCATTCCCGTGGTGATGGCCCTGGCTGCACGCAAGTCGTACGACGAACACAGGCCGGTCAGGCTGGAAGAGGTCACCGCATGAGGCAAGACATGAAACGGTCCACGCTGTTTTGTATCCTCACCGATGTTCACCTTTGGGTGCCTGTCGGCATTCTGATCCTGGGCACCACACTTCTGATGACCCTGAGGTGAACGAGTGAGCGGCAATTCCCACTATCAGCAGTCAACGCTCTCGCTGCACAAACTCGGTGTATTTTGCGGGCTTGCCGCGGCCGTCTGGCTGGGCAGCGCCGAAGCACCAACCAAGCTGGTCAACGCCGGGTTCTCGCCCTTCATCATCTCCATGGGCATGGTGATGGGCGCCTTTGTCGCGCGATGGACCGTTCCCACGCTGCTCAAGGGCACTGGCTTTCTGTTCCATGACCTCGTCGAAAAACCCCACCTGATTGTGTGGGCCGTGGTGGCCGGAATGCTCTGGGCCGTCGGCAACACGCTCACAATTTTTGCCGTGCGCAACGTCGGACTTGCCATCGCCTTTCCCCTCTGGAATACAAACAGTCTGGTCGGACTGTTCTGGGGTTGGCTGCTCTTCAAGGAGTTGCGCGGCTCGGGTTTCAAGGAGTGGTCAAAAGTGTTGGGCGGAGCCTTCGCCATTGTCGGTGGCGCATCGATTCTTGCCATCGCCACCGCTAGCCACTC
>CAVXVM010000144.1:0-112999 GCA_963765025.1 uncultured Acidobacteriaceae bacterium | reverse complement strand
ATGACGGCGCACGATAACCGCCGTGGAGATGACGAAGATGAGACTCTGAGCGACCCAGAAAATAATGAAGACTTTGAAGAACAGGCCACGCATCGTTCAGTCCTTTTGTACCGGCTGGGTGGAGTTGAGGGTGAGTTGGTATCCGACGCCGCGAATCGTCCTGACCAGATCTTCCAGTGCGCCACTCTCCGTAAGCTTCCGGCGCAGGCGGCTCACATGCATATCGAGGCTGCGGTCGAATGGATGGAATTTTCGTCCCAGCACGTTTTCGGAAATCTCTTCGCGCGTAACAACGTTGCCGGGCGATTGCATAAGCGCTTCAAGCAACGAGAACTCCACGTCGGTAAGGTCGATCTTCATTCCGTCCTGCAGCACGGTTCGCGCGGTCCGGCTCAGTTCCAGCGAGCCAACGCGCACGAGGGTCTCTTCCTTTTTTGCTGCCGGGGCGACCGTTCTGCGCAGAATCGCGCGCACCCTGGCCAACAGTTCACGGGGATTGAAGGGCTTTGAGAGGTAATCGTCCGCGCCGATTTCGAGGCCGACGATGCGGTCTACGTCGTCACCGCGCGCGGTCAGCAGCAGAACGCTGACCGAGGATGCGGCGCGAATGCGCTTGAGCACCTCAAAGCCATCGAGACCGGGCAGCATCACGTCAAGCAGAACCAACGCGAACGGCTTTTCCAGGGCGGCTTTGAGCCCGGTGTCACCACGATGCACAGCGGTGATGCGAAATCCATAGCGTCCCATGTATTCAGTCAGCATGGAACAAAGTTCAACATCGTCGTCAATGAGGAGTATCTCGTCCACCGGCTTCTTCCCTGCTCTCCCAAAAGGAGCCTGCCCCGGCAGCCGCTGCCGAGAGCCTGACACCCTGCTTTCAAGCCTACGCGCTTTCAGGTTTCAAGCGTCAGCGGAAATGTAACAAATTGTCACGGCCATGGCGACAGACTGTTACACAGTTTTACCCATTGTGACCGCACCGCAGCCTGATTCGCGGTCTCCTGAATAGGACAGTTAGTTTTTAGGCTGAAAGGAATCATCATGACGATGCATAAGATTGCCAGAGCGATTTACATCCTGATCGCAGTCCTCAGCGCGCTTGCGGCAGAAGCTCAAATAGCAACCGGAACCATTCAGGGAACGGTGACCGATCCCACCGGCGCCGTGATTCCGTCGGCGATCGTCACGCTCTCAAACCAGGCCGGTGTTGCGCAATCGGCCACCGGCAACGGAAATGGCGCGTATGTGTTCACTGGAATTGAGCCGGGCCATTATCATCTGTCAGCCATCGTCGACGGATTTGCTCCGTTCGACCTCGAGGATGTCGTGGTGGCCGCCGGCAAGACGACGAGCGCGAATATTGTCTTGAAGATGCCGGTGGAAACGCAGCAGGTCGAGGTAACCGAGCAGGGCATCGGCGTGGATACCAGCTCCGACAACAATGCCAGCGCCATGGTGATCAAGGGCAAGGACCTGGATGCGCTGTCAGACGATCCGGACGAGTTGCAGAGTGAACTGAGCGCGCTTGCGGGGCCATCGGCCGGACCCAACGGCGGCCAGATCTACATTGACGGATTCACCGGTGGACAGCTCCCGCCCAAGTCCTCGATCCGCGAAATTCGCATCAACCAGAACCCGTTTTCAGCGCAGTACGACAAGCTGGGATACGGGCGCATTGAGATTCTTACCAAGCCGGGCACCGACAAGTTTCACGGCATGTTCATGATGAACGGAAACGATTCGGCCTTCAACTCGCTCAACCCGTTTGTGACCAGCGAGCCCGCGTACTACTCCACCTTTCTCACCGGCAACGCGAGCGGCGCGCTGAGCAAAGGCTCATCGTGGTTTGCTAGCGTGTTTAGCCGCAATAACCAATCGAACTCCATTGTGAATGCCGAGCTGCTTGACGGCAGCGGCAACGCCTACAACTACACGGCGGCCGTCGCCAACCCGCAGACGCGCCTGGATGTGAGCCCGCGCCTCGATTTTCAACTGGGCGCAAACAACACGCTCAGCGTCCGCTACATGTTTGACCAGCAGAAGGAAACCAACAGCGGCGTCTCGCAGTTTGCGCTGCCGACGCAGGCCTACAACGTGGCCAACAGCGAGAACACGATTCAACTGAGCGACACCCAGGTGCTCAGCACCAATGTGGTCAACGAGACGCGCTTCCAGTTCGTCCGCGACAGCGATAACCAGGTAGCGCAGAACACCGATGCAACCGAGACCGTGCAGGGAGCGTTTACCAGCGGCGGCAACAATGCGGGAATTGTGCGCGACAATCAGAACCGCTTTGAGCTGCAGAACGACACCATCATCAGCAAGGGCGCGCACTCCATCAACGCCGGAGCACGGCTTCGCTTCACGCAGGACTCGAGCTACTCAACGGCAGGCTTCAACGGCCAATACATTTACTCGTCGCTCGACGCCTACAAGGCGAATACGCCCACAGAGTATTCGGTGACGGCAGGCACCGCCTCGGCCGGTGTGAACTACTTTGACGCAGGGCTCTTTTTCCAGGACGACTACAAGGCGCGCCCCAACCTCACCATCAGCTACGGACTGCGCTACGAATCGCAGAACGACATTGGCGACCATGCAGACCTGGCGCCACGACTCTCGTTTGCGTGGGCTCCAGGCGGCAAAGGCACGGCCCAGGCCAAGACGGTGTTCCGTGGCGGCTACGGCTGGTTCTACGACCGGTTTGCCGAGAACAACATCCTGCAATCGATCCGGAACAACGGCGTCAACCAGCAGCAGTACGTAATTCAGAATCCGACCTTCTATCAGAATGCTCCATCGGCGGCTTCGCTTGCAGCCAGCAGCACCGCGGCTCCCACCATTTACCAGATCGGGCCGGACCTGAAGGCCGCGCTCACCATGCAGTCGGCAGTCGGCGTCGAGCACCAGTTCGGCAAGGTGGCCACCATCGCGGCCACGTACATCAACTCGCGCGGCATTCATCAATACCTGAGCGACAACGTGAACGCGTACGAGGCGAACACCTACAACGCAACAACCGCCACGGGCACGCGCCCGAATGGCGTCAACGAGAACATCTATCAGTTCCAGTCGGGCGGCGTCTTCAACCAGAATCAGGTGATGATCAACTACAACGTCAAGGCAAAGAACGTTTCGCTGTTTGGTTTTTACATGATGAACTTTGCCAACGCCGATACGTCCGGCGCCGGGTACTTCCCTTCTAACCAGACCAACCCCGGCGCCGACTACGGACGCGCCAACTTCGATGTGCACAACCGGTTCCTGCTGGGCGGCAATCTGCAGGCGCCGTTCGGCATTTCGGTAAGCCCCATGCTGGTTGCGGATTCCGGCACGCCTTTCAATATCGCGATCGGCCAGGACCTGAATGGCGACAACCAATTCAACGACCGTCCCGCGTTTGCAACGTCGAGCAGTACTGACACGCTGACGACGCCTTATGGCACGTTCGACATGGATCCGGCTTCGAACCAGACCCGCATTCCATATAACTACGGAACTGGACCAGGGCAGTTCAGCATGAACATGAGAATGAGCAAGTCGATCGGCATCGGGCCGAAGGTAACGGGCGGATCGAGCGCCATGGCTGGTGGGCCCGGTGGACCGGGTGGACCCGGTGGACCCGGCGGCCCTCGCGGCGGAGGTCCAGGCGGCGGTATGCCGGGCGGCGGACTTGGGCCCGGCGGACTGAGCAGCAGCGGCGGTCCACCAAAAATGGACCAGGCAAGCACGCGGCGCTACTCACTCAACTTTACGGCGATGGCGAGAAACGTACTGAACAACGTGAACCTGGCGCAGCCAGTGGGCGTATTGGAGTCGCCCCTGTTCGGAAAGTCGAACGCTCTTGCAGGAGGCTTCTTCTCATCGCCCGCATCCAACCGCAGCATCGATCTCCAGGTGTCGTTCAACTTTTAGAGAATTGGAGCGGAAGCACAAACCAAAGACCGGGCGCCCTGATCGGGGCGTCCGGTCTTGTCTCGTTGGCGGCGCTTACGGTCGCAATCAATACTGAATCGGAATCGACGCGCCTAGACTTCAGCACCAAACTCGCAAAGCCCGTTGACAAAGGCCGCCGACCCGTCACGCAGCCAGCCGTCCAGTTGCGCGGGTTCTTTTAGCTGCTGGCCGCGCATGCGCGGTACGACTACGTATTTGCAGGCCATCTCAGGCAATGCCGTCATGTCGACCCATAATTTTTCAAACTGGGAGACGGGAAAGATATCTTCCTGGCCCTTGCCCCAGCGTTTCTTCACGTCCTTGAGCGTGATGTAGGTGGGCATGCGTGAGGCGATGGCACGCACCGCGGACGCGACCTTGTCCTCGTCACCCAGATCGGCCCTGACCAGGCCAAACACTTTGAGCAAAGCGTCGATGTCGATCCAGAACGTATTGGAGTTGTAGTAGGAGAGCTGAAACTCGACCTCTTCATTGGGAAGGGCCATGCCTTCAACCAGGCGAACATGGCCGTCAAGGCGCGCAAGACCGCCGCCGTGGTCCTCGATGCGCCGCGTGATGACTTCGACGGTCATGGCAGCTCCGCTGGCGATGTGGCAACCGAGAATGCCGGCGTCAACGTTCGCGCCCAGCGTGTCCACGTTATGAACCATCAGATAGCGCAGCCCGGGCCGCTCCTTCAACATCGCCTGCAGCACACCGTTGCGAAAAAGGTTGGGAATCTCATACCAATGGCCCACGGGATGGAGACACTGAAGAGGAAGATTGTCAGTGTAGTTACTTCCTTCCCCAGCCTGCTCGGCCCACGCCGCCAGCGCAGCGCGCGAGCTGTCGCGCACCTTCTGCGCCTGGGCATCGAGCATCTGCTGCGCCGTTTCTTCCCACGCAAAACGAAGATCGCGCACCATGGGGACCATGCGCAATCCCACGGCACGGCCCCGCGAAAGGTGTAGCGGTCCCCCATACCCGTAATTTCCGCGACTGGACAAATGTTGCTCGGTAGGCTCGTGCGTTAGGTAGCTGGTGGTGATGACGTGCGGGACCGATGCCCCAAACATGCGGCCGGTGCGCGTGCTCTTGGCCAGATGCACTTCAAGAAAAGTGCGGTGCCTGCCGGCCAGGCGGCAGAACGGACTGAGCGCCTTGACGACGCCCGCGCCGTGAGTCCAGCGGCTGCCGGCACCGCCGGCAAGCGTGACGACCGCGACTGCGCCGGAGGCGAGCGCTTCTTCTCCGATACTTCTGAACTTGTCTTCCACGCTCCTTCGAGCGTCGAACACGTCTTCCGGGGACACGTCTTGAATGAGCGTGGAGGGAGGAAGCCGATTCTGCGCGAGCCCGATGCGGCCGGCGCGCAAGGCAGACTGAATTCGCTCGTGCTGATCCGGGTCGAAGCCGTTTTGCGACAGCAGCGATTCAAGCGTATCTTCGTGCCCGTTGCCTTCCTGACCCTGCGGCAAAAGCCGATCGAGAAAGTTCTGCATGCGGCCTGCGCGCCCCGTCTCGCCATGACACGACAGGCTGAAGCGCGCAAGATCGGAGCGCTCACCGGCGGTAAGCGAGCGTTGATCCTTGCGCAGCACCGTGGGAAGAATCAGGTTGTAGTAGCCATCGGGCAGAATTGCCGAGTCGCCGGCGAGAAGCTCGGCAGTAGTTCCTGCCTCGTTGATTTGGAAGTCGTAGACCACCGGCTCAATGGCAAACGGGACACCGCCGGCAAGGCTGTTTTTGACATCGCGCATCAGGCTCCCGAGACGCTTTTGCGCCTCCAGCTTATGTGCGGGGTCGAAGATGAATCCCATGCCGCCGCCTGACATGCCGCCCAGCATCCAGAAGCCCCAGAATGCTGCGCCAAAGGCCTTGCGGACTTCGTCAATCAAAGTCTCGGTGTAGAGATTGCTTGCCCAGGGAATGATCGTTTGGATGGGCCCTTCAAAGTTGCGCTGCGTGGCGCTGCCGATAGCGCGGACGTCGCCCACGCGCAGGTCGGCGATGATTTCGTCGAGGATTGTGCAGGCTTGCAGACGGCCGGACCACTCCGCCTCAGAGCGCAGCAGGTAGCGCTCCGTCACCATTTCGAGGATGGGCCCCACATCCTGCGCCATGCCTCCGTGCACCAGCACCAGGCTGTCCTGCAGCTTCTGGCGCGTCTCTTCGGTGACTTCGGATTGCGAGAGAATGCGATGGTTGGGCAGCAGCCTGCCGCGGCTGATGCCGAATTCGGCATCGCCTTCGGCGGCCAGCACACCCTCAATCAATTTGATGCCGGGCCAAACGCCGCCCGAGTCCTGCCAGCCGCCGCCTGATCCTCCCAGCCACTCGCCGAGAATGGCGCGCGCCGCCACCAGCCGTCGCTCCGGCTCGGTCAGGTCTCCAGTGAGCGACGTAACCTGGCCGGTGGCCCGCATGCACACAGAGGTGAGCGACGCCAGCAGGTGGGTTGAGACAGCCAGCCGAGACCCCTTCGGAATGTCGTTGACGTGGCTGACGATTTCAATGCCCAGGCCGTCGCGGCCCAGAAGCCGGCGAAGCAGGTGCGCGAGCGGCTGGCCGGAACTTTCAAGGCCGGGCGGCACCAGCCCTGAAGCGATGACCGCCGCCTTGAGCAGGCCGAGATAATCGCGGCCAAAGTCGAACAACTCCTGCAGCTCTTCAATGTCGACGCTTGCCTCAAGGTCCACGCTGACCAGGCGAATGACGGGGCGGTCGATGACGCGCAAATAGGCTTCAACCGGAGGTTTCGGTGCGGATCCACCGGACCCGCGCACGGCCAGGTCGATGGAGATATTGAGCACGCGCGCGCGCTCCGGCAGATCCATGCCCAGAAAGAAGATGTCGCTCCAACCGGAGTGGCTCAGGTCCATGCGCACCGGCGTGGATTCGTGGAGAATGGGGAACGGCTCGCCCGCCTGCTGATCGAGAAGCTCGCGTCGCAGATGGAGTGGATAATCCGCGGGATGGCCGGTGCGAAACATCCACTGGTTTCCGCGCACGGAACGCACGCTGCGACGCACCTGGTCAGCCAGCGTCTGGAATGCGAGCCCACGATAAGCGGCAGCAAGCGCGCTGGAAAGAGCGTCACTCGGGCCATTTGCTTTCCATGCAGCAAGAAAGACGCCGATGGCTCCTTCGTAACGCCGATTGAGCAGCTTGTCGTACCCGCTGAAGGGGATTTGCGCGCGGCCCGCCGCCTCAGGCCTCGCCGGCAGATGGAAGCGATGAATGTCGTAGAGGAAGAAAAGCGCGCGAATGCGTTCGTAGAGATTCTCGCTCGAGCGCCGCAGTTGTTCCAACGCGGCAGCCTCGGCAAGCAATTGGTCGGCCGTGGCGCTCCGGCAGAACGCATCGACAGAACGGTTGCGGACTTCAGGATTCGCGGCCGTAATGATTTCCCAGAGCTCGCTCAACCTTCGGCCCCCTGTTCGGGGTCAACTGCGCGCGCGGCTAAAACGTTCACAAGCTGCGTAAGCACATCGGCACGGTCCTGTCCGCTGAGCGCAAGGGCAAGCTGAGCGTTGAACAAGCCGTACTTTACGCCGATGTCGAATCGCTGGCCCTTCTGGATCATGGCAAGATACTGCTCGCGCTGCGCCAGTTCAGCCAGCGCGGGTGAAAGACTGACCCGCCCGTTGGGATCATGGGCGAACATCGCCGCGAGAATGCTGAAGATGGTTGGCGTGAGCACATGCATTCCGTAAAAGCAGAGGTAATGGCCGCTGCGCAGTCCGGGAACAATCAGGCGCTGCTCTGCCAGCGTCGGCGTGGGCTTTTCAAGCACCGTGTCAACACGGTAGAGCCCGCGCTTGCCGAAGACCTGCTGCCCGCCGACGGTTCCGTAGTGCGGCAAAAGGCTCTCGCGCGCCACCTGCACAGCAGAGACGGCGCAATCCTCGGCCGTGGCCGTTTCAACCAGCCGCCGTGCTCCTCCTCCAGCCCCGGCATCCACATAAATATGGTCGCCAAGCAGGTGCAGAAACGGCTCGTCCTTCACAAAGGCGCGCGCGCAGAAAACGGCGTGTGCATAACCGCGCGCCTCGGTCTGGGGCACAAAGGTCAACCGCGCTGCATCGCTCTCAACCAGCCGGGCGTAGCGCTCCTCGTCGCCGGGCCACACCACGACGCAGATGTCGTCGATGCCGGCCCCCACTGCCTCGCCGACGATCAAGCTGAGAATCGAACGCTCTGTGCCATGCTGGTCAAAGAGCGTTTGCATGGGAAGGTTGCGTTGATCTTTCCCGGCCGCCGTGATTACCGCTTTCTTGATTCGCATCGCACGTCGATTCCTGCCGGCCCTCTATTCCGACTCGAAGCATCGAGCGAGTTCGGCAGTTCCGGCTAACAATCCAGGCAGACTGGACCCTGCTCTCTTCAACTATAGTGCCCTCGCCTGCCGGGCTACCCCTGCTATCGGGTGTGCTTACTGCTGGGTTGCAATCGCCGACGCGCTGCGCTGCTTCCACTTGCCCCGCGTAAAGTCAGGGAACTCCACCGGAGCGCTGCCCCGGCCCACAGACGCAACACTCAGCGGCGCAACGGCGGACCAGGAGGCGGCGTCATAGACATCCAAATCAGGAGCCAGGCCGCCACGAACGCACTCCAGCAGGCGGTAGAGCATGATGTAGTCCATGCCGCCGTGGCCGCCGTTCTTGCGGGCCATGTCGCCTTCACGCTTCCACAGCGGATGCTCGTACTGCTTGAATGCATCGATCGATCCGAAGGATTCATCCTTGTTCATGCCGTCGATGTAGATGCGCGGAGGATAGTCCTGGAACAACGCCTTGGTTCCCGCAATCAGGTTGATGCGATCGTAGGGATGCGGCGTTGAGACAGCATGCTTGACGGTGATGGTGAGTCCCATCGCCGTTTTAATGAGCGAGGTGTTCATGTCGCCAGTGATGTAGTGCTCTGCCCAGCGCGGGTCGCCGGGTTCGAGATGCTGCTTGCGGTAAAGGTCGAGGCCGCGCTGGGGCGAACTCATGGAAACGATGTATCCGAAGCGGTCGCCCCGCTGCACGCCCATGTAGTTGGCCACGGGGCCAAGCCCATGGCTGGGATAGAGATTTCCATCGCGCGTTGTGTGCTCAGTGCGGCGCCACAGACCTTCGCCGGCATTTGAGAACAGTTCCTCGCGCAGATCGTGAATGTAAGCGCCTTCGCCATAGAGCAACTCGCCGAACTCGCCGGCCTGGCACATGCGCAGGATCAGCGTCTCGTTGTATCCGTAGCAGCAGTTCTCAAGAATCATGCAGTGTTTGCGCGTCTCTTCAGAGGTGTTCACGATCTTCCAGCAATCCTCGAGCGTGGTCACGCCGGGCACTTCAATGGCAACATCCTTGCCGTGCTTCATTGCGGCAATGGCCATGGGCGCGTGCCAGAGCCACGGCGTAGCCACCAGCACCAGGTCAACATCGTTCCGGGCCAGCAGAACCTCGTAATCGTGAGGCCCATCGGTGTAGAGTTCAGGCCGCTTCTGGCCGGCTGCTTCGACTAATGAGGCAGCGTGCTCGGCTTTTGCCTTGACGATGTCGCACAACGCCACCACATGCGCATCGGCGGCCAGCAGGTTGCCCAGCAGCGAAGTGCCTCGTCCGCCGGTACCGATCATGGCGACGCGCGGCTCGCGCTTCTCAAAGGGAACTTCCATCATGGTGCGATGAACCGGGCCGTTCTCGGCATCTGCCAGAGGTGCCGCGCTGAGGGCCGCGGCGCTCGCCGCACCGATCTGGATGAACCTGCGCCGCGTCCACGTTTCCAAACCAAGGTCCTGCTTGTCGAGATCCATCCCTTCACCTCTCACATGCGATTTGCTTGTGCATTTTGCTTTGACAGCGAGGTTAGGGAACACGGCGGCGCGTGTCAAGGAATCGAGTCGCGCGCATGCAACCCGGTCCGGTGGATTCCACTTTTCAGCGTAGAAGTTCAGGGAGAGTAGACAACGCCGTATCGTTTTGGAAGGGAGTCCTGGTGGGCGGTGAGGGACTCGAACTTGAGCCGCTTTGCGGGCGTCTGAGCCCGCAGGCGAAATCCTGACCGTGAACGAAGTGAAAGGGAAGGACCTCCCGGTTTCCTGGTGGGCGGTGAGGGACTCGAACTTGAGCCGCTTTGCGGGCGTCTGAGCCCGCAGGCGAAATCCTGACCGTGAACGAAGTGAAAGGGAAGGACCTCCCGGTTTCCTGGTGGGCGGTGAGGGACTCGAACTTGAGCCGCTTTGCGGGCGTCTGAGCCCGCAGGCGAAATCCTGACCTTGAACGAAGTGAAAGGGAAGGACCTCCCGGTTTCCTGGTGGGCGGTGAGGGACTCGAACCCCCGACCCCCTCGGTGTAAGCGAGGTGCTCTAACCAACTGAGCTAACCGCCCACGGATGGCCTGGGCGCCAACGTGGCCTTCTCTAATGATACCAGCGCAATCACCCTCGCGCGCTCGGGCTGACCTGCCCTGACCGGACCTGCAGTGACCAAGGTTGATAGACTCAGCCTGTGAGCCGGTTGATTGTGAATGCCGACGATTTTGGGCTGACCGCGGGCGTGAACCGGGCGATCCTGGAACTGCATGAGGCCGGAGTGCTGACCAGCACGACGCTCATGGCCAGGGGCGGAGCCGCGGAGCAGGCCATTGAAGCAGCGCTCGGCGTTCCCTCGTTGGGAGTAGGTTGCCACGTGGTGCTGGTAGATGGAGAACCGGCGCTCGAGCCCGCCCGCATTCCCACATTGGTGAACCCAAAAACCGGGCGATTTCGCGATTCATTGAACTCGTTCCTCATGCGGCTCTTTGCCAGGCGCATCAGCGCCGAAGAGATTGAAGCCGAGGCTTCGGCGCAGATCGCGCTGCTCACAGCGCGCGGATTGCGCCTGACCCACATCGACACGCACAAACACACGCACATGTTTCCGTGGGTGCTGCGGCCGGTTCTGCGGGCCGCGCGCAAGGCCGGCATCCGGGCGGTGCGAAATCCCTTTGAACCGGTGTGGGCGGTGCGGGCAACGGCCGGCGCTTCATGGGCGCGCTGCGCTCAGGTGAGCGCGCTGCGCAGGCTCGAAGCCGACTGCCGGCGCGTCATTGAAGAAGAGGGATTTGCGACCACCGATGGAACCATCGCCGTGGTCGGCACCGGGGTTCTGAACCGGGAAACGGTGCGCTCGTTGCTCAAGGGACTTCCGGAGGGCACATGGGAACTGGTGACCCACCCCGGATACAACGATGCCGACTTGGACAAGGTACGGACCCGGCTGCGAGGCTCGAGAGAGGTTGAGCGCGTGGCGCTCGATGCGGTGAACGAGTTCCCTGGCCTCGACCTCATTAACTTCGGGGAATTGACGAATTCTGGCGGCCTTGCTGCCCCTGAAAAACGAGTTGCTGAATCCTAGCGGCGTGAGCGCGCGTCCATAACAAAGACAACGAAGTCTGTTCGGTTCCTTAAGAAGGCAAAATGCGGATTGGGATTACGTGTTACCCCACCTACGGCGGGTCGGGCGTGGTGGCAACGGAGCTGGGCATTGAACTCGCCGCTCTGGGCCACGAGGTGCACTTCATCTCCTATTCGCAGCCCTTTCGTCTCACCGGCCGCAACGAAGGAATTTTTTATCACGAGGTTCCGGTCTCCAATTATCCGCTCTTCGAGTTTCCGCCCTATGACCTGGCGCTGGCATCGCGCATGGCGGAGGTGGCCGAGTTTTGCGAGCTCGACCTGCTGCACGTACACTATGCCATTCCCCACTCGGTAAGCGCGCTGCTGGCGCGGCAGATTCTGGCCAGCAAGGGACGACGGCTGCCGTTTGTGACCACGTTGCACGGCACCGACATTACCCTCGTCGGCCTTGACCGCAGCTACCTGCCGATTACCAAATACGCCATCCAGGAAAGCGATGGGGTCACCTGCATCTCCAGCTACCTGAAAGAAAAGACGGTGGAGAGCTTCGGCATCACGCGTCCCATTGAAGTGGTAACGAACTTCGTCAACTGCGATGTCTATGTGCCCATCAACGACGAGCAAAAACGAGCCCAGGAGCGTGCGCGTTTTGCTGCGCCACATGAGCCGATCCTGATGCACCTGTCAAACTTCAGGCCGGTGAAGCGCGTGGTGGACGTGGTCAAGGTGTTTGCGCAGGTGGCAGAGCAGATGCCCGCACAACTGGTAATGGTGGGCGACGGCCCGGACCGTTCGGCGGCCGAGTGGCTCGCCCACGACAAGGGGATTCAGTCCCGCGTGCATTTCCTCGGCAAGCAGGAGCGCGTCAACGAGCTGCTGCCGCTGGCCGACCTGATGCTGATGCCGAGCGAGATGGAATCGTTCGGACTCGCGGCGCTGGAAGCGATGGCTTGCAAGGTGCCGGCGATCGCGACGCGCGTGGGCGGAGTTCCGGAACTGATCGACGATGGCGAAACTGGCCTCTTGTATGCGGTAGGCGACGTGGACGGAATGGCGAAGGGAGCACTGAGCCTGCTGAGCGACCCGACCAGGCTCGAAGCCATGCGCGAAGCGGCGCGGAAGATGGCGCAGAAGCGATTCTGCGCGTCGTTGGTGGTCCCGCGCTATGTCCGCTACTACGAGGAAGTGCTGAAGAGCAGGAGCTAGTCCCTCAGTCCCTCAGTCCCTCAGTCCCTCAGTCCCACAGTCCCTCAGTCCCTCAGTCCCTCAGTCCCTTAGTCCCTTAGTCCCTTAGTCCCTCAGTCCCACAGTCCCTCAGTCCCTCAGTCCCACAGTCCCTCAGTCCCTTAGTCCCTCAGTCCCTTAGTCCCACAGTCCCACAGTCCCTTAGTCCCTCAGTCCCTCAGTCCCACAGTCCCTTAGTCCCTCAGTCCCTCAGTCCCACAGTCCCTTAGTCCCTCAGTCCCTCAGTCCCTCAGTCCCACAGTCCCTTAGTCCCTCAGTCCCACAGTCCCTTAGTCCCTCAGTCCCTCAGTCCCTATTCCCTAATCCCTGCTTCTTCACCCTTCCTGCTCGAAACAAGGGTTCAAACTCAGCCTCACCCAGAAGTCGCGGACCAGCCCGATGGTCTCGGCCGTCGTGCGCGGGGTGGTGCGCAGCAATATCTGCCCGCTCCCGCCAGACGACAATGCGCGCGCCTCGGCAACGATCGCGATGCACTTTTCAGGCCGATACGTACAGTCGGCCAGGTCGCCGATCGAGAGCCGCGTCGTGGGCGTCGCGAAGACGGTGTGCGGCGGAGCCATGCGGTCCAGAAGCCAGAGAATCTCCAGCTTCGATTCGAGTTCGTCGGGAACACAATCGATGACGAGATCGGCTGAGCGAACGGCATCTTCAATAGTGGAGACGAAAGCGACGCTGGGCAGAGCTTCGGGGCCGAGTGCGGCACGAAGCGCTTCCTCTGCGTGGTGCAGGTTCGACGGCATCACGTCTTCAAGCAGAACCGAGAAGCCGGCGCGGGCGGCCTCGAGAGCGAGCCAGCGGCCAAGCGGGCCGGCTCCGATGATGGCTACAGTCGGCATGAGTTGTTCTTATTGTAGGGGAAGGGGTTGGAGCGGCTTTTACGCCTCAAATCGAAGGCCCACCACTCCAGCCGCGAGATGCCGGATGTGCGCGAAGGGTTGTGCGAGAGATTTTCTGATCGGTTACCAAAATCGTCGCTCGTCGTTACCCAAAAGGGTTATTGTTCATTACCTTAATAACCTTTAATCCTTATAACCAGCGAGGGTAAGCCGGGAATCTTACGTATTTCGGCCCTAAGAGAGTCCGCGGCACAGCGTATATGCGTTTTCTGGGGCGGCGCGTTCAAATCGGATGGTTGGCCATGAGCTTCATGGCCGTTTCTGGACTGATTCTCGGTGCGGCCCTTGGTTGCGCATTGGTGATGATCGAGGCCAGAATCCTGCTCAAGTCCTATGCGAATCTGGCCGCGGCGCAAGCCGACTCTTCCTTCTCTGAAGCACGAAAAATTCTCGCAAATCTGAAGTCCTCGCCCTACGGCGCCTGCTCTGACGAGGAGATCGCCTACTTGCGCGGCCTGGTGTTCCAGTCCCAGTCCCTGAAGGACGCGGGCCGGATGGAGGGCGGAAAGGTTCAGTGCTCCGCCGCAGGGGGACCGGTCGCGAACTTCTCCGGACTTGAACGTTCGGCCATTCGGCTCCCTGACGGAACCACATCAACGGGCGCGAGTATCGCACATGCGCAGGTCGCAGCAGACAAGACGCTGCTCGAACTGGACGGCGGCTATGTGATGTACGCATCCGCATTGCCTGTTGCTCCCGGTCCCCTCCTCATGCATGGGTCCACAACCTTGAAGGGCGCGGAGACTACGGCACAGTTCCGCGTGGGCGATCTGAAGACCATTAACCGCTTCACTGACGCTTCAGGGCGCCTGGGCCAGACGCTCTATGCAACCCGCTGCGCGGCGCAGGGCTCCAGTTGCTCCACGGTGTTTACTTCATTGCGCGCGGCTTTCATGAACCAGTTGGACACGATTGCATCGAGCGCATTCGCAGGAAGCCTGGCAGGCATCCTGATCGGACTTGCTTTCTCTTTCCGGTACCAGCGCACCAGGGAACTGAAGCAACAACTGCGGCGCGCTGCGGAAGGCGACGAACTGTCGGTGGCCTATCAGCCCATCGTCGATCTTGAGACGCGGCAAATTGTGGGAGCCGAGGCACTGGCGCGCTGGAAGGACGAAGAAGGCAACGAGGTCAAGCCGGACATCTTCATCAAGATCGCCGAGGAATTCGGATTTGTCGGCGCAATCACCAAGACCGTTCTGAAGCGCACCCTCGAGGACTTTGCCCCGACGCTGCGCGAACGCCCGGATTTCAGGATCAGCATCAACGTTGCGGGCGCTGACCTTTCCGACCCCGACTTTGTGCCCATGCTTCAGGAATCGCTGAAGCGGGCAAAGGTGAAGCCCAAAAATATTGCCATTGAGTTGACCGAGCGGTCGGCCGCCGACAATCAAGCCGCCATTGAAACCATCCGCTCGCTGCGCGATTTGGGCCACAGCATTCATATCGACGACTTCGGCACCGGATATTCCAACCTGGACAAGCTGCTCTGCCTGTTTGCCGACACCATCAAGATCGACAAGGCCTTTACCGGTGGCATTGGCACCGAGTCAGCAAGCGCCGCCATCCTTCCGCAGATTCTGGCCATGGCCGAATCACTCAACCTTGAAGTGGTGGTGGAAGGCGTGGAGACCTTTCGCCAGGCCGATTACTTCAATCCGGGCCATCAGAAAATCTACGCGCAGGGATGGCTCTATGGCAGGCCGGTCACTGCGATGGAATTTCTCACGCTGCTTGCCGATGAGCAGACGGTCCTCACCAGCCCAGAAGAAGTTGGCGCCTTTACCACACGGCCGGGCGCACTGCGGATCGTGAGCCAACAGACCGCCTGAAGCGCAGCCTGTTCAACTTCTCAATTCCTGAGGGATGCATCCGCGTTGGCTTCGACTCCGCATCACTTCGACGCCGCGTCTGCTGGCTGTTCCCTGTCCGCAAGCGTCTGCCGCGTTATTCAGAAAACGCGTAGCCTTGGTTGCGGAACACATGAATGCAGGCGTCGACGACGGCCGCATCGTAGAGCACGTTGCTGTTGGCCTGGATTTCTTCAAGGGCGGCATCAATGCCACGCGACGGCCGGTAGGGGCGATGCGAACTCATAGCCTCCACAACGTCAGCCACAGCAAGAATGCGCGACTCCATCAGAATCTGCTCGGCGGTGGTCCCGTTGGGGTAGCCGGAACCGTCGAGCCGCTCGTGGTGCTGCAGGATGATGGTGGCAATAGGCCACGGGAATTTCACGTCCTTGATGATGTCGTAGCCGAACTGCACATGTTCCTTGAGCAGGTTGAACTGGCTCGGCGTCAGGCGCCCGGGCCAGGAAAGAATCTCGGAGGGGATGCCGATTTTACCCAGGTCGTGAATGGCGGCGGCAAGGCGCAGACCATGGATTCTGTCGTCGGTCATGCCGAGCTGCGCGGCAATGCGCACGCATAGATCGGCAACGCGGCGCTGATGACCGGCTGTATAGGGATCGCGGCGGTCGACGGTCTCGGCAATCACCTGAATGGTTTGTTCGAGGCTGGCGCGCAGGCTCTCCTGCGACTCAGCACGGGAGACTGCCGTGCGCAGCGTGGTGATCCCAAAACCGAGGTCGGAGGCGATCTGTTCCAGCAGCGTCCGCTCCGATTGGCTCCAGGCGCACGGAGCGTCTGCATACGCGGTCAGCACGGCCATGCTGCCTTCGGTGTGGCGAAACGGAAGTGCGATGGACGATCTGAATCCGTGCCTGAGAGCATTTTCGTGCCAGGGAGCCATGCGGGGATCGTTGAGAATCTCCTCCTCAACCTCGACTTTACCGGACTTGACGCAGCGGCCAGTAGGGCCGTTGGCGCTCGCCGAATTGTCCCAGCAGATGTCAACCGATTCGAGATAGCCCTTATTGGGTCCATAGGACGCGACAGGGATGATGTGCTTGCCGGGGCCGTTGTCAGCAAAGCCGACCCAGGCCATGCGATAACCGCCGGTCTCTACCATCACGCGGCAATACTCCCTGAGCAAACCTTCCTCGGTGGTGGCGTGCAGCAGCGCGTTGTTCATTTCGCTCAGCAGTTGCAGCTCCCGGATGGTCGCTTTCAGGGCGCCTTCAAGCTTCTTTTGTTCGGTCAGGTCCTCAAGAAAACCTTGGTAGCAGAGGGTCGTGCCGTCGGGGCCGGCGACGCGGCGAGCGGTCACTGAGACCCAGATCGGCGACCCATCGCCGCGCTTGAGTTGGCAGGCGTAGTGCCTGACTTCGCCCTGCTCTTCCATCAAGGCAATGTAGCGTTCACGGTCCTCTGGCGCCAGCCAGAGGTCGCGGGGGGAATCAGTAATGGCGGCCACCGCCTCGGCCGCGGACTCATAACCCAGCATGCGCGCGCCGGCTGTATTCACGGCCATCGCCTTGCCTTCCGCGCTGATCTGGAAAATTCCTTCCGGCGCGTGTTCGAAAATCTCGCGGTATTTCTGCTCGGCGCTTTCAATGGCCTGCTTCGCAGCCCGGGCTTCAGAGATGTCGCGCCCTACGCTCAGAACGCACTGCGTGCCGTCGATGTCGATGATGGAGGAGGAGAAAAGCGCCCAGAAGATCTCTCCGCCTTTTCTCCGCATTTGAAATTCGAAATTGCGGCATTCGCCGTGAAGTTCAAGCAGCTCCCGCGTGCGCTTCCTATCCTTGCGGTCCACAAAGATGTTGAGCTCGTCCGCGGTTCGCCCAATGAATTCTTCCCGTGTAAATCCAAATCCGTTCAGCGCCGCCTCGTTCACGTCCAGGTAAATGCCATCGCTGAAGCGCGTGATGCTCATGGCGTCCATGCTGGTCTGGAAGGCAATGCGGTAACGGCTCTCACTGGCGCGCAACACATCCAGCGTCGCCGACAGGCGTTCCAGGGCCGCCTTTTGCTCGGTAATGTCTTTGCCAATGACCGAGATGCCCACCACGCTGCCGTTCTGCTTGATGGGAACGAAAGACACGTCAAGAAAGCGGCCGTCGTTCAGCGGATACTGCGCACGGAACGGGCCCTTGTCCAGGGCGAGCTGGTACATGGGAGGCCAGAGCGCGGCCGCTTCAGGAGGCAGCGTTTCGTGGCTCAACATGCCCGGAGCGAGCGTCACTCCGCGGTTGGTTTTGAAGTGAAGGGCGAATGCCTTGTTAAAGGTGACGAGGGCAAAGTTGAGGTCGACCGTCCAGATGAGGTCATGCGAGCTGTCGATGGAGGCCTGCATGTGCGCGGCGTCGCACATGGACGAAGTCACTTCTTGCGGTAACCGCTTCAAGCACTTTCGCGGCTGGCACCAGGTTTCCTCTTTCGACACCCATTCCACCAAATCTTACGTTTCCCCAGAGTTAACCGAAATGACACTTTTGGGGTCGTCGTATGGTCCGGCTGGGTATGTAGAGGGGGCTTCCCTGCGGGTTTTCGTCGGAAAACGGCCAATAATCAGGCCGCGGGGCTTGGGCCCTTATGCGGATACCGGGATGCGGATACGGGATGCGGATGCGGAGGGTTGCCGAGGGGTTACTTGGCGTTCAGTGCTTCAGCCACGTCTGCGGCGTTGGGGCGGGCCGCCAGCAGATGCTCCGCCACGCGGGCGCGCTCCTCGGCGCTCAGCGCGGGGATGGTGGCAAGAACGCGGCGCAACGTGACGGCGACATCGTCGATGTAGTTCATGAGGCGAATGGCTTCTCCGGAGAGCGGCATGGCGAACTTGTCCTCGATCAATCGTGTTGAAGAATGCGGTTATGCCTCATGCAGCAGGCGAGCCAGAAGCACCTTACTTGGCCGGAGTGCTGATCGGCGCGCTGCTGGAACCTGACAGGACAGAGTGCGCGTTGCTGGCGCGGTTATAGAGTACGACCAGCCCGATCGAGGTGCACATGAAGATGATGGCCGACCAGGTGGTGAGGCGCGTGAGCACGTTGGCGGCGGCGCGCGGACCGAACGCAGTCTGAGAGCCCTGACCGCCAAATGCGCCGGCAAGATCAGCCGAGCGGCCCTGCTGGATGAGGACAACACCGATCAGGAAGAAACACACGATCAGGTGGAGGACGATGAGCACATAAAAGAGAATCTGCATTGATGAACTGATTTCCAAATCTGCCCGGCCAGGCCGGAGCTGAATTTTTCGCTGGAGCCTTCAAAAGGCTCAAAAACCGCGTTTCATTGGTGCGGAGGAGGGGACTTGAACCCCTATGCCTTGTGGGCGCTAGCACCTCAAGCTAGTGCGTCTGCCAATTTCGCCACCCCCGCCCGGGATGAACCAATCAAGTATAGCAAAAGAGAGGCCCTGAAAGCTCGCAGCGGGCCTTGGGCAGGACTGAGGGCCTGGGTATAAACTCACAGGCAAGCTTATGGGCATGCGCGACGGAAACTCCAGAATTTTGATGGCTGCGGCGGCGGTGCTTGCGTCAGTCGGAGCGGTGGCAATGGCGACAGCAACAGGACCGGCGGCAACTGCCCAAACAGCAGCAAAGCCGGCACAGACAACAGCAAAGAAATCGAGCACGGCAACCGGCCAATCCGCCGCACAGGTCCACGCGTCGGCGATTGTGATCGATACGCACGCGGATACGCCGCAGCGGTTCCTCGATGAGCAGTTCGACATGGGCGACCCCCTCAAAGGCGGGCAGCTCAACCTCGAATCCGCCAAAAAGGGAAACCTCGGAGCGGAGTTCTTCTCCATCTGGGTGGAACCGGAGGCGAACAAGGGACACTATGCGCGGCGCACGCTGGAGCTGATTGACTCTGTCAAGCAGCAGGCCGCAAAGCATCCCGGCCAGATGGAGCTGGTGACCTCGGCCGCCGGCATTGAGCAGGCGCACCGCGACCACAAGCTGGCGGCGCTCATGGGCATCGAAGGCGGGCACTCCATTGAGGACTCGCTGGCCTTGCTGCGGCAGTACTACGCGCTCGGCGTGCGCTACATGACGCTCACCTGGGCAAATTCCAACGGATGGGCCGACAGTTCGGGCGACGCCGACGACACCACGGTACCGCACACCAAAGAAGGGCTCACCGAGTTCGGCAAAGACGTGGTCTACGAGATGAACCGGCTGGGCATGATGGTGGACGTGTCGCACGTCTCCGACAAAACGTTCTTCAGGACGCTCATCATTACCCGCGCGCCGATCATCGCATCGCACTCTGACGCGCGCGCCCTGTGCGACGCACCGCGCAATATGACAGACGACATGCTGCGCGCCATTGCCAACTCCGGCGGGCCGGAGTCAAAGGGCGGCGTGGTGCAGGTCAACTTCTATTCGGCCTTTGTGTCGCAGCAGTACCGCAACGCGCAAAAGGCAATAGAGCCGGAGGTGAAAGCCGCCGTACAGGCGCTGAAGGACAAAGCCCGCGCGCAGGGCAAGGAAGCCAGCCAGGCCGACATCGAAAAGCTCCAGCGCAGCTATGCCGACAAAATTCCGCGCCCGCCATTCTCCGAATTAATTGATCAGATCGACCACATTGCCAAGGTGGCCGGCGTTGACCACGTCGGACTGGGCTCGGACTTTGACGGCATCAGCGGGCAACTGCCCCAGAGCATCGATTCGGCGGCAGATCTGCCCAAAATTACCGCGGCGCTCATGGAACGCGGCTACTCGGCCGAGGATTGCCGCAAGATTCTCGGCGGCAACCTGTTGCGGGTATTTCGCGAGGTTGAAGCCGTCTCAAAGCAACTGCAAGCCGAAGACCGCCCCAGGATCACGGTCAAACAACCATTCGACAAGCCGCAGAAGTGAGCAGGCATGAGCTCGGCGGCCCAGGCCCGGGAGCGCATGAGCGGACTTGATTTCCGCAACAAACGGTTCAAGCCGCACCCTATACTGATGCAGGCAACAAGTCGCCCTTTGCCGACACATGCAACACGCAAAATCCAAACTTCTGAGAGGTCAATGATGTACTTTGCACGAATCCTTGCCACGGCTGCGCTCACCGCCTCCCTGGCCGCTTTGCCGGCCTGCCTGGCCGCTGACGACAAACCGGATGCCAAGACATCCGCCGATAAGTCCGCCGATAAGACCGCCGACAAAAGCACTGAGAAGCCCGCGCCGGCTGAAGTCACCACGCAAGGCGACGTGGTGGTCGGCGGACAGCACATCGCCTACACCGCGATTGCCGGCACGTTGACCGTAGGCTCCACCGATGCGCAGGACGCGCAACTGGGTCTCGACGGCAAGCCGCAGGCCGACAGCCAGCTCGCGCTCGATGCCCCCAAGGAAGCCAAGGATGCGCCGCCCACCGCGCGCATGTTCTACGTGGCCTACTTCAAGAAAGACTCCAAAGCTGAAGACCGCCCCATCACCTTCCTCTATAACGGTGGCCCTGGAGCGGCGACTGTGTGGCTGCACATGGGTTCGGTGGGCCCCAGGCACGTGGTCACCGATACTGACACGCACCTGCCCGCCGCGCCCTACAAGATGGTGGACAATTCCAATTCCCTCCTCGACGTCACCGACCTTGTCTTCATTGACATGCCGGGCACGGGCTTCGGTCGCCTCACTGGCAAGGACGCAGGCAAGGCCTTCTGGGGCATTGATGAAGATGGAAACGCGTTTGCACGCTTCATTGCTCGCTTCATCACCAAGTACGACCGCTGGAATTCGCCCAAGTTCATCTTTGGCGAGAGCTACGGAACCACGCGCTCAGCGGTGCTCGCCGACATTCTTGAAAACAAGCAGAGCATCGATCTCAACGGCGTGATCCTGCTTTCGCAAATCTTCAACTTCACAACCGACATCGATGTCCCAACCGGCAATCCGGGCGTCGATCTGCCCTACGTGCTGGCGTCTGCCCACCTACGCAGCCACCGCCTGGTACCACAAAAAGCTGCCCACGCAGCCGCCCGCGCTTGAGCCGTTCTTGAAAGAAGTGGAAGAGTTCACCAACGGACCGTACGCGCATGCGCTGGCCCTGGGCACCGACATCGGCGCGGACGAAAAGCAATCGGTGGCCGAAAAACTGCATGAATATACAGGACTGCCGGTGGCCTACTTGCTCAAGGCGGATCTTCGTGTGAGCGGCGGCGAATTTGAAAAGACACTGCAGGACGACGCCGACCTGACCACCGGGCGTCTGGATACGCGCTTCTCCGGCCCGTCGATCGATCCGCTGAGTCAAGCCGCGGATTACGATCCGCAGAGCGCGGCCATCTCATCGGCCTACGTGTCGCTGTTCAACGACTACGTGCGCAAGACGCTGAAGTATGGCGAGGGGCAAACCTATCTTCCGGGGGCGCAGTTCGATGGCACGCAGTGGGACTTCAAGCATCGCGATAATCCGGTGAGCGTGAACGTGGCCCCGGACCTGGCAGAGGCGATGAAGACCAATCCCCGCCTCAAAGTGATGGTCAATGGCGGATACTACGACCTGGCGACGCCGTTTTTCGCCGCGCAATATGAAGAGAAGCACCTCCCGATTCCGCAGTCGCTCGCCAAGAATATTGAATACGACTGGTACGAGTCCGGCCACATGGTCTACGTCCGCGACGAGAGCCTGAAGCAACTCCACGACCGCGTTGCAGCATTCATCACCAAAACCGACGCCGGGCAATAGGCCCGGCGCTGGGCTCTCACAAAAGCCCGGGTGCCCCCGGTCCCTCGCATTTGGGGACCGGGGATAGAGCTCCACTCAACCTGAGACGGCTGGTGCCCCGGGCGCCGGTTAGCGACTTCACGCACTCAGTTCTCACAAAAGCCCGGGTGCCCCCGGTCCCTCGCATTTGGGGACCGGGGATAGAGCTCCACTTAACCTGAGACGGCTGGTGCCCCGGGCGCCGGTTAGCGACTTCACGCACTCAGTTCTCACAAAAGCCCGGGTGCCCCCGGTCCCTCGCATTTGGGGACCGGGGATAGAGCTCCACTTAACCTGAGACGGCTGGTGCCCCGGGCGCCGGTTAGCGACTTCACGCACTCAGTTCTCACAAAAGCCCGGGTGCCCCCGGTCCCTCGCATTTGGGGACCGGGGATAGAGCTCCACTTAACCTGAGACGGCTGGTGCCCCGGGGCGCCGGTTAGCGACTTCACGCACTCAGTTCTCACAAAAGCCCGGGTGCCCCCGGTCCCTCGCATTTGGGGACCGGGGATAGAGCTCCACTTAACCTGAGACGGCTGGTGCCCCGGGCGCCGGTTAGCGACTTCACGCACTCAGTTCTCACAAAAGCCCGGGTGCCCCCGGTCCCTCGCATTTGGGGACCGGGGATAGAGCTCCACTTAACCTGAGACGGCTGGTGCCCCGGGCGCCGGTTAGCGACTTCACGCACTCAGTTCTCACAAAAGCCCGGGTGCCCCCGGTCCCTCGCATTTGGGGACCGGGGATAGAGCTCCACTTAACCTGAGACGGCTGGTGCCCCGGGCGCCGGTTAGCGACTTCACGCACTCAGTTCTCACAAAAGCCCGGGTGCCCCCGGTCCCTCGCATTTGGGGACCGGGGATAGAGCTCCACTTAACCTGAGACGGCTGGTGCCCCGGGCGCCGGTTAGCGACTTCACGCACTCAGTTCTCACAAAAGCCCGGGTGCCCCCGGTCCCTCGCATTTGGGGACCGGGGATAGAGCTCCACTTAACCTGAGACGGCTGGTGCCCCGGGCGCCGGTTAGCGACTTCACGCACTCAGTTCTCACAAAAGCCGGTTTGCCGGTAACTCGGGCAGAACACCAATAGGTGGGGACTGAACGGAACTTGTCCGATGGGCTTACTTCGAGCCCGGAGGCAAAATGCCGTTCATGCGCAGATACTCGACCATCTGCCCGTAGTGGTCATATCCGTGGGCGGAGATGAACGATGCGATGACCGACCGCGTGTGCAGACCATCGACACCGTCAATCTTGGTGTAGGCATTCTCGGGAGTGATCGTCGCGAGCGCCTTGTGTGCATAGGCGAAGGAATCCGCTGCAGCCTTCAGGAGCTCCTCCTTCTTGGTCAGACTATCGAGGCTTTTCGGGTCAACCGGCATCTTCTCCCCGAGAATCTTCGAAGCGAAGTAGTAGTTCGCCGTCGTGACATGCGATATTTCCTGCGCAAACGTGCGAACCCCGTCATACTTCGCACCCTGCGAGGTCGTAAAGATTCCCGTACTCGGGGCAAATGCGTATTTGTCCGCAGGCATTGCCTGCGCCACTCCCATAAACTCATGCTCGAAGAGGCTCAGCAACTCTTCCTGCGCCTGCACCGGTGACATTTGAGAGCCGGTGTCCACCTTCGCACTTGTTGAACCCGTTTGTGCAGAGCCTGCCACCATACACGCGCCTAGAATTGAAACAGTGCAAACATACCGGAGAAGCATGGATCACCTCACTAGCAAATTTGCTCCCCAGTCTAGCAGACGCCTGTGTCAGCGGCCAGCCTGAACCTGCACATACATTTGAAGCACTCAAATGACTGAGCGACGGTTCTTGGATTTCCTGCAAGCGACAATCGGCCCGGATCAACAAATAGATTCCCTGTTCCAGGAGTTCACTACTTCTGTGCGGAGACGCGAGCAGCTTGAGCGGCTCCCTGCAACGCCCCGCGCCGCCCAGGAGAATTAGTTAATGCAGTCTGAAATTCCTTCAAGGCTTGAGTCGCGTTGCCTTGTTCCAGCAACAACTCTCCCAGTTGTTCGCGCGCCGGAATAATCGGACCCGGAGTAACGGGGAGCTTTTCCATTCCATCCTCATCATCGGCTGCGCTCCGCAAAATGGAAACAGCGTCGTCCGGCGAATTCTCGGCCTGCGCTGACCACGCCAACACTTCCCGTCTCATGATGTTCACCTGGGTTGCCCAATACGTGTTTCCGGAAGTTCGAAGCCGCTCTTCAATCTCACGAAGTGCCTCGGATTCTTTCTTGGCTTCCAGGACGTGTCCGCTGCGGGCAAATCCGAGGCCTCGCGCCCACACGGCGATGGCAACAACGTGGGGCGGAGCCGAAACCGGTGGATCGGCGATCTGCTCCGCGTCAGTCCACTGGCGCTGCTCGACGGCATAGCGAATCGGCATGGCCGTCGCCGCGTAAGCTATTTTGAATTCGCCCATATTCAGATTTCGTAGATCCTTGAGCTGATGAATCACCTCAGCTGCCTCCTGGTTGCATCCGCTCTGGAGGTAGGCGTAGACCAGGTAGTCCATCGCGTGAAGCTGTTCACCAGTATCACCCTGCTCATTTGCAGCATTTCTTGCGGCGAGATTGGACGCAATGGAATCGTTCCACAGGCCAAGCCTCGTGAAGATGTGGGACGGCATGTGCAGCGCGTGCGGCGCCGATGGAGCGATTTTCGCGTATGCACGCGCCGCTGCCAGACCCCTCGATGCAAGTTCCTGATTGTCGTAGGCATGGATGAGGTAGTGGGGTATTCCGGGGTGATCGGGAAATTCGCGATAGAGTGGCTCTAGCAGATCGGCAGCTTGCTTCTGTTTCAGATGCTCCATGTCAGACGGAGGCGCGTTCGAGATCAGGGCAAGTGCGTAGAACACCTGGGCCTCAATATCCTTCTTGTTGGCTGCGGCAACTTCACGCATGGCGTTCTCGTAATTCGTAACTCGCGTGCGGTACGGCACTGTGGAAGCGTCCTTGAATACCAGTCCGACCGCGTGAATGAACCCGCGCTCGCGTTCGGATGCATTTTCAAGCAGTTCCGCCTGATTGATTTCGTTCTCGGCAACGGGAATGCCTTCAGGCGGAAGCGGGGGCTCCCAAAGCTGGTGGAAGTGGGTCATGGCGATACCCCAGTGCGCCATCGCGCACTCGGGATCAAGCGTGGCCACCGTTCGGAATGCCGCTTCGGCCGAATCGTAAGCGAAAGAGTGAAGCAGCGCGACGCCTCGGTCGAATTCTCCCTGGATTGCCGATTTGCACGTCGTGGGGAACGACACAGTGCCCAGTTTTTCCGGCGCGGGGTGCTGATGTTCCTCCTGTGCCGCTGATAAAGCCGGAAAGAGAAATATCAAAATGAGTAAACGACGCATCATTTAAGTCTCCACGAATAAATCTCCGCAAACCTTCGATCACGTTCTGATTGCCTGGATTTTACTCTGAAGTCGATTTCCGGAATGTCCGGCGGCCGTTCGCAAGTTTTGCGAACAGGTCGCTCATCGACTGGACTCCGGGCCTATCGTCGCCCACCCGGAAGTTATACATCAGCAACCATCGCCAATCCCCGCCACCATCAATCGCCCGCCCGAAACAAAGATCAAATAAATTACCCACAGCCAAACCATAGACTTTCGCCATATATTCGCCTACACTAGCTTTCATGTTTCCAGGAGTTTCAACTCGAAAGCTCTTTGTGGTTACCTGCAAGCGCTGCCGGCGCGATGTCCCTGCTGGCACCAAAGACTTCCCATTTCAATCGATTGCCGTTCACTGCCCGCTTTGCGGCGAGGCCCGCCGCTACCTTCCTTCTGAAGTCTTCCTGGGAAGGCCCGCACCCCTGGTCGAGCACCAGGCCCGAACCGGGGCCCAATAATGTTTGACCCCGACGCAGGAATGCCCCGCATCAACCGCGGCATGGTCTACCTGGGCGCCTGCCTCATTGCCGGCATCCGCCTGGCCCGCGAAAAGCAAGTGAACGTGCGCGTGGTGCCCACCGGAACCGCCATCGGCGAAAGTGTCGAGTTGGCCTTTGAAATCTACAACCGCGTCTTCCGCAACGTACCGCAGCGGCTTGGGTGATCGCCGCGCAATCTCCGCCCCCCACTCCCGACAGCCAGTGCTCACACCTCAAATAACCGCGAAAAACGCGCAAAAACCAGCAAAATACACGCAAAATTTGAAGATTTTAGCCCCTTATGCCACCACGCGAGGCACCATTCACGGAATTCTTCACCGCACCGACCATGGCTTTTCCGCACGTCCTCGAAATTTTGGTAAATTCGCCCACCCGCATCATGTCGAAATCGCCAAGAACGCCCGCATCGAGCAGGTGCACAGTTTCTGTGAAGCCCATTTTTGCGCAAAAAATAGAGGTGGGCAAAAAAACCGCAATCGTAGCCCCCGGACGCCACAGCAACAACGCGCGCCGTGCCCCATTCATCCCGGCGCTCTCTGCCGGGATGAGTGGGAAAGAACCAACTCCCCCTCAAGCCTTTCTTTCATTCGTTCCCCATTAAAGAGTGGGTGCCCCCGATCCCTCGCCTTTGGGGATCGGGGAAAGAACCACTCCCCAACGCGCCTTTCCAATCCCTGATCCCTGTCTTCTGTTCCCTGTTCCCTATTCCCTGTTCCCTGCCTCTAAGCCACCCGCTCCGCGAACAGCTCGCCCGCCCGATCCAGCGCCGCCTGCACGTTGGGCATCATGTTTTCCTGGCCCACGCGCTCAAGGAAGCGCGCCCCGCTCAGCAGCTTTGAAGGCTGTTCCATCGCGCCGCACAGGATGAGCGCACGGCCCGAGTCGTGCAACCGCTTGGCGAAGCTCTCGATCGCGTGGATGCCGGTGGCGTCGATGGCCGTCATGTTGCGCAAGCGCAGGATGACGATCGGCTCGAAGGCGTCAATGTTCGCCGTGGCCTCAACCAGCTTTTCCGTGGTGCCGAACAGAAACGGCCCATGGATGCGCAGCAGCGTGACGTAGGGCGGTACGATGCGTCCCTGCAGAACGTGGGGCATGCCGTCGCGGATGTACTCGTCCGTGACATACGAGACGGTGGTGGTGTCGGCCACTTTGCGGATATAGAGCAGCGCGGCCAGCGTCAAGCCCACGCCGACGGCAACGGTGAGATCGGCAAACACCGTGAGCGCAAACGTGACCAGCCAGACCGAGATCGCGGCAAAGTCCATCTGCAGCACCGCCCCAATCTCATTCCACTCGCCCATGTTGTAGGCCACTACAAAAAGCACGGCGGCGAGAGTGGTGAGAGGAATATAACTGGCCAGCGGCGCGGCGACCAGCAGGATGCCCAGCAGCGTGAGCGCGTGGATCATGCCGGAGACCGGCGAGCGGGCGCCGGCGCGGATATTGGTGGCCGTGCGCGCGATGGCTCCCGTGGCGGGGATGCCGCCGAAAAGCGGAGAAACCAGGTTGGCCACGCCCTGCGCCACAAGCTCAACGTTGGAGTTGTGTCGGTCGCCCGTCATGCCGTCAGCCACGACCGCCGAGAGCATGCTTTCAAGAGCCGCCAGCATGGCCACGGTGAAGGCCGCGGGGATAAGTGGCAGAATGTGCTCGGCGTGAAAATCTGGAATCGCAAATGGCGGAAAACCGCGCGGAATGCCGCCGAAACGCGTCCCGATGGTTTCAACCGGCAGGCGGAAGAATGCGCTCACGGCGGTGCAGGCCAGTACGGCAACAATTGAAGAAGGCACGCGGCGGGTCAAGCGCGGCAGCAGGATGAGGATGGCCAGCGTCCCCAGGCCGAGCGCCAGCGCCGCGGGATTGAAGCTGGCGTAGTGCGCGGCGAGCAACTTCATCCTCGGAAGAAACTCGCTGGGAACCGCGGGCGTGCGCAGCCCAAAGAAGTCCTTGATCTGGGTTGAGGCAATCAGCACCGCAATGCCGTTGGTGAAGCCGATGACGACACTGCGGGGAATGAAGCGCACCGTAGACCCCAGACCGGTCAAGCCCATCAGCAGCAGAATGATTCCAGCCATCACGGTAACCATGGCCAGCCCGGGCATGCCGAACTTGGCCACGATCCCAGCGACGATAACCACAAATGCGCCGGTAGGCCCGCCGATCTGCGTGCGCGAGCCGCCCAGCGCAGAGATCAGGAAGCCGGCGACGACGGCGGTGTAAAGGCCAGCCTGCGGCGTAACGCCCGAGGCGATGCCAAAGGCCATGGCGAGCGGCAGCGCCACCAGGCCAACCGTAACGCCGGCGAGCAGGTCGTGCAGAAACATCTGGCCGGTATAGTCGCGCAGGGCCAGAACCGACTTGGGGAGGTTCGGATTGCTTAAGGACATGAGGAGACTGTCCCTATTTTACGCGAACCGCGATTTTCAGGCGGCTCGGCGCTTCAGGCGGGGGTGTGGAGCGGGATTTGGGCAGAGCCTTGGCGTAGGTGAGAGCGTGGACCCCAGGGGCGTAGTAATCCTCTTCCGTACCCTGCGGAAAATACCCCTGGGCCTCGTAAAGACGGATTGCAGAGGGGTTCTGCTCGGCGACGTGCAGCCAGACTGCCTCAGCGCCGGCGTTCCGAGCTGAGATTTCAAGTTGCCGTAGCAGCCGCTTCCCAATGCCCCGCCTGCGATGCTCAGGCGCCACTTCCAGCGTTTGAATGTAGGCGATGGTCTGTTCGGGGTCCGGAATCCAGACCACAATGGCGAAGCCCGTCATGCGGCCCTGCTCTTCCGCGATCCACGTAGCGGAATCGGGACCCTCAATCAGTTGGCGCATGTAGCCGCGCGCAAAACGGAACGGCGGCTTGAAACATTCCAGCTCAATCGCGTAGAGCTGCGAGAAATCTTCGGCGCGATAGAGACGATAGACCATAAGGCGGCGTGAAGTTTTATCAGGGAAGCTCTTCAAGGATGAGTTGGCGGTGTACTTCGAGGAAGAGGCGCCCTCGACCGGCGGGGACCAGAGTCACAAAATCGCTGCGGTCTTTCAATCGATTCCGAAGCAGGATCAGTCGTGTCTCCAGGTTGTCTTTGAACTCGGGTAATTGGAGGCTGGTATCGAGACGGATCTGTTTGTTCGTGAAGTCCGCCCGGCCAGTCCGGCAGTAGTCCTGCACGAGCTTCCAGAAGATTCGACCGGCGACGCCCTTGATCAGATACACATCGTCAACAAAGATGCTGTCGTCAGCGATGTAGTGCTTGACGACGGCGGTGCCTGCAGAAGGAGCTGCTGAGGAGCGCGCTGGAATCGGCCGCAGTTCAGCCGCTTCCCGGCGACTGAGCATGGCCATTGACGCAGCCAGGTGACGGGCGACGATTTGCGCCGCAGACTCATCGTCTACGAGGAATCTGCCCTTTACCGCACTCTGCAGACAGAGCACTCCGAGCAATTCGTTGTGGGCAACGAGAGGCACGGCCAACTGGCTCTGCACATCGGCTAGGCCAGGCAGCGCTATCTCGCTCTCGAGCATGCGCACGTCGCCTTACTTCTTCCATCTCGGAGCGCACCGCGCGGGAATAGATCGTGTCGAAAGACATGTTGGTGCTGCGCACAACGGCGCGGCGCTTCGCCGCCACTCCAAGAAGGCCTTCGCCTATCCAGACTTCGGAGCCCGCTCCTGAAACGGGATAGCCATGACTTGCGAGCGTGAACAGGCGTCGGCCTTCTTCATCGGGCGCCATGACAAAGGAGTGTTCGTAGCCAAAGAGCGAAGAGAGGGAGCCGAGTGCGGTGTCGATGAGCGAGTCGAGGTCGGAGCAGGCAGTGAGGCTTTCGGTGAAGGCCTCAAGCTGCGGAAGGAAGGTGATCTTGGGGGCCATTTCCCGATGGACTTCGGAATTCACCGGCCGGCAGTCAAGAACCCTGTACACATCGACGCCGCGCAGATTGAAGACCTGACTCATGCCGGTTTGCGAGGCAACGGCGTCGAGGCGCGTCTTCATTCGATCGAAGGCCGGGCCATCGGTTTCGGTTCGGAGGTAGAGGAGGTCAAGCCGGAATTGATAGCCCGTCTCCGGCGAGACCACTAATACCTGGACTCGCGGGTTCTGGAGGATGTTTTTATGGGTCTTGTTGAAGAATTGAAAGGAGAGGCCGACGTGGTCGGCGTCGATGCGGTGAACGATGGAGAGGTAAGTCAGGTTCGGCGTGCCTTCGCTGTCGCAGGTGCAGATTGTTGCCGGAGTGATGCCCTCAAAGCAGGCCGCGATACTATCGAGCGGAACCGTGATGACAGGTGAGCTCATATCTCAGAACCCGCACTGGGCCCCGGCGTCTGATTAAAGATTTGTCCGGGAACGAAATGCAGTTTCACAAACAGCGATGAAGTCTCCAGCTCCCGGCGCCAAAATCGCTCAATAACATTGCGGGGCATTCCAACTCGCTCGTTGAGGGATGCAAAGGCCTCGCGATGGTGCTCGACAGCGGCGATGTCGTCAGCATCAGCCTCGCCGGCATCGATCCCTGTGCCCTTCATCTGCACCGAATACAAGCTGATTGGGACCGCAAACGATATTGCCAACTGACCATTACTCGCGAGGTTTTCGAGGGTTTTGCCAATCGTAGCCATCGGAATGCAGAGGTCCACGCTGCGTCCGTCTTCGGCCACGCGCACTCCCCACGCACGTGCGATTTCAGGCACCAGTGCCATGTCGCGCGTGCCCACCACAACAGAGGGCCCGCTTTCGAGATAGGTCTTCAGTTCGTCGGTAATCTGAGCGGGTTGCCCAGGATTTTGCATACGAACTCATGCTATCCCACGGATTCGAATGTCTGGCGCAGCAATTTAGGGAATATTTAAGAAACCCATAGGGATCATTTAGCAACGCGCAAGTTTTTTCTCCGCTATGTTGGACTTGCCGTTGAAGGAGCGGCACAGTCATGACGAACGAAAATGGAGTCAGGTTTGTAGCGGCAAGCGAGGGCGCCACCTACTGGGGGCCCGGAGACGAGTTCCGGTTCTTGATGACCGGCGAGGAATCAGGAGGGGCATTCTTCATCATGGAAACGTCGGTAGCGCCGGGCGGAGGCCCCCCACCGCACATTCACCACCGCGAAGACGAGTCGTTTTACCTCATGCAAGGAGCGTTGACCATCAACGTCGGAGAAAAGACGATCAATGCAGTGCCCGGAGATTTCGCTTATCTTCCTCGCGGCATCGTGCACTCGTTCAAAAACACATCGAACGAGACCGCGAAGATGCTGGTCACAATCACGCCGGCGGGGCTTGAGAAGTTCTTCGAAGCCGTCTTCGATTTGGCCGTGGAGGGCGGGGCGCCCCCACAGATGGGCCCGGAGATGCTTGCCCGGGTGAGGGCTGCAGCGGCCAATGCGGGGTTGGAAATGCTGGTGCCCGTGCATTGAGAGACGGCGCTGCACGGTCCCGAGCGCCCTTTCAAAATGTCCCCAGTTGGGAGCTGTTGAATCCCAACGCTCAAGTTTAGGCTCGGGGCACCCGGTGGTTCTGGGGCAAGCAAAAAGCCACCCTCACGATGAGGATGGCTTTTCCCTACCGGGGTCCCCGCCGACGGGCCTTTGTCGGTGGGGTGGCCATTCCCTATTCCCTGTTCCCTATTCCCTGTTCCCTGTTCCCTGTTTTCTGTTCCCTATTCCCTGCTCCCTATTCCCTGTCCCCGCCGGGTGCCCCCGGTCCCTCGCACTTGGGGACCGGGGATTGAATACAGCCCACGAGAAATCCGCACCATCTTCGGTGGGACAACAAGCACCCAACCTGAAAGCCTTTCTAATCCCTATTCCCTATTCCCTGCTTTTTACACCTTGGCTTCGAGGTCGGCGATCACGTCAAAGAACCGCTGGTCCAGACGGCGATTGCTGGCAATAGCTTCCTTGATGGTGATGTCGGTAATATCGGTGCCCTTCAGCACCGCGATGCGGCCCCACTTCTTGTCATGCACCATGTCGATGGCGTGGAGACCGTAACGCTGGCCGAGAACGCGATCGTAAGCCGTGGGCACGCCGCCGCGCTGGGTGTGGCCCAGGTTCACGGAGCGGGTTTCATAGCCGGTCTTCTTCTCAATCAGCTCGGCGAGTGCTTCGCCGATGCCGGAGAGGCGCGCGTGACCGAAGGAGTCAACCTGCGCCGAACCGATGACCTGGCCGACTTCAGGCAGGTGGCAGCCCTCCGCGACCACCACGACGCCGTAGTGCTTGCCGTGATCGTAGTTGTACTTGAGCAGGGCGCAGACGTGGTCGATGTCGATTTCCTTCTCAGGAACGAGCACGACGTGGGCTCCGCCGGCGATACCCGCAGCGTAAGCAATCCAGCCGGCGTCGCGGCCCATCACTTCGATTACCACCACGCGGTTATGCGAGTCGGCCGTGGTGTGAATGCGGTCAACGGCCTCAGTAGCGATGGAGACAGCGGTGTCGTAGCCGAACGTGGTGTCTGTGCCGCTGATGTCGTTGTCAATGGTCTTGGGAACGCCTACTGAGGGAACCCCGTGTTCGCTCAGGAACAGGGTCACGGACTGGGTATCGTCGCCGCCGAGTGCGATGAGAGCGTCAACCTTGTTGAGCTTCAGAACTTCCTGCACCTTCTCAATGCCACCGGGGATCTTTTTGACGTTGGTGCGCGAGGAGTGAAGGATGGTGCCGCCCTTCAACTGAATACCGTCGATGTTTTCAAGGGTGAGTGGGATGAAGTTGTTGTCGAGCACGCCCCGCCAGCCGTTCAGGAAGCCGATGAACTCGTCCCCGTAGTGGTTGATTCCCTTCTTAACCGCAGCGTAAATCACAGCATTCAATCCGGGGCAATCGCCACCGCCGGTCAACAGTGCTACTCGCATCGCAAAATCTCCTCATAAAATCGCGCGGCCACGCGGGCCGAGCCGGGAACGTGCTTTCAAACCGGCGTTCATTACAAGGAACTGACCGGTTTCGACGCCTTAACCAGTGTACTCCAGTGTTGTAAAGAGAAATCGTGATGGGGAGCACGGAAGAACAGGGACCAAGGGACCAACGGTACAAGGGAATTAAAAAGCCGCGGACTATCCCTCGGCCCCGATTCCCTATTCCATTGTTCCGCGCTCCCGCGCTCCCTTGTTCCCTCGGTCCCTTAGTCCCTCAGTCCCTTAGTCCCATTAGTCCCTTAGTCCCATTAGTCCCTTAGTCCCTTAGTCCCATTAGTCCCTCAGTCCCTCAGTCCCTTAGTCCCTTAGTCCCTTAGTCCCTCAGTCCCTTAGTCCCATTAGTCCCTCAGTCCCTCAGTCCCTCAGTCCCTCGGTCCCTTAGTCCCTTAGTCCCTTAGTCCCATTAGTCCCTCGTTCCCTGTCTTTCGGCATTTCTTTGTTGGGGTGGAGCGGGGGACAGTGGTTCAATAAGAGGTATGCCAGGAATTGGAGCACTGCTGCTGCTGGCGTTTATCAGTCTGGTCGTGATCGTGCTGCTGGTGCTCCTGCAGCTGACGCGGCTGGGATTCCTGATTCGCACATCGATCCCTGACAGGCCGCGGCGCCGCATGTTCATCGCCTCTGTGGCGTTCCTGATTACCTTCGTAGGGGTGCGGGTACTTGTGAGCCGGATCGTGAATCACGAAGGCCACTTCCAGTATGTGGTCGTGCGCGGCATGCACATTCACCACCTGGTCTGGGGCATTTTGATTCTGCTGCTGGTAGGCTACGGCTGGCTGATGGATCTGGGACGATCGCACTCCCCCACATCCATCTTTTTCAGCCGGTTGATGGCCGTGGGCTACGGCGTAGGCGCAGCCCTTACGCTAGACGAATTCGCCCTCTGGCTCAACCTGGAGCCGGACGCCTACTGGTCGCGGGAAGGACGGCTGAGCATCGACGCCGTCATCCTGTTCGGCAGCCTCCTGGCGGTGGGGGCGTGGGGAGCCCCGTTCTTCAAGGCGCTTCAGGAACTCGGCCGCAAAGGCCTCCTGGTGGGCATGTTTCTGGGAAGAACGGCCTGGGCGCCTATTCGCTTCGTGAGGTTGCTTCGTCCTCATAAAGCTCGGCAATTACCGCCGCGTATCGTTCCGTAAGCACGCGGCGCTTGAGCTTCATTGAGGGCGTCAGTTCCCCTGTCTCCTGCGTCCACTCCTCGGCCACAACCCGGAATCGCTTGAGCGTCTCAAAGTTCGCGAGCGTACCGTTGACCTCGCGCACAATGTCGCTGTAGAGGGCAACGATGCGGCTGTCAGACACCAGGTTGGCGCGCGACTGGTGGTGGATGCCGCGATGGCGGGCCCACTCCTCGAGCGCGACGAAATTGGGTGAAATAAGCGCTGAGATGTACTTGTGCTTGTCGCCGACCAGAGCCGCCTGGGCGACGAGCACATTGTTCTTGAGCTTGTTTTCGATCGGCTGGGGTGCAACCAGCTTCCCACCCGAGGTTTTAAGCAATTCTTTCTTGCGATCCGTAATAAAGAGAAATCCGTCACCATCCAGGTGGGCAATATCACCGGTTTTGAACCACCCCGCGCTATCAAAACACTCGGCATTCGCCTCAGGTTTATGCCAATACCCAGAGAACACCGACGCCCCCCGCACAAGCAGTTCGCCGTCGTCGGCCAGTTTGAGCTCGATATTCGGCAGAGGGTAACCGGCAGCGCCCATGCGGTGCCTGACAGGCGTATTGAGCGAGATGACAGGCGAGGTTTCCGTAAGGCCGTAGCCTTCCCAGAGCGCGATGCCGGCAGATGCAAACCAGCGTGCCGTGTCGATCCCGAGGGGCGCACCGCCACTGACGAAAATGCGGACGCGGCCGCCAAATGCCTCGCGCACCTTGGAGTAGACCAGCTTCGAGGCGAGCTTCCAGGCAACGGATGAGGGCTTGCGGCCGTCGTAAACCGTATCGCCATGATTCGCGCCTAGGCCGATGGCCCAGGCCAGCATTCGTTTCTTCACGGGCGAGGCCGCCGATCGTTGCTCCACCGCCTGGCGGATTTTTTCGTACACGCGCGGCACGCCCACAATCACAGTAGGCCGAATCTCCTTCATGGCCTGCGGCAGCTTGTCGAATTGCGAGCAGTAGGCCACCTGCGCGCCGGAATAAAACATGACGTAATCGAGAGCACGCGCGGTCACGTGCGAAAGCGGCAGGAAGGAGATACAAGCGTCGGACACGTTGAAGTTGAAATCGGCAGCAGCGAAGCTCTGGTTTGCGCCAAAGTTGCCGTGCGTGAGCGCCACACCCTTCGGCTCGCCAGTGGTACCCGAGGTGTAGATGAGAGTGGCTAGATCTTTCGGCTCCACTGAGGCAACCAGCGCGTCAAAGATGGGGTCGCGCTGCGAGCCGCGATCATCAGCCCCGGCCAGCAGTGAACTGAAGGCAATGGCGCCGTCGGGCGCGGGGGCGTCCATGATTACGATGCGCTCAAGCCTGGTCATGGCCAGCACGGAGTTGAGCTTGTCAAACTGCTGGCGCGTTGAAACCACGGCAATGCGGCAGTCCGCATCGTTCAGCAGGGCCGCGATCTGTTCGCCGGTGAGCGTGGGATAAATGGGCACATCGGCCGCACCAATGGCCAGTGCCGCAAAGTCTGTGATGGCCCACTCCCAGCGGTTTTCAGCAATGAGCGCAATGCGGTCGCCCTTCTTTGCTCCCCAGCCCAGAAAAGCCTGTCCGAGCGCGCGTACGCGCTGATAAATCTGGTCTGAAGAAATCGGCTGCCATTGCCCGAACTCGTCCTGCCACAGGATGGCGCGCGGGTTGGCGGCGCTGGCGACGCGGCGAAACAGGTCGTTGACGGTAGAGATGGGAGCGATGGTTGTCATTTTTGTTGCCAGGCGCGGAATCGTGCACTTGCGGCCAGTGGAGAGTGTATCAGCGTGGAGGGGACGGGGAGCAAACCGGCGCGGAGGCTCTAGTTTCTAACCTGATTCCCTCAAAGGCCGGAATTGTATTTTTATGCAGTCCTGGTGTATATTTATACGGGTGCGGTTGTCGCATTGCGGCCCGCGCCTTTCACTTTTAGCAGGGGAAAGCAATGAAGACGCAAAGGCTGGATGCGATACGCGAGGTGCTGGCAAAGTCCATGGTTGCCAACCAGGACGAGCTGCGGCGCAAGCTGCGACGACGCGGCATCGAGGTAACGCAGGCCACGCTCTCAAGAGACATACACGAGCTGCGCCTCTCCAAGGGCCCCAGTGGATATTCCCTTCCGAACGGCCATCGCGGAACCAGCGCGGCGCAGGTGGAGGAAGACGACAGTCCGCCGTCGGTTGCGGAGATGATTGAGAGCTTTGGGTTGCGCGTGCGCCATGCGATGAACCAGGTGGTTGTGAGGACGGTGATGGGCGGAGCCCAGCCGTTGGCCGCGGCCCTGGATTATGAGGAATGGCCCGAGGTGGTAGGCACCGTGGCCGGCGACGATACGGTGCTGGTGATCTGCCCTGATGCGCGGCGGGCAGCGGATGTGGAACAACAGTTAAGGACGATGCTGGAGTCATGAAAGAGATAGTGCAAACCGGACTGATCGGTGTTACGGGCTACGCGGGCGCAGAGTTGGCGAGGTTGCTGTTGCACCATCCGCACCTGAAGGGCAAACCTCCCGTGTTTGCCGGGCGCGTGGACGCGAAAGATGCCGCGCGTGGTGGAGTGCCATTAGGCGAGATTCATCCCGAGTTGGTTGACAGCAAGGGCAGCGGAAACCTGAAGCAGGAGCCGTTTTCGTGGGAGCTGCTCAAGGAGCGCGGAGTTGAGCTGCTGTTCCTGGCCACGCCGCACGAGCAGTCGCGCGAGTGGGTTCCTGATGCGCTCGATCGTGGCATCCGGGTGATTGATTTGAGCGGCGCGTGGCGGCTGACTGAAGCCTCAAATCGTGCCGTGTACGCGTTTGAGGACGACGGAACTGAGCTGGCCACGGCGACGCAAGCCAGGGCCGTCTACGGCATGCCGGAGTTGCATCGCAGAGAGATTGCGAAGGCGCAGCTGGTGGCAAATCCAGGCTGCTATGCGACGTCTGTCATTCTGCCCCTCAAGCCGCTAGTGGCCGCCGGGCTGGTGAATCTGAAGCATGGAATTGTGGCCGATGCCAAAAGCGGCGTCAGCGGTGCGGGCAAGGCTCCGACGGCGAAGACGCACTTTATGTACGCCGCAGACAATCTCTCGGCCTACGGCGTGTTTACACACCGCCACACCGGCGAACTGCTTGAGCAGATCGGCGTGACGGCAGGCGAACTTGCGTTTACGCCGCACCTGCTGCCGATTCCGCGGGGAATTCTCTCCACCATCTACGTGCACTTCAAAGTGCCGCAAACGCGCGCAAGTGTGGGAGCGGTGTACAAGAAGTTTTTTGCAGGGAGCCCGATGGTGCGGCTCTATGAGAATGGTTTGCCGCAGATTCAGAATTCGGTGCGCACCTGCTACGCAGACATCGGCTTCCACCTGGATGTGAGCGGAAAAAGGGCCGTGATTGTGAGCTGCCTTGATAACTTGTTAAAGGGCGCGTCGTCGCAGGCGGTGCAGAACCTGAACGTGATGCACGGATGGCCGGAATCGGAAGGTCTCGAATGAGTATCGCAGCGGAGTGTCGCGAATGAAGTATGTAGTCAAACTAGGCGGAGCCGGCCTTGAGAATCCCGAGCTGCTGGATAGCTGCGCGCGCGCCATCACCGAGTTGGTGCGCGACGGCAACCAGGTGGCCGTAGTGCACGGCGGCGGCGTGCAACTGACCAAGACGCTGAAGGCGCTGGGCAAGCAGAGCGAATTCGTTAATGGCCTGCGCGTAACCGATGCTGAGACGCGCGATGTGGCGCTGATGGTACTGGCAGGCAAAGTGAATAAAGGCCTCGTCGCCAGCCTTGGCGCGCTGGGCCAGCCTGCCGTGGGTTTCTCGGGTGGCGATGGACTGCTGTTCCGCGCTCGCAAAAAGCGCACCGCTCCCGATCTCGGCTTTGTGGGCGAGATTGCGGCCAGCGACACGCGCTGGCTTGAGGCCGTGTGGCAGTTGAACGGAGTGCCCGTCATCTGCTCGCTGGCTCTCGGCTTTGACGGCGAGTACTACAACGTGAACGCGGACGAGATGGCGGCGGCATGCGCGATTGCCTGCAATGCGGACGCGCTGGTGTTCCTCACAGATGTGCCCGGCGTAAAAGATGCTAATGGCGCCGTACTCCGATGGCTGAGCATAGATCAGATTGCCGAGATGGCGAAGAGCGCCGTGATTACCGGGGGCATGTTGCCCAAGCTGGGCGCCTGCCGGGAAGCTCTTTTGAACGGCGTGAAGCGCGTACGGATTTTACCCGCGGAGGCTGCTGGTTCCCTTCCCGACCTGTGCAGCTCTCGCGTAGCCCACGGCACCGAAGTGATGGTGGCCTAGGAGATAAGGAATTGACAAAACTCGATCAAATACGGGCCGCCGAAGCGCGGCTGTTGCTCTCAACCTATGACCGGAGCCCCGTTTTGTTTACGGGCGGCCACGGTGTGCACATCTTCGACGAGAACGGTACGAGGTACCTTGACCTGCTGAGCGGTATCGGCGTCAATGCGCTGGGCTACAACCATCCGGCGATTACGAAGACCATTGCTGAGCAGAGCCAGAAACTGATTCACACCTCGAACCTCTTCTACCACGAGGGGCAGGCGGAACTGGCACTGCGGCTTACCGAGCGCAGCGGACTTGATCGCGCATTCTTTGCAAACACAGGCACTGAGGCGTGGGAAGGCGCGTTGAAGCTGGCGCGCGCTCACGCTGGCGTGCTGCGCAGTGAAGGCAAAACCATCGGCACAAAGTTTCTGGCGCTCGAGCAGAGCTTTCACGGCCGCACGTTCGGCGCCATGTCGACGACGTACAAGGACAAATACCGCGAGCCGTTCGCGCCTGTCGTGCCCGGCGTTGAATTCGTCAAGCTGAACGACGTTGCCGATCTGCGCGGGAAGTTTTCAAACGAAGTTTGCGCCATCCTGGTTGAAGCCATCCAGGGCGAGGGCGGCATTCGTCCGCTTACGCAGGAGTTTTTCGCGGAAGCGCGCGCGCTGGCCAGATCAACCGGAGCCCTGCTGATCGTGGATGAGATCCAGGCCGGCATGGGACGCACCGGCAAGTGGTTCGCATATCAGCATTACGGCATCCAACCCGATGTGACCACGCTGGCCAAGCCAATCGCAGGCGGCATTCCGCTCGGCGCGGTGCTGTGCACTGAAGAAGTGGCGCGCTCGTTCCATCCCGGCATGCACGGAACAACATTTGGCGGAGGACCGCTAGCCTGCTCCGTGGCCATTGCCGTGATCGACGTGATCGAGAAGGACGGATTGCTCGCCAACGCGACGGCCGTGGGCGACTATTTCCAGCAGCAGTTGCGCTCGCTCGCAAAACGCCATGATGCGATTGTGGACGTAAGAGGCAAGGGCCTGATGATCGCGGCCGAACTCGATTCCGCCGAACTGGGCAAGCTCACCGTGGCCGAGATGCTCAAGCGGCACATCCTGATCAACTGCACCAGCGACACGGTGCTCCGGTTCCTGCCCCCATACATCCTGGAGCGCGCTCATGTGGACACAGCGATCAAGGCACTTGACGAAATATTTAGCGAATATGCAGCCAGCCAGGGTGCAGCCGCATCCGCAGGAGGACACCAACGTGGTTAGCAGAACGATGGAAAGACGTGAAACAGCAATACCGGTGCAGAAGGACCCCGACATTCTTGCGGCGGCCGCGCGGCTGTCCGGAGAAGATCTTTGTTCGATGGCCGATTTGTCGTGCGCCGAGGTGCGCGCGATTCTCAAGCTCGGTCACGATGTAAAGCGCAATCCGGGCGATTACAGAAATGCCCTGGACGCAAAGCAGATGGTGCTGATGTTCGAGAAGGCGAGCCTGCGCACGCGGTTGAGCTTTGAAACAGGCATCAATACCATGGGCGGCAATGCAATTTTTGTCGACCAGACCAACTCGCCGCTGGGCGAGCGCGAATCGATTGCCGACGTGGCGCGCAACGTGGAGCGCTGGGTCGACGTGATTGTCCTGCGTACATACGCGCACGACACGATTACTGAAATGGCGGCCAACTCGCGCGTGCCGGTGATCAACGCACTCTCTGATTTTGAGCATCCCTGCCAGGCGCTGGCGGACTTTATGACGCTCGAAGAACATTTCGGCTCGGTGGTTGGGCTCAACTTTACCTACGTGGGAGACGGCAACAATGTTTGCCACTCGCTCATGCTGACAGGCGCGCAACTGGGCGCCAACGTCGCCATTGGAACGCCGCGCGGCTACTCGCCCGACATCGAAATTGTGACCAAGGCGCGTGAGATTGCCGACGCCAACGGCTGCGAGCTGCGCTTGCTGCAAGATCCGCAGGCTGCGGCCGATGGAGCGAATGCGATCTACACCGACGTGTGCGTGAGCATGGGTATGGAGCACGAGTCCACCAAGCGCGCGCCCATCTTCAGGCCGTTCCAGGTGAACGACGCGCTGATGCAAAAGGCCGCATCAAATGCGGTCTTCATGCACTGTCTGCCGGCACGGCGTAACGCTGAAGTCACGGATACGGTGCTCGACAGCCCGCAGTCTATCATCTTTGACCAGGCTGAAAACCGCATGCATGCGCAGAAGGCCTTGCTGCTGCTTCTTCTCGGCGGCCTTGCCAACGTGGAGAAATTTCAGTAGTCAAACCTTCGTTTCTTAGCCATAAGCTCGATGCACTTTGAGGTTTTCAAAGCATGTCTGCAATTCTTGAATCATTGCCCGTAGGAGAGAAGGTCGGCATTGCCTTCTCCGGCGGGCTCGACACTTCTGCCGCCCTGCACTGGATGAAGCAGAAGGGCGCCATCCCGTATGCGTATACAGCCAACCTCGGCCAGCCTGACGAAACCGACTACGAAGCCATCCCGCGCGCGGCCCTCGAATATGGCGCGGCAAAGGCGCGACTCATCGACTGCCGCGGCCCCCTGGTGCGCGAAGGCATAGCTGCGCTGCAGGCCGGTGCGTTCCACATCACCACCGCCGGCGTTCCCTACTTCAACACCACGCCCATTGGTCGCGCGGTCACCGGAACCCTGCTCGTGTCCGCCATGAAGGAGGACGACGTCCATATTTGGGGCGACGGCTCCACGTTCAAGGGCAACGATATCGAGCGGTTCTACCGCTACGGCTTGCTCGTCAATCCCAACCTTAAGATTTACAAGCCCTGGCTCGACGCAGCTTTCATTGATGAGCTCGGCGGCCGCGCCGAGATGTCTGCCTTCATGCAGCGTTCCGGCTTTGCATACAAGATGTCCTCTGAGAAGGCCTACTCCACTGACTCGAACCTGCTCGGTGCTACCCACGAGGCGAAGGATCTGGAACATCTTTCAACTTCCGTCAAGATCGTTGTTCCCATCATGGGCACGGCGTTCTGGCGTGACGATGTCGAAATTCAGCGCGAAGAAATCACTGCCCGCTTTGAAGAAGGCATGCCCGTCGCTCTCAATGGACACCGTTTCGATGACCCTGTCGAGCTTCTTCTTGAAGCCAATCGCATCGGTGGCCGCCACGGCCTGGGCATGAGCGACCAGATTGAGAACCGCATCATTGAAGCCAAGTCGCGCGGCATTTACGAGGCCCCGGGGCTTGCTTTGCTCTTCATCGCCTATGAACGCCTGATCACCGGCATTCACAACGAAGACACCATCGAGCAGTATCGCGACAATGGCCGCAAACTCGGCCGCCTGCTCTACCAAGGCCGCTGGTTCGACTCGCAGGCCATCATGCTGCGCGAGTCCGCGCAACGCTGGGTCGCCAAGCCAATCAGCGGCGAAGTTACGCTTGAGCTGCGCCGTGGCAACGACTACTCGATTCTGAACACCGAGTCGCCAAATCTTACGTTTCATCCCGAGCGCCTCAGCATGGAGAAGACTGAATCCACCTTCTCGCCGCGAGACCGCATCGGCCAGCTCACCATGCGCAATCTCGATATTACCGACACACGCGACAAGCTGCTGACCTACGCAGCAGCCGGGCTGCTCAACCTGAGCACCGGCAGTGAAATGCCCATGCTGTCGAGCGCCAGGGAGAAGGAATAATTCGATGTCGAAGGAACAACAATCCGGCAAGATGTGGTCAGGCCGTTTTCGCGAGCCTCTCGATCCGCAATTCGAAGCCTGGCAGCGGTCGCTTCCGTTTGACTGGCGGTTGCTGCCCCAGGAGATCGAGGCGAGCAAGGCGCACGCGTCGGCTCTTATCGCCGCAGGAATCTTGTCGGAAAGTGAAGGAGCGGAGCTGCGCACGGCGCTGGATGCAATTGCCAACGCGCACGCAACAGACGCCGGTAAAGCAGCCGTGCGCGATCACGCGTCGGCCGAGGACATTCACCACTTCGTTGAGTTGAAGCTGGCCGAACGCGTTGGCTCGCTCGGACTGAAGCTGCACACCGGGCGCAGCCGCAACGAGCAGATCGCCACCGATCTGCGCCTCTATGTTCGCAGTCAGATTGCAAGCTCAATTCAGGCACTGGCCGGTTGGGCCGAGGCTCTCCTCGAACAGGCGCGCAATGCCGGCGACGCGGTGATGCCGAGCTACACGCACCTGCAGCGCGCCGAGCCTGTGCTGGTGGCGCACTGGCTGCTGGCTTACATTGAGATGATTCTGCGCGATACCAGCCGGTTCGCCGATTGCGCGGAGCGCCTGAACTATTGCCCGCTGGGCTCCGGTGCAGTGGCTGGCGCAACGCTCGCGCTCGATCGCACCATCGCCGTGCGCGCACTCAGCTTTACGGCGCCCACGGCCAACAGCATCGACGCCACCAGCGATCGCGATTTTGCGCTTGAATACGTGCAGGCAGCGGCAACGCTTGGCATCCACATCTCGCGCTTCGCCGAGGAGATCACGTTGTTCGCCACCAGCGAATTCGGGTTCATCGAGCTGCCTGAAAGCTTTTCAACCGGCTCAAGCGCGATGCCGCAGAAGAAAAACCCCGACATGACGGAGCTGCTGCGCGGCAAGTGCGGACGCCTGCTAGGAGCGGCCACAACGCTCGCAACGCTGCTCAAGGGCCTGCCTCTTGCATACAATAAAGATCTGCAGGAAACGCAGGAGCCTGTGTTTGCAGTGTCCGATACTCTGGAGCCGATGTTGCAATTGCTTCCGAAATTTACGCGCGCGCTTCGCTTCCGGAACGAACGGATGCAGGCTGCTGCGCAGTCAGGCTATCTGAATGCGATGGCGGCCGCGACCTATCTTGTGCACAAGGGAGTGCCCTTCCGCACCGCGCACGAGAAAATCGGCAATGCCGTTAGGTTTGCCCTTGAGAAAGGTGTGGAGCTGAACCAGTTAAGCCTGGCGGAGCTGCGCGCCTTCGGGCCGGAGTTTGCCGAGGACTTCTTCCCGGCGATCCAGTTGAACGCAACGCTCGACTGCCACGACGTCACGGGCGGAACCGCGCGCGGTCGCGTGCGCACGGCACTTGACGACACAGCGCAGCGAATTGCTGTGCTGACGAATCAAAAGACGAGGGAGATTGTCCATGCTGGTGCGTAAGGCATTGCTGCAGGACGCCTCCAACGTCTACGACCTGGTGAACTCGCTTTCCAGCGACGGCACTTTGCTTAAGCGCGCTTTCGCTGAGATCTGCGAGAACATCCGCGATTTTACGGTTGCCGAATCCGACGGCGGCGTCTTCATCGGCTGCGGTGCGCTGCATTTTTACGGGCCGCACCTGTGCGAAGTGCGTTCGATCGTGGTCAAGCCCGAGGCCAAGGGACAGGGAGCCGGCGGGCGGATTTTGAGCGCGCTGATTGAAGAGGCCGAAGAGCACGGCATTCAATCCGTGTGCCTGTTTACGCGTATCCCTGACTTCTTCTTCAAGTATGGCTTCCGCACCGTCGAAGACAAGACCGAATTGCCCGACAAGGTCTTCAAAGACTGTCAGAACTGCCCGCGCCTTCATCGTTGCGACGAAGTTGCGATGGTGCGTGGACGAATTCCTCGCATGTCGATCCTTGGACCGCGGCAAGAAGCGCAGGAGTTGGTGCGAATCTCCGGTTAGCTCTTCCTGGTCAGCAAGGCCGCAGCAATGGCGGCTTGGCCGTAGCTTAAGCCGCCGTCGCCGGGGCTGACCTGGCGATGTGTGTAGACGGTGAAGCCTTCTTCTTCGAGACCCGAGCGCAAGAGGCGCGTCAGCCGTCGGTTGTGCATGCAGCCACCACTCATCGCCACCTGATTGATCCCGCTCTCGATGCGCAAATTGCCTGCGGCGTTGATGAACCCCTCAGCAATCCCGGCGTGGAACCGTGCGGCAATGCGACTGGCGGGAACGCCGCGCCAAAGGTCGTTCAGAATTGCCTTCCACATTTTTCCAGTTCGAATCACCGCCGCGCCGCCTGATCCTTCTTCTCCCTCGTGCAATTCCGGGACATATTCCCCTTGCTCAAAGCGGTCCGGCTCGTCAATTGCAATTGCCTCAAGCTCAATTGCCGCCTGAGCCTCGTAATCCACCGTGCGCCGGCCGAGTACCACGGCTGCAACTGCATCGAATAACCTTCCCAGGCTCGAGGTCTGCGGTGAGTTGATTTTTCTCTCGATCATCCGGCTCACCACCCGCGCATCGCCAAGTTGCACTCCAAGCAGCGCCAGGATCTGTTCCGAATTCACATCAAATCCAGCTGAATGCATTGCGCCGAGCGCCATGCGCCACGGCTCGCGCACTGCAGCGTCTCCGCCCGGCATTGGTATGTATTCGAAGTGAGCAAATCGCTCAAAGCCGCCCGGATTTTCTCCATCGAGGCGCGTGATCAGCACTTCCCCGCCCCAGATGCGGCCGTCCGTTCCGTAGCCGGTGCCATCGAGCGTGATACCAATGGTTGGCGAGAGAACGCCGTGCTCGGCCATGCACGCGGCTACGTGAGCATGATGGTGCTGGACGGCAATCACAGGCAGGCCGCGCTCTGTGGCCCACTCCTTGGCCCACTCGGTCGAGAGATAGCCGGGATGCAGATCGTGCACCACGGCTGCAGGCTCAATCTCAAAAGTGCGCATCAGGTGATCAAGCGACTCGCGGAAGAACTCGAGGCCGGTGAGATTTTCGAGATCGCCCAGGTGCTGGCTCTGGTAGACAAAACGGCCGCGTGCCAGAGCAAACACATTTTTCAAGTGGCCGCCGACGGCCAGCAGCGGCGGCGCATCCATCGGCAGCGGAACACCGAGCGGAACAAACCCGCGCGCCCGGCGAATGAGCTGCGGAGCGGCGTCAACAATGGCCATGACCGAGTCGTCGCAGCGTTGAAGAATCTCGCGGTCGTGCATCAGGAATGCGTCGGCGATTGCGCCCAGGCGCGCGCGAGCTTCGTCGTTATCGATCGCGATGGGCTCTTCGCTCAGATTGGCTGAGGTCATCACAAGGGCCTGAAGACAGCCGTCGGAAAAAAGCAAATGGTGCAATGGCGCATAGGGCAGAAAAAGGCCGAGCCACGGAATACCGGGCGCCACAGCCGCCGCAATGCCTGAGCCAATGCGTCGCTCGGCAAGCACGATCGGACGCGCAGGCGCAGTCAGCAGCGCAGCTTCGGCATCCGTAATCTCGCACAGGGCGCGCGCCGCATCAAGATCCCGCACCATCACCGCCAGCGGCTTTCCATAACGATGCTTTCGTTCGCGCAAACGCATTACCGCAGCTTCGTTGGTCGCATCGGCACACAAATGAAATCCGCCTATACCCTTGATCGCGAGAATCTCTCCGGCGGCAATGCGGGCGATGGCTGCTGAAACAACATCATCGGCCGGAAGGTCTGCACCGTCCACGGAGACGAGCGTAAGCTGCGGCCCGCAGTCCCAGCATGCATTGGGCTGCGCGTGGAAGCGCCGGTTGGCCGGATCGTCGTATTCCGCCTGGCAGGCGGCGCACATGGTAAAGCACGCCATCGAAGTCTGCGGCCGGTCGTAGGGAATGCGGCGCGTGATGGTGAAGCGCGGGCCGCAGTTTGTGCAATTGAGAAAGGGATAGCGATAGCGGCGGTCCGCAGGATCAAGCAGCTCGCGCAGGCAATCAGAACAAGTTGCGGCGTCTGCCGGAATTCCCGTCGAAACGCGGCCAAGCACTTCGCTGGCAACAATGCGGAATCCCGTCTCGCCGATGGGTGCGAGGTTGCGCACGGCAACGGAGTCAATACGTGCAAGCGGCGGAGGCTCTAAGCGGAGACGCGAAAGAAACGCTTCGATCGATGCTGACTCACCCTCGATTTCGATGGTCACGCCATCCGTGTCGTTCGAGATCACGCCGGCCAGATGTTCTTCCAGAGCGAGTCGATACACAAACGGACGAAAACCAACGCCCTGCACCACGCCGCGGACGACGACACCGCACCGAGTCAATTTTTGTTGAATTTCCTCGCTCACAACTTCGCCTCGCGCTCAAGCATAGGGCCGGAGTCCAGCATAGCGCATGGCCAACCGTCTCCACCGCAAGCATTTACAGAAGACCGATTTCAACCGCGCCTCAATTACACATCTTGAGCAACCAATTCACGCTTCCGCTGCTCAAATCACAAGCGGCAAGGTGCGGCAAAGACCGCTCGCCGGCACTCGCGTGCCTGGAAAAAATTACCTGACACAGTGTAGATTTTTCCCTTGTCAACTCTTATTGCGATTGCCTTGTGTTCGAGCTTTCAGGAGCAAAGGAGATCGAGATGAAAAAGACTTTGATGATCGCTGTTCTGATGAGCCTGGCGACTTTCAGCCGCGCGGATACTCCCATGGACGCAACCAGCGACCGCCTCGCGCAGGCCGGTGAGGTTCTCCACGAGATTATGGCCGCTCCCGACAAGGGAATCCCTGAAGAAGTTCTTGACCACGCAAAGTGCGTTGCAGTTGTTCCTCACCTGTTAAAAGGTGGATTCATCTTTGGCGCTGAGGGCGGGCGCGGCGTGGCCACATGCCGCACGCCGAACGGATGGAGCGCGCCCGCATTCTTCGCCATCACCGGCGGCAGCTGGGGATTGCAGATCGGCGTGGAAGGCGTCGACCTGGTTATGATTGTGCAGAGCGACAAGGGCATGCAGCGGCTGCTCTCGAGCAAGTTCCAGCTTGGCGCGGATGCCAGCGTTGCCGCCGGCCCCGTGGGGCGTCATGCCTCGGCCGATACTGACTGGAAGATGAATGCGGAAATTCTCACCTACTCGCGCGCCAAGGGCGTCTTTGCCGGACTTGATCTTTCAGGCGCCGCCATTCGCCGCGACGACGATTCGATGAAAACCGTCTACGGCGATGAGGTGGGAACCCGCGCGGTGCTGGCTGGCAACGTACCGCCCCCGCCTCCAGCCCAGCCGTTTCTGGATGCTGTAAGCAACGCCAAGGCGCAGGCTGCAGCGCGGTAAGCCGGGACAGGCACCGATCTCAAAACATAAACTCCTGCGCGCGGTCCGAACAAGTTTCCGACCGCGCGCCAACCTTGAAGGAGGGCATACGTGCTCCGAACCGTTGTGTTTGTGCTCGTGATGCTCTGGCTTATCGGATTCGTTCTGCATGTGGCCGGGAGCCTGATTCATATCCTCCTCGGCATTGCGCTGGTTGTCCTTGTGGTGGACCTGATCAAGAGCAGCCGGAGCACCGCATAGGCGGCACAGCGCTGCACATGCGGCGAACGCGGCCCGGCTGCTAACCTGCAATAAGTGGACAAAAACGAATTGACCAATCGGGCACGAGCCGGAAACCTGATGGTCACCCTGGGGATTCTCTTCTTTTGCTGCGCGACGTCGCAGATCGTGGCTACCCAGCAGGTTGACAGCGCAGCGATCCTCAAAGAGATTGATGCGGCCGTGAAGGCGCGGTTCGATGGAATCCAGGGCTACACCGACACGGAGCACTATGCTGTCTTCAGAAGCGGGGACGCAGTGCATCCCGTGGCCGAGATGACGGTAAAAACCACCTACAATCGGGACACGGGAAAGTCCTACGCGATTCTCTCCGAGAGCGGCTCTTTGCTCGTCCGCAACCTGGTGTTGAGTTCGGTGCTCGACAATGAGAAGCACGTAAATGACCCCAGTGTGCGCGAGGGGACGTGGTTTACCACGGCCAACTACGAGATGACCGTGAACCCCAGCGGCACCCAGACGATCGATGGGCGCAATTGCGTGGCGCTGACCATCAAACCGCGGCGAAAAGAGCCCTATCTTCTTGATGGAACGCTCTGGGTGGACGCCGAAGACGGCAGAATTGTGCACATTGAAGGAATGGCCTCAAAAAGCTCGTCAGTCTTTACCGGACCCACAAAGATGATGCGCCAATACGTGGATGTAGATGGTTTTGCGCAGGCCACACACGCACGGGCCGAATCAGACAGCAGCCTCTTCGGCAAAACCGTCGTCACCATCGACTACCGGGACTATCAGATCGAACTCAGCCAGCGCAGGTAATAACGCCGGGCGCGACGATCGCTGCTTCTCTGCTCTATACTGAGCCTCGTGACTGCTGCCATTGGCGACTGGAAGCTCGATGCCGCTCTAGGCTCCTGCCTGCTCCTCGGACTGCGTCACGGCTTCGATTACGATCACCTCGCCGCCATCTCAGACATCACCGCAGTGCAGAAGAACTGGCGCAGCGGATTGCGCCTCGGAATGACCTACGCGCTCGGGCATGCATGTACGGTGGCCGCCCTCGGCATCGCCGTTCTCGAACTCCACATGGGCCTGCCTGAGGGGCTGGACCACTGGACCGAACGTCTGATCGGACTCACGCTCATCGTTCTCGGCATCGGCGTGGTGGCGGGTATTCTGCGCAAGGACGCGCACGGTCACCGGCACAGCCGCATCGAAAGCCGCCTCGCCATCGCCATCAACGGGGTACTTTGGATGGCCTGGAGAGTGCGTCTGCTGTGGAAACCCGACGCGCCAAAACCAGATCGCTTCCAGTGGATGTACAACGGGAAGTCCGTTTTTGTCATCGGCATTCTGCATGGCGTGGGTGCTGAAACGCCTAGCCAGTTGGCGCTGTTCTTTCTCACCGCCAACCTGGGCGGAACGTCGCGAGGCCTGCTGGGGCTTACCGCATTCGCCGTCGGACTGGTGGCGATGAATGCCCTCATGACAGCATCCATGGGCGGCGCCTTCAGCGCAGGTGGCCAACATCCCCGCTTCTACCATGTGATTGCCTGGACGGGCGCGGCCTACAGCTTCGTGATCGGATGCATTTTCCTGTTCGGCATCTCCGACCGGCTGCCAACCCTAGGGTAGAAACTGCTCGCCGGTTCGCCCGCTCCGCCCGGGCATCGATCTCCTCGTTTTCCACACCGGACGCCCAAAACGGACACGAAAAATCACATCTTTCACTAGGTAATCCATACTTCGAACCAGCAAAAAAAAACCAAGAGTGACCGACATCACGCAATTCGCTTTGATGCAGCCGAAAATAGTGATCTGGAACAAGATAGCCACGCTGCCCCGTGACCACTGTCACCGAAGGAAACCTCCTGCCCGCGTAAAACAAAGACATACATCAACAGGTGAGCAGCACCACCGCCGCCATTGATGGGATGGCTTAGTCACAAAGGGGGAAACTGTGCCAACCTTCACTCCTCCGCCGCTGCCGAGCGACGACAAACGCTGGAAGATCGTCAACGGTACCATGCGCAAAAGCGGATTCGCCCGCCATGCCCTGATTGAAACGCTGCACACCGTGCAGTCTTCGTTTGGATACCTGGATGATGATGCGATCCGGTTTGTCGCCCGTTCGCTGCGGGTTCCGCTTAGCCAGGCGTACGGCGTGGTCACGTTCTACCACTACTTCAGCCTCAAACCGCCCGGCAAGCACACGGTCACGGTCTGCGCAGGCACCGCCTGTTACATCAAAGGCGCTGACAAGCTGGTGGTCGCGGCCGAGCAGCGGCTGGGGATTTTGCCGGGACAGACAACGAAGGACGGAAATATCAGCTTGATGACGGCGCGCTGTGTGGGTGCCTGCAGCCGGGCGCCAGTAGTGTTGTCCGACGGCAACGTGGCCGGCGAAGCGACCGCTGAGCAGGTGCTGGCGCAACTGGAAAGGTGGGCTGTGGAATGACAATCGAAGAGCTGGAACAGATAGCCGAAAGCGTGCGGCTTGAAAACGCCAAATTCGATTACGAAGTGAACGTCTGCATGGACTTGGCCTGCGCAAGCCAGGGCGCCGACAAGCTGCGCGAGGGGCTGGTCAAGGCGGCCGCGGAATCGGGCAAGTCAGTCCTGGTGCGCAAGACCGGATGCATGGGTCCATGCTCGGCCGGCCCGCTGGTCAAAGTCGACGAGGATGACACGCTCTACAGCCATGTGAAGGCTGAAAACGCTGAAGCGATTATCTCCAGCCTGGGCGGCACGCCCGTTCCCGAGCTGCAGTGCGAGTTGAACGAGCACTTCGACAAGCAGGTGCGCGTAGTACTCGAAAATGCGGGGCACATCGATCCGGAAAAGATCGACGACTACATCTCCCGCGACGGATACAAGGCTTTGCTGATTGCGCTGATGGAGATGACACCCAACGGCGTGATCCACCGCATCACCGAGAGCGGCCTGCGCGGGCGCGGCGGCGGCGGCTATCCCACCGGATTGAAGTGGAGCACGGTGGCCAAAGCCGGCGGAGACCTGAAGTACGTGGTCTGCAACGGCGACGAAGGCGATCCCGGCGCGTTTATGGATCGCAGCGTGATGGAAGGCGATCCGCATCGCGTCATTGAAGGCATGGCGATTGCTGCCTACGCGGTGGGCGCAAGCAAGGGATTCATTTATGTGCGCGCCGAGTACCCGGTGGCTGTCGCGCGGTTGACCACGGCCTTGCGCGAGGCGCGGCGGCGCGGACTGCTGGGCTCGAACATCGCGGGAACCACCTTCAACTTCGATGTGGAGATCCGCCTGGGAGCTGGCGCGTTTGTGTGCGGCGAAGAGACGGCGCTCATCGCCTCCATCGAAGGCCGCCGCGGCACGCCCAAGCCACGGCCACCCTATCCGGCGGTCAGCGGACTGTGGGGCAAGCCGACGCTCATCAATAATGTTGAAACCTACGCCAACATTGCACCCATCGTGCGCAACGGCGGCAAGTGGTTTGCAAATATGGGGTCGGAGCGCAGCAAGGGCACCAAGGTCTTTGCGCTTACCGGCAAAATCGCCAACACCGGCCTGGTTGAAGTGCCGATGGGCATCAAGCTCCGCGAGATCATTGAGGTCATCGGCGGCGGCGTACCGGACGGTCACACCTTCAAGGCGGTGCAGACGGGCGGACCCTCCGGCGGCTGCATCCCAGCCGACATGCTCGACATCGGCGTCAGCTACGACGCCCTGCTCAAGGTGGGCTCCATCATGGGCTCGGGCGGCATGATCGTCATGGACGATACCTCATGCATGGTCAACGTGGCCAAGTTCTTCATCGAGTTCTGCATGACAGAGTCCTGCGGCAAATGCATTCCCTGCCGGGCTGGAACGGCGCAGATGCACACGCTGCTGACGCGCATATGCGAAGGCGTGGGAACCATGGAAGACCTGGAGCTGCTTGAGGACCTCTGCTCAACGGTGAAGGAAGCCAGCCTTTGCGGGCTGGGCCAGACGGCGCCCAACCCGGTGCTGAGCACGCTGAAGTACTTCCGCGAGGAATACATGGAACACATTCAGCACAAGCGCTGCCCGGCCGGCGTTTGCAAAATTGAAGCGCCCGTGGAGGTGTTGGCATGAGCGACGCCGTTGAAGTCAAAACACTCATCATCGACGGAGAGGAAGTAAGCGCCCTCAGGGGCCAGACCATCCTGGAGGTTGCGCGGGAGAACGACATCAACATTCCCACGCTCTGCCACCTGGAAGGGCTGAGCGATGTGGGCGCGTGCCGGTTGTGCCTGGTGGAGATCAAGGGCAGCAACAAGCTGCTGCCGGCCTGCGTAGCCACCGTCTTCGAGGGCATGGAAGTCAGCACCAACACTGAGCGGCTGCAGAAGCACCGCCGGATGATTCTGGAGATGCTGTTCGCCGAACGCAATCACATCTGCTCGGTCTGCGTTTCGAACGGCCACTGCGAGTTGCAGGTGCTGGGCCAGGAGCAGGGTCTCACTCATATCCGGCTGCCTTATCGCAACCCCGAGCTGAAGGTGGATGCCTCGCATGAGCGCTTCACAGTGGACCACAACCGCTGCGTGCTATGCACCCGCTGCGTAAGAGCCTGTGCTGAGATTGAAGGCGCGCATGTTTGGGACGTGATGGGACGCGGCATCAACTCAATCGTGATTACCGACCTCAACGATGAGTGGGGTAGTTCCACCTGCACGCGTTGCGGCAAATGCGTCCAGGTCTGTCCCACCGGAGCCTTGTTCGACAAGAGCAAGATCGGCTCCGACCATCCAAAATATCCAGATTTTCTGCCTTATCTGAACCTGATGAGGGAGGCGCAATGAGCAAGTTGAAACTGGCAACAGTGTGGCTCGACGGATGTTCAGGTTGTCACATGTCATTCCTTGACATGGACGAGCGTCTGCTCGAACTGGCGGAGTTTGTCGATGTGGTCTACAGCCCCATCGTCGACGCCAAAGAGTTTCCTAATGAAGTGGACATCGCGCTGGTCGAAGGGGCGGTGGCGTCGGTGGACGACGAAAAGAAGATCAAGAAGATTCGCGCCCACTCGAAGATGTTGGTCGCCATGGGCGACTGTGCAGTGGCGGGCAACGTGCCGTCCATGCGCAATCCCATCGGTCCTGAAGCGATCCTGGAACGGGCGTATATTGAGAACGCCAGTGCGCAGCAGCAGATTCCGTGCGTGGTGGTTCCCAAATTGCTCAAGGTGGTGCGGCCGGTTCACGAGTTTGTGAAGGTGGACGTGTTTCTTCCCGGTTGCCCGCCTTCTGCCGACACATTTCACGCAGCGCTCACAGCGCTGGTCAACGGCGGACCGCTGGATATCTCGGCGCTCACCCGCTTTGGAGCCTAAGTCATGAGCCAGACGATCACCATCGATCCGGTAACGCGCCTTGAAGGGCACGGCAAAATCACCATCTACCTCGACGGCAAGGGCGAAGTGGAGAACGCGCAGTTCCATGTGACTCAGGTGCGCGGCTTTGAGCGCTTTGCGCAGGGGCGGCCCTTTTACGAGATGCCCAGCCTCATGGCGCGCATCTGCGGCATTTGCCCGGTCAGCCACCTGATCGCTTCAGCAAAGGCGTGCGAGGCCATCATGTCGGTGCGCATTCCCCATACCGGAGCCCAGTTGCGGCGCATGCTCAACCTCGCCCAGATGGTGCAGTCGCATGCGCTCAGTTTCTTCTACTTGTCCTCGCCTGACCTGTTGCTGGGCATGGAGTCGAACCCGGCGACGCGCAACATTTTCGGCGTGGCGGCAGCAAGTCCCGAGTTGGGCCGCGCCGGCGTAGGGCTTCGCCGCTTTGGCCAGCACATCATCGAGTTGCTCGGCGACAAGCGCATCCACCCCGGATGGGTGGTTCCCGGTGGAGTCACCGAGCCATTGTCGGCCGCCAAGCGCGACGCGATCCTGGCCATGATTCCCGAGGCCTACGCCAACGTCACTTTGGCGCTCGACTGGTACAAAAAGGTCGCGGACACCTTCAAGGCGGAAATCGACGTCTTCGCCAACTTCCCCTCGCTCTACATGGGACTCATCAACGAAGACGAGTCGATCGAGTTTACCGACGGCACGCTGCGGATGATCGACGCCGAGGGCAAGACCATCGAAGACGGCATTTCGGCAACCAGGTACACCGAGGTCATCGGCGAAGCCGTCGAGAATTACAGTTACACCAAGTTCGCCTATTACAAGCCGCTCGGTTATCCGCAAGGCAGCTATCGCGTCGGTCCGCTGGCGCGCCTTAACATCGTCAAATCCATGGGCACTCCGCTTGCTGAGAGGGAACTGGCCTTGTTCAAACAGTTGGCCGCAGGGCCCGTCGAGAGCTCGTTCCACTACCATCACGCGCGGCTCATCGAAGCGCTCTACGGCATTGAAAAAATCGAACAGATTCTCAGCGATCCGCTGATTCTCGACAAGCACGTGCGCGCCAACGCCGGCGTAAACCGGCTTGAAGGCGCAGGCCAGGCCGAAGCGCCGCGCGGCACCCTCAACCATCACTACAAAGTAGACGAGAATGGCAAAATCACCTGGGCCAACCTGGTGATCGCCACCGGGCAGAACAACAACGCCATGAACAGGGGCGTCTTGCAAGCGGCAAAGCACTATGTGAAGGACCGCAAGTTCAGCGAAGGCGCAATGAATCGCATTGAGGCTGTTGTGCGCACCTTCGATCCCTGCCTGAGCTGCTCGACGCACGCGTTTGGGCAGATGCCGCTGGTCCTCACGCTGCTTTCGTCTGAGGGCGAGGTTGTCGATCAGCTCGTTCGCTGAGTACGATTGAACGCATGAACCTCACTAGCGCCCGATGCCTCATTCTTGCCTGCGGCAACACGCTACGCTCGGATGATGGCGTTGGGCCTTGGCTTGCTGCGTGGGCTCAAGAGCGATTTCGCGGCGAGCCAGGTGTCCATGTCGTAAGCCGCCACCAGTGGACGCCCGAGCTGGCTCAAGATGTCGCCTGCGCGGAGTCGGTATTGTTCATCGATTGCTCGGCGGAGTCGGCGCCCGGCTCGGTTTGCGTAACTGAGGTGGAAGCGGCGAGCGGTGCGCAGTCTCCTGCCACGCATCACCTGGGCGCTCAGGAACTGCTGGGACTGGCCCGCGAACTTTACAATTCCCTGCCCCGCGAGGCCTTGCTGTTGACCGTTGGTGCGGGGTCGCTGGAACTCGGCGAGCAATTCAGCCCGCCGGTGCTGGAGGCCATTCCTTTTGCATGCGCAAAAGTGGAAGAGGCGGTGACGAGGCTGGCCTTGGGCCCTGCCTCTGGTATTGCTGCGCGCGAGTAACCGGCGTATCCGCGACCATCAACGCATTATGGCCAGACTCATCGCACGGGAGACTCATCCCTTGGACATCGAAGCATTGAACCGCAGCCTTCGAAGGCCGCTACCGAGAGCCCAGAGGAAAGCCACCACTGCGCAAAGCAGGCCGAGAAGCTTCCATTTCAACTGACTCAATGCCTGGCGGACAACTCCCAATTGGTCGAGGGCAGTCCATTCCTCGCGAATCCTACCATCAACGATGCGCCATACGGTAATTCCCCTCGATTCGATCTTCACGCCGGTTGCGGGAAGCGGGCTTGCATAGGCAGTGTTGGTTCCCATTACTCTCCACACAACCGTGACCAGGTCACCGTCAGTCGCCATCAGTTCCACTGTGATTTTCAAGTCAGGGCAGGCCTGCTTCTCCCAGCGTGCGGCGACCCGGTCTTCTTCCAGCCCGAAATCTCTGTGCTGCCCGTGATTCACGAAATCCGGCGCGTAGATTTCATTCGCAACCTGAAACTTGCCCTGGTTGAAAATCTCGTCAAAGACGCGCATGGCGATCGCTTTGTTCTTCTCCTGCTGAGAGAGCAAACTTGGAGATGAACCCGCCGGGACGGCGGCGAATGCCGGTGCGCATGCCAGTACGAGTGACGCCAACGCGATTCCGAGAAGCTGCCTGCCCTGATGCATGTCCGCTCTCCGCCGATGCTTGAGCCTGGTTTGGGGCGATGCGTGGATGATAGACCATGGTTGCGCGTCAACTGGTAAAAGAAACGGCGACGGCGGCAGCACATGGGTGCCACCGCCGTTGTTCTGAGGGAGGGCTGTCTAGTTAGAACGCGGCCACAGTCTGGCGCAGGCTGTAGGAGCTGAGCGTCTTGATGTAGTTGCCGCGATCGAAAGGTGAGGTGTCAGGCACGGAACGCCGGCTGAGGCAGCCGCGCGTCTCGGCCAGCGAAGCATACTCGCGCTTCTCAAGCCAGTAGCAAAGGTCGGCGAGCACCCGGGCAATGTGGTCGATGCCGTGGATGTGGAGCGCGGAAACCATCATGGCGACGCTGCCGCCACTCATGATGCTCTTCAGCACATCTTCGGCTGAGTGAACGCCGCCGGTGATGCCGATATCGATATGGAGTTGGCCGTAGAGGATGGCTGCCCAGTGCAAACGGGGTAGCAACTCAGACGGCGTTGAGAAGTGCAGTGTGGGCCGCACTTCAAGCGACTCAATGTCAAAATCGGGTTGATAGAAGCGATTGAAGAGCACCACGCCGGAAGCACCCGCCTCCTGCAAACGCGCAGCCAGGTTCGGAATGCTGGTGAAGGACTGCGACAGCTTCACGGCCACCGGAACCTTCACCGCCTGGCAGACACTGGTCACCAAGTCGAGCAGTTGTGTCTCCAGGCTGGCCGAGGTCTGGGCGCCGTCTGTCGCCAGCGCATAGGTGTTCAGTTCGATAGCGTCGGCTCCGGCCTGCTCCATTTCTCTTGCAAAGCGAACCCAGCCGCCCGGTGTGGCGCCGTTTAGGCTGGCCATCACCGGAATGCTGACGGCCTCGCTGGCGCGCCGCAGATGCTCGAGATAGATCTCGTGCGTCATGCGGTAGTCGTTCAGGTCGGGCAGAAAACCGAGCGACTCCGCAAAAGAATCAGTGCCACGCGAAAGGTCATCATCCAGAGTGCGAGACTCGAGCGCCAACTGTTCCTCAAAAAGCGAGGTGAGAACAATGGCGGAGGCTCCCGCATCTTCCATGTGACGTACATTGTCGATCGACTCCGACAGCGGCGTGGACGCGACCACAATCGGGCCGCTCAGCTTCATGCCTAAATACTGCATTGAAATGTCGATCATTCTTCTCCTCCGGCAGCCGCGGCTGCCAGTTTTTCCTCAGGCTGTTCGGCGGGTGCAATGTGCGGAGTCTCGCCGCGGCCGGGCATTGAAGCCCGCGCGGAGTAGACGCGCCACTGGCGCTCGACGTCGTCTTGTGCTTCCTTCAGCAGTTCTGCCGCCAGCTCAGGGTTGCTGCGGGCGAGCATGGTATAGCGTGCCTCGCGATAGCTGTATTCCTTGAGCCGGATCGACGGCGCCTTCGAGTCCAGCTGGAACGGATTCTTGCCGGTCTCGCGCAGCGAAGGGTTGTAGCGCATCAGAGGCCAGTAGCCAGACTGAACGGCCAGCTTCTGTTGCTCCAGGCCGTGGACCAGGTCGTAGCCGTGGGCAATGCAACTCGAGTAGGCGATAATGAGCGACGGACCTTCGTGAGCCTCGGCCTCCTGGAAGGCCTTGATCACATGGCTGTCGTTGCCGCCCAGAGCCACCTGCGCCACATACACTGAACCGTAGCTCACCGCTTCCATCGCCAGATCCTTGCGGCTGTTCGGCTTGCCTGCAGCAGCAAACTTGGCTACTGCGCCGCGAGGCGTCGCTTTTGACATCTGGCCGCCTGTGTTCGAGTAGACCTCAGTGTCGAGAACCAGCACGTTCACGTTTTTGCCGGAACCAAGCACGTGGTCAAGCCCGCCGAAACCAATGTCAAATGCCCATCCGTCGCCGCCCAGAATCCACACGCTCTTGCGAACCAGCGAATCGGCCACTGCCAGCAGATTCTTTGCATCAGACGAATTGTTGCCTGCAAGCTTCTTGCGCAGTGCCGCAACCCGCTCCCGCTGCTTGTTGATCTCCGGCTCGGTCTTCTGCGGCGCGTGAAGAATCTCCGCCACCAGGTCGACGCCGATCTCGTTCGCAAGCCGCTCGACCAATAATTCTGCAAAACCCTTCTGCTGATCGAGGCCTGTGCGCACGCCAAAGCCAAACTCGGCGTTGTCTTCAAACAGCGAATTCGACCACGTCGGCCCGCGCCCTTCCTTGTTGCTTGTGTAGGGCGTGGTGGGCAGGTTGCCGCCGTAGATTGACGAGCAGCCCGTTGCGTTGGTGATGTAGAGCCGGTCGCCGAAAAGCTGGGTCAGCAGCTTGATGTACGCCGTCTCGCCGCAACCCGCGCATGCACCAGAGAACTCAAACAACGGTTCCAGCAGTTGGATGTCCTTGACCTGCGTGTGCGACAGTTTGGTCCTGTCCACTTCAGGCAATGAAAGGAAGAAGTCCCAGTTTTCGCGTTCGGACTCGCGCAGCGGTGGCTGCGAGGCCATGTTGATGGCCTTCTTGCTGGCGTCGCTCTTGTTCTTCACCGGGCAAACTTCCACGCAAACCGCGCAGCCGGTGCAATCTTCAGGAGCCACCTGCAGCGTGTAGTGATCGTTCTCCATGCCCTTCCACTTGGGCTTGGCCCACTGCAGTGTCGAAGGCGCATTGGTCCCCGCTTCGGCGCTGTACACCTTGGCGCGAATCACGGCGTGCGGGCACACCATCACGCATTTTCCGCACTGGATGCAGAGGTCCTTGTCCCACACCGGAATGAACTGCGCGATGTTGCGCTTCTCCCACTGCGCCGTGCCGGTCGGGAACGTTCCGCCCGCTGGAATGGCGCTTACCGGGAGCAGATCGCCCTTGCCGGCCGCGATCTGGCCGAGCACGTTGCGCACGAACTCCGGCGCTGCGGGCGAGATGGAAGGAATTAGATCAAACGTGGACGACGCTGCAGCCGGCAGCTCAACTTTTTCAAGGTGAGCCAAGGCTGCGTCGACTGCCGCAAAGTTCTTGGCAACCACACTCTCGCCGCGCTTGCCGTAAGTTTTCTTGATGGCCTTTTTGATCTGCGCGATCGCCTCCTCGCGCGGCAGTACGCCGCTGATCGCGAAGAAGCACGTCTGCATGATGGTGTTGATGCGCGTGCCCATGCCGGCTTCGCGCGCCACCGTGTAGCCGTCGATCACGTAAAACTCGATCTTCTTCTTCAGCATCGATTCCTGAGTGCTGCGCGGCAGTTTGTCCCAGACTTCGGCTGCCGGGTAAGGCGAGTTGAGAAGGAACACCGCGCCGGGCATCGCTGCCTCAAGCACGTCCATCTTTTCAAGGAAGCTGAAGTTGTGGCAGGCAATAAAGCTGGCTTGCGTAATCAAGTAGCTTGAGCGGATCGGGTTGGGCCCGAAGCGCAGGTGCGAGGTGGTCATCGACCCTGACTTCTTTGAGTCGTACACAAAGTAGCCCTGCGCGTAATTTGGCGTCTCGCTGCCGATGATCTTGATCGAATTCTTGTTGGCGCCAACCGTGCCGTCGGACCCGAGCCCGTAGAACAGCGCGCGCACCGTCTTCGGATCTTCTGTCGAGAACGCCGGATCGTAGTCGAGGCTGCTGTGGCTTACGTCATCGTTGATGCCGACCGTGAAGTGATTCTTCGGCGCGGCTTTCGTCATCTCGTCGAACACGCCCTTGACCATGGCCGGCGTGAATTCCTTCGACGAAAGTCCGTACCGTCCGCCGATCACCTTCGGCATCGACTTGAACGGCAGGCTTGCGGAGTTCTCGGCAAGCACCGTGAGAATGTCCTGGTAAAGAGGCTCGCCCATGCCGCCCGGCTCCTTGCAGCGGTCCAGCGTGGCAATAGATTTGACGGTCGCCGGCAGCGCCTTCAGGAACGCGCTCGCGTCAAACGGCCTGAACAGACGAACCTTCAACAGGCCGATCTTTTCGCCCTGCTTCACCATCAGGTCAACGGCTTCCTCGGCCACTTCGGCGCCGGAACCCATCAAAATGATCACGCGCTCGGCATCGGGCGCGCCGTAGTAATCGAACAGTTTGTAAGCGCGGTCGGTCTGCGCAGCAAAGCGATCCATTACCGACTGCACGATCCCCGGAACCGCATTGTAGAAAGGCGTGCAAGCTTCGCGCGCCTGGAAGAAGACGTCGGGATTCTGCGCCGTCCCGCGGATGATCGGCCGGTCCGGCGTCAGCGCGTTCTTGCGGAATTGAACAAGGTACTTGTCATCCACCAGTGCACGGATGGTCTCGTCACTGATGGGCAGAATCTTGCCCACTTCGTGCGAAGTGCGGAAGCCGTCAAAGAAGTGCATGAAGGGGATGCGCGCTTCAAGCGTGGCGATCTGCGCAACCAGCGCCAAATCGTGAACTTCCTGCACGGAGTTGCTGGCCAGCATGGCCCAGCCCGTCGAACGGCAGGCCATCACGTCGGAGTGGTCGCCGAAGATCGACAGCGCGTGGGTAGCCAGCGTGCGGGCCGTTACGTGCATTGTCGCCGGGGTTAGCTCACCGGCAATCTTGAACATGTTCGGAATCATCAGCAGCAGGCCCTGCGATGCAGTGAACGTGGTCCCGAAGGCTCCTGCCTGCAATGCTCCGTGCAGTGCGCCGGCGGCGCCGCCCTCGCTCTGCAGTTCTTCCACGATGGGCAACGCGCCCCAAAGATTTTTCTTTCCCTCCGAACGCCATTGATCCGCCCACTCGGCCATTGGCGACGAGGGGGTGATGGGGTAGATCGCCACCACTTCAGAGAGTCGATAGGCCACTGAAGCGGCTGCTTCGTTGCCATCGAGAATTACCATTTTCTTGTTCAGTCATTCGCTTTGCCTCATAACGCGGCCCAGGGTGATCAACCGCTAGGGTGAGTGTCGTTTGCGGCGCTTTCAGAGGGCAGTGATGCGTGACACAAGCAGGGTCGCGTTTACCGCATTATGAAACGAGTTTCACACCGTGAACACAACTTCCGGTTGAAACCACCCTCCCGATGCAACCAAACCTAGCTCCGCACCGAATCCTCAATCCATCCCTTCTTTTGCTCCTCTCTTCAGGAATCTTCGCGGCAAATTCTCCATCGAACACACATGGCTCTCATGCATGCGAAGCGGGAAGGCAGGCGATTCCTGAATCCTGTTCCAACCACAATCGGCGATTTCTCCATCATGTTAAAAATCGGCCCGGATTTCTTTTTCGGCGCGGCCAAGCGCTCGCCCACGACTCCGCCGGGGCCATTCCGAACAGACAGGAACGTCTACGCTGCCGCGCCCGCATCCGGCCTGCGCGTCACCTGGTTCGGTCATTCATCTTCCCTGCTTGAAATCGACGGCGTGCGCATCCTCATCGATCCCATCTGGGACGAACGCGCTGCTCCCGTAAAGTGGGCAGGCCCCAGACGCTTCTTCCCGCCGACCATCGCGCTTGAGGAACTGCCGCCCATCGACGTAGTCCTCATCTCCCACGATCACTTCGATCATTTGGGCGAAGGCACTATCCGCAAGCTTGCCCGACTGGCGAGTTTCAAGAACACGCGTTGGATCACTGCGCTTGGCGTAGGCAAAATTCTTGCAGGCTTCGGCGTCGCCGCCGATCGATGCACGGAACTGGACTGGACCGACAGCGTCGAGATCGGCGCGTTGAAAATCGTCGCGCTGCCTGCCCGCCATTTTTCAGGCCGCAGCCTCTTCAATCGGTTTCAAACACTCTGGGCTTCCTTCGCGCTCATCGGCCCCCAGCACCGCGTCTACTACGGAGCCGATTCCGGCAACTGGGAAGAAGGTTTCCGCGAAATCGGCAGCCAGTACGGCCCCTTCGACCTCACCATGCTTGAGATCGGCGCATCGAATCCGCTCTGGGAAAGCATCCACATGGGGCCAGAGGGCGCAGTGCGCACCTTCCGCGCTCTCGGCGGCAACGGCCTGCTCATGCCCATTCACTGGGGCCTGTTCGACCTCGCCCTTCACCCCTGGACCGAGCCCATCGAGTTCATGTTCTCCCAGCACGGCCTCAGCCTCTGGTCACCCACGCCCGGCCAGCCCACTGAAGTCATCGCGGGCGAACCGGTCCGCTCCGACTGGTGGCGCGAAACCCGCTGACGAACTGAATTGCCTGCTAGTATCGCGACTCTGAACTTCAAATGAAGACTGGTTGTCATCCTGAGGAGCGAAGCGACGAAGGATCTGCGGTTGCTCTTCGCTCATTTCACAAAAAACATCACATGAACGTCCCCAAGGGCTTGCAGTTCCGCCCTAACCCGCCAGCCCCTCGACCAGCGCCGTCCACTCATCGTCCAGCTCCGGCCGGTGAAAGCCCTTGCCGGCCCGCTGACACCAATAGTCGGCGTTCCACTCCATGCCCTCTTTGCGATGCAGATAGGCATGGACGGCCATGCCATCCTTGGTTTCAAGCTCATCCACTAGCCCGTGCGCACGCGCCCAATCCCCTTTTCCGTCCCACCAAAGGGCCTGGAGCGGTACGGTCAGCCCGTCAGGCGGGTTCCCCCCGCCGAGCGTGGCGAGAAATTCCTTTGCGTCCATTTGTATAATTTACAAAAATGCTGTGCCCAGTGATGATGAACAACAGAAAAAACATGGGGACGCATGTTGAAAATGACCGGGACCAAGACTTGGACGCTGCGCTTCCTTCTGCTTGGTAGCATCGGATTCCGGGCCGTTCCAGGCATCTGCATACCCGCTCAGGAGGGTGCGCAGGTGAATAGCTCGGATAGCGCCTACAGGGTTAAGGGCATAGCGAAGGGACGCCTCAGTATACCGACGCTGGCAAATCCGTTGAAGCTGGAAGAACCGAGTGAGATTCCAATAGAACTTCACGGGTATGCGGTACATTCCGCCCACGTGAGTGTCAGTTATAACGATGGATACGGATCCCGTTACCCAGGATTTGCCGATTGGGAAGCACCGATTTTGTATCATCGCGACGGCAGTGCCTATATCACTATCATTCCGGAAAATCTAGGCAAGCTGCACCTTCGGATTGGAGTGGACTTTGGTGACGGTTACTTTGACGCCGCAAAGCTCGATATCGCCGAGGTTGTTTTACCAGATGGCAAGCCAGAAAACTTCTATGTAGATGTTCACTCCCATGGAACTCGTTACCTGGACCTTACCGGGAGAACCAAGGGGGTGATGATGGAGCCCATGGCTGTTTACAAAGGCGCTGCCCATCCTGTGCCAATACCGCCCCAGTACTTGCAATTCAAGGTGATAGCCGAGGATCAAAGGAATCCACCGATCTCTGTCGACCAATCGACGGGCAAGATAACGGCACTCAATTACGGGCACGCCCTGGTGCAGACTACCTTCGGGGATCTCTCGACGCTAAATTGCGTAAGCGTGCAAGAAGATGTAAGTTCAGGAGCGAACCGTCTCGATTGCTCCGAATTGGTTCCCCCTGGTATGGCGCTGCCAAAGACTGGCCTTGAAGATACCCCTCGCCAGTTGCAGGAAATGCAAACCAAACCACGGATGCAGCAGCACTAGAGCCCGGGCCACCTGACACCAACGTGAGCTTGTCCGATTTCTCGCACACTGACTCGACGCACATCACCCTTCTTCTAGGAACCGCCCAACCCCAGAGAAAAGGACCGAAAAACTCCGACATTTGTGATTTAGGTCACATTCAGACCAAAAAACCACTGCTACAACTGAATCATCGTTCCGATGAAGCAAAAAAGAGGGCCCGCCAGGGGGGATTAAACGGCTTTGGCGACAGCGGGAAAGTTGCGCCCTTCGGGAGGCCGAGCGGTGGAAATCCTTCGTACCAAAGTTTTGGCGAGCACAGTTTGCGAGCCGGAGGCAAAAGGCCGTATACTAAATTACGACCAGAAAGGTCGTAGTTTGCGGCTGCTGATCTTTAAGCGGCCTGTTGAGGTTCGGCAAGTGAGTGTACTCAGTCAATTACACGTGGGTGAGAGCGGCGAGCTGGTCGCCCTCGACCTGCCTGAATCCGTACAAAACCACTTGATGCACATGGGTTTCGTTCCGGGCGCCCTGGTCACTTTGCTGCGCCGCGCTCCTGCCGGCGACCCCACGGTTTACGGCGTGGACGGCATGGAAATTGCCCTCCGCCACGAAACGGCCGAAGCGATCCGGGTCCACGGGCCAGTCGACAAAGCCCTGCTCGCCTCTGCACAGGAAGTACCCGAACCAGCAGTCTCTGAACCGGAAGTCCCTGAATTCGTTGAGGCGGCCAGATGAGCAGCACCTGCTGCACTCCGCCCCCCTTTGTTCCCCCCAGCGCGCCCGGACCTGACAGCACGCTCAAGACGGTCGTGCTCATCGGCCCGCCCAACTCCGGCAAATCTACTCTTTTCAATAAGTTGACCGGCCTCCGCCAGAAAGTGGCCAACTTCCCCGGCGTCACCGTGGAGCAGCGCCTCGGCCTCATGGCCGGCGTCGGCCGCGAAGACCTCACCCTGATCGATCTGCCGGGAATCTACTCGCTCACCCCCTACTCTGAAGACGCGCGTGTCGCCGTCGACGTGCTGCGCGGCCGCATGCCCGGCACGCCCAAGCCCGACGCCGTTCTTCTCGTGCTTGACTCGCTGCACATGACTCGGCAACTGATGCTTGCCGCCCCCGTCCTCGCTGTCGGCCTACCCACCATGGTCCTGCTCAACATGAGCGACCTCATGAAGCAGCGCGGAGGCCACATCGATCCTCTCGAACTCTCAAAGGAACTCGGCGCGCCAGTTGGACTTATCAGCGCCGTCAACGGCACCGGCCTCAGCGCCGTGTCCTTGTTCCTCAATCAGCACACCGAGCGTGCAGCCGCCAAGCCCCTGGCCCTGCCTGTGATGGGCAACGCAGCCAGCACCCACCTGTGGGCCGAACAGGTAAGCCGCCGCACCGGCTACCAGGCTCCGCTTTCGGTCGAAAACACCCGCAAGATCGACAACATTCTTCTGCACCGCATCTGGGGACCGCTGCTGTTTCTCATCGTCGTTGTCGGCGTCTTTGAAGTGGTGTTCTCCATCGGCCAGCCGCTTTCCAACGGACTCGGCGACCTGCTTGCCCGCATCGGTGAGTTTGTCCGTCCGCTGCTGCCTGCCGGTTGGCTGCAGTCTCTCGTCATCGACGGCGCGTGGAAAGGCATCGGCTCGGTCCTCGTCTTTCTGCCGCAGATTCTGCTCCTGTTTCTGTTCATCGGCATCCTCGAGGACTCCGGCTACCTGGCCCGCGCCGCGCTCATTGCCGACCGCGTCATGCGCACCATCGGCCTCAACGGCAAAGCCTTCATTCCCCTGCTTTCGGCCTATGCTTGCGCCGTGCCCGCCATCATGGCCACGCGCACCATTGAGAATCGCCGCGACCGCCTGGCCACCATCCTCGTCACGCCGTTCATGACGTGCTCGGCAAGGCTGCCCGTGTACATGTTGTTGATCGCCGCCTTCATTCCCAACATTTACTATCTGCACGGATTCCTCGGCCTGCAGACCGTCGTCATGCTCAGCCTTTACGTTGCTGGATTCTGGGGCGCAATGACCACCGCATGGCTCTTGAAGAGCTCCATTTTGAAGTCGAGCGAAACGCCCTTCATTCTTGAACTGCCGCAGTACCGCATGCCCACCCTGCACTCGCTTGCGCTCCGCCTCATTGACCGCGCAAAAATCTTCCTCCGCCAGGCCGGAACCGTGATCCTGTGCGTCACGCTGGCCCTCTGGGTGCTTGCTCATCTGCCCGTGATTCACACCGCAACAGGAACGCTCGCGGCGCCCGACCTCGCTGACAGTATCATCGGGAAGCTCGGTCACTTCATCGAACCAGTCATTGCCCCGCTCGGTTTCAACTGGAAGATCGGCATCGGCCTGCTCTCCAGCGTGCTCGCCCGCGAGGTCATGGTCAGCACCATGGGCACTCTCTACGGCGCGGACCCCAGCACCCAGGCCATGCACCTGCAGACCGCGCTCCACCACGACATGACGCTAGGCGGCGCGCTCGCCCTAATGATCTTCTTCGCCTTCGCCATGCAGTGCACCTCCACCATGGCCGTAGTCCGCCGCGAAACCAACAGCTGGAAGTGGCCCGCCGTGCAGTTCCTCTACATGCTCGCCATGGCCTACGGCGCAGCTTTCGTGGTGAACCACGTCGTCACCGCCATCTTCGGTTGAGCCCGTTCCTCTCACAGCCGACTGTCATCCGGAGCGACCCTGAGCGAAGCGAGTGGGGAGTCGAAAGCCAGCCCGCCGTGGCGGGGACCTGCGGTTGCTTTTCGCTCACCTCAAATAAAAGCCGCGTGCCCCATCCATCGCGCCTCTTGCGATGGGCGGGAAAGGTCATAGCCTGAGCGCTGTCCCCCCGCGCTGTTACCATTCCCTTGCAGAATTTCCAGCAACAACCGGAGCCCGAATGACCTCAAAAGCACGTTGGATGGTCGCGCTGACCTTGGCCGCAATCGCCCTCAGCACCGCCGCGCAAAACGTAAAGACGGCGCAAGGCGAAGCCAAAGGCAAGCTTATCAACGACGGCAAAGTCCGTGCCTTCCTCGGCCTGCCCTATGCCGCTCCGCCCGTAGGCCCGCTGCGATTCAAGGCGCCCGAGCCACCGTCCAGTTGGGCCGGCGTGCGCGACGCCACCCAATTCGGCGCCCGCTGCGAGCAGTGGCACATCTGGAACGACTACATCTTTCTCGACCCCGGCCCCAGCGAAGATTGTCTCTTCCTCAATGTCTACGTTCCAGCCACTGCCAAATCCTCTGCGCATCTGCCCGTCATGTTCTGGATCCACGGTGGCGGATACGCGGCAGGCTCCGCCTCCGAGCCGCGCTACACCAACTCCGTCCTTCCCACCATGGGCGTCATCCTCGTCACCATTAACTACCGCCTCAATGTCTTTGGCTTCCTGGCCACCGACGATCTCGCCAAGGAAAACGGCGGCGCCGCCGGCAACTACGGACTCATGGACATGGTGGCCGCACTCAAGTGGGTGCATGCCAACATCGCCCACTTCGGCGGCGATCCAAACAACGTAACCATCTTTGGAGAGAGCGCCGGCTCCTTCGCAGTTAGCACGCTGCTAGCCGCGCCCTCAGCCCGCGGACTCTTCGCAAAAGCCATCGGCGAAAGCGGAGCAGCCTTCAGCGATTTGCTTTCCGCGCCTCTCTCCACGCGCGCCCCACGCGACCAGAAGTGGACCGAAGCGCTTGGAGTTCACAATCTCGCCGAGCTGCGCGCGCTGCCCGCCGCCACCATCCGCGACGCAGCCCAGTTTAAAGGCGGCCTTTTCGCACCCGTCGTCGACGGCAAATTCGTCACCGAAGACATTCAAAAAACCTACGCAGAAGACAAACAAGCCCATGTCCCCTTGCTAGCCGGATGGAATCGCGATGAGCGCGCCGGCATCCTCTCGAAAGACATGACCGTAGACAAGTGGAAGGCCTTCGCCACGCAGCATTACGGCCCCCGCGCCGAAGAATTCCTCACCGCCTACCCCGCAACCACCGACGAGCAAGCCGTCCGCGCCGCCGACGATTACACCACCGAGCAGTTCATCGCCCTCGGCACCTGGAAGTGGGTTGAAGCGCAGTCCAAAGCCGGCGTACCCGTCTACCGCTACCACTTCGAACTGCCCGCAACGCCAAGCGAAATGCACCCTGAAGGCAAATACGCCTGGCACTCCGACGAGCTCGAATACGTCTTCGGTACGCTCGACGTGCGCAAGGGCGCGCAATGGCGTCTTGAAGACCGCAAGCTCAGCGACCAGATCGCGCACTACTGGACCAACTTCGCCCGCACCGGCGATCCCAATGGCAAAGGGCTGCCCCACTGGCCGCGCTACGATACGGAGAAGAAAATCCTCCACCTCGACAGCACCATCACCAGCGGCCCGGACCCCACGCACGCAGAGTACGAATTCCTCGACAGCGCTCCTGCGCAGCAGCGATAGTCACACGACCTACCAGTTCGTGATCGACCCATCCGGCCTGAAGTACGTCTGCGCCCGCGCCGTCACCGTCTCGGTGAACTCGGCAATCTGCGTCAATTGTTTGAAGTCCAACTCCACACCCAGCCCCGGCCGCTCGTTCGGATGGAGCTTGCCATCCTTGAAGTCAAGACACACCGGCAGATGTGGCAGTGTGCGGCCCTGGTAGTTGTACTCCATCAACACCGGGCCTGAGAACGTGCCCAGCGTATTCACCAGCGCCGCCGTTGCAATCGGCCCGGTAAAGTGCGGCGCAATGCCCACAAAGTGCGTCTCGCACAGCGCCATGATCTTCAACATCTCCGTAATGCCGCCCACGTTGGGCAGCGTGGCGCGCACAAAGTCGATGTCGTGGTGCTCCACCAGCGGATTGAAGTCCCACCGGTTGCCCCACTCCTCACCAGCAGCAAGCGGCACATTTACCTTCGACCGCAGCGTCGGCAAATCCTGCAGGAACGCCTCAGTGCGCACAGCGTCCTCCACAAAAAACGGCGCCAGGTCCTCAATCTCATTACAGCCGCGAATCGCATCCGGCAAATCGAAGCGCTGGTGAAAGTCAATCACCCAGTCGCCGTCCTTGCCCACGCCTTCGCGCGCCTGCGAACACTCGTCGCGCAAATGGTTGATGCGTTCGCGCGTGTTGTAGGTTGTATTCGCCGGCAAATCCATCGCGCCAAATCGAAATGCTCTGTACCCCGCCTCCATCGTCAACCGCGCACGGTCCTTGATTTGCATGCCGGGTTCCACGCCGGGAATAATCCCCGCCGTGTTGTAGCACTCGCAGTAGTTGCGCACCATGCCGCCCAGCAGCTCATGCACCGGCATGTTCTGCACCTTGCCCTTGATGTCCCACAGCGCTAGGTCGAGCGCGCCGATCCCGTCTGTGCGTTCGCGCCCCGCCGGATAGAAGAACGCGCGATTCATGTCCTGCCACAAGTGTTCGATGAACTGCGGATCGCGCCCGATCAACCTGCCTGCCGACGGCGCCAACAGGTCCTTTGTGCCCCCTTCGCCAATGCCGGTAATGCCCGCGTCCGTCTCGACGGTCACCACCACATCGCTCTGGTTAAACAGTGGTGTAGGATTCGGCGGATTGTAAGCCCGGATGCGCGTGATCTTCATCTTGGGCAGCGCGGCAAAGGCAGGCAAAGCGCCCGCGGCAGATGCGACAGCGGAAGCAGTAAGAGCTTTCAGAAATTTGCGGCGATGCATAGGGAAGCCTCCGATTCTCGCAAGCATCCTAGCACTTTCCAGGTAATTCGAGATTCTATCGGTCGCCCTTGAATTGTAGTCACAATGCGACTACAATAGCCACCTAAGCATCTTGAAGGGGGAAACATGGCAACGGTAGATACTTACGTTCGCGCACGCATCGATTCCGCTACCAAACAACGCGCGGCCGACGCGCTTGATGCAATGGGGCTGTCGATCTCCGATGCCATCCGCCTTCTCATGTTGCGAGTGGCGGATGAGCGCCGCCTGCCTTTTGAAGTCCGCGTCCCCAGCAAAGCCACTCGCAAGGCAATCGCCGAACTGGAGTCAGGAAAAGGCAAGCGTTTCGCAAGCGTAAGCAAGCTCATGGCCGACCTTAATGCGAACGATTGAACGTTCAACCGCATTCAAGCGTGACTACAAGCGGCAACGCCGGGGCCAACACAGAACAACGCTTGATGACGAACTCGTGCCAGTCCTGACCGCGCTCGCCTGCGATCTTCCACTAGAGCAAAGATATCGCGACCACGAGCTGAGCGGTGACTGGAGTGGATATCGCGAGTGCCACATCAAGCCGGATCTGCTCCTCATCTACCGCCATGCTGAAGAAAAAATCCTGCGCCTGGCCCGACTCGGCTCGCATAGCGAGTTGTTCGGATAAGCCTCAGCTTCCTTACCGGCTCCCAGCAATCATCTGCGCCGCGTGCTGCAGGCTGGTCTCAGTCACCTTGGCCCCGCTCAGCATGCGCGCCACTTCATGCGTCCGCGCGCGATCGTCCAGCACGCGAATCTGCGTCCGCGTCCGTCCATCCGCCTGCCGCTTTTCCACCACCAGGTGCTGATCGGCAAACGCCGCAATCTGCGGCAGGTGCGTCACGCACAACACCTGCTGCCCGCGGCTCAGCGACTTCAGCTTCTGGCCCACAGCCTCCGCCGCACGCCCACCGATGCCGATATCGATCTCGTCGAACACCAGCGTCCGCGGCGTGGGATTCGCCTTCCGCGCCTTCGCCGAGCTTTCTTCTACTGCAACCTTCAGCGCCAGCATTACGCGCGACATTTCGCCGCCCGACGCAATCTCCGTCAGCAGCTTCAGCGGCTCGCCGGGGTTGGTCGAGATGCGGCACTCCACCGAATCCCACCCCACCGAAGTCCACTCCGTCTCGCTCGCCGCGGCATGCACGGCCACTTCAAACTTCACTTTCATGGCAAGCGTGTTGATTTGCGCCTCAGCCTGCTTGGCCAGCTTGGTCGCGGCCGTCTTTCGTTCCGCCGTCAGCGCCGCCGCGCACTTCTGATATTCCTTCGAAGCCTTTTCTAGCTCGGCGCGCAGTGTCGTCAAAATCTCGTCACGGTCTTCAACTTCAGCCAGCTTCCGCCCCACATCCTCGCCAAACGCAACAACCTCGGTCACTGTGTGCCCGTACTTGCGCTTCAGCCGGTCGACAAGCGCCAGCCGGTCTTCAATCTCCGCCAGACGCTCCGGAGATGCGTTGATCCCCTCCGCGTAATCCCGCAGCGTTGCAGCCACGTCGCCAACAGTAGCCCGCGCCGAACCCAACTGCTGCACGGCCTCCGCGAACTTGTTGTCGTACCGCGCCAGCTCTTCCACGTTGCGCAGAGCCGCACGCAGAGCCACCTCGGCGGAGGCTCCTCCCTCATATAACTGTTCGAACGCCCCAGTTGCCGCACCGTAGAGCTTTTCCGAGTTGGCCAGCACGCGCTTCTCGGTTTCAAGCGCTTCGTCTTCGCCGACCACCAAGTGCGCCGCTTCAATCTCTTTGCGCTGGTAGCTCCACAGGTCCACCATGCGCAGCCGATCCTGCTCGCCCTCCAGCAAATCGTTCAGCTTCACCTCCGCAGTCCGCCAGCCTGTGTAGGCCGCCGCCACCGCATCAGTCGATACCCCGGCAAACCGGTCCAGCAGAATCCGCTGTTGCGCATGGTCAAAGCTTGAAAGCGTCTCGGTCTGCGCGTGCACCAGCGCCAGCTCCGGAGCAAGCTGCTTCAGCACGGCCACCGTCGCCGGCTGGTTGTTCACGAACACGCGCCCCTTGCCCGTGGACAGAATTTCGCGGCGCAGAATAATGTCGGTGCCGTCTGAGTCGATTCCGTTCTCTTCAAGAATGGCCTCGGCGCCCGGCGTGGACTCAAATACGCAGGCCACCACCGCCTTTTCAGCCCCATGGCGTACAACTTCCGTTGAAGCCTTGCCACCCATCAGCAGCGCAAGTGCATCTACCAATATGGACTTGCCTGCGCCGGTTTCCCCCGTCAGCAGGTTCAGACCAGGACCCAGGGCGGCAATCGCATGATCGATCACAGCGTAATTCTCTGCGCGCAATTCGACGAGCATCAGCAGCTAACCTCGTTCAACCCGTTCATTCAACGGGATCGATGGTGGTGCCTTAAAGCGAATCCGAGCGCAGCATAGCATGAATGGCTTCCCTGAGCGATTCCTGTCGCCCCCTAAGCGCCCCGCAGGGGGACCACGTCGATAACTTGGAGCCCCCCATCGCGTCTGATACCGTTGATATTGAGGTGAAATGCCGATTCTAACTGCTGTGTTTGTCTACCTTTTGCAGTCTGACAGCGGTGCCGTCCCCGCGGCGCCAAGTGGAATCACGGGCTTTAGCGCACTCGCAGACCTGGTCGGCAATATCGGAACTATTGCGGTCTTAGTCCTGTTGCTCTTGCTCGCTGCTAGCATCTACTCTTGGACCGTCATCCTGGGCAAAATATCCACCTTCAGAAAAGCCACCAGGGACAGCCGCAAGTTTGTGCGCGCCTTCCGCAAGGCCACCAAGCTGCAGGAAATCGTCACCCTGGCCACTGAGTGTGCCGCCAGTCCCCTCGCACAGGTGTTTGAGGATGTGTACGAAACCTACAAGCGGCAGACCGGCGGCGTGGGTCCGCCCCGCAGCATCGTACCGCTCGAGCGCACTGCGCAAACCTCCGGCAACAATGCGGTCAACAGCCTTGAGCGCCGCATGACATGGCTGGCGACCATTGCCTCCACCAGCCCCTTTATCGGGCTTTTCGGCACCGTGATGGGCGTGGTCGATGCCTTTCACGGATTGGGCACTGCCGGTTCCGGAACCCTGCGTGCCGTGGCCCCGGGCATTGCCGAGGCGCTTATCACCACCGCGGCCGGGCTTTTTGTCGCCGTTCCGGCGGTGGTTGCCTACAACCAGCTCACAGCCCGCGTCCGCATGTTCGCTTCGGCCATCGACGACTTTTCGCGCGAGCTGCTTAACTCGCTTGAAGAGATTCCGGTGCGCAGCGCCCAGGCACCAGTTCAATCGACGCGGGCAATGGGATCCGATCTTCCCAGGGGAGGCTGAACGTGGCCTTTACCAACAGCAACGGCCAGACCCGCTCCTCGCTCGCTGACATCAACATCACGCCCCTGGTTGACGTGGTCCTGGTGCTGCTGGTCATCTTCATGATCACCGCGCCCGTGCTGCAGTCCGGAATTGAAGTCAACGTCCCCAAAACCCGAACCGTGAAGCAGATCACCGAGCAGCGCATGGTCGTCACCATCGATCACGAGCAGCAGATCTTTCTCGGCGATCAGCCCATCAACATTCATGACCTGCCGCTCAAGCTTCAGCAGGCGGGCACCGATCCTGAGCATCAGGTCATCTATCTGCGCTCCGACCAGGCCGTGCCCTTCGGCGTTTTTGCCACCGTGATGGACGCGGTCAAGCAGGCAGGCATCACCAACGTTTCGATCGTCACGCAGCCGCTGGATGCAAAAGCCGCGGCTGGCGGAAACTAGTTTTTCTCAAGCGGGCATACGCGTGGACACAGTCATCGAAGGCGGCGCAATTGTTGAACGCGATTTGATGCCGGAGCCCCTGGCGGCGCCGGTTGCCGGCTCCATCGCGCTGCATGGCGTCTTGTTTGCTGGGCTCATCTTCTGGGGCGTGCTCGGCGGGCTCTTCCATCACAATCTGTGGGGCAACAAGGGGCCGGGGGGCGCCATGCAGGTCAGCCTGGTCAGCGATGCGCTGCCCCTACCCAACAATCAGCCGTTCAACCAGAATGTGCTCACGACGGAAAAGCCCAGCGTGGCCCCCGCGCCGCCCAGCCCCAAAGAAACACAAAAGATCGACGAAAAGGCGATTCCGATTCCAGGCAAGCAATCCAAGCCCCAGGACAAGACCACCCCCAAGACCCAGATGCATCTGCCTGAGCCCAAGCCGGACAACCTGGCCCATTACGGTGAGCAGACGGGAACGTCGATTCAGCGGGCCACCCAGCCGCAGATCAGCTCCAATGGCCCAACCGCCGTCGGCGACAGCGATTTCGCCAGCATGTTCGGCTGGTACGTCTCGCAGATCAACAGCAAGATGGCGCAGAGCTGGTACAAGCAGGAAGTTGATCCCCGCACCCCGAGGGGCGCCCGCGTCTACCTGGTCTTTACCATCCACCGCGACGGCAGCACCAGCAACCTGCAGCTGGACCGCTCCAGCGGAAGCCCCACGCTCGATCTCTCCTGCGAACGCGGCGTGCAGCGCGCCGAAACCTTTGGACCCCTGCCCTCGGCCTATAATCAGAGCACGCTGAAGGTTTCATACTACTGTGAGTACTAAACTTGCATCTAAGTCAGTGGGCACTCGTGCTGCATCTGATTCGGCGTCGTCAAACTCCGGCCCTGCGCGATTGCACGCGCTTCAATTTCATTGCTTTCGAGGAAGGATCGTTCATCGCATGAAGGGATTACGTCCGCTTCTTCCCCTCCTGGTAGTTTCATTGGCAGGTTTCAGCGCCGGTCCGGTTGTCGCGCAGGATTGGGTGCACACTGGCACCAACCTGGGCAACCAAACCATCCGCATCGCCGCGGCAGACTTTAAGCCGCTCGGCTACGACGCGCAGACGCCTGCCCTCAAAGCCGTCTTTGACGCCACCCTCTACAACGATCTAGGGAACGCCGGAATCTTTGACGTCGTGTCCAAGAGCCTGGCTCCGCAGGCCATGCCCGGCTCGCCTACTGAAATGGTAGCCAGCCAGTGGTCTGCCGCGCCCTCCAGCGCCGCCATGGTGGCCTTTGGCGCATTTGCCGTCAACGGCGGGCGCATCGCCGTCTCCGGATACCTCTTTGACACCAGCAACACCGTCAATCCCCAGGTCCTCGGCAAGCAGTACAACGAAGCCGCCACGGAAGACCTGGCGCGCACCATCGCACACCGCTTTGCCGACGAAATCATCTCCAGGCTCGGGGGCGGCGTCAACGGTATCGCCGAAACCAAGATTTACTTCGTCTCCAATCGCACCGGCTCAAAAGAAATCTGGGCCATGGATTACGACGGACAAAATCAGCATCAAATTACCCATCTGGGCAGCATTTCCATTTCGCCCCGCATCTCACCTGATAGCTCCCGTCTTGCCTTCTCTACGCTTGGGCACGATGGATGGTCGGTACGCATGTACTCCCTGGAGCTTGGCCGCATGGTCGGTTTTCCGGGCGGGTCGGCAGGCGGCAGCAACCTGTCTCCCGCATGGTCATCCGACGGCTCAAAGGTTGCATTCTCGTCGTCGCGGTCGGGAGATTCGGAAATTTGGGTGACGGATGCCAATGGAAACGGCCCGCACCGCGTAACCTCGATCACCGGCCCCAACGTTTCGCCTGTATGGAATCCCCGTACCAACTCGCAACTCGCCTTCGTGAGCGGCCGGACCAGCGAACCCCAGATTTACACCATGGATCAGGATGGCTCAAACATACAGCGCATGACCGACAGCGGTTATGCTGTCTCTCCATCGTGGTCGCCGAGCGGCGCTCTGCTCGCCTTCAGTTGGAACCGCAAATATGGGCCTGGCGATCCCGGCGGGCAGGATATTTATGTCTTCGAGATTGCCAGCATGCACTGGCTGCAGGTAACCCACGAGTCAGGAAGCAACGACTTTCCGTCCTGGGCGCCGGACACGCGGCATATCGTTTTTCAGCGAGCCATCGGTCACCGCACCCAGATCTGGACCATGCTGGCCGACGGCACGCACCAGAAGCAGTTGACGCAGGCAGGCGACAATTCGATGCCTAACTGGAGTTGGAAGTGAGCAGGAGCCTCCCATCGCCAGGCGCAAAACTCGGTCGAGCGAAAACGCTAACGAATGGTCTATTATTTTAAGGTTGCTTGCGGCTCAAAACTACGCAATGTTTACACCTTTGCCAGGGGCATCACTGAATTGGCGACGGCGGTAGCCAAAAACCATACGCCGCAACGCGCCGATAGGACATTTTGAATTTTAGGAAGGAGCAATACATTGAACGCACGCAATCGAGTCCTTGTTCCAGTTGTACTGCTTTGCAGCTTGATGGCTGTTGCAGGCTGCAAAAAGAAAGAAGCCCCGCTGCCTCCCGCAACGGTGGCTCCGGCAGCAACCATTCCCGCGCCCTCCGCGATGTTGAGTGCCACACCTACCGTCATCTCCGCGGGTGACCAGGTGCAGCTCTCCTGGCGCACCACCGACGCAACTTCCGTGTCGATTGACGGCATTGGCGACGTGCCCACCGTGGGCGTAAAGACGGTCACGCCGACCGTGGCCACCACCTATCACCTTGTGGCCCGCGGCGAAGGCGGCACGGCCGAAGCTTCTGCCACGGTCACCGTCAATGCGCCTCCCGCCATCGTGGTGCCCAGCAACACCATGAGCGCTGCTGAGGAGTTCAAGGCCAGCGTGCATGACATCTTCTTTGATTACGACACTGACGCCATCCGCCCCGATGCGCAAGCCACGCTCTCGGCGAATGCCAGCTACCTGGCAAGCCATCCTGACGTCAAGATCGTCATCGGCGGCTACTGCGACGAGCGCGGCTCTGACGAGTACAACCTCGCCCTCGGCCAGCGGCGTGCCGATGCCACTAAGAACGCCATCGTCACCGCGGGCGTGGCCGCAACGCGCATCCGCGTCATCAGCTACGGCAAGGAGAAGCCCTTCTGCAGCGAGTCTAATGAAGCATGCTGGCAGCAGAATCGCCGCGCCGGCTTCTCGATGGATCAGTAGGTCCAGCAGAAACTCCACTCCCCTGCCTCCCTGCGGAGACATGGGATATCTGCATCGGTTGTAAACAGTACGTGCGGCAGTCACGCCTCGGGTCGGGACTGCCGCACGTTTTTGTTAAGATGGGAGAGTTATGAAGATCGCCCACTCAGTTCGCAATCGCTTTCTCGCCGCGGCGCTATTCGCCGCAGTCCTCGCTACGACCCCTGTCCGCGCTCACGCCGTGTCAAAGGAAATGATCGAGCTGCAAACCCAGGTTCAGCAACTGCTTGACATGGTGCAGCGCCTGCAGTCGACGTTCGACACCCGCCTGGGCGTTCTGCAGAACCTGGCTCAGCAGACCGCGGACCAGGCCAAGATGACCAGCGCGGCCGTGTCTGACCTGCAGCAGAAACTGAATGCGCAGAATGAAGGCGTCGGCGCCAAGGTCGACACCGTCAGCGGCCAGGTGCAGTCGCTTAACGACTCGGTTGACGAGTTGAAGTCGCGCGTCGCCAAGCTGAACAAGTCAGTCGAGGACCTGCAGACCCAGTTGCAGAATATTCAGGCTCAGCCCCAGCCGGGCGCGGCGCCGAATAATGGCGCAATGCCCAATAATCCCGGTGCCCAGCCCTCCGGCCCCGGCGCGGTTGGAACCATCCCCGGACCACAGGCTCTCACCGCGCAGACGCCTCCGCTGCAGGATACCTATCAGAGCGGCCTCCGCGACTTTAATGCCGGCCGGTACGAGTTGGCCGCGGGCGAGTTCCAGGATGTGCTCCATTACTATCCGCTCGATGACCTGGCCGGTTCAGCCCAGTTCTACATCGGTGAAATCGCTTACCAGCAAAAGAAGTACGACGACGCAATCGGCGCTTACAACGCGGTGCTCGAGGGCTTCAGCGGCAACCCCAAGGCCCCCGCGGCGCAACTGCACAAGGGCCTTGCTCTCATTGCTCAAAACAAGAAGGACGCGGGCATTCGTGAGCTTCGCCTGCTCATCCAGCGCCATCCACGCACGCCAGAAGCCGCCAGCGCGCGCACCAAACTGAACGGCATGGGTGTGCGGATCGTCGCCAGGTAACAAAATTCTCGAGCACTCGGAACTGAAAAGCCCCGCTTCTCCCGGGGCTTTTCCATTTCTAGCCGATCGTCCAGTCTCAGCCCATAGCGTGCGGATCGTTTGGTCCCACGATCAGGCTCTTGTGGTGCCGCACGTCCGTGCCCTCCACCCAGAAGATCACGTCCTCGGCAATGTTGGTGGCGTGGTCGGCCACGCGCTCAAGGGCGCGGCTAATCATCAGCGCGTTCAATGCCTGCGGCGCCATATGCGACTGTTCTTCCATCACCCTGGTCAGCGCCTTGTACGCGGCGCGATTCATCGCATCCACGGCATCGTCCATAGTCAGCACGTTGCGCGCCAGTTCTGCGTCGGCTTCAATAAACGCCTGCAGGCTCTTGCGCACCATCTCTGACGCCAGCGCAGCCATCCTGGGAATATCCACGGGCAGCTCCACCTGGGCCATGTTGTCCATGTGGCGCACCCGGTCGCTGATGTTCTTGGCCGAATCGCCTACCCGCTCCAGGTCCGCGTTGATCTTGATTACGCTCAGAATGAAGCGCAGATCGATCGCCATGGGCTGTTCCATGGCCAGCAGGTCCAGAGCGGCCTGGTCGATGTCGCGCTCCAGGCGGTTGATCGCCAGTTCGCTTCGGCTCACCAGGTCGCAGATCGACAGATCGCGCACCCGGTACGCCTCAATGGCGCGTTGTATCGCCTGCTCCGCGAGTCCTGCCATCACCAGAAGGTTCTCCTTCAGGTCGTCCAGGCTTTGTTGAAAGCGTATGCGTGTCATCCGAACCTGCCGGTGATGTAATCCTCAGTCCGCTTGTCGCTGGGGTTGGTAAAGATCTTGTGCGTGGAGTCGAACTCGACCATCCTTCCATTCAGGAAGAAGCCTGTCTTCTCGGCAACGCGTGCCGCCTGCTGCATGTTGTGCGTCACAATCACAATAGTGTACTGCGACTTGAGCTGAAAGATCAGGTCCTCGATTTTTGAAGTCGAAACCGGATCAAGCGCCGAGGCGGGCTCGTCCATCAGCAGCACCTCAGGATCCACGGCCAGCGCGCGGGCAATACAAAGCCGCTGCTGCTGGCCGCCGGAAAGGCTCGCGCCCGATTTCTTCTTCAAGTCGTCCTTCACTTCGTCCCACAGCGCCGAGTTCTTGAGCGACTTTTCCACGATCTCGTCCAGCGCCCGGCGATTGGCGTACCCGTTCAGCTTAAGGCCCGCTGCAACGTTGTCGTAAATCGACATGGTAGGAAAAGGATTGGGCCGCTGAAACACCATACCCACACGCCGCCGAATTTCCACTGGCTTGGCGTCCTTGTAAACATCCAGATCGCCGATCCGTATTGTCCCCGTCGCGCGCCCAATGGGGTTGGTTTCGTGCATCCGGTTGATACAGCGAACAAACGTGCTCTTGCCGCAACCTGAGGGCCCGATCAGCGCCGTGGCGTGGTTCGCCGGAATGTTCAGGTTAATATCCTGCAGCGTGTGGTTCGTGCCATACCACGCATTCAGATTGATGACCTCAATGCCAACGCCCACTTAGCTTGCCCCTTTCAAAACGCCCCGGCTGGTCACAAACCGCACCAGCGAAACGGCTAATACGATCAAAATAATCAGCACCAGCGATCCCGCCCACGCCAGCCGGTGCCAGTCGTCATAGGGTGAGAGCGCATAAACGTAAATCTGCAAGGGCAACGCAGCAATGGGCTGATTCAGGTCCGAGCTCCAGAACTGATTGCCCAGCGCGGTGAACACCAGCGGGGCCGTCTCGCCGGCAACGCGCGCAAACGCCAGCATGCAGCCCGTGATAATCCCCGGCGAAGCCGTCTTCACGGTGATCGACAGAACCGAGCGCCAGTTGGGCACGCCGAGCCCAAGCGCCGCTTCCCTCACTGCGTGCGGCACCATCAGCAGCATCTCCTCTGACGTCCGGCAAACCGTGGGAATCATCATGAAGCCCAGCGCCACGCCACCGGCGTAACCCGAAAAGTGTCCCATCGGAACCACGATCAGCGAATAAGCCGCCAGTCCCATCACGATCGAAGGCACACCGTTCAACACGTCGGCGGTAAACCGGATCGCCGCCGCCAGCTTGGTTCCACGCCCGAACTCCGCCAGGTAGATGCCGCCGCCAATGCCGATGGGGACGCCGATGGCGCTGGCCATCGCCAAAATAATCGCGGAACCCAGAATGGCATTCGCCATGCCTCCGCCTGTCTCACCAACCGGAGCAGGTACCTTGGTAAAAAAGGCCAGGTTCAGTGAGCTGGCGCCTTTGTAAATCAAGTAACCAAAGATGGCGATCAGCGGCACAACCACGACCACTGTGGCCAGAATCGCCAGCCCGGTCACCACGCCATCGGCAACCGTACGCATCTGCGATCGCATTTTGTAGGCTTCCCTGCTCAACCTTATCTCCTCAAACTCAGTCCAGCCCGCCTAGCGCGCCTGTGCCGGCGTCCCTCGGGTCACGGCCCAGATCATCACCTGCGCCAGCGCGTTCACAATAATCGTCACTACGAATAAAGCCAATCCAATCTCCGTCAGCGCGCTCAAATGCATGTCGCCCACGGCCTCGGCATACTCGTTGGCAATCACCGTGGCCATCGTGCTCCCGTTTGAAAGCAGCGAGCGATGAATCTCCGGCGTTGCGCCAATCACCATCGCCACCGCCATGGTTTCGCCCAGCGCCCTGCCCAGCCCCAGGATGATCGAGCCCACAATACCGATGCGCGCGTTCCGCAGCACGCCCATGCGGATCATCTCCCAGCGCGTCGCGCCCAGCGCCAGCACTGCCTCCCGCTGCGAGTGCGGCACCGTCGACATCACTTCCCGCGTCAGCGACGAGATGATCGGCAGAATCATGATGGCCAGAATCACGCCCGACGCAAGATACCCGAGCCCTGTTGGGTTTTCGTCTGTGAACAGCGTCGTCCAGCCCAGCGTCTTGATCAAAAATGGATTCACATAATCCCGCAACAGCGGAACCAGCACAAACACCGCCCACAGTCCGTAGATCACGCTGGGAATCGCGGCCAGCAACTCCGTCAAAAAGGCCAGCGGTCCGCGCAGCATCAGAGGGCACATCTCCGTCAGAAACACGGCCACACCAATCGCCAGCGGCACGGCAATCAAAAGCGACAGGAACGAGGAAACCAGTGTGCCGTATACAAATGGCCGAGCGCTGAATTGGGCGTTCACAGGGTCCCAGAACAGCTTCAGATGCGTGTCCGGATCGGTAAACACCTGGTAGAAAAATGCCAATCCAAATTTGTGCAGGGACAGTTCCGATCGCACCACCAGCTCATACGCAATCAGGCCCACAATCACAAAGATGCTCAACCCGCACAGCAGCATCAGCCATGAGAATCCCCGGTCCGCCAGCGCCGAGTTGCCCCGCGCCAGTAGAAACCGCCGAACTTCAGAGATAGCGACAGCGGTGCTATCGCCCTGCTCCTCGGGGGCGCCTGGACCCGATTCCGGCTGCAGATGGACTTGGGGAATCTTGATTTCCGACACGTTGGCGTTCACCAAAGTCAGGCTAACCGCGAATTGTGAATGGGAGGTTACAAGCGTGCTAAATCTAATGCGGAGAACAGGAAAAATCCGTTCCCGGCAGCGCTTTTTGTACGTTTCAGAACTTCCCGCTCACCCATCCACCTCCGCCATCCGTTAAGCTGTTGAATTGGATCACAGAAGGCACCCATCATGCGCCCAACGCTGAAAGTCGCCGCCCTCATCTTGTTTCTCTCCTTTGCCTCAGCCCGCAACCAGGCCCAGGCCGCTGAAGCCCAAGCCGCTCCTGACTCGCCGCACCGCGACTGGCATGCCCTTTGGGTCACGCATCCTACCGCTCCGCTCCGCGAGCCCCTGGTGCTCCACTTCAGGCGCTCGCTCACTCTGGCAGAGGGTCCCGCCAGCTACCCCGTCCGCGTCAGCGCGGACAATCGCTTTGTGCTCTATGTCAATGGCAAGCGTGCAGGCGACGGCCCCGCCCGTGGCGACCTGTCCCACTGGCGCTACGAGCTCTTTGACCTCGCTCCCCTGCTCCACGCTGGAAATAACCTGGTCACTGCAACGGTCTGGAACTGGGGCATCTTCGCGCCCATCGCCCAGATGAGCGACCGCACAGCCTTCCTCCTCGAATCGGAAGCCACTGGTCCCGGCGGCATCAGCACGCCCGACAACTGGCAAGTGGAGATCGAACCCGGCCACCGCGCCCTCGACCGCACCTCCGTCGACGTAAAAACCTACTTCGCCTCCGGCCCCGGCGAGCAGATTAACGCCGGGCTTTACGACTGGGACTGGAACGACCCATCGACCGATCCTGCGCTTGCTCCTGCCACACCCCTGGTGACTGGCAACAGCTATCCCACAGTAAGCCCGGACGCGCCCGCCACCCATTCCGCCGCAAACTGGGTTCCCGTCGCCACGCCCATGCGCGACAGCATTTATCCCGGCGTCAGCAAGGCCCACTCGGCCGACACCACAGGCGACAATTTCTGGGACCTGGTGCCCGACGGCCTGCCCCACATGGAGTACGCTCCCACCAGCATCGGCGAAACCGTGCGCGTGGATGTCGTGAATCGCGGACCCCAGGCACCTGATGTCCACGGATTCCCTGCCGCACCGGTCACCGTACCCGCCGGTACCCGCGTCCATATTCTTCTCGACCGTAAAACTCTCACCACCGCCTACCCGCTGCTCTCTGTCTCCGGTGGCAAGGGCGCCAAAATCTGGCTCACCTACGCTGAGGCTCTCTTCGACAAGCAAATGCACAAGGGCGACCGCGACGAGGTCGGCGACCGCCAGGCACACGGACTCAAAGACAGCTTCCTGCCCGACGGCGGCTCCAACCGCGTCTTTGAGCCGTTCTGGTGGCGCACCTGGCGCTATCTTGACCTCGACATCGAAACCGCCGCTGAGCCTTTGACGCTGAATTCGCTCACCGCCCGCTTCACCGCCTATCCGTTTGAGGAGCGTGCCTCCTTTCAATCCCCCGACGCCCAGCTCGACGACATCTGGAAGGTAAGCTGGCGCACCGCCCGCCTCGACGCCCACGAAACCTACATGGACACGCCCTACTACGAGCAATTGCAATACGTGGGCGACACCCGCATCCAGGCGCTCATTTCCTACGCCGTCGCCGGAGACGACCGCCTCGCCCGCCAGGCCCTCGCCGCCTTTAACGACTCGCGCTTCCCTGATGGCATCACCCGCAGCCGCTATCCCAGTTCGCTCGCGCAGACCATCCCCACCTTTTCGCTGCTATGGATCGGCATGGTTCGCGACTACTGGCGCTACCGCCCCGATCCCGCCCCCGCCGTCGCTTCGCTTGAGGGAACCCGCACCGTGCTCGACTGGTTCGCCCAATACGAGCAGCCCGACGGCCTCCTCCGCCAGCTTCCCTGGTGGAGCTTTGTTGACTGGGTTCCTTCCGGCGAAATCCCCACCTACGACTCCAACGGCGAGTCCTGCGCCACCGCGCTTGAGTATCTGGGCGCCCTCAAGGACGCTCATGCGCTGGAGCAAGGCCTCGGCGATCCTGTGCGCGCCTCGCGCTACGAAACCCGGCTCGCCCATGTGCGCGCCGGCCTCGCCGCCAAATGCTGGAACGCCGCGCGCGGCATGATCGCCGATGCCCCCGATCAGAAAGTGTTCTCTCAACAGTCCAATATTCTCGCCGTCCTCTACGACGTCGTTCCCAAGGACCACCAGCAGGAAGTACTCCGCAAGGTCATGGCTATTGAGCCCGGCACCACGCCCAATGGCGTCTTGAGCGCCTCCTACTACTTCCGCTTCTACCTCGCCCGCGCCCTTGACCATGCCGGCATGGCCGATGAGTATCTGAACTCCATCAAGCCATGGCGCGATCTGCTGGCTCTGCACTTCAGCACCTGGCCTGAGGTTCCAGGAGACACGCGCTCTGACTCCCATGCGTGGACCGCGCATCCCATCTACGATCTGCTCACCATCGTTGCCGGCGTCGAACCGGCAAGCCCCGGATTCGCAACCGTGCGCATCGCTCCGCATATGGGTTCGCTGCCCTCGCTCACTGCTTCCTATCCGCATCCGCAGGGCCCCATCAACTTGCACTACACCCGCACCCGCGACGGCTTGAAGGCAACTATCGTTCTTCCCGGCACGCTCGCTGGAACCTTCGAGTGGAACGGCAAAGTCTGGCCCCTGAAGCCGGGCGTCAACACCATCGAGGCTCGGTAAAAATAGAAATGCCCGCATCGATCCGCGCAGCCGTGAGGCGGCCCGCTTCCCCGCCGCTCCACGCCGCCGCTCCGGATGGAACCTTCCCCCCGGAGGACGCGTAACTCATATATTGAGAAAATCGATATATCAGGGGCTACTCAATCGTTTAACCTTTGAACGAAAGGTCCTTTATCCTCCATGGCGAAAACCAAGAGGTCTGATCCTCCCGGACACGTCAATCTGCGCATGCTCGCCGAGCATCTCAAGCTCTCCCAGACCACGGTGTCCCTGGTCCTGAACGATTCGCCATCGGCAAAGTCCATCCCGCCCGAGACGCGCCAGCGCGTAAAGGATGCCGCCGAAAAACTCAACTATCGCCCCAACTACTTCGCGCGCTCTCTCCGCCAGAGCAAGTCGATGAGTGTGGGCGTGCTGGCGCCCGACCTGAGCGAGGGCTACTTTACCCGGGTCATGAGCGGAGTTGTTGAAGAACTGAACGCGGCCCATTACTTCTACTTCACCGCCTGCCACGACTGGAAGCGGGAGATGATTGAAAAGTATCCGCGCATGCTTGTGGAGCGCGCCGTCGATGGTTTCCTGTTGCTCAACACGCCCGTTGACCAGATCGACGTTCCTGTTCCCGTGGTCGCCATCTCCGCCCACAGCGCGGCTCCCAACGTTACCAACATCGTTCTCGATCACCACAAGGCCGTCGAACAGGCCCTGGTCCATCTGCACCAACTCGGCCACCGCCGCATCGCCTTCATGCGCGGGCCGCGCGCCATTCCCGATTCCGAATTTCGTTGGGAGGCGATCCAACAGGTCGCTCAGGAAATTGGCCTCAAGCTCGACGCCAACCTGGTCGTCCGCATTGACGCCGCCGGCTGGTCAATGAAGGCCGGACACCACCCTATGGCCCCTGAAATCGGCCACAAGCCCATGCAGGAGCTGCTGAAAAGAACCCGCGACTTCACCGCCGTCTTCTGCTTCAACGACATCTCTGCCATCGGCGCCATCCGCGCGCTCAAGGATGCGGAACTCAGCGTCCCCGGAGACGTCTCCGTCGTCGGCTTCGACGACATTCAGTCGGCAGCCTACTCCACCCCTTCGCTCACCACCGTCCGCCAGCCGCTGACTGAAATGGGCAAGCGCGGAGCGCAGGTGTTGCTTGGGCGGATTGCCAACCGTGAAAAGGAATTCGCTGCGGAAATCGTCATGGAACCCGAACTGGTAGTGCGCGAGTCCACCGGGCCCGCGCCCACAAAAGGCTAGGCAGCTCTCACGAGCAAGCCGCCTCAAGCCAGCGGCTGATGTACACCTGTGCATGCGCCTCGCCGCAATAGTGCCGCGCGTTGGGTGCATCTGCAGCTTCCTTCGTCCACTTGTATACCGTCAATTGCGCGCTGTTGCAGTTCACCACAAGCCAGTGCATGGGCTTGTCGCTCTCCTCGCCGCAAATCTCACACCGGTAAATTGTGTCGATCAAGGCACGACCTCCAAATAGCATCATCTACCAATGTCCAACTGTTCGCCTGCTACTCCAGCATCTGCAGGTCCAAGGGCTCTTCAATCAGGCAATCCATGGTGCGGAATGCCGCAAGCGCCCGTTCCATCGCTGAGGATTTGCACGGCTCTACCGTCACCACGAACGGCAGCGCGTGCTGGGGATAGCCCGGCTTCTGCACAATGGCGCGAATGTTGATCTTCTCCTTGGCAAGCGCCGCCGTAATCTCAGCCACGATCCCGGGACGGTCGTCCACCGTAAAGCGGATGTAGTGCGGAACTTCAAACTCCGCGCCCAGCACCGCCGGGCTCGACGGAATCTCCACCCGCCGCGAGTCGTGCGCCAGCGCCAGCAGATCGCTCACCACCGCAACCGCAGTCGGATGCCCGCCCGCGCCGTGGCCCGAGAAAACCACGTCGCCGCCGTAGTGCCCCGTCAGAATCACCATGTTCTCTGTGCCGCGCGACCAGGCCATTGGCGACCGTAGATCCACAAGCATCGGCCCAACAGTCGCCGCCACGCGCCCCTTCACCTGCTGTGCACGCGCCACCTGCCGTATCGTGCACCCCAAGTCCCGCGCATAGCTGAAGTCCACGGCCTTCACCGCGGTAATCGCCTTCGGGACAATCACTTCAGGATCCACCACCACCCGCATCGCCAGCCGCATCAGGATCGCCAGCTTGGCGCGCGCGTCAAATCCGCCTACGTCCTCCGTCGGATCCGCTTCAGCGTAGCCCTTGGCCTGCGCTTCCTTCAGTACCGTCGCGTACTCCGCGCCTTCATCCATCTTGCTCAGGATAAAGTTGCACGTGCCGTTCAAGATTCCTTCCATGCGCTCGATGCGATCGCCCGCCAATCCCTGCTCAAGCCCCGGAATCACCGGAATGCCCCCCGCAACCGCGGCCCCGTACTTCAGATGCCCGCCTTTGGCCGCGGCCAACCGTTCCAGTTCGATTCCGTGATACGCAATCAGCTTCTTGTTGGCGGTCACCACGCTCTTGCCCGCTTCCAGCGCCTTCCGCACCCAGCCGCCTGCCGGATCCAGTCCGCCAGCCAGTTCCACAATCACGTCAACGTCAGCCCCAAGCACGTCCTCGGCGCTCTCGCTCCACACCACGCTCGCGGGCACCCAGCTCACGCGCTTGCGCGCCACGCCGCGATTGAAGACGTGCGTCAGTTCCAGACCCTGCGGCTTTGACTCAATCAGAATCCGCGCTACCGAACTGCCCACCGTGCCAAAACCAAAAAGCGCAATCCGCAACGGCCGGCGAACCGGCGAAAGGTGCGACTGCTCCTGATGCTTGCGAGAACCTTGCGCCTCAGACACTTGTTTTTTCCTTTGAACAGCTGAAATTCCGAATCTCTACGATGATAAATGACCCTACGCAACCATCCTTGTGTTCATGTACCATCAAAACCAGATGCGCCGCGCGGCTTCCCTCATCTTGGTGCTCTTCTTTGGCTTCGGCCCTCTCGCTGGGCTTCTTCAGTCCAGCGATGACGCGCGCCTGCCTGCCTGCTGCCGCCGCCACGGCATGCACCATTGCGCCATGGCTATGCAAATGGCCGCCATGCTTGCCCAGCAAGCTTCCGGCAAAACGCCTATCCTCACCGCGCCGCTCACCTGCCCCATGTATCCCGGCTTCCTGGCCGGACCCTCCACGCCGGCACATGCGCTCGCCGCAGCCGCAGCCAGCCTTCCCGCACTTCTAACGCAATCGCTTTCCCCTGCATCCACTTCCGTCAGCGCGCTCACCGGTTCCCTCCGCGCCCGCGTTGCGCGCGGCCCTCCCGCTTCAATTCAAATCTAGCGTCCAGTCTTTAAAGTCCAAATCAAAACCGACTGTCATCCTGAGCGGAGGTCGGCGCGTATTTTGCGCCAATCGCAGTCCAGGGGCCTGCGGTTGCTTTTCGCTCATTTCAGCAAAAATGCTGGAGCTCCCGATCGAGCCTTTGAGACCGGGGAATAATGCCTGCATCTCAGCACCATCAAACAGGAGGTCCATTCATGCGCAATTTTCTTTCTTCCCTTGCAGCAGCCTGCTTGCTCATCGCTTCACTACCCGCGTTCGCCACAGTCTTTGCCACGGTGCACGGCATCGTGCACGATCCCACGCATCGTCCCATTGCAGGAGCTCAAGTCACACTCCAGGCAGCAGATTCTGACTTCGTTCTTCACGCCACCACCAGCGCCCTCGGCGATTTTGAACTGCCGCAGGCACCCATTGGTGTCTATCGACTTACCGTCACTGCGCCCGGCTTCGCGGTTGCTACGCAGGCCCTCACCCTCGCCTCTGACACAAACCCCGTTCTCCACATCCCGCTCGCGGTCACCGGTGCAAAGGAATCCGTGGTGGTCGAAGGCTCTCAGAGTTCGGCCGACACTGTAACACCAAATACGCTCGTAACCCGTGCGCAGATCGACCAGACGCCTGGCGCATCCCGGACCATCGGCATGGAGATGATTACCGACTACGTCCCCGGCGCCTACATGACACACGACATGCTCCACATGCGCGGCGGCCATCAAACCAGCTGGCTCATCGACGGCGTGGCGATTCCCAACACAAAAATCGCTTCCAACGTCGGCCCGCAGATCGACCCCAAGGACATCGACTCGCTTGAAACCCAGCGCGGCAGCTACAGCTCCGATGTGGGCGACCGAACCTATGGAGTGTTCGACGTGCTCCCGCGCAACGGCTTTGAGCGTAACCGCGAGGCCGAGCTGCTGGTCTCGGGTGGCAATCTCTACACCGGTGAAGCACAGCTCTCGCTCGGCAACCACACGGAAAAAACCGCATGGTATGCCAGCGCGGTTGGCTCCCGTTCAAACTATGGACTGTCCACACCGGTCAGCAGTATCAATCACGATGCCACCAACTCGCAGAGCGCCTTCCTGTCGGTGATTCGCAATCAGTCGGCCAACGATCAACTGCGCCTGAACGCGCAATACCGCCAGGACTTCTTTCAGGTTCCCTTCGATCCGGACCCCAACGACTGGGAACAGGCCAGCCAGTACTACGAGTCCTATGGCCTGCGCGATGGACAAACCGAAAAAGACTCCTTCGTGGCACTCGACTGGGTCCACACATTCTCGCCGAAGGCTTTGGTTTCGGTGGCGCCGTTCTATCACTTCAACGAAGCAGATTATGACTCCCCAGCCGCCGACTTCCCCGTGGCCACCACCTGGCACCAGCGGTCGAACTACACGGGAGGACAGGTGGACGCACGAATCGATGCCGGACCAAATAACTTCTCTGGGGGAATGTACACCTTTTACCAGGATGAACAGGATCTGTTCGGGCTGGTCATCAACGATCAAAGCTACGTGGCCAACAGCGTTCCCAACACGGGAGCACAAGCCAACGCCGCACTCGGCGAATTCTATATCTCAGATCATCTGCGCGTCGGTCAGTACGTCACGTTGCTGGGCGGAATGCGCTTTTCGTTTTACCACGGCGGCTTCAATGAAACCGCAAACTATCCGCGCATCGGTGCCACGGTCAGAATCCCGCGTCTCAACTGGGTCCTGCGCGGCTTCTATGGACACTTCTTCCAGCCAGCGCCCATCGAAACCGTCTCCGGCGCCTTCCTCAGTTACGTCACCAGCCAGCCCGACGAAAATGCCTTCGCACCCCTCCCGTCAGAGCGCGACGAAGAACACCAGTTCGGCATCATGATCCCATACCGCGGCTGGGTGCTCGATGTGGACACTTTCAAAAACCGCGTCAACAACTTCCTCGATCACTCCAACGTCGGCGAATCGAATATCTACTTCCCCATCGCCGTCGATGGAGCCCTGGTGCGTGCCTGGGAGATGACCCTCCGTTCGCCCAACCTGGCGCGCCTCGGCCAGTTCCATCTCACCTACTCCAACCAGATCGCCGAGCAGCGCGGCAACATCATCGGCGGCTTCGCCTGCAGCGATCCCACCGATCAGGCTTGCGCCCTGGGCCCCGATTATTTTCCGGTGGACCACGACCAGCGCAACACGCTCAATGCCGGCTTCACGGCCAATTTGCCGCTCCACACATGGTTCGCCTCCAACGTCTACTACGGTTCCGGATTCACCAACGGCCTGGCCAACTCTGGCCTGGGCCCGTATCAGGGAAACAATCTCCCCGTCCACACCACATTCGACGTCTCGGCCGGTCACCCCTTCGGCGAACGTTGGAAGTTTTCGGCTTCCGTCCTCAACGTCACCAACCATCGCGTCCTGCTCGATAACTCCATCACCATCGGTGGCTTCCACTTCAACGATCCCCGCATGTTCTCCGCCGAACTCCGTTACCGTTTCCATTTCTGATCCCTTCACGCCGGGTGCTTGGTGCCTCAGATACCTCGCATTTGGGCAGCTGGGATTCAAAGCAATTGGGTGCCCCCGGGTCCCTGGTCCGCCGCGGGGGAGGGACAGGGGAGTGAAGGAATCCCGGTACTCCATCCATCGCCTGGCCGGGATAAACATAGAAAAAAACTTTTGCAGATTATTTCCGCAATCCAGCTATCATCAAAATCCATGGCGACGATCTTCGAAAAACTCAACCTCAAAGACCAGCAGGAGATCGTGGTGCTCAACGCCCCCGCGAGCTTCGAGCCTGAGCTTGCCAAGCTGCCGGTCATCACCATCCACCACAACCTGTCCTCGGTCCCGGACCTCGGATTTCTGCTCGCGTTTGTCACCCGCAAGGCCGATGTCGATGCACTCGCGCCCAAAATCGCAAAGCGCGCAAAAGGCGACGCCGTCGTCTGGTTCGCTTATCCAAAGGGGACATCGAAAAAATACAAATGCGACTTCAATCGTGACACCGGCTGGAATGAGCTCGAGGCTCTAGGCTTTGAAACCGTGCGCGCCGTCGCCATCGACGAGGACTGGACCGGACTCCGCTTCCGCCGTTCCGAGTTCGTCAAAGCCCGCAAGTGAAGGCCCTAAAGCAGCCGCCTGCGCGACCAGAAAAGGTCACTCCACCGCAAACAGGCCAGGCAGCACCTCGCCCGCCTTGCCTTCCACCACGCTGGTAAATGCGGCAGCGTTCAACGGCTCTTCCGGTCCCACGTACACCCGGCGCGACCCGTTCATCTTGGCCCAGTGCACAAAGTTGGCCGCCGGATACACTGACCCCGACGTGCCCACCACCAGCATCAGCGTCGCCCGGTCAATCTCGTCCCGGATCCGGTCCATCTCCAGAGGCATCTCTCCAAAGAAAACAATGTGCGGCCGGTAGCGGCCGCCGCATGCGCAACGGCCCACCTCCGCCAGGCTGCCATAGATCGCGTGATCTTCAATCGGTGGCCGTCCGCAGTCGTTCTCGCAGTGCGCTTTCCCCAGTTCGCCGTGCATGTGCACGAGGCGCGCTGATCCCGCGCGCTCATGCAGGTCGTCCACATTCTGGGTACACAGAAAAAACCGGTCACCCAACTTCGCCTCAAGCTCCGCCAGCGCAATGTGCGCCGCATTCGGCTCTGCCTTCTGACCATCGCTGCGCCTACCCGAGTAGAACTGCCACACCAGCCCCGGATTCCGCTCCCAGGCCTCCGGCGTGCACACGTCCTCAATCCGGTTGCCCGCCCACAATCCATCCTCCGCGCGAAACGTGGGCAGCCCGCTCTCCGCGCTGATCCCCGCACCCGTCAGCACAAAGACGTGGTCGGTAGGGGAGATAGTGATCTGCGACATGGTTTCGTTCCCGGTGGAGTCCAGCGACGAGGCTGGTGACCCCACCATTCTCCCTCAGAATGCGAAAATCACGGGGCCTAATCCCTAATCCCTGTTCCCTATTCCCTGCCTCTTCACGGCTCCAGCAAAATCTTTCCAGTCGTATTCCGCGACTCGAGTGCCGTCTGCGCCTGCGCTGCTTCCGCAAGCGGGAAAATATGCTCGGTGCGCAGCTTCAGCTGGCCGCTTGCCGCCCATCCGAGGATCTCGCCTGCGCGGAGCTCCAGTTCGGCGCGCGTGGCAATGTAGTGCCACAGCGTTGGCCGCGTCACGTACAGCGAACCTTTGCCGCTCAACTGAATCAGATCAAACGGCGGCACGGCTCCGCTCGACCCGCCAAATAGCGCCAGCAGGCCGCGCGGCTTCAGGCAGTTCAGGCTTTTGTCGAACGTGGTCTTGCCTACCGAGTCGTACACCACGTCCACGCCCTTGCCGCCCGTCAGATTCTTCACCTCGGCCTCAAAGTCCTGCTCTGTATAAAGAATCACGTCACTGGCGCCGGCCTCCAGCGACAACTCCGCCTTCGCGGCAGTGGACACGGTTGTAATCACCCGCGCTCCAATGCGCGCCGCCAGTTGCGTCAGCAACAGCCCAACGCCACCCGCGCCCGCATGCACAAGCGCCGTGTCGCCCGCCTTCAACGGAAACGTGGAGTAGGCAAGGTAATGTGCGGTCATGCCCTGCAGCATCGCCGCCGCGGCCTGCTCCGGCGTAAGGCCCGCAGGCACCTTCACCAGTTGCGCAGCGGGCACCAGCGCGTATTCGGCGTAGCTGCCCATCACGGAGACCGATGCAACCAGGTCGCCCGCGGTGAATCCCTGTACCCCGGGCCCAAGCTCCTCCACCGTGCCAGACGCCTCGCTGCCCGGCGTCAGTGGGAACGAGGCCTTGTACTGTCCCTTGCGAAAATAAACCTCAATAAAATTAACGCCCGTCGCTTCAATCCGAATCAACACCTGGCCGGGACCTGGATGCGGAATCGGCAGATCGGCCAGTTGAAGAACTTCAGGCCCGCCCGTCTCGAGAATCTGAATAGCTTTCATCTATTCGTAAGAATGAACCCAGAGGGGGTTCTCGAGCAAGAAGATTTGAAAGCCGGCAGCTGAGGATCGCAATCAGCGCTTGTCTCAAGACAAACAAAAAACCCGCCCGGACAATCCCGAGCAGGGCACGGTGCTTTTCTAATCCCTAATTCCCTAAAAACTATCCTCTTTCCCTTCCGAGAGCATGCTCTGCTCATCGGCGGGAACAAGCCGCACCAGGCGGTCGACGGTGTACGAGCTGGGATGCTGGCTCGTGAAGTAGTGCCGCACCTGCAGTTCGCCCAGCAGGCCGATGGCCACCATCTGAATACCCGAGACAATCAGCACTGAGCCAATCACGAACATGGGACCATGATGGTGCATCACGTCCATTGCCGGGTTAAGAATCTTCATGCCCAGCAGGATGGCCGCCATGATGCTGCCCCCCATGATGCCCAGCAATCCAAATCCGCCAAAGAAGTGGAGCGGACGGCTCATATACCGCAGCAGAAAGCGGATCGTCATCAGATCGAAGAACACCCGGAAGGTGCGCCCGATGCCGTAATGGCTCTTCCCGCACTCGCGATTCACGTTGCGGATCGGGATTTCGCAAATCGACGCGCCATACCAGCTCGCCAGCGCCGGAATGAACCGGTGCATCTCCCCGTACAGCGGGATGTTTTGTATCACCTCGCGCCGATAGGCCTTGAACGTCGTGCCGAAGTCGTGAATATTCACGCCCGACAGCCTCGCCATAAGCCAGTTCGCGCAGAGTGACGGGAAGCGGCGCATCACAAAGTTGTCCATGCGATCCTTGCGCCAGCCCGAAACCACGTCATACCCCTCGTCGAGCCTCTCAATAAACGCGGGGATGTCGTTGGGGTCATGCTGCAGATCGCCGTCCATCGCCAAAATGAACTCCCCAGAAGCATGATCGAAACCGGCAGAAAGCGCCGATGTCTGTCCGAAGTTGCGGCGCAGTTTCACCACCAGCACACGGCTGTCGACCGCGGCAATCTCCTCCAGCAGTTTGTACGTCCGGTCGCGCGAGCCATCGTCCACCAGCACCATTTCGAAGCTGTCGCCAATCTGCTCCATCACCTGCTTCAGGCGGGCGTAGAGCACGGTGACGTTCTCTTCTTCGTTGTGGAAGGGGACGACGATGGAGTATTTGGCCATGATATGTCTTAGATGCAATTCCGGTAGTTGAAGTTTACAGAATCTTTCGTAAAGAACCCGTATTTACGTGTGTGGCCCTTCGGTTTTAGCAAGTGCCGTTCTGGCAATGATCTCAGGATGGCTCTAGCGCTCCAGTTCATCCAGCATTGCCTGCATCTCACTGAGAGCATGGTTGTTGCCCGTGCGCCTGGCGCTGGCAACTCCGGCCTTGAGCCGCTCGATTGCTTCCTCTCGCCGCCCGGCTTGTTCAAGCGTCTGCGCCGCCATGAAGTAGCCCGCCGTGTAGTTCGGGTCGTTCGTCACCAGGGTTGTGAACTCCGCGATCGAAGCATCTGTGTCACCGCGGCTGGCCAGTTCCATCGCCACCCCATAGCGGGCGAAGCTGTTCTTAGGGTCCTGGGCCAGAATCTCTTTGAGTGCCGCAATCTTGTCCATTTCGCTCGCATCGGGCCCGGGTTTCACCCGAGAGCCCAGGAAGATTTGCTTAATTGGCGGGGATTGCCGAAACTGGAACTGGAAGCCCGCACCAAAGTCCGCCGTCAACCTCTATTGTAGTTGCCGGATTGGACTCGCCGAACCCAGGGCACGCCGAGCAGCCAATGGAGCAATGCATCATGAACGAGCCGGAGACCAATCCGCAGGGAAACAGCCCGATGGCGCGTACAGTCCAGAGTACGCAATCAGAGATGACCGAAATCATCCTGCCCAATGACACCAATACCCTGGGCAATCTGCTCGGCGGGCGGCTCATGCACTTCATTGATCTCACCGGCGCCATGGCCGCCTACCGTCATTCCCGCACCCACGTCGTCACCGCCGCAATGGACCATATCGACTTCATCCGGCCCGTGCGCCTCGGCGACCTGCTCACCCTCAAGTCCAGCGTCAACCGCGCGTTCACCAGTTCCATGGAGACCGGCGTAAAAGTCTGGGCAGAAAATATGCGCACCGGCGGAGTGGTCCACGTCGCCAGCGCCTACCTCGTCTTCGTCGCGGTTGATGAGCACGGACGCCTGCAAAAGGTTCCACAACTGGTGCCCGAAACACCCGACGAAGTGCGCCGATTTGCCGATGCGTTGCGCCGTCGCCAGCACCGCGAGCGCGAAAGCGCTCGACGCAAGGAGGAGCGACTGGTGACTGCGGCTCTTGAAGACCAGACCGACCCCAGCCGTTAAATCAGGAAGATCGGAGCCGGAATCGAAGCCTTCGCTCAACAGACCTTCAGCTACAGCAAGACCTTGAATCACAGCAAGAGTTGAAAAAAGAAAAGGAGCAATCAAAAACTATGGCGCACTCTTCTGCCATGCCCTCGCCTGTGGCTTTGCCCGGCGTTTCAAAGATCGTCGCAGTTGGTTCGGGAAAGGGCGGCGTGGGCAAAACCACCGTCGCCGTCAACCTCGCCATCGCGCTCTCCAAGCTGGGTCAGCGCGTGGGCCTCGTCGATGCCGACATCTATGGCCCCAATGTGCCGCTCATGATGGGCTCAACCCAGCAGCCGCGCGTCGGCCCCGGAAACCAGATTCTGCCCAATGACACCCACGGCATCAAGACCATCTCCATCGGTTACATCTCGCCAGGTGACAAGCCCCTCGTCATGCGCGGGCCCATGCTCCACCAGATCATCCGCCAGTTTCTCCAGCAGGTTGATTGGGGCGAGCTCGATTACCTCATCGTCGATCTGCCGCCCGGAACCGGAGATGTCGTCATCTCGCTGGTCCAGACCGTTCCGCTGACTGGAGCAGTCGTGGTTTCAACCCCCAGCGACGTAAGCCTTGAAGATGCGCGCAAGGCACTCGAGATGTTTGCGCAGGTAAACGTCGAGGTGCTGGGCATCGTGGAAAACATGAGCCACTTTACCTGCCCCCACTGCCACAACGAGATCGATATCTTCTCAAGGGGCGGAGCCGAGCGCACGGCGAAGCAGTTCAACATCCCCTTCCTCGGCTCAATTGAACTGGTTCCCGCCATCCGCGAGGGCGGTGACCGCGGCTTGCCGGTGGCACTGGCCGGTCCCAAGAGCCCGCAGGCCGCGGAGTTTTACGCCATTGCTGAAAAGCTCATGGCCCGCGCTGATGAAGCAGCGGCCTCAGCAACAGACGTCATCGAAATCACCTAAGGTCCTGCCTCAGAAGTTCTCATTAGAATTGACTGTCACAAAACTGACTGTCATCCTGAGCGACCGTAGCGCAGCGCAGGGAGTCGAAGGACCCGCGGTTGCTTTTCGCTTACCCAAGGAAAACGCCTTGTGCCCCATCCATCGCGCCTTTTGCGATGGGTGGGAGTCGATACGCCATCAAATCCCGCAAGCTTAAAGAACGCAGCAATCAAAAAAGAAAGCGGTGAAACCTCCCCGCTTTCTTTTTTCCTTCCTGAACTGCAAACCCTACCGCCAGTGCCCTTCCATCAGCACCCAGCCATCGTGGCGATGCACCCAGTGATGCGCTTCCCACCTGGCGCCAGGATGGGGCGGACGGTCCCAACGGCCGGGAACCCACACATAGCGGTTGCCGTCCCAGTTATGGTAGCCCGCAATCCACACGTAGCCGCGTTCCGGCGGTGGCGGGCGACGCTCAACGATGGGGGCCGGCGGTCCAATGCGGACCACAACCTGCGCAAACGAAACTGCAGGCGCCAGGCAAAGGGCAAGAAGAAATGCCATCAGCGTTTTTTTCACGGGAATTCGATCCTCCAGGGGTTTTGTCGTTTCCCGGAACCGCAAGGACCCGGGGTGCTAGTGGTAAGAAACCACCGCCCCCAGATTAGTTGCACGCGTACAAACAAAATGCGTTGAAAACCAACGTCATTGAACGGCAAAATTGTTCAACCTTGAGGGAAACTCGGTCGCCGGCCACTCATTTTTCAGGAAAGATGTCGCCCATGCGGCGAATCTGCGCTCCCACCCCGGCCAGTTTTTCCTCGATCCGCTCGTACCCCCGGTCCATGTGATAAACGCGGTCCAGAATCGATTCGCCGTCAGCCACCAGCGCAGCCAGCACCAGCGATGCGGAAGCGCGCAGATCAGAGCACATCACAGCCGCGGCGCTCAGCCTCGACGGGCCCCGCACCGTCGCCGTCCGCCCATCCACTTTGATGTTCGCGCCCATGCGCACCAGCTCTTGCACATGCATGAAGCGATTCTCAAAAATGTTTTCCTTCACCGTCGTCACGCCTTCAGCCTGCGTGGCTAGCGCCATGTATTGCGCCTGCATGTCGGTGGGGAATCCCGGATACTCTTCCGTTGATATGTCTGCGGCGCACAGCCGGTCTCCCCGACGCACCCGCACTGCATCGGGCCCGCAAATATCCACCTGCACGCCGGCTTCGGTCAGCTTGGCAATCACCGCGCCCAGGTGTTCCGGCATGCAGTTTTCCACCGTCAGATCGCCTCCCGTGATGGCTCCCGCAATCAGAAATGTTCCCGCCTCAATGCGATCGGGGTTGATGCGGTAGCGTGCGCCGTGCAGGCTGCTCACACCCTCGACGAGGATCGTGGACGTGCCCACTCCCTCGATCCTGGCGCCCATCGCGGTCAGCAGCGCCGCCAGGTCGGTCACCTCCGGCTCGCGCGCGCAGTTCTCCATCACCGTCTCTCCCTCGGCCAGCACGGCAGCCATCAATAGATCCTCGGTCCCCGTCACGGTGATTTTGTCGAACACAATGTGCGCGCCCCGCAGGCGCTCCACGCGCGCCTCAAGGTAGCCGTGTTCCTGGGCGATTACCGCGCCCATCTTCTCGAGTCCCTTGATGTGCAGGTCTATCGGCCTTCCCCCAATCGCGCAGCCGCCCGGCATCGCCACCCGCGCCATGCCGGTGCGCGCAATCAGTGGGCCCAGCACCAGCGACGATGCGCGCATGGTTTTCACAATCTCGTAGCGCGCCACAGGGTCACTCAGGCTGCGGCAACTAATGGTGGTGCGATCGCGGCGCTCGCCCGCGCTTATTTCCACCTCCGCGCCCATTGCGGCAAGCAGCTTGCTCTCGGTGGCAATGTCGCGCACCTGCGGAATGTTCTCGAGCACCACCTCGTCCTCAGTAAGAATGGCCGCCGCCATGCACGGCAGTGCCGAGTTCTTGGCTCCGGAAACGCGAATGATCCCAACCAGTGGATTACCGCCGCGAATTACAAATTTATCCATAGGTGCTTACGTGCCTCGCGAGAAGCTTAAAGGTGCTGCCGGCTTCGGCGGGGATCGACATGAGCCCGCTCGCAGGCACTCCTTCAGCTATCAAGTGTAAATGCGGATGAAGATGGACTGTCGTCCGAAGCGGATATTGGAAGGTATTCTGCGCAACCAATGCTGATTGTCATCCTGAGCGAGTCCGCCATGGCGGACGAGTCGAAGGACCTGCGGTTGCTTTTTGCCCATCCAAGCAAGAAGCCTCGTGCCCCATTCATCGCGTTTTTTGCGATGAGTGGGATAGAACCACACTCAATTCCAGATGTCTTTCTAATCCCTATTCCCTGTTCCCTGTCTTCTAGCTTCCGCTAGCGCCCACTGGCACAAGATTCAGCCGCTCGGTCAGCGTAAACAGCAGCACGGTGCCTGAATCCAGCACCGCCTGCGGATGGCTGACGAGCAGGTGCACTGTAATCACGCCGGCTCCGATCACCGTTCCAGCCAGCGCACCTCCCGGCCCTCCCAGAATCGCGCCGGTCACGGCGCCCGCACCCACCGCGCCGCCGTATTCAATCCCGTCCTTCTTCAGTTGCGAGCCGGGATTGATGTTCCCCTCACTGCCCACCCGCGTGCTTGAGCCGGGCGTTCCCGTCACTTCAGCGTAAATCTTGTAGCGCGTGCCGTCGGGCAGAATCACCGTCTCCGGCGAAAGGTGCATTGATCCGTGGCCGCCCGCGCGTCCATTCGATACGCTCGCCACCCGCCCGTCAATCTCCGCGCCGGCAGGAATCAGCACTTGCCCGCCTTGTACAACATCGGAGGCAACGCGCGCTCGAAAGGGCTCGCCGGCCTGGCTCTGGGATGTCGAGAGCCGTTCCAGCAACCGGGCGCGAATCGTGGTTCCCTCGCCCACTTGTCCCGGCCCAAGAGGAGCGGGATGCACAATATCGCCGTCAGGATCGTAGGGCCGGTTGCGCTGGTCCAAAGCGGGCCTCACCTGCGCATCGGGCGCAATCTGGACAATTCCATCATCCGTTCCGTCCTCGGGTGCGGCCAAACCCTCATTCCCCATGCCCTGATTCACGGCGCCCGGCTGCTGCTGGTCCTGCGACGGCGCCTGTTGCCGGTACTGTTGTTGGCCCAGTTGTCGGCCCTGGGACTGATCTTGCCCAGGCTCAACCACTGCTGGCTGTCCGTAGGCCGAAGGCTTGGGCTGGGGCGCAGGCACCGCCGCCGGCGGCTGGCTCGTAATGATGGTGTCGTCAGGAGGCGGATTCGAGGTTCCCTGGTAGGGATCGGGCTGGCTGGTCTGCTGCGCCCCCATCCAGCCAACTGTTGCAACCATCAGGGCTGCAATCATGATTGCGCGCGCACAAAACGACCGGCTCATCGGAATCTCCATTCTTTCGGGCTGCGGACCACCCCAACAAACCTGTCTGGTCAGACTGCCCGGACAAACTCGTCCCTGAGCGTCTTCGCCCTGGCTTGTTAGACACGGCCTCGTGCAAAGAGTCGTGCCAATTCTTCCTGGGCCTCTGTCGTTTCTTCTCCGGCCCTGGCCGTGGCACAACTCACCCAAGATGAGGCTAACGCGCGTGAGGGGTTCTCGAATTAGCTGCTGTCTCCGGTGTGCCTCCCCGCGCACGAATCAAACGAGTTACTTCTCGGTCCGCCCCGCTTGTCGGCATTTTCCTCTCCGGCTTGCCGGCTTCTCCCTTTTTGGCTGTCAGCGACGCACCCATTCCGGCTGCCAGCAATCCAAGCCGTATGTGATGGTTGCCACACAGGGCTGAGCAGCCTCGCTTGTTAGAATCGATAAGGAATTACATCCAATTTCTTATTTGTGCAGGACGGAGAGGGGAATTACAACGTGCAGGAGCTTTTGAACTCGATTCAAAGCGCCGCCGGAGAAGCTCTCGCCGTAGATCGCCGTCCCAAACTGAATGCCCGGCTACAGCACCGCATCTTGAGGAGCGATATGACTGAGATTATTGCGATACGTGCGCGCGAAGTTCTTGACTCGCGCGGAAACCCCACCGTGGAAGCAGACGTGATTCTTGAGAGCGGCGCACTCGGCCGCGCCATTGTGCCCTCGGGCGCCTCAACTGGCGAACATGAGGCAGTGGAACTGCGTGACGGCGACAAGAGCCACTACGGAGGCAAGGGCGTGCTCAACGCCGTCGCCAATGTGGAGAGCCTCATCGCCCCCGAGCTCGAAGGCATGGATGCGTCCAACCAGCGCCTCATCGATCAGACCATGATTGCCCTCGACGGCACGCCGAACAAAGGCAAGATCGGCGCCAACGCTATTCTCGCCGTCTCGCTGGCCGCTGCCCGCGCAGTTGCGCAAACGCTTGAGGTTCCGCTCTATCGCTATCTGGGCGGCGTCAACGCCTGCGTACTGCCCACGCCCATGCTCAACGTGCTCAACGGCGGCGCCCATGCCGACTCAAACGTTGACTTTCAGGAGTTTATGATCATGCCCGTCGGCGCGGAGCGTTTTTCTGAAGCGCTGCGCTGGTCCTCTGAGACCTTCCACGCCCTCAAGAGCGTTCTCAAGAAAAAGGGATACAACACGGCCGTCGGCGACGAGGGCGGTTTTGCTCCATCGCTCAAGTCCAACGCCGAGGCCATCGAACTGATCCTCGAAGCCATTGAAGCAGCCGGCTACAAGCCCGGCGAGCAGATTGCCATCGCACTCGATCCCGCATCCAGCGAGTTTTACGACACTGAGAAAAAGAAGTACGTCTTCAAGAAGGGCGACAAGAGCGAGCTCACGAGTGAAGAGATGGTCAGCTTCTACGACAACTGGGTCCGCCAATATCCCATCGTTTCGCTTGAGGACGGGCTGGCAGAGGAAGACTGGGCCGGTTGGCGCATCCTGACTGACAAGCTCGGCAGTCGCATCCAACTCGTAGGCGACGACATTTTCTGCACCAATCCAAAGCTGTTGCAGCGCGGCATTGAAGAGGGCGTTGCCAATTCCATCCTCATCAAGGTCAACCAGATCGGAACGCTCACCGAGACGCTTGAAGCCATCGAGCTCGGCCGCCGCTACGGCTACACCTCGGTCATGTCGCATCGCTCCGGCGAAAGCGAAGACACCTTCATCGCCGACCTCGCCGTCGCCACCGGCGTAGGCCAGATCAAGACCGGTTCGGTAAGCAGAACTGACCGCATCGCCAAGTACAACCAGTTGCTCCGCATTGAAGAAGAGCTGGGCTCCGGCGCAGTCTTCCAGGGATTAGAGAGCTTGAACTACGAAGGCTAACCAGCCCATACTCCAGCAAACAGGACGGGAGAAGCCCAACGGCTTCTCCCGTTTTGCATTTCAGCACAATTCACTCTCACAAAAACACACATCTAAAATACAGACCGTCATCCTGAGCGACCGCAGCGAAGCGAAGGGAGTCGAAGGATCTGCAGTTGCTCTTGCTTTTGCATCTTGCCGGGTGCCCCATCCATCGCGACAGGCAATCCGCCCCGCGTGAGCCCCGATACACCCGTCCCCTCCCCGGCAGTTTATCCTTGAGATGAAAACCAAGTTGAAAATCGAGGTATCCTCTTCGTGCCAAGTTCCAAGCATCCTCTCGTTCTCACCATCCTCGACGGATGGGGTTACCGCGCTGAAACCGCCAACAACGCCATCGCCCTGGCCCGCAAGCCCACCTACGACAAGCTGCTGCGCGAGTTTCCAAACACCCTCATTCGCGCATCAGAGCACTTTGTCGGATTGCCCGACGGGCAGATGGGCAACAGCGAAGTCGGCCACCTGAACATCGGCGCGGGCCGCATTGTGCGCATGGACATCACGCGCATCGACGCGATGATTGCTTCCGACGAGTTCAAGAAAGATCCGGCGATCGTCAAGGCCATGCACCGTGCCCGCGAGGGCGGGCGTCAATTGCATCTCTTCGGCCTCGTCTCCGATGGCGGCGTGCACTCGCACCAGGAACATCTCTACGCACTGCTCCGCATCGCCCGCGAATACGGCGTCGAGCGCGTCTTCGTCCACGCCTTCATGGACGGCCGCGACACGCTCCCCACCTCCGGAGCCGGCTACATTGCGCAGCTTGAGAAAAAGATGCGCGAGTACGGCGTAGGCAAGGTAGCCAGCATCAGTGGCCGCTACTACGCCATGGATCGCGACAAGCGCTGGGAGCGTGAGCGCAAGGCGTTTGATGCGATGGTCAACGGCAAAGCCGAAGGCGGTGCCTATTCCAACCCCGTCGCCCGCATCAAGGAGTGCTACAACAGCGGCACCACCGACGAGTTTCTTATTCCATTTGTCGTCACTGACGCGGCCGGCAAACCTGTTGGCCAGATCCGCGATGAGGACGTCTGCATCAACATCAATTTCCGCGCCGACCGCGCCCGTCAGATCACGCGCGTCCTCGCTCGCGAAAGCGGATTGAACAAGAAAGGCGGCCGCGACCTCGAAGGCTGGGAGTCGCTCGATGAAACCATCCCCCGCAGCGAGATTCCCAAGAACCTCCACTACCTGTGCATGACCCAGTACGACAAGCTCTATGAGCTGCCCATGATCATTCTGCCCGAATCCATGGACAACATCCTGGCCAACATTCTTTCAGCGCACAATCTGCGTAACCTGCGCGTGGCAGAGACTGAGAAGTTCGCGCACGTCACTTACTTCTTCAACGGTGGCATTGAGGTGCCTTTTCCCGGTGAAGACCGCGCCCTCATTCCCTCTCTCAAAGTGGCCACCTACGATCTGGCTCCTGAGATGAAGGCCGAAGCCATCGGCGACACCATCGTGAAAGCTGTCAACGACACGGCATTCGATCTCGTCGTCGCCAACTTCGCCAATGCCGACATGGTCGGCCACTCCGGCCAGCTCGAACCCACCATCAAGGCCTGCGAGGCCGTGGACGCGCAACTCGCGCGCATCTACAAAGCCATCAAGGAGCGGAACGGAAGCTGGCTCATCACTGCCGATCATGGCAACGCCGAGTTGATGGTAGATCCCGTCTCTGGCGGACCACACACCGCGCACACCACCAACCCCGTGCCCATGATCTACGTGGCTGAAGACGCCAACCACTACCGCCTGCGCACCGACGGCTCACTCCGCGACATCTCGCCAACGCTCCTCAACCTGCTCAAGCTCGGCCTTCCCAAGGAGATGACCGGCGGCGACCTACGCACGCCAATTCTCAGCTAGGCAAAATCCATCAAACACAAAGGGCCTCCCACAAGGGAGGCCCTCAGATTTCTAACCAACAAGTCTTACCGCGGCCGCATCGACTTGATCGCACCAGGCAGGCGCGCTTCAATACGCTTTCTGCGCTCTGAAGCAATCCCGCCCAGATACGACGGAACCGGCGTCGCAGTCACCACCAGCGCAAACGCAATAATCGAGAAGCAGAGTCCCGCGATCCCTGCCGAGAACAGCATGTGGTACGTGTCTTCCACATCCAGTCCGAACGTCGTGAACGCCACGTGCTCAAGCGGCTTGATGTGCTTCAGAACTGCTAGTGCAAAAAGAAAGAAAAGAGCGGCTGTAGAAGTTAAGGCTGCCAGCGTTACATCCAGGCTTCGATGAAAATTCTGCCGCGATCTGCACCGCGCGCATTCCACAAAGTGAAGCTCATAATCCTTGCGCATCTCCGGAGAAATTCCCGAGATGTCATACCGCCAGCTCGCCAAAATCGCGCCGACAACCCGGTCCGTGCAAATATTATTTGTCATAGACATAAAGACTCACCTGAAAAAATTTCGTTTCCCGCTTCTTTGGTCTGCGGCACTTGAGGCCTGCGAGGGCTCTTGTTCTTAGGATGCGCTCCGGACCAGAATGATTCCGGAAACTCCCTGTCAGCTCTACCCCGCCGTGGCTCACCGGGCATGGCAGTCATGGTGCCAAACTGCCCTGTTGCTTAGACTTGCCCGTGTTTAACTATTGTAACGCTTCCCTGTCAAAAATTGATAGAAGAAAGCGGATCATGCTGCGCTGCAAGCAACAGCCGGTTCGCCAGCAGGCTTGCCCGCCCGTTCAGGGCGCGCTCGGCAGTCACCCGTGCCAGTTCAGGAAGATTATTGCTTTCAGATAGATGCGCCAGAATCACGTATGCGGCCTGGCCGTCGTAGCTGTTTTCAAGAAACTCCCCCGCTGCCTCGTTTGAAAGGTGCCCGACGCGCGAAAGCACCCTCTGCTTCACTGACCACGGGTAGGGACCGTCACGCAGCATCTCCAGATCGTGGTTTGACTCCAGCAGCAATAAGTCCAATCCCTGCAACTGCGCCTTCACATTGGGTGGAATATACCCAAGGTCGGTGGCCACCGCCAACCTCACCCCTTCGGCGCAGAAAACAAACCCCACCGGGTCCGTCGCGTCATGCGGAATCGTGAACGGGCTTACCGCAATGTCCCCAATCTCGAACGGCCTGCCCGCCTCAAAATACTCCACAGCCGGCAGCCACGTAGGTTCATCCTTGCGCGACGGCGGCCAAACCGCAACCGGCTTCACATCAGGCGCTATCTCGGCCTCCCCAACGACCTTGACCGACTCCGCCGCAGCGGCCACCAGCCCCTCCGCCTCCAGCCCGTCCGCTTCCGGCTCGTCCAGCTCGCCTTCCTGCGCCGTTGCCTCCACCTCAGCCTGCCGCTCCGCCGCCTGCTTCCGGCATTGCTCCAGCCACTGCGCATAGGTCATCTGCCGCCGCGGCGTCAGCCAGCGCATCCACGCCCGGTGAGTCGCCTCCGTAAAGTAAACCGGAACCCCCAGCTTCCGCGCCGTCACAGCCAGCCCGTTCACGTGGTCCATGTGCTCGTGTGTAATCACAATGGCGTCCAGCGTCTCAGGATCTTCGCCCACCAGCCTCATCCGCCGGAACAACTCGCGGCAACTCAGCCCGGCATCCACCAGGATCCGAGTCCGCCCGCCCGACACAACAGTCGAGTTGCCTTTGGACCCCGACGCCAGCACAGTGAAGCGAACCATGGTTTGAGCATACCTCGAATGGCAGTCAACTGCCCCAAAGCCCAGGTAACCGCCCACGAACCAACCCAGCCGAACACAAGGTTCCAAGTCCCTGTTCCCTGTTCTCTGTTCCTATTCCCTAATCCCTGCCTTCTCCACCGGAATCTCAATCGAAACCAGCGTGCCACGCCCCGGCGTACTCACCACATTAAAGTGCGCCTGGTTGCCGTAGAGCACCTCAAGCCGCTCCTGCACATTCTTCATCCCGATTCCGGCCCCTGCGCGCCGCAGCGCCGTCGCCGGACGGTTGCCCATCCCGACCCCGTCGTCTGCGACCTCAATCAACACCCGCTCCCCGTCCAATCGGCTGCGCAGCGTCACCGTTCCCCCGCTGATGCGCGGCTCCAGCCCATGCTTGATGCTGTTCTCAATCAGCGGCTGCAGCAGAATCGACGGCACCAGAATATCCAGCGTCCGCGGATCGATCTCCTTCTCCACACGAAGCTTCTCCGCGCCGAAGCGCACCACTTCGATATCGAGATAATCGTCCGTGAATCTCAACTCATCGCGCAGCGGCACATACGTATCGTGATCCTTCAACAACGCGCGCAGAATATTCGCCAGCTTCACCGTCATCTCGCGCGCCATCTCCGGCTTGCTCCGCACCAGCGCCGCAATCGAGTTCAGCGTGTTGAACAGAAAGTGCGGATTGATCTGCCGCTGCAGAGCATCCAGCCGCGCCTCCAGCAGCAGGCGCTTTTGCTCCTCGAGTTTCAGCTCGATCCGCAGCGCATTCCACACCTTCAACATGATGCCGACAACCATCGGTGCGCACAGCCACACCAGCACCTGCAAGCCGTTGATGTTCGTGTCCAGCGCAAACAGCCGGTGAGGATAAAGCCCGGCCAGCCACTCGCGCACAATCTCCAGAACCACAATCAGAAACAGCATCATGATCTGGCGATCGAAGCGCGGCTTGCGCAGATTGCGCCGTATCCATTGCCAGATCTTCAAATCGATGAAGGGCGAGAACGACCAGATTTCGTCCATCTCCACGAACTTGCCAAGAAACCCGAAGGCCAGCCCCAACGCCGCGTTGAAGGGCAGTGCCAGGTACTCGTGGTGCATCACCGCCGGAATCGAAAGCACGATCCCGCCCAGCATCGCCCACCACGGGCCCACCAGCAGGCCAAGCACAATCACCGTCTCAAATGAAATGTCGGCCGCCAGAAAGTTGGGCACCTTGATCCGCACCCACACGCCAAGCGTTAGTGGCACCAGCAGAAACGCCAGCATCCCCGCCGTCTGCCCGTTGGTCCGGTTCTCGGCAAACAGCAGCCGCTGAAAAGTCCGCGACCGCGCCAGCGCGCTGGCCACAGCAGCAGCCACGCCAAGCTTCACCAGCAGCGTGATGATGATGAGTGTATCGGTCACCCCATCAGGGTACAGCAGTCGGCCGTGGACAGTCGGCGGCGAGCAAGTCGGCCGGGCGCCTCAGGTGCCGGGGTCCCCACGAACAGGTCTTGATTCGTGGGGTGGAGGCGCCTCGCCCTTGGGCACCTGGGATAGAACAACCCCTGTGACAGCAGACCCCACTCCTGAGACCAGCCCGCAAAGTAGAATAGACACATGGCATTTGAAAGCGTACAGAAGGTCGCCGAAGCCGATTTCCCCACTCGCTGGGGAGCTTTCCGCATTCTCGGCTTCCAGGGCAGAATCGCCGGCCACAAAGACGCCGCGGAAGCCAACGCCGGCAACTGCGCAAAGGACGATGTCGAAGAACTGGTGGCCCTCGTCATGGGCGACATCCACTCCGCGCCCCCCATCGTGCGCATCCACTCGCAATGTCTCACCGGAGACGTCTTCGGCTCGCTGCGTTGCGACTGTCGCCTGCAGCTTGAAATGGCGCTCGGCAAAATCGCCAAAGCCGGCGCAGGCATCTTGCTCTACGAGCAGCAGGAAGGCCGCGGCATCGGTCTCATGGCCAAGCTCAAGGCCTACCAGTTGCAGGATCAGGGCATGGACACCGTTGAAGCCAACGTAGAGCTGGGTTTCGCTGCCGACTGCCGCGCCTACGAGCTGCCCGCGGAAGTCCTCAAGCTGCTCGGCGTCAAGAGCGTCCGCCTTATGACCAACAACCCTGAAAAGGTCTCTGCTCTCGAGTCCGCCGGCATCGTAGTAGCCGAGCGCCTCTCCGCCGAAGTCGAGCCCCAGGAAAGCTTCGCCGGCTACTTAAAAACCAAGCAGGAAAAAATGGGCCACATCCTCGAAATGGTAGTCACCGAAGACCAGTCCGAGTAACCCATCCCCAAAAAACTATCAGTACCCCACCGTAAACCGTTCCCGCTCGTGCTTTGGTTTTTCCAGTTCGTCCACCAGGGCGATCGCGAAGTCCTCCATCGACACGTGACTCTTCCCATCGGCAGCCATCAGAAGCTGGTCTTTGCCAAGGCGAAATTCCCCGGTACGCTGGCCGGGAGCGAAGAATGCGGACGGCGACAGAAACGTCCAGTCGAGCACCTTCTCCTTGCGGAGCTTTTCCAGGAAAGCCACGCCTGCAAGTGCCTCGGACTTATGCTCGGCAGGAAAGTTTGACGCATTGACGAGAAGAAGTCCCGGTGCAACCTCCAGGCTTCCCGCGCCACCCACCACAAGCAGCCGTGCAACATGTCCCTTTTTCGTTGCGGAAATCACCTTCTCCACATCGGTACTCAGAAATTTAACGCTGTGAATGATGGCATCGTGACCCGCAACGGCAGCTGCCAATCCTTCTTCGTTCGTCACGTCTCCGGCTGTCACCGTGACCCCTCCCTGGTTGGTCAACTTCTCAGGGTGACGGGCGATCGCTGTCACTTGGTGGCCGCGGCTCACAAGTTCTGTTGTCAGGCGCGCACCCACGTTTCCGGTTGCTCCAAGTAGTGCCACTTTCATTGCAATCTCCTCTTGTATTCTCTGTAGTTACGAAATCCGGTCAACAAACTCGCTTTCGTCCTCTCGCCTGAATGGATCGCAGCCGGCCCTTGAAGGCACTTCGCGCCAACTCGCCTTCCAACGCCCGCTCCGCCCTTGCATAGATGGTTCCCAAAATGCCCTGGATGCTTTTTCCGACAGGACCTGCAGGATTTGGCCGCCGGTTGTGCATGGAAATCGGTGAGCTTTCCTCGATGGCCTTTCTCCCCTCTGCTAGCGAGTTGTTCTTTGTCGGCGCCGAGTTCTCAACCACCGCGCCGGAGGGTGCTTGGCACAGCTCGAGAATTCCTGCCGCTCCTCAACTGCCTGTCAGTTTGGAATGAGTGTCCCGTTAATTCGGATAGACTGCCGTTCCTGGATGGTGGTTCATCCATCCGTACTCGTCCGGCGCGATCGGGTCGGGACGGTTTTCATTCTCCATGCCTGCTCGATTGGAATCGCATTCACTCCGACCGCAGCGCAGTCGAGGGATCAACCCCCGCACCACGCCAGGCCGGAATCCAGCACGCAATCACGGCTACAGCCGCAAGCAGCGCAAACACGCCTATCCACGAGAGCGGGTCAAACGTCGAGGTTCCAAAGAGCAGCGATGCGATTCCGCGGCTGGCAGCAAGGGCTCCGCACAGTCCGATTGCGATGCCGCAGGCGGTTAACCGCATTCCATCGCCAAGCGCCAAGGCAAGAATGTCGTTCCGCGTTGCGCCCAGGGCCATGCGAACCCCAATCTCGTGAACCCGCTCTGCAACACTACCTGACAGGGCGCCATAGAGCCCGACGGCCGCAAGCAACAAGGCAACGAATCCGAATGCCTCAAAGAGGATGAGGATGAACCGCCGTTGTGCTTCAGTCATCGCCATCAGGCGATCCATGGTTACGACGCGAACAATGGGCTGATTCCTGTCCACGGACCAGATCGCGGATTTTACCGTAGGGGCGAGGGCCGCAGCGTCCCCGCGCGAGCGAATTACAAAGGACAGAGTGTCATCCGCGAACCAGGTCTGACGGGTGGAAATGTAGACGGCATCTTCTTCGTCAATGGACAGAGAAGTCTGTTTCACATTGCCGACGACGCCGACAACGGTGTACCAGGGACGATTGCGCGGACCGACATGGAGACGGCTGCCGATTGGATTTCGATTTCCGAAGTGACGCCGGGCCAGCGCTTCGCTGATCAGTGCGGCCTGAGGCGCGACAGCAGTATCCTGTTCGCCCAGCAAGCGGCCACTGATGAGCCGAATCCCCATCGTCTGGCAGTAGTCGGAGCTGACCGCGTATCGAAAGACGTTGTGCCCGCTCTGTGCTTCCTGGTCATCGAATTGTGCTCCATACTGGCCCGTAACGGGTGGATCGTCGCTGAGCGGCAACAGACTGGTGAATGCCGCGCTCTGAACACCGGGCTCGCGCCGAACCGCATCAAGTGCCTGCTCGAAAAAGCGTCGGCGGCGTTCCGGGCCATCGGGGTTCGATGGGATGTCGTCGAACTGGTGGCCGGAGGTAACCACCTGCATGGTGAGCAAAGGCGACGGAGCGAATCCAGGGGCAACGGCGACCAGCCGTTGCATGCTGCGCAGCAGTAAGCCCGCGCTGACCAGCAGAACAGACGCCAGTGCGATCTCGGCAATAACGAGAATGCGTCTTGTCCAGAGATGCGTACCGGCAATACGGCGCGAAGCCTTTTGGAGCCCGGATTGCAATTGATTGCGGGAGATGTGAAGAGCGGGCACTGTCCCGGCGATGAGACCGATGGTGGCAATAAGCGCGGATGCAAAGAAAAATGCTGATGGATCGAAGGCGATCGCGTTGAGTCGCGGCAGTTCTGGAGGACTCAGCGCAACGATTACGCGCACCCCGGCGATGGCAGCAGCGACCCCGAGCGCTCCGCCAAGAAAGGTCAAAAGCATGCTCTCCGTGACGAGCTGGCGTACGATGCGCTGCCTTGAGGCACCAAGCGCGCCTCGGACCGCGAATTCTCCGGCACGCTGCGCGGTGCGCGCTAACAGCAGATTGGTGACATTGACACATGCGATGGCCAGTACGATGATCACCGCCCCGAAGACGGCCAGCAGCGCTGATTTGACCGTATGCGCGATGTCGTCCTGAAGAGAATCCACAATCAGCCCACCGGCCAGCGAGGCCCAGCGCGGCCGAGGAAATTGCGGCCACGGGGCTCGCGCAATTCCCGCCAATTCCTCAGCAGCTTCAGCACGCGAAACTCCCGGTCTGAGGCGGCCCACCATGCGAATATGATTCCCCCACTCCCAGCTATTGAATTCGCTGGCGAGCTGGCTGGAATCATATCCGTCGGGCGTCCAGAGTTCCGTTGAAGGAGAGAGAACGTCATCAAAGCCGCGCGGCATTACGCCGATGACTGTGTAATTGTCTCCGTCAAGCTTCACTGCCTGGCCAACCACGACTGGATTTCCATGAAAGAGCTGCCGCGAAAGCCTGTCACTCAGGATGACTACCTTTGCCGCGTGAGGCCCTTCATCGGAAGTGCGGAAATCGCGGCCAAGCAAGGGGGCCACGCCAAGTGAATGGAAGAATCCGGCGCTCACACTTTGACCTTCAAGACGCTGCGGTTCATCGCGGCCCGTGATCGCCGGCTGCCACGGCTCAAAAATCGCCGTGGATTCGAAGCAGCGGCTGCGCTGCGAAAGCTCCAGCCAGATACCGTACGCCATTTCCGATCGAGCTCCTTGCCAGCTGTTCCAGACCATCAGGATGCGATCCGGATGAGGATAAGGCAGAGGCTTGAAGAGGATTGGATTGATGGCGCTGAAGATTGCCGTACTGGCGCCGATGCCCAGCCCGAGCGTGACAATGCTAATCGTTGCAAACCCCGGATTCCGGCGCAACTGGCGCCCGGCAAAGCTCAGATCGCTCACGAAAGTTCGAACAGCATTCTCCCATCCATATGTGCGCACCTGTTCCCTGGCTGCGTACGGGTTGCCGCACTCTCGCAGCGCAGCCCGGCGAGCATCCTCATCGGACAGGCCGCGCATTCGATAGTCGGCGACCGCCTCTTCGAAGTAATGCCGGACTTCTTCGTCGATTTCGCCGTTGCGTGCGTCTCGATACATCAATCCACTGAGACCGCGCTTCAACTCGCGCCAAAATGACATAACTAACCCTCATTCTGAAGAAGACGTGCAACAGCCGAGGCACGCCGGGTCCAGTCTGCGGTTTCGATACCGAGCTGTTTCCTGCCAGCCCGCGTGAGCTTGTAGAACTTTGCTCGGCGCGAGTTTTCTGTATTCCGCCACTCGGAATTGACCCAGCCGGCACGCTCCAGACGCTGAAGCGCCGTAAGAAGAGATCCGGGGTTGACCTTGAAGACGCTGCGTGAAACCTGCTCGACGCGCCGAGCAATGCCGAAGCCATGCATCGGTTCGAGACTCAGCGTTTTTAGAATCAGGAGGTCGAGCGTGCCCTGGATTACGTCAGTGTTCTGCTCAATCATGAGTGCAGCCTAGCGCCTCTCCAGATGATTGTCAAGATGTGACAGACAAAAGGTAGGGCGTGGAGTCAGTAGATCTTCGTCCGACCACACCTTTGAGGGTAATCCATCGCCATTGCGCTTACCGAGATCCGATAGGTCCTGGAAAGTCGGCTAGTGTCATGGAATCGGTCAAATCACTCGAAGAACGGTGTGCTTGGCAAGCAGCGCGTTCCTGCGCAGCGCCCCACACTTCTCGCACACCGGTACTTTACCGCCGGAAAGACTGACATGCCATCCATGAGTTTGGTCTGTTGATGGCCAATCAGCGGCCCAACATCCACTAGTTGAGTGGACATGCCGTGACAGGGTTCTCGGTCACCTCTCCGAGATAGCGACTTTCCGTAAAAGTCTGGCGTTCGCCATAATTTTCTCGTTGAATCTGACTGGCAAGCGGTGCGGTTACTGTGTCTCAACTCGTTCCCTGACCGCGCGCAACCGGTGCATCGGCCTGCACAGGGGCGCCTCATCGTAGCCTGTCGGAGTTTCCGCAATGAACGGATCTCGGCGTCTCTCGGCGTAGGATGAAGTCCAGTTTCCCTGGCTTGCTTCATTGGGCAGCTTATTTTACTGAGGGGCTGTCGTCCGCTTGCAGGTCGCCCAGCGCGTATTGAATCCCGGCTCGAAGGTGTTCGAGCATCGGCGTCATGGCATACACACGATCGCTGTGGCCGTGCCCTTCGTAGAACACCCGGCCCTTGCCCTCGCGCCGAATATAGCTCAATGCATAATCGGCATCGGTTCGCGGACGCGCTTCCTTAGCTTTATCTTCAGCGCTCATCTTGTCGTAGTCGATGCTCGTCAATACATGCACGTTCCTGCGCGAAAACGATTCCTGCTCGAATGTATATGTCTCGTCATGGATCTCGAACTCTTTGCCATGGAACATAACAGTCAGAGGGCTATTCGGATCATCGATCTTGACATAAATCAGCTGCGGATCGGGCCAGTGAAATTTGAAGTAACCGCCAATCAGTGTGTTGAACTCCGGCCATTGCAGCACAGGCTTCGATTCCAGGCCTAGACGACGCATCTCCAGCGGTGGTAACAACGAATTGAAATGCGCCACAAAATCGGCGCGGGTGACCTTCCCGGTATTGCCCGTATCCAGCTTTTGGAACCAATCGTCAGCAAGGGCGGCCCACTCCTGCCGGCTGACGGTTTCGTCACTATTTTTGTCGGCCGCTGTCATGAGCCGGGCAGCTACAACCAACGCCCCAATATTCAGGCCAGGACTGCCGTTCTTTCGAGCGGCCTCACTTGCCAGGCAATCTGTGTGATACGAATCTGTCGCCGCGTGTATTGCGGCAATCCCTTTTCCGCCTCGCACGAAATTCAGGAACGCCGCTCGCCGCGCGGCCGTCACGGTGGGATCAGGATCGTCAAGAAAGCACGCAGTCGTACTGTCCAGGAAAATGGCGTCGTATTTCTTGAGGTTATTGGTGTTGATATCCGCCGCGTCGTAACTGACGGTTGTGGTCCATAAACCGCCCTGGTTTCCCAGTGCTTCCACGGCCTTCGCAGCCAGCGGAATGGAGGCGTGAACGAACCCTCCTGCACCCGTATGCGCCAGCACCAGCAGCCTGCGGTCGTGTATCGGCTTCCTGCCCGGCGTAGTGGGTAAGGCTGCCAACATGGCGTCCACAGCAGCTTGCGGTACGGGGATAGGCGTCGAATTACCGGCCGGGTTGAAAGTGTTGGCCTGCCCAGGACTGACCGCGGGCGGCGCAGGCAACAATGTACTGATTCCGGCCAGGATCTGAGGCTGGGTAAGGGTCCCGCTATGAGTCGTGTCCCAGGCTGCAAACCAGGAATTGAAGCCGGACTCCAGCTCGGGCCGCGTCAGTGTTCCATCCTTGCCAGTATCGAGAGCAGCAAATAGCGCCTGAGCAGTTCGGCCGCCGTCGGGTCCCTGCGCTCGCAAGTTTGCGATACCGGTCGTGAGCAGCACGGCAGCGCCAACCGAGATAGATGTGATTGCGATGAATCTGGTTTGTCTCATAAATTCTGTCGGAATGAGTCTACCTCGATTGTGACCTTCGAGTCGCGTCAAAAGTGGGAGGGCGTCCATGGCGATTTGGACATGATAGCCGTCCAACAAGCGGTGGGCAACGCGGTCAAGATGGGCCCCACTCCCGCCCTGTCCGAGGGGTCCAAAATCCGCCCTACAAACCCTATCAAATCAGCGGCCGGATCTAGCGATCCGGCCGTTTGAAAAGGTACGCATTGAATCACCGTAGAGTATGCCTGGTTCGGGGCGAGCTTGCCAGAAGCGATCCCCACCAAAATCTGGTGTTGATTCTTTAGAACCTTGGGCTGCAGGCATGCGCGTCCTTAGCAGCAGCGCATGGTCCCTTTTTCCAACAATTCCGCCTGCCTATTCGGCGCTTATTTGCAGTCGTTTCGCAATACCGGTGCGCCAGGAATGTCAGTATCGATGCAGGGAATGGCGCTTAGATACTCGTAGATGGCGCGAATGTCCTCGTCCGTCATGTGTTGATGAACCGGCCACGGCATCACCTGCAGCACATCTCCGTTAAATGGAGGCAGAAGGCAGTTGCCATCTGGTGCTCCCGTACAGTTTGGATGAACTTGATCGTAGTCTTTTCCCGTGCGCAGAATGGTGAGGAACTCCTCAAACGTGTGGCCTCCTGCCGGCCGCCCGGTCTTGTCTGGGGTCAAGTTACGGGAGTAAAGGTGCGGCAACTCTCCCTTGCTGCCAAACGGTCCGAAGTCCCGGCCGCCGCCCAGGTACTGAACTGGGCGACGGGAAAGTCGGAAGCGCACCACAAGCTGGATGAGCGGCTCTCGACCATCACCGTGCGCTCGTCGGACGGATTCACGTTCAATCTGGATGTGAGCCAGATTATTCATATTCCACGCAACGATGCGCCAAAGGTGATTGCGCGCTTCGGCACGATGGCGAACCTGGTGACACAGGTGCTGGAGCCGACGATCGGCAACTACTTCCGCAATGCGGCGCAGACTTCTGACGTGATCGAGTTCCTGAAAAGCCGCACGGAACAGCAAAAGCAAGCGAAAGATGCCATCCAGGCGGCGCTTGTGGAGTACAACGTAAACGCGATCGACACGCTGATCGGCGACATCACTCCACCCGAAGCGCTGATGAAGACGCTGACCGACCGAAAGATCGCCGAGGAGCAGGAACAGGTAACCTCTCTCCCGAGGCGCAGCAGCTTGCCGAAGAGACGCGCAAAGATCTGCAGCAGGCGAAGGCCATGGCCGATACGCAGGCGCGCGTGGTGGATGCGGAGCGGAGTGTTTCGATTGCCGATTTTGCGGCACAGGCAGTGGT
>CAVXVM010000143.1:0-19087 GCA_963765025.1 uncultured Acidobacteriaceae bacterium | reverse complement strand
AACCAGTAGAAACATAAACGCTCCGGCTGCTCTTCGACATCGCCAAGAGCCAATTGCCACCGGATCGTGCGGCATGATCCCGGCATGGAAATACCATGCTTCCCTCAGGACGTCCGTACCCCGGTAAATACTTCGCGACAAGGGAGGATCGGTGATGGTGGGCCCAACCCGCGCCTCTGAGTGATTGGAAGCTTCAGTATTTCTCCGGTCGCGCGTGCTCCGCCTGGAACCAGCCACTTCTCACCAACGGCACGGGAGCGCCTCATCCGCCCCTGGCATAACTCCGCGAAACGACCTACACTGACCGTTGCGATGAGAGATTCATTCCCGATTATCCTTTTAATTCTCCTACTCGCCGCATTTGCCGCTGCCGCGACCGCTGGCACCACCCTGTCGAGTCTGAACCCTCCCTATATCCAGGCGGGCGGACCCGACGTGACGATCTCTATCAGCGGCAGTGGTTTCGTGCCAGGCTGCGTCCTGGTCTCCGGGAACGCGGCCGCTTCCCTCAGCACCACGTACATCGACTCCACCAGGATCAGCGCCGTCCTCCCAGCCTCGATCAGCGCGCTATCCGGCGACTACCAAGTATACGTCCGCAACCCCGACGGCACCGCTTCCAGCACACTTTACTTCGATATCCAGCCTGTGCTAACCAGCGTCACACCCAACTCCGCCGCCGCTGGCTCCCCGACTACTCCGGTCACTATTACCGGCATCGGTTTGGTAGACGGCATCTCTCTGGAGTTCGTAACCGCTTCCTCCTCCTCTCCTATCTTTTCCGTCACCGTCAATTCCACCACCATGACAGCCTTCATCGACGCTTCCCTGCTCACTACCCCAGGCGCGGCAAAGATCCAGGAAGTCGATCTGGATTACCCCAACAACAGCACCTTGGCGTTCACGATTACCTCCGCTGCACCAAGTAAGGCCACCCTGACTTCGCTCGTCCCCGCCAGCGTCACCCAGGGCACATCAACCATCGGCATCCAAGTCAACGGCTCCGGCTTCGCCAACGGCTGTACCGCCCAATGGAATGGAGCCCCGCTCTCGACCACCCTCTTCACCGCCAGCCAGCTCTCCATGCAGATCCCTAGCTCTTTGATTGCTCTTCCGGGTTCAGCCTCCATCACGGTCGTCAACCCCGGAGCGCCAGCCTCCAATGCCCTCACCTTCACGGTCACGGCGGAGTCTGCGAACGCGCTCTCCCTCAGCCCGACCTCCGTTACGGCGGGCGCCAATGACAAGTAGTTGAGATCGCCGAGCCACTTTCCTGCACGAGGAGAGGGTCCGACGAGACAAATACGGCCGTCAAAGGCGTGGAGCCGAATGCATTCAAAACCGCCAGAATCGCGAGACACGAGGTGGGTGGGATGTTAAAAATGAAGCGTATGGCCAAACGAACAAAACCTGGAGACGATTCACAGTCGGGGCAACCGCCCAGTCTCCGCACACTGGGTGAGTATCTGAACCTGTCACCAGCCACCATCTCGCTGGTGCTAAACCATGCACCCGGCGTGCGATCGATTCCACAAGAGACCAGGGATCGGGTGAAGGCGGCGGCAGCTAAATTCAAGTATCGGCCAAGCTTTTATGCGCGATCGCTACGCAAGCGCCAGTCATTCCTGGTGGGTGTGCTGGTACCGGAATTGAACGACAGCTATACCACGGGGGTGCTGGCCGGCGTCGAGGATCTTCTCATCGAGGAAGGCTACTTCTACCTGACCGCAAGCCATCGGCGTAAGCAAGACCTGATTGAAGAATATCCACTCATGCTACTGGACCGGTCGGTTGAAGGGTTCATTGTGATCGATACGGTGCTGACACACGGGTTGAGTTTGCCGGTGGTGGCCGTAGCTGGGCATCGCGAAATTGAAGGCGTCACAAATGTTGCGGTGGATCAGCGGAGAGCGGCGGAGTTGACTTTGCGGCATTTGTACAAGTTGGGGCATCGCAAGATTGCCTTCATGCGCGGTGGCAGTCATAGCTCCGACGCCGAAGACCGCTGGAAAGCCCTGGTCGCCGTGGCAGCGGAATTGCGTTTGGATGTTTCACCTGAATTGACCGTGCAGCTGCTTTCGCGAGAAGCCACGCCCGAGTTGGGGTTAGCCCCGACCAAGGAACTACTGAGACGCGGCGCCTATTTCACAGCCCTGGTCTGTTATGACGACTTCGCTGCCATCGGCGCCATGAAAGCCATCAGGGATCATGGCCTGAAGGTGCCTGAAGACATCTCGGTGGTTGGCTTCGACGATATTGAGGGCGCGTCGTTCTACACTCCCAGCCTGACGACCATCCGCCAGCCGCTGCGACAGATGGGTGAAGTGGCGGCGCACACCCTGCTGAAACGCATTCGCGGGGTGGAGACGTTTCCGAACGTGACTCCAATTCTGCCGGAGCTGGTGATTCGAGAGTCTACCTGTCCACCCAAACCAGGACGCACTCGCTGGAAGCAGAGTTAGTCGAGTCAGGCGCGGAGTTGATTTAGAGACTGCTGCTATTTGCCGGCTTGGGCTGCCGGAGCGGTTTGTGTCTGCGTGGAATGCGGGCTTATCTTGTTGATCAGAGCGGTATCGGCGGCCTGGGTAATGTTCCTTGCCTTGTCCAGCTCAGCCTTCGCCTCTTCCTTGTTTCCCATGGTCCGGTAAAGCCGCCCCAGGTGCCAGTGAACATCAACGTCGTCGGGAGTGAGCCGCTCCGCAGCCTTCAATTCCCGCAGGGCATCGTCATTGCGACCTGCATCCTCATCGAGGATGCCCATATCCAGATGAGCAAGTTCGAGTCGCGGATCGATCTGAATGGCCTTTTCAAATAGCGGGATAGCAACCTCTGGATGGTTCAATTTCATCTGCGAGTCACCCAGGTAGATCATGGCCTGAAAGTGACTCTGGTTGTTCGCCAGTTCCGCCTGAAACTCCGTAACCGCATCTGGATACTGCTTCTGGGTCCACAGAAGATAGCCCAGGCCGAAGTGAACGTCGGGCTCCTGGGGATTGGCCTTCACGGCGGCGCGAAACTGCTCGATTGCGCCAGTATAGTTCTTCAATTCGTCCAGAGCTTCTCCGGCCAGCATATCGGCCTCTGCCGACTCGGCGTTCAGCATGAGGATCTCGTGATAGGTGTCCAGAACGCATTGGTACTGTTTGGACCAAAGGCAACTGTGCGCCAAAGTCAGGCGCAAGGCCAGATTTTGCGGATCACTGGCTGCCGCCTCCTTGATATAAGGAGTCGCTTTTGTGTACTCCTCCAATCCGTAGTAGCACATTCCGATAAGAATGACGAGACGTTGCCTGTCGGACGAGGAAGGGGGCGCGCTCTTCAGCAACGGGTAGAACTCCTGCAGGGCTTCCTTCATCTCCCCAGCTTTGAACAGCGCTAGCCCGAGATTCAGGCGCAAACCTGGAACTCTGGAATCGAGCTCCAGCGCTCTCCGGTAGAGAGGCACGGCGTCCTTGTAGCGCTCCTGGCGCGCCTCCAAGAGGCCAAGGTGGGCATACGCCTCAGAACTTGATGGATGCACCTTGAGGTACGCGCGCCATGCAGCCTCTGCCTCGACATTCTCGCCGCGTTGCTCCAGCGCCAGGGCCGCTTGGTGTTCTTGATCGGCCACTGCGGTCTGGCCGGCGCAGTGGCTCGCGGCCATGGCCAGCATCATCGTCCCAATCAGGCAGCTTCGCAGTTGCATTGCGGGTCTCACTCTTGCACCTCGTCCATTTTATTTGAGTGCGAGCCCTCGCCACCACCAAAAGAAAAGGGGCGCGGCAGGAAGGTCCCGCCGCGCCCCCGGTTGAACGAGTCAGCTAGAAGGTGAACTTGCCAGCCAACTGCAGGTTGCGTGGATCCTGAGTGCCATTAAGAGCACCGGACGTCGTGTTGACGCTGTTGAATTCGGTGTGGTTCAGCGTGTTGAACGACTCGAACTTAATCTGGAAGCTCGTCTGCTCATAGATCTGGAAGGTTTTGTAGAGAGACGTGGTGAGGTTAAAGCGGCCGGGTAATACCAGCACGTCTTTGCCCCAGTTGCCGAAGCCCAGGTTAGTTCCGCCCGCCCAGACTGGCTTGACGTTGTTATCGATTCGGCTTGTGTCGAACCATTGAGACACCGTCTTGGGGTAGTGCAGCTTGCCGCCGGGGGTAATATTCGGATGGTTGGTGTAGCCGCCGCCCAAGCCGACTGGGTCATAGGTAGCATTCAAGTTGACCTGTTGAGGTATGCCGGTCACCTTGGTTAGAGTTCCTGCAAGCTGCCATCCGCCCGCGATGGATTTAACCAGTCCATCGCTCTTGTTGAAGAAGGGCATGTTGTAGACGTAGTTGGCGTTGAACATCTGACGGCGATCGTATGATCCCGAGCCCTTGTCATACTTGATATACCAAGGGTCATCGACGTTGTTGCGATCATTCGACTGGATGTCAATGATGTGCGAGTACGTGTAATCGAGCTCAGTGCTCAGGCCCCAGCGATTCTGGATGCGAACAGCGGTCTGGAGGCCGTTGTAGGAGCCGGTGGCGACGTTCTCGTCCTGGGAGATGCCCGCGTAGCCCGGATAGGAACGATAGCCGTTCTGGCTGCCGAGGTTGTTGAAAGCTGTCGCGGCATCCGTACCGTATTTGCCGTTTCCGTCACCAGCTACCTGGCGGGCGTCAACGCAGGTCGCCGAAGGAACTGTGCAAGCGGATGGCAACGCACCGGACCCAATATTCACCAGCCCGATATTGGTTGGCATGCTATTGAGTGCGTTGTTGACGATGTTCTGATGCCATTGGATGTTGCCTACATACTGCACAACCCAAATGATAGAAGGCGCGAGCTGATGCTGCACGCCGAGCGAGTACATGGCCACGGCAGGAGCCCTGAAGGTCTGGGCAAGGCTGTCTCCGGAGCCCGCAAAGATAAGAGACGTCGGCGCGATCACATTGCCGGTGCTCCAGTTCTTCCCAGGCTGGCTGAAGTAGGGGTTGTTGATGTTGAGCGAAGGATCGAAGGGCGCGCTGGTGGCCACGCCAAAGATGTCGTTGCCCTGCAGGCGCTCGAAGAAGGTTCCAAAGCCGCCGCGGAGAACGGTCTTGCCGTTTCCGAAGATATCTTCAGAGAACCCGATGCGAGGCTGAAGCGTCCGGTAGTCGTTGGTGACCACGCCGTGTGGGTAGCCGTTTACGCCGGCAAGGTTGGTGCCGTTGATGTAAGCGGGGATCCCGTTGTAGGTATACAAAGTCGGGCTGGCCGAGCTGATGGTGCCGTCTGCGTTCCAGATCGGAGCCGAGCCGGCGCCTGTCTGGTAAGTGCTCTGATTGAAGTTGCCAAGGAGATTCTGGCGCTCCCAGGCATGCGGCAGGGCGTCGTAGCGGAGGCCCAACTGCAAGCTCATGCGAGAAGTAATGTGCCAGTTGTCCTGGGCATAGACGGAAGGAGTCTGGTTGGCGTAGTGGCGAATTGGCGCGGACTGCGTCTGGGAATAGCTGCTGGGCAAGCCCATAAGCACATCCATGAGAGTGTCACCCGACAACGAACCCCAGCTGTAATTGCCCTGCGCATCGCCGTAGAGCATCTGGTTCTTGGTGTAGCGGTTGTAGCTGAAGCCAAACTTCAACTGATGCGGTCCCCTGGTATAGGATACGTCCACCTTGGGAGAGTAGTCCTGGGCCGCATTATGGTAGGGTTCGGTGGCTGTGTCTTCACTTTGTCCCAAGGTGCTGGCGAAGCCCATTCCGGGCCAGACTTTCCGGCCGACGGTATAAGCGTTCACAACCGGAGCAACGCTCCATGAAGACGGCAGGAAGGTGTTCGCGCTGGGCACGATGTCAGCTCCATTGCCGTCATAGTTCATGCTGACTTCCACCAGCAGGTTGGACTTGAGGGCGCCAGTCAGCTTGGCGGTAGCGCTGTGGGCCGGCGAGGAGAGAATGCTGGTGAGGGTGTTGTAATCGCATCCGCACCATCCAAGTTCAGGCTTGCCGTAGTTCTGATTCTGATGGTCGCCGATGTAGTGAACCAGCAGCGCCCACTTATTGTTGAAGTTGTAATCGCCGCGGACGACGGTGTCTTCCACATTTTGCGGAAGCGGCACGCTGGCCACGTTATAGTCCGTGCTTCCAACGTTCGCCGGAGGAAGAATCCCCGCAGTGAGGTAAGTAACTCCGTTCGGATCGAACAGATACGAAGGAATCACGTTACTTGGGAAAGGCTGCCCAGGGGTTAGACCATGTGGCTGCAACTTGTTGAGGTAGTAGTCCGAGGTGAGCGAGACATTTGGAACCACCAGGCCGGTAATCTTCTGAGTACCAGCGTAGGTGGGCAGCACATACGGGAGACCGGTTACCCCGCCGACGGTCGTAATGTTGGAGGAGCTGGGAATATCCTTTGGGTCGATCGTGCGGTTGTTGCTGCTCGCCACGGCCGACGTCTTGCGCCACTCCTGGTTGAAGAAGAAGAAACCCTTGTTCTTGTTTGTGTTGTAGACACCCGGAATGTAGATCGGGCCGCCGACGTTGAAGCCGTAGATGTTGTAGTGCGTTGCCGGCCGGGCATTGTGGGCGCCGTTGTACTTGTTGAAGAAGGAGTTGGCGTTGTAGGCGGTGGCGCGATTATATTCCCATGCCCCGCCGTGGAAATCCTTCGTGCCGCTCTTCAGCGACATGGTGATGGTAGCGCCCGAAGAGATGCCGTAGTCGGGAGGATAGTTGGAGGTCATCATCTGGAACTCAGCGATGGCGTCCTGTGAGGGCTGAACCTGCGTTCCGCCGCCGCCGCCACGGTCAGCCGACTCGCCGCCGTCGATCAGCCAGATATTGTGGGCTTCGCGCAGGCCGTTGAATTCGAGATTGAAGTTCGCGCCAAACGCTCCGAGGGAGTTGTTGTCTGGCAGCTGAGAGCTGACGCCCATGCCAAGAGCCGCAAGATTTGCGATGTTGCGGTTTTCGGTGGCGAGGGAGGTGATATCTTGCGAGGTGATCAGGGTGCTGATCACGTTCGAGTCTGTTTGAACGGTCAGTGCGTCGGCTTCAACCGTGACCGTCGTCGACTCGGCGCCGATGCTCAGCTTGACGTCAGCGCGGAACGTTCCCGAGACGTTGACCACGATGCCATTTTGCGTAGACGTCTTGAAGCCTTTGGCCGTCACCGTCAGGTTGTAGTTGCCAGGGTTCAACCCGGAAAAGTCGTACAAGCCGGTGGACCCGCTGATGGTCGCGCGCGTAAACCCGGTAGCCGGATCGGCAAGCAAGACGTTCGCTCCCGGAATCACCGCCCCAGTTGTGTCAGTGACTACGCCCGTCAACTCTGAGTTGGCTTGCGCAAATGCCCGGATGCCTCCGAAAGTCAGGAGCAACGCGAGCATAATGAGCCAAGTACTTGTCTTTCTCATCCTATGCCTCCAAATGGAATTGCTGTTTCGCTGTTGAATATCCACGCAGGCCTAGACGGCCCGCCTGATTGCGGCAACGCATTGGTCGCACTGGCATACGATTGTCAAGAAGTTTTTCTGGCCTACTCAAACGTTTAAGCAGATCACACCCCTCAAAATCGAATTCGGTGCTTTGCTGTCGGCTTTCCATGCAGGCAGAGACGACCCGATGCTTGCCGGAACACCTTAGGGGTGCCACAAGACGATTGTCAAGAGGTTTTTCTCGCCTGATCAAACGTTTTAGCTGTAAACGTTTGCAGATTTTCCGCCACCCTGGTTAGAGGGTATTCTCAACCCTTTGATGGAGATGGGGTTACGCCACTTGCCCCTCTCAAAAAGCACCAAAAAGGCAGAAAAAATGATTTTTAGCGCATTTCTGTAAATCGCTTTGCTTAAACGTTAAGTAAATCGCTTCAGTGAGAGGGCGCGGTGCCCGGCAGGGTAGCGCCGGCGGGGTCTGAAGGCCCCCTCTGGCCAGCCCCGGCGTGATCACGGATTCAGCCCGGATCTGCGCAAAGCTTGCCGCCCCACAACGCACCAATTATTCCGCGCTGTTCGGTAATCGCGTACATGCGATCCATCGCAGGCAACCGCGCCGATCCCTTTTCACCGAAGGCCAGTGAATCTCTGTTGTCCCGGCATCCGTTCCATCTGCCGTTTTTTCTTTAAGGTGCGCGTACCAACAGGAGTTGTTGGCATCAGATACCGCAGTTTCGGGATGATTTATACTGCGAGAGATTCTTCTACCCAGAAATTCTTAACCGGTTTTTCGGCCTCAGGAAGCAGTTGAGTGGGCGACAACAATCTCCCCGTCGTGCAACGCACTGGACAGTTAAACGACTCGAGGCGCTTGATCCATGCTTTTTGCTTCATTTCCCTTCATTCTCGTCTATCTTCCAATTGTCATTGTTGCTTGCATCGCACTTCAACGACTCATAGGACCTAAAGCTGCTCAGGCCTGGATTCTAGTCGCTTCAGTATTTTTCTACGCATCCAGCAAACCGTTCAATCTGGTCTTGATTTTTGCATCGATACTCGCCAATTGGCTCATCGCGCGATGGATTGAAAACACCGAGCAACCGTTAAAGAAGCGGGTTTTGATTACGGCCCTTGCAGCAAACGTAATCTTCCTGTCTACGTTCAAATACCTTGCCTTCTTTGCCTCACTTTTTGCTTTTGCTTTGCCGCGCGGTTATAGCGTGCCAACGCTGCCGTTTCCGCTCGGCATCAGCTTCTTTACGGTCACGCAGATCATGTACCTGGTTGATTGCTATGAAGGCGTCCTGACCTCAGGTACTCTCTTTGACCATGCAACATTCGTCACTTTTTTCTCTTATGTGATCTCGGGGCCGCTTGCCCGGGCCAAGAGAATGCGGCACCAGTTCGGACATTTTGGTGGACATAGTGACACGCGCATGGAGAATTTGGCGCGCGGCTTCTTCCACTTCTCGATGGGGCTCTTCAAGAAGGCTGTCTTTGCCGATTCATTCGCCCGCGTCGCAACTTTCGGATACAACTCCACGACTCATCTGTCGCCTTTCGAGGCATGGGTCTTCAGCGTCGCTTACGCGCTCCAGATTTATTTCGACTTCAGCGGATACACAGACATGGCTATCGGCTCGGCGATGATGCTGGGTATTGAGATCCCGCGCAACTTCGACGCTCCCTACAAATCAAGATCAATCATCGAATTCTGGCAGCGCTGGCACATCTCGCTCACCAATTTCATCACGTCCTACCTGTTTACCCCCATCGTTCGCTCTTTCAAGACAAAGTCGCTCTTGAATTCAACTCTGGCAATTTTCATAGCCATGAGCATTGCGGGGCTCTGGCATGGCGCGGCATGGACTTTCGTTGTATTCGGATGTCTTCACGGCGCTTACCTGGGCATCAATCAATACTGGCGCAAGAAGAAGATGCCGATACTCCCCGCGCCTCTATCGTGGCTCGTCACATTCATTCTTGTCGTCATAGCATTTGTTTATTTTGGGGCGCAGACGGTCGGGCAGGGGACGGAACGCGTGATCGCCCTTTTCAATCCAACGAATGCCTTTGGTTACAGAAACCTTGGCATGATGAGCGTGGAAGGTGTCAGCCTCCACATCTATGGTCTGCCGCTGGTATTGGGAGGGCTTGCTGCTTTTCTCGGTCCGTCGTCGGAGCAACTCGCGCGCGATTTCCGTCCGAACGCATTTAATTGCGCCTGCGCTGTCGTTCTTAGCCTTGTCGCCTTCGTCTTCATCAATTCCAGCGTCCCCAAGCCCTTTGTTTATTTTCGCTTCTAAAGGCGTACGATCATGACCTCAGGGACCGTTCAATCCGCGGCGGAAGTGCCAAGGCAGATGTCAGCCAGCTTGTGGCTGGCGATGACACTGGGTTTGATCGCGCTGTTGATTGGCATGCACATTCTGTTGGCATGGCGTTTGGATCTTTTCGGCATCTATCGCGATCCCCACGGCCGTGCGTTAATTACGTCCGAACATGAGCGCAAGGCCAAGTATCTTTTGAATCAGGCCTATGTTCCAGCCAACTTCGACGCCTTGATTATCGGCGCATCGGCATCGGTCAATTGGCATTCAAACTACTTCACTGGATATCGCTTCTACAACGAATCGATTGAGGGGGGGACGCCAGCGAAGAGCGCCGGCTGGTGGAGCAAGCTCTTCCCAAAGGGCACTTCAAAGTGGCTCTGGTGGCGTTGACTCCGCGCGTCACTGCCCTCCATATCCTGCAGGATGGCTTTGATAAGGTGGCTCGTACCGAGGTGCTTGGCTCCATTAGTTCCCTGGGCGTTGAGTACGATGCGGTGATGGATCGCATCTATCCTCATCCACCAACCTACTTCCCCGATGGCAGCCACAATCTGCCGGTCCATGCTCCCGCGAAGCCTGGCTATACAGGCGAGAAACTCGACCCAGGCCAGGACCCTGAGTCTGTTGCAGATTACAGAAGCGTGGTCGAGGAGCTCATGGATCGCGGAACTCGCATCGTTTACGTCGCCTATCCGTTTTTTGAGCCAAGCTACAACTACAACAAGGACGTGATCGACAACTACATGCATTTTGCGGCAACGGAGATGCCTCCCGCTCCTATCATCGACTTCAATACTCCCGAGTACGCCGCGTTTCGCCACGATTCGACTAACTACCTGGATGAAATTCACCTGAGCCCGACGGGCACGGACAAGCTTTGCCGAATGCTCAACGAGCGAATGCATGAGGCCCTGCACGACCAGTAACTGCTTTGAGCCGGCATGAAACGCCGGACTGAACCCGCGATCTTGCGTCAAGTGAATTCAGATCGTAACCACGAAATCGAGACCATGCCAGCACAACCCATCATCGCGTCGAAAGTCTTCACACAAGAGCTGCAGGAAGCGTTTGCGGCCCTGTCTGGCGATCGAAACCCCATGCACATGGATCGCGTTGCAGCGCGAAGAACGCAGGCGGGAATGCCCGTCGTCCATGGGATTCACACACTGCTCTGGGCGCTGGATTCGATTGTTGCAACCGGGCTGGTTTTCTCGCTGCCCCTTCGCATAAAAGTGAAGTTTCCGAAGTGGGTTTACATTGACGACAAAGCGGACCTCAGTCGATCTCCTTCAGAAGATGCATCTCTCCATCAATTCAAAGTTGAAGTCCGCGGTATGCCGGTGCTTACAGTCGATCTGTTCTTCAATGAGCCTTCGTCAATGGTTGCGAAGGGCGCCGCGAATTCCCCAGCGCAGCCCCCCTTCGTACCGATCACTGCCGCCCGCGATCTATCGCTTGCGGAACTGAAGGGCCGATCTGGAGACGCGTATACTTCGCCAGCGCTGGGCGTGGTAGATCTGTTTCCGCACCTTGCTGCGTCCATCACTGGTACGGCAGTCGCGGATCTAGCTGCGTGTTCTTACGTGGTGGGCATGGAAGCGCCGGGGCTGCATTCCTTGTTGTCGAAACTCGATATCACGATCGACTTATCAGTGGGGTCTGACGGCGCAACGCTTCATTATGACGTGATCTCTCTGGATGAGCGGTTTCGCAAGGCGAAGATTCATGTAGAAGGCCGCTCTATCTCAGGAACGCTGGAAGCGTTTATCCGCGTTCCTCCCGTCGATCAAGCCTCAATGGCCGTCGTTTCTGCCCATGTCAGACCCTCGGAATTTTCCGGCATGCGGGCACTGATTATTGGTGGGTCAAGAGGGTTAGGGGAGCTGACAGCCAAGTTGATAGCCGCGGGCGGAGGAGCGCCGACAATCACATACGCCGTTGGCAAGGCAGACGCTGAGTGCGTCGCGGCTCAGATTCGGGCAGTCGGCGGGCAGGTCCAGCTGATGGCCTACGACGTCTGTCAACCGACCGCGCCTCAACTTGCCGCAATATTGACTCCGGTCACGCACCTCTTTTACTTCGCGACCAACGCTATCTTTCGCCCGAAAGGAGAGTTGCTCTCAGCACAAATTCTCGGGGACTTCACGACTTTCTATCTTCAGGGCTTTTACGATTTGTGCGTTCAGCTCCGGCAGAAGCACGAACCCTACGCGCTCGATGAAGGTACGTTAGCCGTCTACTATCCATCGTCAACTGCGGTGGAGGAACGGCCGCCTGGCATGACCGAATATGCGATGGTAAAGGCCGCTGGCGAGCAATTGTGCAAAGACATGAATCAATATGTCTCAGGCCTCAAAATCATCACAACCCGATTGCCGCGGCTCCGAACCGATCAGACAGCAACCGTCATCCCAAGCCGCGAAGTCGATGCGATCGAAGTGATGCTTCCAATCATTCGCGAAATGAAGAGTCTGGGCTAGATTTCGATTTCATCCCAGACTCTTCATCACCTTTCCGAAAATCGGGAAGCGCCGGCTCCGTCCTGGGACAGTTACCCCTTCTTCTCAAGAATCAAATCCACCAGGTCGCCCACCTCTTTGAGATCCTGCAATTCGCCGAGCCCAAACTTGACCTTGAAGCGACGCTCAACCATCTCAATCAGGTCAATGTGCGCCAGCGAATCCCAGTTCGGCGTGTTCATCGCATTTGAGCTGCGTTTGACAGTGAGTCCCTCATCTCCCAGGACCTCCCGGAAAATCGGTTGCAGTTCGTCCAGGACTTCGTCAGGCGTCAAATCAGGCATTTGAATACTCCAGTATCTTGATATGTCGATTCCGTCGAGTGTATCCGGCAAGATCGAGTTTCCACGCAGTGGAACCCTCCGGTAAATCTGACGGCAAAATGTCGCTGCGTTGAAAGCCCAGCGTCGAGTAGAAGTCAGAGACCATTCCATTTTTCCTGGTTGGTATGTAGTAGCCGAAAATCGTATTGACCCCCATTTTGCTGGCTCTATCTGCAACAGCATCGAGCATGGCGAATTCCATGTCGCGCTTGAGCACACGACAACTCATCAGCCACAGATCCATATGGAGCGCGTCAGAATCCCTGCGTCCCAGCACGACCGATATCAACCCGTTATCGCCGAAGCGGTCAGCAAGTTTTCCATAGAGGCCGAGGTGTCCGCTGTCGACTAGGACGGACTCCATCTCCGCCACCGTATAGCGCCGGGTCGTCAGATTGAACTGGTTGGTTTTGTTGGTCAACTGAGCGATGCGTTCCAGGTACACCGGCTTGAATGTGTCAATCTCCGCCACCATCTCCAACGAGTCGAGATACTCGCCATAGTTGGCGAACTTCTTTTCCATGACCGCGCGCTGTGCATTCTCGGCATAGAGCGCCGCACGTTTAAGATCTTCGTTGAAGATCGATAGCGGCTCGAAGTAGCGCCCCTGTTCAATGAAATCGGCAAATCGTGAGACCTCGGAGCCAACGTTTGGCACGGCAACCGCAGGCAACTGCGCTTCGACGATGGCGCGCTCTGCCGGATTGTCATCAACAAAAACAAGGCTGTCAACGCCAAGATTCAACTCGGCCGCGATTGCCAATAAATTCTCGTGTTTCGGTTCCCAGTTGGCTTTGAAGCAGGAAAAATGATCCAGCTTCAGAATGGAACTCGGGTGCGCAAAGCCCGACTTTGCAATCTCTTCGGTGTTCTTGGAACAGACAGCCAGCAGAATGCCGCGATTGCGCAGCGAAAGGCAATATTCCTGAAACGCCGTGTAAGCCTCCGCAACGGGCGTTTCACGGCCAATCTGGATCTTGTCTACGCCATCATCTCCGATCACGCCTCCCCAAAGCGTGTTATCGAGGTCGAGCACGAGTACCTTCCGGCTCTTGCCATACATCGCCCCGACAATCGAACTCAAAGAACGCGCCAGCTCAAGATTGGCCTCGGGAGTCAACAACAGTTTGTACATGAAGTAGCGGTTCCAATCGAACCATTGACGGGTGCCCAACCTGGCGGAAATGCCGTGAACATCCTGAAGAATGACCTTGGGCCTCTTCGCTGTCTCCTGCGCAAATGCGATATTCAGCTGCATCAGAAAGCGGCTCATCCCACCCGGCGATACCGAATCCATATTCCCCAGGATTGCCCGCGGAGGCGCCTCAAAATTGTTCTGAATCAGCTGACAGCCGACATTGCGTTCGAGCGAATCCCATATCTGGCAGTAGCGCGCCGTTTCAGCCTGCACGTAGCCCGTAAGGTCTGCCTCTGTACAGTTAAGTGGCGCCGCATTCTGAATATTCAGGCAGGAGGTATGGATGTAGACGAGGTCAGGCTTGAAATCGATCAAGGCTTGAGGATCAACTACGGCATCCTCGTAGAAACGGCAATATTCCGATTGATGAATGACTGGGCGAAATCCCGACGATAACAGCAGCAATTCCAGCAGGTTTACCAATTCGTCCGTAGTTGAGCCGCCAAGAACAGCGATACGTAATTCCTGAAGATTCGTCGCGGCCAATAGCTCCCTGCGAAGGGTTCTCCGCTTACTCAGAATTTCGTCGATTGAACAGAAATTCAAGTCAATCATAGATTCATGCTACAACGCTTCGTCGCGATGTTGATGCGGGTCAGTTCAACCTCCCGATCATGGGCTGCGAACTCAGATTGAAGCGCATCTCCGTCGCGAGCGAGCTTTTGGAACAACGGTCCGAACCCAGATAAACGCGCGTAACGGAGTCAGGGCTGTAGATGACGCGGCTGAGAATATTGATTGGGCGCGCCGGGAGTAGGAAGCGTGGAGATGACCGGCGCCCCGCTGGCATGCGCCTGCGCCTGTGGGGCTGTGATGGTGATACCGGTGCCGGAGACCTCGACTCCGGCCGCGTGGGCACGGGTGAGCGGCGCGTTGACCGTGATTGCGGCGCCGCCTCTGTAGTTGGTGGAGGCGACGACCGCCGTTTCATGATTCGCGCCGGTGTCGATTTCGATGGTCTGGCCGGGACTGAAGCCCATGAGGCCGGCGACAGGGATGACGGTGACGCCTGCAGTGGTGCGAGTTGCAGATACGGTTGCGCCGGCCGTGCCGACCGCTGCGATGACAGCCGTCTCGCGGCTTGCGCCGGAATCCACCTTGATGGTTTGGCCGGCGGCAAAGTCTGCCACGCTGCCAACTTTGATGTTGGTTGCGCCGGCGGCGGAAGCGGCCAGCAGGTTGGTGGCGGGCTGCGTGAGGAAATCGTTGCAATTGCTGTCGATGTCGTTGCCGTCAGGGAAGCGGCCTGCACTTCGATTGGCGACGTCGGAAATGGTGGTTTGGGGCCCGAAGGATCTGGCTGCGCCCGGTGCTGGCGCGAAGCAGCCACTCTGCGCCGCTCCAGACGCGGCCTGATAGCCCTCGGCTGCCCATGGATCGACGAGAGCGCCGTAGTTGAGGCTGTCGACCACCAGATCGGCCGCGTCGCGCAGCACAATGCTGCCGGCGGTAAGCGTGGGAGGTGTAGGCGTGAAACTGCTGGCGCTGACCGAGGTAAGCACGGGGCCACCGAACCATTGGCTGGGAGCCGTAGTGCCCTCGTAGCCAGCGCTCGACGCGGCGGAGTCACCGACAACCGCATTGATGGCGTGGCCGGCGGCGAGCGGACGGTCGAGTGTGATGCCAGTGCCTAAGGGCTGGACGGGCTCGTTGCTGGAATGAGCGAAGGCCGTAGCCGGCTTGAAGCTGATTCCCATTCCTCGATCGGCGAAGGGAAGGTTGGCCGCATGGCTGAACTTGAGCGGCGCAGCCAGGTCAAGGCCAGTTCCCGGAACGACGACCGACTCAGCCACGATGTGCGCCTGCTGCAGGGCCGGCGTGAAGTCCAAGCCTGTTCCCATGGGGCCCCCAGTGCCGACTGCCGTGATGGTGGCCCGCTGACGATTTGCCGGAGTGCCAATCGTCAGCTTGTCGCCGACGGCGAAACCGTTCACGCCGCGGACCTTGATATTGGTGGCGCCGACAGCGGCGCTTGCCGTGAGATTGCTTCGGCTGGCCTGCGTTCCCACATGCTTGACCGTCACCGTCTCAATGCCATGGCCGACGCTGCCGATGTCGAGCCTGATCTTGTCACCAACAGAAATATTGGCGACTGAGGTGACCTGTATGTTGGTGGAGCCGGCGGGCGCATCCGCGCCCAGGAAGGCTTGCGTACCCGGCTTGCCGATTGCAGTTACGGTGGCGACCTCGTAACGCTCGAGGCTTTTGGCCACGGCGGGATAGGTGGCGCCATATCCGAGAGCGATTTTCTCGCCGACCACGAAACCCGTGGTGCTGGTGACCGGTACATTGGAGGAGCCGGCGGGAATGGTGATGACCGGACCCTCGGGGACAGGCTGCCAAAGTGTCGTACTGGTGCCGGCTGCCGTTCCCAGCTTTGCGATCTTACGGGTCTCCACGGCGGAGCCGGTGTCGATGCGGACTGTATCTCCGACCGACATGCCCGTGGTGCTTCTGACGTTAAGGGTGGTGTCGCCCTTCTGCGCTGGAACCGCCAGCCCGGAGTTGGAGAGTCCGAGCAGGTAGAAGCCCTGGGCCGTGAGCTTGGTCCCGGCCGGTATTTTGATAGTGGAAGCGATGGGCTGCTGGGAGGGGTGCTCGGTGAGGGTCCAGTTGGAGATGTCGACGTCTTTTGCGCCCGCGTTGTACAGCTCGATGAATGAGTTGGTCGGGTTTGAAGCTCCGGAACTGATGCGATATTCGTTGATCTTGATGGGGCTGACGTTCCTTGCTTTTTCGACGGCGGACTCCGAGTGCGTTTTGCCCTTGGGGCCGGTCCACGAAAGGTGAGCAACCAGGTCGCCGTTATAGGCCGCCGGCCCCGAAGTGACCTTGAAGTTGGCGCTCACGGTCGCTCCCGGCGCGACCGGATCTTCGAACGTCTTCAATTTCGCTGTGCTTCCCGAAACGACGGCAGACCACTGCGGTCCGGGCACGGAAAGGCTGAGCTTGACGCCCGCTGCGGGCGACTCCGTAGAGTTTGTGAACGTTACGGTAACGTCCTGCGAGGTGCCGGGCGAGAAGGTCTGGAGTCCCGGCGGAGCGGCCGTTGCCGACGCGGACGCAAGGCTGAGATGCGGCGCGGCATATTGGGCAGCCACGACATTGGCCTGAATCAGTTGGTCTGTCGCGTCGGTTGGGAAAGTACCTGCCGCCGTCATCGCCCCTTCATAGAAGGTGCCTTGCGATCCGTTGCTGTTGTCGCCGCCGTTTCCCAGCAGGATGGCCCCTTGCTTGCGCATGGGATCGTAGGTTCCGTCCACGCGCGGTCCGTCGAACATGACCGACAGCGTGCCCCGCTGCGCATCACCACCCATCGAAGTCCAGTGGTGCGGTTCGCCCTTCGCTATCGCCGTCACAAATCGCCATGTAACGGTAGGCAGGTTCTTGCAAGGCTTTGACCCATCCTTATTAACGCAACCGACAAGATTGTTCTCCTGGTCGGTCATAACCCACGGGCCCGGAGGATTGCCGTGAAACCAGGGTGTGGCGTTGCCGAAGTAGGCGGTCTCCATGGTGCCGTTGTCGTCGTCGCGGCTATCGATCTCGGCGTTGCCGTAATCGAAACAGCAGCCGGAGTTGAAATGCAGGCCGTTGATCACCCAGTACTGTCCTTCGGCCTGGTCATCGACCGCGGTTCCCCTGGCGTCGTTGTGGCGAAGCCCCATGCCCGGCTCGATAAAGACGCCGTAGGCCTTGTGACCCATGATCGTGATCGGCGCCATGTCCGCAAGCGGAATGTTGTTAAACCCGCCCATGGCGGGGCCGCTGAATCCGCCGCGCGGCGCCTGGGTCAGGTCGTTGTGCTTGGGGGATTGGTCGTAGATGGTCGTAATCCAGCAGTAGGTGTTGGCGCAGAAGGCATCCTGAGCGGCGGCGTTGGCGTAGCCGCCTGCGTCCGACGACGCAACCGGCTGCACGACGCCGATGTTCAGCTTGCCATCGTCTGACTGCCGCATGACCTGGTAGAGCGGGCCATTGTAGGCGGCGTAGAGAGCGCGCGTGGTGCTGTGGGCGGCCACACAGGGGTCGCCTGCGGCGGCGTAGATGTCGCACGGGCCTTTTGGCCTGAGGGATGGAAAAGCTTTGCCCGTCCCGGTTTGTTGCGCGATAGCGAATGTGGCGCCGGCCAGCGTGAGCGCCAGGGCGAAGATGAGTCCAGAATTAATTCTCGTTTTCATGGTTAACCTATCTGCCTTGCCGGGATTTCTCAGGCATCTGGAATTTTCATGGTTTCAGGGGCTGTAATGCAAGCGAATCAATGTGCCAATTCCGAGTTGAGGCAGGCTGGCACAGGGGAAAGAAAGGGCGGCTGCCCTGGTGAGGGGCAGCCGCCCGAAGTCAAACTAGATCCATCTGTAGGAGACAAATCAAGAATAGGAGCTTGAGCAATCCTTGTCTTGGCCCATTTGGGCGAGGGTCAGGTCAATCAAAGGGTGTAGGCCCGGAGCTCGGTGTGCTGCTCAGTTTGTTCCACTTTGCCGCGAGCTGCGGGTCAGAGAGGGCTTTGATGAAAACACCGCCCACCACGCTGCGTGCCTGGAATCCTATCTGCTTTCCGGTCTTCGTGTCATACCAATCGGACAGAGGTACGCGGTCTGGTGTCTCGTTGGTCCACTGATAAATGGGATCGATGAGCGCGTTGAACTCCTTTGGATCCGATGCAAGCGTCGCTGTCCAGACGGACCAGTCGAGTTTGGTGTAGTCGGCCCGGACATCGAGTGGCAGTCCGTAGCGGTTGATCCTTTTCATGTAATAGGCAAGCTCTGTCTCGCGCACATTTTTCGGAAAGAGATTAAAGCCAAGAATCTGGTCCCACACCAGGTTGTATTTCTGGCTCCAGGTATCGGGACTGTTGAAGGCAAGCTTGTAGTGATCGCCTTCGGCGGCCATCGTGACCCATTTTGCGGCCATGGATCTTGCGGTCGAGCTGTAGTCAGTGGCGATGTCCTCATGTTTGAGCTGATGCGCCAGGTCGGCATAGGCTGCGAGGCCTTCAATCGCCTTGATGGAGAGATTGGCGTTGTGCGCAAGGTGCCCGGCAAAGTCGTCGGTACTCAACTGATTCTCCGGGTCGAGGCCCTTGTCTTTGAGGAACTTCGCCCACTTTGTGAGCTCCGGCCAATAGCGCTCGGCAAGCTGCGCGGTCCCTTCTGCACGCGCCAATGCATCGATGAGAATGAGCATATTGCCGCTCTCCTCCACCGGCATCTGGTCCTCTTCAGTTCTTTCTCCGCCACCGTACACCTGCCCATTCGCCAGCGGATACTGTCCAATATCGTGCGGGGAAAACGGAAAGCGCCAGCGAGCGAGAGACGAATACTCGAGTACG
>CAVXVM010000142.1:0-8318 GCA_963765025.1 uncultured Acidobacteriaceae bacterium | reverse complement strand
CGGGAGCCACTGTGCTCTTTATGCCATGTCCACTTGATGCCAAGATTCGTGTCCCCTAGACCGCTGGAGGCCGGGTTTCCCGCGGTCCTCTGGATGGTGAGATAGGGGGCGTCGACATCGAGCTCCAGATTGTGGGGCAGGCCGTAGTTGAGCTTGAAGTTGGCGGTGTTTTGACGGACGTTGGGATACTGAAGCTGGAGTGCGTCGTACTCGTTGAAGAATTCGAAGTGCCATTTTCCACGGTCGGTGGTCCCGGTGTCATCGGTATAGAACGGCAGTTGAGCGTGCAACGGCGTGCAAAGCCCGAGCACAAAGACCAACTGCAGCAACAGCCGATTTCGAAGGTTGAAAGGCATCAGAAGAGTATTCAGAATAGCTGCCCGGGAGACGATCGATAACTTCCTGTTAAAGATGCAATCAAGAATTAACAGTACCCATGCTCGCTTTTGGCCAAAGTGAGGATTCGCCAATCGATTCACGCTTTGAGGGCTGGATGGGCTCCATGGAGCCAGTCAGAGTTGGGGGGGACTATCTTACCCCAGCAGCGAATCGACAAAGTCCTCCGGCGAAAACTCCAGCAGGTCCAACATTTTTTCGCCTACGCCGACGAAGCGCACCGGCAGATTCATCTCCTTGGCGATGGCCACGGCGATGCCGCCCTTGGCGGTGCCGTCGAGCTTGGTGAGCACGATGCCGGTGACGCCCGCGGACTCGGTGAACAAGCGCGCCTGCTGCAGGCCGTTCTGCCCCGTCGTTGCATCCATCACCAGCAGCACTTCATGCGGAGCGCCGGGAATCAAACGCGCGGCGGTGCGGCGCATCTTGTCGAGTTCGTCCATCAAACCGGTCTTGGTGTGGAGGCGGCCGGCGGTGTCGACGTAGAGGTCGTGGATGTTGCGTGCCTTGCTGGCGGAGATGGCGTCGAAGAGCACGGCGGCCGGATCGCCGCCATGTTTTGTCTTGATCATTTCAACGCCGGAGCGTGCGGCCCAGACTTCAAGCTGCTCGATTGCGGCTGCCCTGAATGTATCCGCGGCGCACAAAAGCACGGAGTTGCCCTGGGCACGGCTCCAGGCGGCGAGCTTGCCGCTGGTGGTGGTTTTGCCGGTGCCGTTAACACCGACTAAAAAAGTCACCTTGGGCGGCACGTCGGGCGTGGGGATTTCGCTTTGCGGGGCGCGCAGGATCGCAATCATCTGATCCTTGAGAAGCGCGCGCAGCTCGTCTCCGCCTTGAATGTCTTTGCGCAGGGCGCGGTCGCGGAGTGCGTCGAGGATGGTGGTGGTGGTCTGGAGGCCGATGTCGCTCGACAGGAGCGCGGATTCAAGGGCTTCGAAGTCCTGCTCGTCGACCACGCGGGTGAGCGCGGCAATGCCTTCAATCTTGGTGGAGAGCGACTCGCGGGTGCGCGAGACGGCCTGCTTCATGCGGGCGAAGAGGCCTTGCGGGGCTGGCTCTTCGCTGTCCGGAGGTGCGGGCGGGTCGTTTTTGCTGCCGAAAAACTTCATTGATGAGTGTCCAGCTTCCAGTCTAGAGCATCGGGATTGAGGGCCCTTGGAGCGCCGTTGAGCCCGGTTTGGCGACTGTCCAGTGACGGTGTGGGTCCGTTTGCCGCGAAACCGGCGGAGGGCTGGGGGTGGGTCGGATATTCTTGATAGCAGGCCGCTTCCCCATGCTTTCATGGTCGGCCGGCAAGGCTCGAACCCCCGGCGTCGGCGCTGAATCAAATGGGGTGGGGGCCGGGAGCGATTTTGGCGGATTTCGAGAAACATCCTCTTTATCAGGTTTTGAAAAAGCGTATCGCCATTATTGATGGGGCGATGGGCACGACGATCCGCACCTACGGGATGACGGAGTCGGACATCCGCGGGGAGCGGTTCAAGGATGCGAAGAAGGACCTGCTGAACAACGGCGACCTTTTCTCGCTGACGCAGCCCAAGATGATCAAGGACATTCACCGGCGGTTTCTCGAGGCGGGCGCGGACATCATCGAGACCAACACCTTTGGCGCGACCAGCATTACGCAGAGCGAGTTTTTTGTGGAGGATCCGCGCGAACACGGCGGACGGAAGGATCCCGAGTTTTACCAGAAGGTGATTGAAGACGAGTTTTTGCGCAACCTGGCGTGGGAGATCAACGAGCAGTCGGCACGGCAGTGCCGCGAAGTGGCGGACGAGGTGGCGAAGGCGACGGGGCGGCCGCGGTTTGTGGCGGGAGCCATCGGGCCGCTGACGGTTTCGCTCTCAAACTCACCTGACGCCGACGATGCGGGCTTCAGAGTGGCGACCTTCGACCAGGTGAAGACGGCGTACGCGGAAGAGGTGCGAGCGCTGATGGCGGGCGGAGTCGACCTGCTGCTGGTGGAGACGATCTTCGATTCGCTGAATGCGAAAGCCGCGCTGGTGGCGATTCGCGAGGTGTTTGACGCGGAGGGCCGTGAGCTGCCGGTGATGATTTCAGCGGCGGTGGGTCGCGGCGGCGAGACCATGATCTCCGCGCAAACGATTGAGGCGTTCTGGATTGCGGTGGAGCATGTGAAGCCGATTGCTGTGGGACTGAACTGCTCGCTCGGGCCTGACCTGATGTATCCGTTTCTCGAGGAGCTGGCAGAGAAGGCCAACGTGGCGGTGTCGTGCTATCCGAATGCGGGGTTGCCGAATCCGTTGTCGGCGACGGGCTTTGACCTGGGACCGGCGGACATGGCGCGCTACCTGGGCGAGTTTGCCGAGGGCGGGCTGATCAATATTGCGGGCGGATGCTGCGGGAACACGCCGGAGCACATTGCGGCGATTGCGAAGGCTCTGGAGGGCAAGGCTCCGCGGGAGTTTGGTTCTTTCCCCGGTCCCCAAGTGCGAGGGACCGGGGGCACCCGGGATTCTCTGAACGCGCTTTTGGATGGGGCACGGGAAGCGCTTGGGGAGAACGGGGTCGAGGCATGAGTGCGAAGAACGACTTCAAGCCGCTTCGGCTTTCCGGTTCGCAGCCCTTCGTGCAGCAGCGCGGCATCTTCATCCTCGTGGGCGAGCGGACCAACGTTGCCGGTTCGCCGCAGTTCGCCAGGCTGATCAAGGCAGACAAATACGAAGAAGCGGTCGCCGTCGCCAGGCAGCAGGTGGAGAACGGCGCAAACGTCCTCGACATCTGCATGGACGAGGGCATGATCGACGGCGTGGCGGCGATGACGCGCTACCTGCACCTGCTGGCGAGCGAGCCGGAAGTGGCGAAGGTGCCGTTCATGGTGGACTCGTCGAAATGGGAAGTGATCGAAGCGGGTTTGAAGTGCGTGCAGGGCAAGGGCATTGTGAATTCGATTTCGCTGAAGGAAGGCGAGGCGAAGTTCCGCTCGAATGCAGCCACAGTGCTCAAGTATGGCGCGGCGGCGGTGGTGATGGCCTTCGACGAGCAGGGGCAGGCTGCCGGCCTCGAAGACAAGATTCGCATCTGCGAGCGCGCTTACAAGATTCTTGTGGACGAAGTAGGCTTTCCGGCCGAGGACATCATCTTCGATCCGAACATCCTGACCGTGGCCACGGGCATGGAGGAGCACAACAACTACGCGCTCGACTTTATCAACGCGACAAGATGGATCAAGGCCAACCTGCCTCATGCGAAGGTGAGCGGCGGCGTATCGAATATTTCCTTCAGTTTTCGCGGCAATAACAAGGTGCGCGAGGCCATGCACGCGGCGTTTCTTTATCACGCCATTGCAGCGGGCATGGACATGGGCATTGTGAACGCGGGCATGCTGGAGGTTTACGAGGAGATTGAGCCGGAGCTGAAGGTGCTGGTGGAGGACGTGCTGCTGAACCGGCGGCCTGATGCGACCGAGCGGCTGGTGGAGCGCGGCGAAGCGCTGAAAGGCGCGGCCGGCGCGGAAGTTGCCGAAAAGAAAACCGAAGAGTGGCGCAACGGCACGGTGGAAGAACGGCTCTCGCATGCGCTGGTGAAGGGCATCGACATGTACATCGAGCTCGACACCGAAGAAGCGCGCGTCAAGCTGGGCCGCCCGCTGGCGGTGATTGAAGGTCCGCTGATGGACGGCATGGGCGTGGTGGGCGACCTGTTCGGCGCGGGCAAAATGTTTCTGCCGCAGGTGGTCAAGTCGGCGCGCGTGATGAAGAAAGCGGTGGCGCACCTGACGCCGTATATGGAAGCCGAAAAAGCGGCGATGGTTGCGGCGGGCCAGGTGGTGAAGGCGCAGGGCAAGATTGTGCTGGCCACGGTGAAGGGCGACGTTCACGACATCGGCAAAAACATTGTCGGCGTGGTGCTGGCCTGCAACAACTTTGAAGTGATCGATCTCGGCGTGATGGTTCCGTGCGAAAAGATTCTGGAGCGCGCGCGCGCCGAAAAAGCCGACGTGATCGGCCTGAGCGGATTGATTACGCCCTCGCTTGACGAGATGGTGCACGTGGCGCGGGAGATGGAGCGCCAGGGATTCAAGCTGCCGTTGCTGATTGGCGGCGCAACGACCACGCGCGCGCATACGGCGGTGAAGATTGCACCCAGCTACAGCGAGCCGGTGGTGCATGTTCTGGATGCGAGCCGAGCCGTGCCGGTGACCACGAGCCTTTTGAGCGACGACGGCAAGGCGGCGTTCGTTGCGCAGCATCGCGCGGACTACGATGCGCTGCGCAAGGCGCATGCAGGGCCGCGCGCGAAGGGTGTGCCGCTCGAGGCAGCGCGCAAACGGCGCACGCCGATCGAGTGGCGGCAGCAGGATTTGCCGACGCCCGAGTTCACTGGAGTGAAGGTGCTGGACAAGTTTCCGCTGGCCACTCTGCGCGAGTTTATTGACTGGAGTCCGTTCTTTCACACGTGGGGATTGAAGGGCGTTTATCCGCGGATTTTCGACCACCCGGAACAGGGCGCGCAGGCGAAGCAGATTTTTGCCGAGGGGAATGCGCTGCTGGACCGGATGATTGCGGAAGATTTGATCACCGCGCGCGGCGTGTATGGATTCTTCCCTGCGAACGCTGTGGGCGACGATGTGGAGTTGTACGCGGACGAGTCGCGCACGGCCGTGACAAAACGCTTTCATTTTCTGCGCCAGCAGGTGAACAGGGAAGGGAACGAGCCCTGCCGCTCGCTTGCGGATTTCATTGCGCCCAGGGAGACCGGGCTGCGCGATCACATGGGCGCCTTCGCGGTGACCAGCGGAATCGGCCTCAAGGAATTGTGCGACGACTTCAGGGCGAAGAACGACGACTACAACGCGATCATGGCGGAGGCACTTGCCGACCGGTTTGCTGAGGCCTTTGCCGAGTGCCTGCACAAGCGTGTGCGCGACGAGTGGGGCTATGGTCGCGCAGAAAATCTCACGCCTGCGGAGTTGATCCAGGAGAAGTATCGCGGCATCAGGCCGGCGGCGGGTTATCCGGCGTGCCCCGATCATACCGAGAAGGGCCCGCTGTGGCAGCTGCTCGACGTGAAGGCCAACACCGGTATCGAGATCACGGAATCGTTTGCCATGTGGCCGGGCTCGAGCGTGAGCGGGCTTTACTTTGCGCATCCCGAGTCAAGGTACTTCAGCCTGGGCAAGATTGATCGTGACCAGGTCGAAGATTACAGCGAGCGCAAGGGGATGAGCGTGGCCGAAGTGGAGCGCTGGCTCGGCCAGAATTTGAACTACGATGCAGAAGCAGTGGTCAGTGGTCAGTGATCAGTGATCACTGGTCCGTGATCGGCTTCGGACATCTTGCGGCTCGGCTGGTGCGATCGTATTTATCCCAGTGCCCCCCGCCGCGACTGACGAGGGACCTGGGGCACCCTGCCGGATAACTCGCCTTTCCCGATTCAGGATGAAAGTGAACCTTCACGCCGATTGCGATCCGCGATCCAAACGCGGAATTCTTCGCGATGGCATTATTTGACGTTACCTCCGAAAAAATAGTTTACGAATCTTGCGAAACTTTCGAACCCTCCTTGTGTTCAGGAGGTTAATTCGGGGATTTCCAACTACAAACTGCTTGCGGATGAACATGCCGCGAGAAGTACCCGCATTTTTTTGCCTTGGAGGGCAACTTATGAAGCGCACCTCTCTGCTGATCCTGATTGCGATGCTGGCCCCGCGGCTTTTTGCGCAGAGCGGCCAACGGCTGATTCCAGCCGGTTCGCTGATTTCATGCACCACGGCCGAGCCGCGAATTTCATCGAAGACGACTGCCGTGGGTGATCCGGTTTTATGCCAGGTTGGCCATGCCGAAAAATATGGGCGGTCTGTTCTGCCGCTTGACGCCTACCTTGTCGGCAGGTTCGAGGACTACAAGGATCCCGGCCACTTTGTAGGCAAGGGATGGATGGAGCTGAAGTTCGACCGCATGGTGATTGAGCCGAACACAGTGGTTCCGATTGATGCGCGGGTTGTGGATGTGCCGGGTTACAAGGTGGACAATCTCGGACGCATCCTGGGCAAAGGCCATGTGGCGCGCGACATCACGATGTGGTCGATTCCGATTCTGTGGCCGATTGATTTGCTGATGCTCCCGGTGCGCGGCCCAAGGCCCGTGCTGAAGGAAGAGGCGCGGCTCACGCTGAAGGTGATGGACGATCTGTCGGTACCATCGACCGATGGCCCGCAGCGCGATCCCTACGGACTGATTCCGCGACAGCAGAATGGATACGACCAGGCGCCTCCGCCTCCTAACATGGATCAGCAGCAACCTCCCGAGCTTTCCTATGGTCCGGGCGGCGACGGCCCAGCGCCCTACGATCAGCAGGCGCCGCCTACGTCGTACGGCCCTCCGGCAATGGCTTATGCACCTCCGGCGCCGATGCCGTATGCGCCGGCGATGGTGGCTCCTCCCCCGGTGTATGCCTATGGCGGCGTGATGATCGCTCCGCGTCCGTACGGCGTGATGTACGGCCCGCGGCCCTATTACGGATACGGTTACGGTCCGCGTGTGGTGGTGGGGGCGCGCTTCGGCGGCTACGGTTATGGAGGAGGACGTGTGGCAGTGGGCGGCCGGTTCGGTTATCGACGGTAGGTTGTCTCAAGCGTCCTCGAAGATTGCGGCCGTCGTTGAATAATAGTTCAGCGATGGCCGTTTCATTTGCACACGCCGGGTCCGTTTGCGAACGGTCGTGAAATATTTCGGGGTTGACTTTGCATATAATTATCCGCTTCTGTGCGACATTCAAGATAAGACGACCAAGAGAAGATGAGTGGCCTCCTCGAACGGCCGGGACGCACGATTGGACTTCTAGCGTTCCCGGCCGTTCTTTTTTCCCCGATGGAGTGTAGTTGAACGAGCGGTTTGACGCGCCGACCCCTTGGTGCTCTTATGGTGAGTCGGGATGAGTTCGATCATTTCCCGTTGAGACCATGGAGAAAGCGGAAATGCGAGCGGGGGTTGCGATGCTGGCTGCGGTCGTTTTGATGGGGATGGTTATGTGCGGCTGTGGTGGAAGTGGAACCACCACAACGACGACGTCCCAGACACAGACGGTTGCGCCTTCGATCGCGAGCACGACGAATGCGAATCTGCAGAATGGGGCTTTGCTGGTGAACCTTGGATTCACGACTCCGGGGTCGCTGATCTACTACACGGTGGATGGCAGCACGCCGACGACGAATTCAGCGCGCTTCACAACGCCGTTTCTGGTGGATTCAAATACAACGATTGAGGCCGTGGCACAGGCTCCGGGCGACCTGGTGAGTACAGTTGCCAGCCGCACCTTCACGTTGAATATTCCCTCGGGCACGCTGGCCTGGTCGGATGAGTTCACAAATACCACGGGCGCGAATGTGGAGCCGAATCCCTCAATCTGGATGAATGTATCCGGCGTGGACACAAATTCGAGCGTGGACATTCACTGCGCCTACGGTTCCAGCACTTCTCCGTGCAATCCCAACTTCCCGAATTCGTATGTCGGCACTGACGGCTATCTGCACATTGTGGCGCAGCAGCCTTCTGCGGGCGTGTACACCTCAGCGCGCATGGAGACGCTGGGTGCGTTCAGCTTTCAATATGGAAGACTTGAAGCGCGGATCGAGGTACCGGAGGGACAGGGCGTATGGCCCGCGTTCTGGCTGTTGGGCAATAACGAGGCCACGGTGGGCTGGCCAGGCTGCGGCGAAATGGACGTGATGGAACGGATCAACGCGGCGGGCTTGCCGCCCGCAGGCACGCAGAGCAACCCACCGGCCGGCACCACCGACTGGAACGAAGGTTCGATTCACGGAACGGGATTCACGGGCGGCAATCTGGGCAGTACCTTCGACTTTACCGGCGGCGCGACGGCGGCGGGCTGGCACACGTATGGGATGATCAAAACGCCGAACAGCATTGCCTACTATGTCGACGATCCCACGCATC
>CAVXVM010000141.1:0-17438 GCA_963765025.1 uncultured Acidobacteriaceae bacterium | reverse complement strand
GGGAGGATGGTAATGCGACGTAGAGAGTTTCTTGTATCCGGCGCGGCTGCGGTTGCAGGGCTGGCGATCTCCCGGGGCTGCCTGGGGCCTGGCAGCGAACGACGGATGGCGCACCTTTGAGTGACAACCCGAGCCGAGGTCACGGGCAATGGCCCCGTTCCGCATTTGGCTGCCCACGGCATTGCTGGTGAATACGCCTTACCAGCGCACGATTTCCAATGTAGTGGACGCCGAAGGAGTCAAGGCCAGGATCATCAAGACCGAGGCGGATGGACAACACGAATGGTCGAGGTAGGCAAAGCCCGCCGTTCGGCACGTTTCTCTGTATTGGTGGAATTGTGGCCAGCTTGTGGGGCGTGACGATCATCAACGCGTATCTGCGCTTGATTGGACTGTAGCTCGCGCTACTTCGCCGCCGCGGCGTTGCCAAGCTCCGGCTCCTTGAGAGCCTTCTTCGCATCTTTCGCATGCTTGCTGTCGGGGTCGTAATCAATCACTTTCTGGTAATTCGTTTTGGCCTCGGCAAAGTTGCCGAGATGCCGATTCGCCTCCGCCAGACCCCAGTAAACCTCGGGCTCGTCGGGCGCAAGCACCATCGCCGACTGGAAACGCGATAGCGCCGCCTTCCAATTCTTGTTGTCGAGGTAATACTGGCCCACGTTGATGTCTTCCTTCAACGTCTCTTTAGGCGGCCCAGCGAGCGCATCGTTCTTATGCTTGCCTTTACCGGTGGGCTCGTCGTCGCCCGGCGCTGGCAGCAGGCTGTCCATGCTCTTGATGTCGGAACTGGATTCCCTGCCTTGCACGATGTCTGTGCCCGCATCGGCCGCATCGGCCGTATCCGGACTCTTCACCGGATCAAGGTCGTCGAACGGCGCAGCCATCTTGTCGACGGCCTCGTCGGGAGAAGCGGCAGGCACATCGGGCGTAATGCTGGTCGGCATCACGGGTACGTTCGTCGTGTCGCCGGGGAACGGGTTAGCGTCGGCCGGCGGCTGGGTTGCAGCGGGAGACTGGCCCTGTGCCGCGGCGTTCTTTTTTGTCTTCGCATGGCCTGAATTGTCTGCCTGGCCCCGCGCCACGCCTGCCCCAAGGCAGCCGGCAAGCACCAGCGCAACTGCGATTCCCCGTCTCATTGCCCTTTTCCCTATCCCATCCGCATCCCCTTCAATGTTACGATGCGGCCATACCGTATTCTCAAGTTTTCGTCGCGCTTGTGCAAACGGCGCGACCCGAGGAAAGCGCTCAATTTTAATGGGACTGATCATTCGCTCGTCCGCCATCCACGCCGCCGGCTGCTACACCACCACTGCCATCCGCAAGGGCACGCGCGTAGCCGAGTACACCGGCCATCGGCTCAGCAAACAGCAGGCCGACCTCAGCTACGAGGACTCGCCCATTACCTACCTGTTTGGACTGGGAAAAGGCGAAATCGTCATTGACGGGCACTCCATGGCCATGTTCATCAATCACAGCTGCGCCCCCAACTGCGAGACCGAAGAGAAGAACGGCCGCGTGTGGATCACAGCCATCAGAAACATTGCGCCGGCCGAGGAGATTACGTACGACTACTGCCTGTACGACGGCGGCGAAGACGAGGCGATCTGCAATTGCGGTGCGGACAAGTGCCGCGGGACGATGTACTCTCGCGAAGAAATTCGGCGGCGCAAAGCGGTGGCGAAGAAGGCCCACAGTAACGGGGCGAGAAAGAAGTAACGTTTTTAAGGGCTCATTCGGTCGCCGGACGAGCTTTCGCGGCGACCTCGGCAATTCGGTCAAGCACAAGCTTTACTTCGTCCGAGATTAACTCATCTGGCACGTGTGGAACGAGTCGGTAGTAGTCGGCTTTCCTCATTTCCATGTATTGTCCAATTCGCCTGTAAAAGTCAGGGAAAACCAAGTCTAGAAACTCGTCGCTTGCTTTCACTGTCCTCCACCAAGGGTCGTTCAAGTTCCTCAGCGCCGCCGGGATTACACGATCACGTACTGCCTCACTCATTGCCTGCACTGCCGCTTCAATGGAAGCCCCCTCCAGCAGTGGACCGCCAGCTATTTGGACACCAACCTCTTTAGCGAAGGACTCCAGAGTCGCAGGCTGACAAATGTAGTTTTCAATTTCATGGCGCAGCCATTTCATTTCCGTGAGCGCAGGCGCGGCAAGGAGTTCAGGCGCGTCACTGTCAACCAGCAAATATCCGACTAAGTCTGGCTTCGCCTCCGCCAGAGCGTGGAAGTGCTTCCGTCCATCGCTAGGCCTGTTACCGATGGGGAACAAGAATGATGAATGCAACGGGACGCTCGCCGGGTGATTCAGTTTCTCCGCGAACGACCGGAGAATACTCAAATCCGTGTAGTCCTCGAGGTAAATAACCCATCCAATTTGTTCGGCAAGGTAGTACTGATCGTATCGCACGACACTTAAGGCGCTTTTCACAGTCGCTGTCCTGTTGCCTGGGATTTGATGAGGCTTCCCGAGAAATGCGACCACGCTACCATCGTCCATGTTTGCTGCTTGGTTCAGCACCTCCTCGGAATGGCTTGCCACAATAAGCTGACTCCCGCTTTCACGAGCAGACTCTCTGAGTTTGAGATAGATTTCGCGCTGTCTCAAGATCTCTAAATGAGCGTCCGGTTCATCGAGCAAAAGCACCGCCCCTGGATGAAGCGCAAGGTAAGCGAGGAGCAGCAGAGTTTGTTGAAGTCCAAGTCCAGAACAGGTCAGGTCAAGCTTCACATCGTATTCGTCCCTGTAGGTCATCTGGATCTCACCACGCTCCGGGATATATTCCGGAACATCCAGCTTCACCTTGAAAAGATCTTGCATATGTGAAACAAGCTTGATCCAAGCTGAAGGATTCCCCTCTTCGTCCTTCTTGGAAGAGAGCGAATAGCATAGATTTCGCAAAACCTCCGCGGTGCGCCCATCTCCAAGTCTTACATTGATTGCCCCACTGTCGAGACGAGTCTCTGTCGAGCTAACTCCTGACATAGGAGGCAAGAACGCTATTTCGACCGCGCTTGCCTCTTCCGGTATGGACATCCTCTGGGGCTGCTTTCCTTCCGACATCCTTAGCGGTCGGCATGCAAACGACTCGTCGTTCGAGAAGTCGAACTCCAAACCACATTCCCAGTCCTTGCCGTTGGTATTGCCCCCGACTAGGACGTTCGATTCGGATGTTTTTTGTTTCTTGCTTTCCGTTAAGTTTCTGAACGTCGCGCACATGCAACTTTCGCCATAGCTGCTTAGCGTCGCCGCCGGGAACAAAAAGGTCGCGTCTGTTTATATTTACCCCAGGGCGCTTCTCAGGTGCACCCGCGCCTCGTTTCTCCTTCCATCGACGCAGGCCCAACTCCCAAAGGGCAAATGCTTGCAGTGCTGTTGTCTTCCCCGAGTTATTTGGTCCAATAAATACCACCGGGCTGGTTAGAGGGATCTCGACGTTCTCGAACCTTTTGAAATTCCGAATCACCAGTTTTGTCAGCATGTTTTCACTCCGGATACTCCGAGCCCGCTCATTCGAAAGTTCACTAATAAAGTAGTCTAATCTCTTGGCGCACAAGTCCGCTCAGTCCAGTCCGCTAGCGCGGCGCATAATGCCATCATAAGTCGAAATAGGTCGAACGCTTCGCATCTGCACCAAACTGGAAATCGAGGGCCTTTACATTAGCCGCAGCGCATCCACATCCACAACAAGGCCGCGCCGCGGAACTCCTGCTGCATCTGCGTACGCCCCAACTTTCGCTTGGTCGCCGTCGCGAACGACTGGTGAGATCCAGAACAGCCTGCCCGCTTTCGTTCTTACGCGGCCCGATGGAAGGGCGCGATCTTCGGCTGCTTTTTTTGAGATGCACGCCACAGATCGTAATCGGTCTGCAACTCATACCAGATTGCTGCATGGGTGCCAAACGCGGCGGAAAGCCGCAACGACATTTGGGCTGAGATACCGGCCTTGCCATTGAGTATGCGGGAAAGCGTGGCGCGGGAAACCCTCAAATGCCTGGCGGCGGCGGTCACATCCACGTCGCCAAGAAACTCCCGTAGCACTTTGCCTGGGTGGGGCGGATTGTGCATGCGCATGTCGTTTCTCCTAGTGGTAATCCTGATAGTCGACGAGAATGGCATTTTCGTTTTCAAAGGTGAAGGTCAAACGCCAGTTGCCGTTCACTTTCACTGACCAATGGCCCTTAAGATCGCCGTGCAAAGGGTGCAGTTTCCATCCCGGAGCGTTCATGTCGGTCGCTGTCTTTGCCCGGCTCAACTGAAAGAGCTGGACCGACAGTTTGGCGGTATGAGAAGGTTGAATCCCAGCTTTGCTCCCGGTGGTGAAAAACTTCTCGATCCCACTATGCCGGAAGCTCTTGATCATGTGTATAGTGTCGCGCTCCACTTCTCACTTGTCAAGCGAGGGGCTTTGAACGCTAACCGCACCGAAGGCATCTGTCCCCTTCACATCAACCGAAGCGCATCCACATCCACCACCAGTCCGCGACGCGGGACTCCTGCTGCATCGGCATGCGCCAGCATGCCCTTGAGCGCTGCGTTGAGCGCCTTGCGGGTTGCGGCTTTCAAGATCAGGTGAAAGCGATACACGCCCTTGATGCGCGCGATGGGCGCGGTGCAGGGGCCAAGCACGCGTACGCCTTCCGGCGACGCCCCTTGAAACCAGCGGCCCAGTTCTGACGACCACGCCACCGCTTCTTCAAGCTTGGGCGATTGCACCAGCACATTGGCCAGCACGCCAAACGGCGGATAGTGCATCCATCTGCGATATTTCAGCTCACGCTCAGCAAAGCTGGCGTAGTCGTGCGTGGTGGCCGCCACAATTGCGTAATGGTCGGGATAGTACGTCTGCACCACCACGCGGCCGGGGAGATCGCCACGTCCCGCGCGCCCGCTCACCTGCGTCATGAGCTGGAAGACCCGCTCCGCTGCGCGAAAATCCGGCATGGTGAGCGAGTGATCGCAACCCACAACGCCCACCAGCGTGACGCCGTGAATGTCGTGCCCTTTGGCGATCATCTGCGTGCCCACCAGCAGATTGATCTCGCCCGAGTGCAGGCGCGCAAGCAGGCGTTCCATGTCGTAGCGTCCGCGCACGGTGTCGCGATCCATACGCCCAATGTGCGCCATGGGAAAAATCTCCGCGAGCCGCTCCTCGCCCTGTTGCGAGCCCGCGCCCAGGTAGTACAAATGCTCGCTCTCGCACTTGGGGCAGCGCGATGGCACGACGCGCTTGAAGCCGCAGTAGTGGCACTCCAGCCGCTGGCCGGCGCGAACAATTTCTTCTTCGCCATTGGGCTTGTGGTGGGTGAGCGCAATCGCGCAGTTCTCGCACTCCAGCTTTTCACCGCAGGCGCGGCAGATGACGGCGAAAGAGTAACCGCGCCGATTGAGCAGAATGAGCGCCTGCTCGCCGCGCTCGAGGGCCGCGCTGGTCTGCTCAATCAGCGATCGAGAAAAAAGCTGCTCCTTGCCGGTCTCCTGGAACTCGCGGCGCATATCGATCAGTTCCACGCCGGGCAAGGGGCGGTTCATTACGCGGTCGTTGATCTCAATGCGCGCGTATTTGCCCTGTACTGAGTTCTGCCAGCTCTCGAGCGATGGGGTTGCCGAGCCCAGCACCACCACCGCTCCCGCGAGCTTAGCGCGCATCACGGCCACATCGCGCGCGTTGTAGCGCGGCGTTTCTTCCTGCTTATAGCTCTGGTCGTGCTCTTCGTCCACGAGGATGAGTCCGAGATTGGGCGCTGGCGCAAAAATCGCCGAGCGAGTCCCCACCACGATCGGAGCATCGCCGCGCCGGATGCGCCGCCACTGCTCGCTGCGCTCCTCGGGCGTAAGTGCGGAGTGCAACAGCGCCACGCGATCGCCGAACGCCTGGTCGAGTAGACCAACCGTCTGTGGCGTAAGCCCGATTTCAGGAACGAGCAGGATCGACGACATGCCCTTGTCGAGCGCGCGCTGCATGGCCGCCAGGTACACCGCCGTCTTCCCGGAGCCAGTGACTCCAAAGAGTAAAAAGGGATGGAATCCCCCAAGCGAAGTGGCCAGGCCCGCCAGCGCTTCCATCTGCGGCTCGTTCAACTTGAACGGCGCGCGCGCCGGGCGCAGCCCGCCCATGCGGAATGCCGCAGCCCGCTCCTCAATGCGCACCAGCCCGCGCCGCACCAGCGTTTGCAGCGTCGACGACGGAAGATCTTTTTTGCGCAACTCCGCAAGCGGCAGCTCGCCATCGCAGGCGGCCAGCTCCGCCAGGATTGCCTGCTGATTCTCTGTCAATGAGGGCAGGCGCGCCTCGGGTATCAGCACCGCGAACCGCTCCGTCCGCCGCGCATCCCGCTCTACAGCCGTTGTCTCGCGCGCTATCCACTTCTTGCGCAGCATGCCTGCCAGGATCGGCAAACTCGCCGCCGTGGCCGTGCGCAGCGTTGACACTTTCACCGGCTCGCCATCGGCCAGCCGCGTCAAGACGCGCAGCTCAAGATCCATCTCTTCGGGCGAGAGTTTTCCTCGACGCTTTCCTTTCTGAGGCGGAATGCCGGAGGGAGGTGGGGGCTTTAACCTCCGTTTATGTTTATCCGAGTCACCGCGGGATTCGGCCCCGGAAGGTTCTGTCTCCAGCCGGTTCGCCAGCACATCGCGCCCCAGATCGGTGATGCTGTAATAGACCGTGCGGCGCACTTCGGCCGTGAGCGGCAACATGCCCCGCAGCACCTCGCCCAGCGGCGCAAGATAGTACTGCGCCATCCACTCCGCCAACTCGAGCAACTGCTCGCTCAGCAGCGGCTCTTCATCGAGCACGGCTTCAAGCGAGCGAATCTCCACATCCGCAGGGGCCTTCGCAGCAACCCTGGTCACCACGCCGATCAGCTTCTGGGTGTTGAAAGGTACGATGACCCGCATGCCCCGCGCGACATGCTGCCCCATGCGCACCGCGTAGGTGAACGTGTGGTCCAGCGGAACCGGCAGCGCGACTTCGCAATAAGCGGGCATGGGGGAGCAACCTCCAGTGTAGGGGATGCGGCAAGACCGCCCGGTGGATCACCGGTACAGGAAACTGCAAAACTCTCTGAAAAAAAAGATTTTCTACTGCCTAATCCCTGTTCCCTATTCCCTGCCTTCCGTTACAATTCACTCCTGATGACACCCAAAGCGAAAAACTCCGCCCCCAAGCCCGTTTCGAAACCGAAGAAGGCCACGCCTGCCAAAGGCCCCATCACGCTCGCCATCGACATCGGAGGCTCCGGCCTGAAGGCCATGCTGCTCGACGTGAACGGCAAGCCTGTGAGCGATCGCCAGCGTGTGCCCACGCCCGCCGTGCCCACGCCCTTGGCCGTGTTGAAAGGCCTGGACAAGCTGCGCGCGCTGCTTCCCGGATTTGACCGTGTTTCCGCCGGCTTTCCCGGCGTCATCAAGCGCGGCATCACATATACGGCCGTCAATCTTCACCCCAAGTGGATGGACTTTCCCTTGCAGAAAGAGCTTGAAAAACGCTGGAAGAAACCGGTCCGCGTGGCCAACGATGCTGCCATCCAGGGCTATGGGGCCGTTCGCGGCAAAGGCGTTGAGCTCACCCTCACCCTCGGCACCGGCCTGGGCTCAGCCCTCTTCACCGATGGCCGCCTCTGCCCCGGACTCGAACTCGGCCACCATCCATGGAAAACGAAGACCTACGAGGACTACCTGGGCCGGCGCGGTCTGGACAAGTTCGGCAAAAAGCCATGGAACAAGTTCCTTAGGCAGGCGATCGCGCAGACTTCTGCCACCTTCAACTGGGACCACCTCTACCTCGGCGGCGGCAACACCAAGAAGATCACTTTCGACCCCGGACCCAATGTCACCATCGTCTCCAACCAGTCCGGCATAACGGGCGGCGTGGCGCTCTGGCGAAAGTGGAACTAGTCTGGCGCCAGCAAACTGCAGCGCCAGCAGGAACGACTGGCTGACAGTCGCCGCCATCGGCCTGGCAGCATCGTGCATTGTTACCTTCGATCACGAAGCCCTCGGTCACGGCAGCGCTTGCCTTGCACTCGGCGGACACATCCGGCTGCTCACGTCTTCGATCTTCCGTTGCGACCTTCGCTCAGGATGGATTGATCCGGCCGGACCCTTCACAAATCTTTTGATGGGCTCCATCGCACTCGTCTGTGTGCGTTTTGTGCCAAGGCGCATCGCAGCGCTCAGACTGCTGCTGATCCTCATTACGGCTTTCAGTTACTTCTGGGAGTCGGGCTACGTCATTCGCGCCATGCACCTCCGCGATGGGGATCTCTACTACTTCGCGCAATTCATCCTTGGCGAAGTGAGCGTGGGGGAGCGCTGGCTGTTTGCGGCTGCGGGCCTCGCGCTGTTTCTCGTCACCGCGCGCCTTACTGCAAATGCCCTTCTTGCGCTGTGGCCCCTTGCTGCGCAGGCGCGCGCTGTGGCCCGCACCGCATGGCTCAGCGCCATCCTCGGCGATGCTCTCGCGGCTCTTGCCTACCGGGGCCATAGCTGGAGCAACTTCAGAGACGCGGTTCTCGAAATTGGAGCGGCATCGTTCCCGCTGCTGTTCATCCCGCGGCGCAGCAGGCTGGAGGACGCGGGAGAGCCGAGCGCTTGTGTCGCGCGCAGTCCTCTTGTGATTGCACTTTGCCTGCTTGTCTATGTTTTGTTTGCGGCTACGCTTGGCCGGGGCATCGTCAGGTAAGACGACACGGTCGGTTGAGTCCGTCCCAGTTCCGGACGACCACCCCACGGGCAAGACGGACAGGACGTCGAAGCCATAGTTGCTGGTGCCCCACCCCTACGCGGCGACGTCGAAACGCTGAATCCTGGGCCGGCGTTTGCGTGATGCTTGCCAAATATCGTATCCGGCTTGCATGTCGTACCAGAAGCTGGGGTGAGTTCCGAGCGCGTCTGACAAACGCAGCGACATATCCGCAGAAATGCCTGACGCGCCATTCAGAATCCGAGAAAGCGTGGTGCGCGAGACATGGAGGCGCTTGGCCGCGGTGGTTACGTCCCTATCTCCAAGGTATTCTCGCAACACCTTGCCCGGATGAGGCGGATTGTGCATTTGCGTCATGATCTCAGCTCCCGTGGTAGTCCTGATAGTCAACGAGGATTGCGTCCTCTCCCTCGAATCTGAACGTCAACCGCCAGTTGCCGTTGACGCGAATTGACCAATGACCTTTTAGATCCCCTCTCAGCTGATGCAAGCGCCATCCGGGCGTGTCCAAGTCGGCAGGCGACTTTGCCGCATCAAGCGCGAAAAGCTGAAGGGAAAGCTTCCCCGCATGAGCGGGCTGAATCCCAGCCTTGCTCCCGGTCTTGAAGAACTTCTCAATCCCTGCGTGGCGGAAGCTCCTGACCATGTGTTAAGTGTAGCGCCTCACGCACGCCAGGTCAAACTCTTCGACCCCATGAAGCTTCAAGCCAGGAACCGGTTGTCCGAGCATCGCCCGCAGCGGCAGAAAACAGAGGAATTCGTCAGGCTCACTTTCGGGGAATCCGCCCGCTCTCTTCTACCAAACACGGCAAGTTGGCGCGTGCACCATCGGCTGCCCGGCTTTGCACCCGAAGGCCTTCTGAAACTCCGGCATATTCGACACCACGCCGTTGATGCGCGCAAAACCCGGTGAGTGCGGATTTGTTATCGCGCTCACCCGTTCATTTTCCGGCCGCTGGTTCTCGCAAGCCCATTGCGCCATGCCCACAAAGAACCGCTGATCCGGCGTAAACCCGTCGGCTTCGGCAAGTGTCTGGCCCTCGGTCTGCTTTTTCCATGCAATATAGGCCAGCAGAGTTCCACCGATATCCGCCACATCCTCTCCGCTGGTCAGCTTGGAGTTGATGTGGATGTCATCGACAATTACGTAGTCCGCGTACTGCGAGCGCACGCAACTGATGCGATCTTCAAAGCCCTTCGCATCTTCCGGCGTCCACCAGTCGCGCAAATTTCCTTTGGCGTCAAACTTCCGGCCCTCGTCGTCGAAAGCATGCGTCAGCTCGTGTCCGATCGTCGCGCCGGTGTTCCCGTAATTGGGAGCGTCATCTTCTTTGGGATCGTAAAGCGGCGGCTGCAGTACTCCGGCCGGAAAATTGATGTCGTTCATCTGCGGATTGAAGTATGCATTCACAGTTGGAGGTGTCATGCCCCACTCGTTCAGGTCAACGGGTTTGCCAAGCTTGTGCCACTCGCGCGCATCTTCAAAGCGAGCCGCACGCAACACATCGCCGAAGTAGTTGTCCGGTTTCACATCCAGCGCCGAGTAGTCCCGCCAGGTTGCGGGATAGCCAATCTTGTTTCGAATTGTATGCAGCTTGCGCAGGGCTTCCGCCTTGGTCGCGGGGCTCATCCAGTCAAGGTTCTCAATCTCGTGTTGCATGGCCGTCTCAATCTGTTCGGTCATCAGTTGTGTCTTCGCCTTGGTGCCGGCTGAAAATGTGCGCCGCACAAACTCCTGTCCCAGCGCCTCACCGAGGTTGCGGTCCACTGCGCGGGTGCAGGTCTTCCAGCGCGGAGGCATGGACTGCACGCCGCGCAGCGTCTTCGAGAAAAAGTCGAAATTGGCCTGCTCAAACGGATGCGCAAGGTAAGGCGTCGCAGCCGTCACCAGGTGAAAGCGGAGATAGCCGCGCAAGGCCGCCACGTCTTCCGTCGCCAGCTCGGCACCAAGCGCCTTCATGAACTCCGGCTGCGTGACGTTGAGCCTGGTCACGCCCGGCGCACCCTGCACCTCGAAGTAATGAGGCCAGTCAATCGATGGCGTGAGTTTTGAAAGCTCCTGCACAGTCTCCATGTGATAGGTGTTATGTGGATCGCGGCGCTCCACGCGCGTGAGCGATGCCTGGGCGAGTGCCGTTTCAATTCTGAGAGTCGCATCGGAGTCGGCCTTGGCCTGTTCGGCACTCTCGCCTGTGAGCGAGAGCACCTGTTGAATGTAGGCTGCATACTGCTCGCGGATCTTGACGCTCTTCTCGTCTGTCTTGGTGTAGTAGTCACGGTCCGGCAGCCCCAGACCTCCCGCAACCAGCTCCACAATTACTGTTGAGGAATCGATTGAATCCTGCCCCGTCCCCGATCCAAAGAAAAAGTTACCGGGAAATTCGTGGTGCAGACTGGGAAGCACGGCAAACACCTCGGCCCGCGTCTTCAGAGCATCAATTTTTCCCAACTCCGACAACACAGGTTGATCGCCCAGTGCGTCGATGGCCGTCGTATTCATGCAGGCGGCAAAGTAGTCTCCAACCTTTTGCTGCACCGGCGTCCGATTCGCCGCCTTGGCGTCCTCTTCCAGGACACCCCAGAGAAACTGCTGATTTTCGTTCGCCAGCTTGGCGTAGACACTCCACGCCGCCTGATCGGCGGGGATGGGATTGTTCTTCTCCCAACCGCCGCAAGTGAACTTGTAGAAATCCTGGCAGGGATCCGCTGTCCGATCGAGGCTGGTGACGTCGAGCGATGGCGAGTACGGCATAGCCTTCAAGGGCTGCGGCGCGGGCGCTTGCGCGGCAACGCTTAAAGTGCAACCGACCAAAGCAATCGCGAAAGCAAAGGAAGACTGATTCGACATTGCAACTCCTGTGAACGAAATTTCTTGAAAGGGTGGGGATTGTATGAACTCCGAACTCGAAACTCCAACCCGAAAGCTAAGAGCCAGAGGCTGGTTTTGGAGCTTTCAGCCCCAGTTCCTTCATGGCAATCTGCAGGTCGGCCCAGGCTTCTTTCTTTTGCCGAGGATCGCGCAGCAGAAATGCCGGATGGTAGGTGACGATCAACTGCATTCCGCGAAAGGCATGCACGCGCCCGCGCAACCCGGCCAGCGGCTGCCTGTGCCCCAGCAGATACGTGGCGGCCGTCGCGCCCAGCGCCACCAGCACCTGCGGCCGCACAACGTCGATCTGCCTGAACAAAAACGGCGAACAAGTATTTGCCTCTTCGGGCTCGGGCGTGCGATTGCCCGGCGGACGGCACTTGACCACGTTGGCGATGTAGACCTGTTCGCGCTTGAGGCCCATCGCCGCAATCATGTTGTTCAAGAGCTGACCGGCGCGCCCTACAAAGGGTAATCCTTGTGCGTCCTCATCCGCGCCCGGTCCTTCGCCCACAAACATCAGGCGCGCGTTGGCATCGCCGTCAGCAAACACCAGCTTGTTGCGGCCCTTATGCAGCGCGCAGCGCGTGCAGTCGCCAAGATCGTCGCGAATCAACTGGAGCGCGGCTGCCTTGTCGCCTGCGGCGAGGGAAGCAGTAGTCACGAGCGGTGGTGCACTGATCGGCTTGCGCGGTGCGATGGCCTGGTCCTCCAAAATGGATACGGTTTCTGCTGTCGTGCTCACAGGGGTGGTCTGCTCGGCTGCGACAATTGCAGGCGCCGACGCTTCCTCTGCCGTTTCTATCGCCGCGTCAATCGTCGCGTCAACTGGCCTGCGATAAAACTCCGTCAGTCCCAGGTCGCGATAGAAACGGACGCGCTCAACCAGTGCATCGCGGGTTGCCGAATCAAGCTGTCTGGGCAAGGTGGCTACTCCACAATCAGTTGCCGGCGCGCTGGCGCGATGGCTTCGCTCAGCACGCGCTTCTGCCGTTCCAGCGGATCTTCGTCCATCTCCACCACCAGAGATCGCGGACGCCGGAGCGCGACAATCTCGTCGAGAATGCGATCGGCGAGTTGCCGCTTGGGCATCTCGGGCAGCTCGATCGATGTGGTCGCCGTGAGGAACGTGGCCGCGTTAGTATCCGTTTCAATGCCCACCCCATCGCCCACCTGGTTCACCACAATGGCGTCGGCGCCCTTGGCTGCGAGCTTGGCGCGCCCGTTGGCCATGCGGTCGTTGGTCTCAGCGGCAAAACCTACGATCAATTGTCCCGGCCGACGACGACGCACCACCTCGGCAAGAATATCTTCAGTCGGCGATAACTCCAGCGTCAAAGGTCCCGTGCGCTTCAGCTTCTCGGCGCTCACTTGCACCGGCCGGTAATCGGCCACTGCCGCGGCCTTGACCACCAGCGTTGCCTCGACCAGGCGCTTGAGCACGGCTTCGCGCATCTCGCCCGCTGTGACCACCTTGACCACTTCGCAGTGCGCAGGCGCGTGCAGCGCCGTGGGGCCCGTGACCAGGATGACTTTGGCGCCGCGGCTCTGCGCAGCTTCAGCCACCGCGTAGCCCATTTTGCCGCTGGATCGATTGCCGAGATAACGCACCGGATCCAGCGCTTCCTGCGTGCCGCCCGCCGTCACCAGCACAACTTCGCCGGCCAGATCGTGACGGCGGCCTAGCGAATTCAGCACGGCATCGGCAATTGCCTCGGGCTCGGCCATGCGCCCCACGCCCACCATGCCGCAGGCCAGCTCGCCCGCGCCCGGCTCGATCACGCGCACGCCTCGTTGCCGCAGCGTCTCAAGGTTGGCCTGCGTGGCCGGGTGGTTCCACATGTTCACGTTCATCGCGGGAGCCACCAGCACAGGCGCCGTGGTGGCAAGGTACATCGTGGTCAGAAAATCGTCGGCAATTCCATGGGCAAATTTGGCCAGGATGTTGGCCGTGGCCGGAGCCACCACCAGCGCCTCAGACCATTGCGCTTCGCCGATGTGTTCGATGCCGTTCTGCTCGGCGGCGGTGTCGCCCGCGCCACCAGCAGCTTCGTCCCAAAGGCTCGTAATCACCTTGTGGCCGGTGAGCGAAGCAAACGTGAGAGGCTGCACAAACCGGCAGGCCGCCTCGGTCATCACCACATGCACTTCAAGGGCCTGGCGTTGCAGCGCGCGTACCAGCTCAGCCGCCTTGTATGCGGCAATTCCGCCCGAGACGCCAACCGTCACTCTCATGTTTCGATTGTAGAACAGTGGTCAGTGGTCAGTGATCAGTGGTCAGTCCCAAAAATGATGCTCCCACTTCATACGCAACAAAATGCGCGCATGAGCGTGCAACCGCCAGGCCGAGCAGTCGCGCTGACCGCTGATCACTGACCGCTTCTTTTCTAGCTGAGCAGAATCGGAATCGCCGGGCCTTCCACCAGCGGTTTGACCACCTCGACTTCGGTCTTGACATAGGAAATCTTGCCGGCGTCGATCTCTTCCTGCGCAATCCTGCAGGCCTTGGTGGACTGGGTTGAGACCAGAGCGTGGGAGCCGCTCTGCAACTGGCGAGCGCGACGCGCAGCGACCAGAACCTTGCGATAGTTCGAATCGAAGCTAGTCTCAATCGTCATCGGATTCCTCCTCGGGGTCATCGGGTTCTTCGTCAAAATTCAGCTCCTGCTGGGACGAGTCGCCAAGAATGCCAAACGCCTCAAGCACGGGCTTCAACCGCTCCTGCGTGTTGCTCTGCATGCAGGCCGCGGCGACCTCCAACACTCTGCGCGACCGGTACGCAATGGCTTCGCCGTTGCGATAGAATCGCTCGGCCAGCACAATGGCCTCCAGTTGCGCCACCGCCCGGTCAAGAATGTCGTTGACCAAAATATAACCGTACTGGCGAAAATTCTCAATCTCCCGGCTGGCTTCGCTCAGCCGGCGATAGAGTTCCGCTTCATTCACCACGCCTTCGGCGCGGCTCCGGTTGCGCAGCCGGGTGCGCAACACCTTTGGATTCGGCGGCAATACAAAAATGCTCACTGCCTCGGGCATCTTGGCGCGCACCTGCGCCGCGCCCTGCACGTCGATGTCGAGCAACAGGTCGTGCCCCGCGCTCCGCGCCTCTTCAAGTGACTGGCGCGCTGTGCCGTAGAGGTTTCCGAAGACCTCGGCGTGCTCAAGGAACATGTTCGCGTCGATCATCCTCTCAAACTCCGCACGGCTGGTGAAGTGATATTCGCGCCCGTTCTCCTCTGAGCCGCGGGGAGCGCGCGTCGTCCACGAAACTGCAAAATCCACGCCACTCAACTGCTTGCGCAGCTCATTGACCAGCGTGCTCTTGCCTGAGCCCGAGGGCGCCGAAATAAGAAATAAGATTCCTGCCACGTGTCGTTGTTCCCTTTCCTCTGAAGAGCTCCATTAGGTTTTTATGTTTTAAGGGTGTTAGGTTTTTAGGTCCCAAAAACCCTCAAGACCTAACAACCTAAATTCCTAATCCCTGTTCTTCTCACTCCACGTTCTGAATCTGTTCCCGCGCCTTCTCAATCTCCGCCTTCATCGCCAGCCCCAGTTCGGTAATGCGCGTGCCCTTGCCGCCCACGCCGCCGGTCTTTGACAGCAGCGTGTTGGCTTCGCGATTCATCTCCTGCAGCAGAAAATCGAGCTTCTTGCCGGTTTCACCACCGGCCTCAAGCAGCTCGCGGAAGTGCCCGATGTGCGTCGTCATACGCTCGATCTCTTCGGCGATATCGATGCGCTCAACCATCACCGCAACTTCCTCAAGCACCCGCTGGCGATTGAACTCCGGGCCCGTGGCAGCCAGCAACCGTTGCGTCAGCCGCTCCTGGTAGCGTTGCTCAATCTCCGGCCGCAACTGGGCCACGCTGCGGGTTGCCTCCGCAAGCCGGTCCAGCGTTCCATGCAGAATCGCCGACAGCGACTCGCCTTCGCGGGCGCGCATGGTCTTCAACTCTTCGAGCAGCGGCCCGATCTGTTGGGATACGCTTTCGGCAATCGCCGTCAGATCGCCGTCTGCCCGGCTCTCGGTCTGCAGCCCGCCCGGCATGCGCAGCGCCACATTCAGATCCGGCTCGCCCCCTACGCCAAACTCCTTGCGGGCGGCGTTGAAGGCGTCAACATAACCTGCAACCAGCTCGCGATTGTAGCCCGCCTTCTGCTGGCTGGCGCGATCCACCTGCAACGTCAACTCCACGTGCCCGCGCACCAGGTTGTCCTTCATCACCTTGCGCAGTTCCATCTCCAGCGCGTCAAGGCCGGAGGGCAAGCGCAGTTGCAGGTCGAGAAAACGGTGATTCACGCTCTTGACGGTGAGCGTGTAGCTCAACTGGTCATCATCGCCAGCGGGCACCCGCACCTGGGCCCGCGCAAACCCGGTCATCGAATAGATCGGCATTCTTACTCCTGCGTCCTGCTTGCAAACGCCGGCTCACAACCGGGCAGATAGTGCATGAGCGGCTCGGCCGGCGGCGTTTCCGTCTCCGGCTGATCCATGAACTGCAGCTGGTAAAGGCGCTGATAGGTAGGCGAGCCGCTCAGCAACTCCTCGTGCGATCCAATGGCGGTGATGCGCCCGTCTTCAAGCACGGCGATGCGGCTGGCGCGGCGGATGGTGGAGAGCCGGTGCGCGATCACCATCACCGTGCGGTCCTGCATCAGGTTTGCCAGTGCAATCTGCACCAGCGATTCGCTCTCCGCGTCGAGCGCCGAAGTGGCCTCGTCAAGAATGAGAATGGGCGCGTCCTTGAGGATGGCGCGCGCAATGGCCAGCCTCTGCTTTTCGCCGCCCGACAAGCGGACTCCTTTTTCGCCGATGACCGTGTCATAGCCTTGCGGCATCTTCACGATAAAGTCGTGGGCCAGCGCATTTTTAGCCGCCTCCTCCACCACCGACCTCTTGACGTCAGGCTGCCCATAGGCAATGTTGTTGTGCACCGTGTCGTTGAACAGGATGGTCTCCTGCGTCACCTGCGCCACCTGTCTGCGCAGCGAAGCCAGTGTCAGGTAACGCAGGTCGTTTCCGTCAATTTGAATCGACCCCGTACTCACATCGAAGAAGCGCGGAATCAGGTTGACCAGCGTGGACTTGCCGGCGCCGCTGGGCCCCACCAGCGCCAGCACCTCGCCGGCTCTCACCTGCAGATCGATATTGTGCAGAATCTGGTGCTCGCCTTCCTCAGTCGAATACGAGAAGCCCACATTCTGAAATTGAATCGAATTCTGAAATCTCTTCAGCGTCACCGCATGCGGCCGTTCCTGCACGTCGTCTTCCTCGTCGAAGAATACGAACATTGACGCCGAGGCTCCCATCGCCTGCTGGAAGCTGTTGTAGAAATAAGCGAACTTGCGCACCGGATCGTACAGCTTGAAGAGCAGGATGATGAAGGCGCCGAAAAGGCCCATCGTCATTTTGCCGTGCAGAATCTGGTTGCGGCCGATCCACAAAAACATGGCAATCGCAATCGCGCCGATCGAGTCCATGAGCGGCGAGCTGATGGACTGGATGCGCACGTTGCGCAGGTTGGCACGGAACAGCCTGCGCGCCGCGCTCTTGAAACGCAAAATCTCCCACATCTCGGTGTTGAAGGCCTTCACGATGCGGTTGCCGGTGACGGTTTCATGCAGGATGTTCTGGATTTCGGCGAGCTTGTCCTGCCCGGTGCGGGTGCGCGTGCGCACCTCCCTGCCGATTCTCCGCGCGGAAGTCACGACAACAGGAATGAAAAGAAGCAGAGCCCAGCTCAGTTCCCCGCCTAACCGGATCACAAACACCAGGCCCACGACGAAGGTGAAAAACTGCTGCAGAAAATCGCCAATCACCGAGCTGACGGCAACCTGTACCCGGTCCACATCGTTGA
>CAVXVM010000140.1:0-6348 GCA_963765025.1 uncultured Acidobacteriaceae bacterium | reverse complement strand
ATCTTTACTGTGGCCGCCTTTTTGCATTGATACGACTGGCCCAGTGGGACCGGCAACCCGCACCAACCCTCCGGGGATGACCATCCATCCGTTGCCTGTATTCAGCACATAGGTGCGCAGTACAACGCTTCGGGAAACCAGGCTGCCGCCCTCCCACACCGGGGCCGTGGAAAGTGTGACCTGTTCCTGCGCCACGTATTCATGCGGGCGCGCCTTCAAGCGGGCAATGAATTTCTCTCTTTCGGCGCGTGGCAGCTCCGAGCCGAAGACGGGCTCCATGCCCTGCGAGGGAAACGCCGGCTTCACCACAACGGAATCCAAATTATGGAGAACCCATTCAAGAGCGCGCGGCTGCCCGCACCACCACGTCGCGACGGACGGCAGCTTGAGCTCCTCTCCAAGCAAATGGCGGGCCAGGCCGGGAAGAAAGGGCATGCTCGCGGCCGACTCGATCACGCCGCTTCCCAGGGCGTTCGCCACCTGCACATTTCCTGCCACGATTGCGTCTACGAGGCCGGCCACGCCCAAAAGCGAATCAGTTCTCAGCTCCAGCGGATCGCAGAAGCTGTCGTCCACGCGGCGCAGAATCACGTCCACCTGTTCCAATCCTTCGACGGTCTTGAGAAAGACTCGACGGTCGCGTACGGTCAGGTCGCTGCCTTCAACCAGCGTGAAGCCCAGGTACTTTGCCAGGTAGGAGTGTTCAAAATACGTCTCGTTGTTCGGTCCGGGCGTCAGCAGCACGATGCGGGGATTTTCGCGGCCCGAGAGTTGCGTGAGCACGTCCCGTTGCGCACGAAAGAACGAAGCGAGGCGCAGCACATTCGAGGTGCGAAACAGTTGAAGCAACAGATCGGAGACTATGATCCGGTTCTCAAGCGCATAGCCGGTGCCGGAGGGCGCCTGCGTGCGATCGGACAAAACCCACCATTTGCCATCCGGCGATCGCGCAAGATCCACAGCCAGCATGTGCAGATAACTATGCGCAGGCACCTTGACTCCGACCAGCGGGCGAAGGAACCCTGGATTGCCATAGAGCAGCGCGGCCGGAAACTGACCATCCCGCATCAGTTGCTGTGGCCCGTAGATATCCTCAAGCAACAGGCTTAGCAATTGCGCGCGCTGGATGACGCCGGCCTCGATAAATCGCCACTCTTCGGCTGGAATCAGCAGCGGCACAATGTCAATGCGCCAGGGCCGATTGGCGCCCTGCGGATCACCATAGATGTTGTAGGTGATGCCGTTCTCGCGGATGCGCCGCTCGGCGCGCTCCCACCGTTGACTCAGTTCTTCAGGCCCGATGGTGCGCAACCATTCCATCAGGTGCGCCCAGTGCGGCCGGGGCATTACCCCGTCGCTCGAAGACTCGTCGTAGGCCGTTCCATAGGTGAGCGCGGACTGGTACAGATCCAACCTCATGGCTGCCCGCTTTCGTCAAGAATGCCGGCTCCGCCTCTGCCACCGGGCGGCGGAAAGCGTAAATCGAGCGTCATGGGATAGATCGGATTTTTCTCTTCTGCGGGAGCGGGCATCGGAGCGTTGTCAGGATGAGATACAACGAAGCGCTCCATCCTGCGCTGCCGGGCCTCTTGAGCGTTTGCCGGGCGGCCTTCATAAGCAGCGCCATTGGGCGGCAAAGTGGAATAAGAGCATCGCCCAATCGATCTTTCCTTCCAGGTGTCAATCAGGTCAAACACCAGCGGAGTATGAACGGGAATGGTCGGATGCAAAGTAGCAGACAAGCGCCTGGCGCGGTAGCGAATTGCGGCAATCGCCTGGCTCTGCTCGCGGCTTGCCGGATCATTGAGAGCGGTCAGCGGCACCCTGCGTCCATTGCATGCCAATGCGAATCGGCCCGCAACAGTCAGGCCGCCCACCTTTACCTGAATTCGCTCGAGAGAAGAGTCCACCGTGCGCACCGTTCCTCCTGAGGTTGTTTCTTCGGCAAGCACATTCCAGGGTTCCAGTGCCCGGCGCAGTTCCACTTCCACGCCATCCGACCCAAAGGTTCCGATCTTCGGGAAACGAAATTCGAAGTGCGAGGCAAACCAGACCTCTTCGAAGCTGTAGCCCGCTTTGCGTAACTTGTCGAGCACGTCCTTGAGGTCGCGGAACACAAAGTGGGGAAGCAGGAAGCGGTCGTGCAGCGCCGTATCCCAGCGGATCAGGCCTCCTTCCACTGGATGCTTCCACAGCATGCTCACCAGCGCGCGCACCAGCAGCATCTCCACCAAACCCATGCGGTAGTGCGGCGTCATTTCAAAGGCCCGCAGCTCCAACAGGCCCAGCTGCAGTCCGGCACCTTCAGGCGGGTGCAGTTTGTCGATGCAGAACTCGGCGCGGTGGGTGTTTCCGGTTACGTCCACCAGCAGATTGCGAAACAGTCCATCCAGAATCCACGGCGGGCACTCGTCTTTGGGCAGTTGGCTGAACGAAACTTCCAGCTCGTACAAGGCATCGGCGCGCGCTTCGTCGACGCGTGGATGCTGGCTGGTGGGTCCCACGTATTGGCCTGAGAAAAAGTAGGAGAGCGAGGGATGATTTTGCCAGAAAGCCACCATGCTGCGCAGCAGATCGGGCCTGCGCAGGATAGGGCTGTCGGCCAGGCTTGCTCCGCCAATCACAATGTGGCTTCCGCCGCCCGTGGCGCTGTGCGTGCCGTCATTTCCAAACTTTGAGGCGACCAGGCGGTTTTTGTGCGCCTCTTCCGCCAGCGTCGCATTGATTCTTTCCAGTTCATCCCAGTTGCTCGCGGGGGGAAGGTTGACCTCAAGCACTCCAGGGTCGGGAGTAAGGCTGAAGCACCGCAGGCGCCGGTCATTTGCGGGCGTGTAGCCCTCCAGCCAGACGGGCTGCTTCAAATGTGCGCAGGTATCTTCAATGGCCGCGACCAGATCGAGATAGTCGGCCAGAACAGCCGTATACGGGATAAAGACGTGCAGGCGGTTCTCGCGCACCTGCACGCAGAGAGCAGGCCTGATCAGCTCCTTCGCCTCGTCGGCCGTACTCGAAAGCGCGGGTAACTGATCGCGCGTGGGCTCCTTGGCAAACAGATGAGGCTTCCGCGCCGGACGCGCTGGAATCATGATCCGGCCCTCATTGGGCCCCGATTCGCGTTCATATTTCAATTCGTCTGGAGCGACCCACGGCACCACCTCAACCGGCAGGCGAAAGCCAATCGGCGAGTCTCCCGGCGAAAGCACCAGCCGCTCGGGGCGCGGAAACCATAGCTGGCTCGACCACATCAGTTGTCCGTTGTGCTGGCGGCGCCTGAGCGGCAAAATGTAGCCGGCCGGCTCGTCTGCTGCCGCTTCAAGGTTGAAGGCAGGCAAGGCATTTTCTGTGCTCACTTGCAGCCTGCGGGCCAGTGCCTGCGCGAAGGCCTTGACCTCGGCCGCGCCCACCTGCTGTTCCTGCGTTTCGTGGGCGATCAAATCGATGTTCTCCCAGACCGGAGTGCCATCGACCCGCGAGATGCAATGAAATGCCCACCGTGGAAGCGCCTCGCCCGCGTACCATTTTCCCTGGCCAAACAACAGCATCGCGCCGGGCGCGGTTTTTTCGCGCAGGCAGCGCATCAGCGCCAATCCGCGGGTGCGCTTCATGGGACCAAGTGCTTCCAGGTTCCACTGCGGGCTCTCCGCTTCGTCAATCCCTACATATGTAGGTTCGCCGCCCATCGTCAGGCGAACGTCCTCGGTCTCCAGGTCACGGTCGATCGCGTGCGCAACTTTTTGCACTCTTGCCCATTCATCGTCCGTGTAAGGGTTGGCTAATTGCGGAAGGGCATTCAGTCGGCGGACCTGCATATCAAAGCTGAAGTCCACTCCGGCCGGCTCTACCGTGCCTCCAATGGGCGCTGCCTGGACGGCGCTGGGCGTGCAAACCAGCGGGATATGGCCTTCGGCCGCAAACAGCCCAGACGTTGGATCCATGCCCACCCAGCCCGCGCCCGGCAAGAACACCTCGGCCCACGCGTGCAGAGCGGCCGAGTCCTCGGCGACAAACGGTTGGCCGTCGGGCACTTGCTCCTCGCTCGCCAATTGGATCAGGTACCCCGACACAAACCGTGCGGCAAATCCCAGCTGACGGCTGAGCTCCACCAGCAACCATGCTGAATCGCGGCATGAACCGGTGGCGAGTTCGAGCGTCTGCTCGCAGCTCTGCACGCCGTGTTCCATCCGCATCTCATAGCCCACTGCCTTCCGGACGCTCTCATTCAGGCCCGCCAGAAAGGCCACGGTGCTCTGCTGCTCACGTGAGACATTCTTCACAAACGCTGAAAAGCGCTCGCCGGATGCGTCCGCGGAATCGGCTCGACGATAAGGCTCCAGATCTTTGGCCAGTTCTGGCGAATAGCTGAAAGGGTAGGTGTCGACGCCCGGTTCAAGAAAAAAAGCGAATGGATTATAGGGAGTCATATCGGCGACCAGGTTCACCTCAACTGAGAACTCGGTCGTCCTGGTTGGGAACAGCACCCGGGCCAGATAATTTGCGTGTGCGTCAAGTGACCAGTTGAGGATGCGGTCCCCGGGAATCACCTCAAGCGAGTAGCTCAGAATCGGCGTTCGACAGTGCGGTGTAGGCCGCAACTGGATCACCTGCGGTCCGAGGGCAACTTCCTTGTCGTACCGATACCGGGTTCGGTGAAGCAGGGAAACTTCAATCGCCATTGATCCTCGCGGGTCAAAGCATCCAGACCCTGTTGTGGTTCATTGCAGTCAGAAACCCGGGGACGGGCAAAGTTATCCAAGATAGTCCCTTTAGCCTATCGCAACCTGCGGGCTCAGGCCAGCTGGCAACTCGATGAGCCTTGAAATTAAGGTTCCACCACCGCACCCTCCGCCGTGCTAGAGTGAAATTCCACGGAGGGCGTGATGGCTGCTGGGGTTCAGCTTCCAGGCGGTGGCGAAACGATTGACTTGCAACAGCAGGTAGCGCGCTTGCAGGCGCTCCTTGAGGCTTCGCGCCAGGTCCACTCCACCATCCATGAAAATGAGGTCCTCGAGCAGGTGCTGCGCATCGTCGTGCGCGAGCTCGAGATGTCCGGCGCGGCTTTTCCCTCCACCGGCCTGGTGTACGGTGACGACCCGTCTGAAGCCATCGACATCGATAAAGGGTCCTTGCTCTCCTGGCCTTTGGACGATCGCGATGGAAACCGCATGACCGATCTGGTCGTCGTTCCTCCTGATGGCCGTGAGCTCACCCTTTACGAGTCCGACTTTATTGAGGGCCTCGCGCTGCAGGCCGCGGTGGCTCTTGAGAATGCCCGCTACCATAAGCGCAACATCGCCTTCGCCCGTGTGCAGCAGGATCTGGATGCAGCCCGCCAGATTCAGCGGTCTTTGCTGCCTCAGAAATTGCCTGACATCGAAGGGTACTCGCTGGCGTTTCGCTCCAATACCTGCTACGAAGTGGGCGGCGACTATCTCGATATAGTTGAGCAGCCCGACGGCACTCTGCTGATTGTTGTGGCCGATGTCGCGGGCAAAGGTCTGGCGTCAGCCATCTGGTCCGTCAGCTTTCGGGCTGCTTTGCGCGGCATGGCGGTAACCGGCATGCCGCTCGACGAGCTCGCAACCCGTATGAACCAGCATCATTGGGCCGAGGGTGAAGAGGCCCGCCGCCGCTATGTGACGGCCATCTTCCTTCGTCTGCACCCCGCAACCGGCGAAATCGAAGTGGTCAACGCCGGCCACAACCCAGGGTTTCTGGTCGCGCCAGGAGCCGAGCCGCACGAATTCAACGCCGCGGGAACGCCCTTGGGACTGTTGCCCGGCATGAGCTACACCCTGGAACGCGGCGTCTTTACCCCCGGCGCGCGACTGCTGTTCTATACCGACGGACTTACCGAGGTCTTCAAGGGGGATGAAGAGTATGGGCCGGAACGTCTTATGAATGAATTTTCTACGTGCCCATCAGAGAAGGCCGATGGTATCCTCGATGCATTGTGGACGGCGATTGAGGCTTTTTCCGAAGGCGGTCCGCAGGGAGATGACATGACCGCACTCACGCTCTGCCGCGGAATCAGCTCCACGGAGAAGACGGTATGAGCGGAAAGAAATCGACGACCGTTGAAGTTCGCTTGCCCACGCGTCTGGGCTACGAGAAAGTGGCCATGAATGCTGCGTCGACGGTGGCCAAACTCATGGGTTTCCCTGACGATCGGGTTGACGACCTGCGGACTGCCGTGGCCGAGGCCTGCATCAACGCCATCGAGCATGGCAACCGCCTCAACGAGAAACTTTCAGTCGGCGTCGTGCTTTCCGCCGGGGCCGACGAGCTTGAAGTCAAGGTAATCGACGACGGAACGGGAATCAGCAAGCAGCCGGCAAAACCCGACATCGA
>CAVXVM010000139.1:0-10802 GCA_963765025.1 uncultured Acidobacteriaceae bacterium | reverse complement strand
TCGCAAGATGCACGGAGAAGAAGATCCCCGTGGCATGGGCATGTTTTTGATTCAGGCCCTGGTCGACGAAGCAGAATGGGTCGCAGGCACCGACGGAAAGAGCAGTTATGTCCGGCTTGTCATCAAGCTCGATAAGGAAGCATAACCGGGCAAGGAAGCATAACCGGCCCAGAATCAAACGATAGAAAACGGAGAACAGACGATCGTGCAGAGCGAAACCAAGTCGCGCGTTGACCAGATCACTTCCCCAGCCGGACAGCCAATCACCGTCCTCCGCTACGAGGGCGACATTGCCAGCACATCGAAGGCCGCGGTCCTCGGTACCTACCAGGCGCTGCCCAAGAGCGAGGTCAAGCTCATACTGCTCGACTTCACCAAGGTCGACTACATCAACTCGAGCGGCATCGCGGTCATCATCCAACTGCTCATTGAGGCTGCTAACGCCGGTCAGAAGGTGTCAGCCTTCGGCCTCTCCGCGCACTTCAACAAAGTGTTCACCATGGTCGGCATCACAAAATATGCCGGACTGTTCCCCACCCAGGCTGAAGCGCTCGCGGGCCTCTGATCTTCGCGGGAACCAGACCAGATTCCACCGCGTATATTCAGACTTACGGGGTGTAGCCGATGAAAGCAATCGTCTACGATCGTTACGGCCCACCGGACGTCCTCAAATGTGAGGAGCTCGAAAAGCCTGTATCTACTGACGATCAGGTACTCATCCGGGTCCGTGCATCCTCAGTCAATCCCTATGACTGGCACTTCATTCGCGGCGCCCCTTCCTTCATTCGCCTCTTCAGCGGCCTGCGTGCGCCCAAGTCAAGACGACTCGGTGCGGATGTCGCCGGAGTTGTCGAATCAGTCGGCCGCAATGTGACAGCTTTCAAGGCGGGCGATGCAGTCTTCGGCACGGCCCGCGGCGCTTTCGCCGAGTATGTTTGCGCCTCCCAGTCCTCTTTGGCGCTCAAGCCGGAAAACCTCACCTGGGCACAGGCCGCCTCAGCGCCAATCGCCGGTATCACCGCGTTGCAGGGCCTGCGCGACAAGGGCCAGGTCCGCTCTGGCCAGCGCGTCCTTATTAACGGCGCAGCGGGCGGCGTGGGAACATTTGCTGTGCAGATTGCCAAATCCATTGGCGCCAGCGTGACCGCCGTCTGCAGCACACGGAACGTCGAGCTCGTCCGCTCCATCGGTGCTGACGATGTCGTCGATTACACCCGCGAAGACTTTACCCTCCAATGCCGTGACTACGATGTGTGTTTCGATCTCGTGGGCAACAAGCCGCTGTCGGCCTGTCTACGCGTGCTCCGGCCGGGCGGCACCTATATCGCATGCGGCGGCGGTGGCCCTGACCAGCCGTCCATCGACTTCCTCGGCTCCATGCTCCATAGCCTTGTGCTCCGTCCTTTTACCAGCCGAAAAATGCCCGGCTTGCTCGCAAAAGTGAGTACTGGCGATCTCAACTTCCTGGCAGGCCTCATGCAGTCCGGCAAAGTTACTCCGGTTCTTGACCGGTCCTACTCGCTCGCAGAAACAGCAGACGCGGTCAGATATGTCGAGCAGCTCCACGCGCGCGGCAAGGTCGTGCTCTCGGTTCCGTAATCCGAGCGCATTCGTTCGTCGTATCATTGCCATCATGAATCTCGAAGCGATTCAATCTGCCCTGCGGGATGCCGCCCTCGACGGCTGGCTCTTCTACGATCACCATCATCGCGATCCGCTCGCCGCTGAGATCCTCGGCCTCGACTCTAGCGCGCACATCACGCGCCGCTGGTACTACTTCATTCCCGCCGCGGGCGAGCCGCGCAAGCTCGTTCACCGCATCGAGCAAGGGCGTCTTGACACCCTCCCGGGCAGCAAGGCGCTCTACTCAAGCTGGCAGGAGCTACGTTCGGGTCTGGAGACTCTACTCCAAAACCAGGAAAAAATGGCGATGCAGTACTCGCCCAACAACGACATCATGTACGTGTCGATGGTGGATGCGGGGACGGTTGAGTTTCTGCGCTCGCTGGGCAAGCAGATCGTCAGCTCGGCTGACCTTGTCAGCCAGTTCCAGGCGGTGCTCACGGCCGAGCAAATTCAATCGCATCATGTGGCTCAACGCGCCATTGACGATCTGCTGGCCGAGGGCTGGCGGCACATCGCCAACCGTCTGCGCCCGGCCGCCGGCGCAGCTACTCCGTACACCGAGTACGACCACGTGCAATGGCTCAGCGAGGCCATGCGGCGCGCAGGGCTGGTGTGGGAGTTCGGGCCTAACGTCAGCGTCAATGCCCACTGTTCTGACTCGCACTACGAGCCAACCGCGGACCACACGGCGCGCCTCAGCGAAGGCGACTTTCTGCTCATCGACATCTGGGGACAGCAGGATACGCCCACCGCGGTCTACTACGACATCACCTGGACTGGCGTCATCGGGCGCGAGCCCAGCCCTGAAGAGCAGCGCGTCTTTGAAACCGTGCGCAACGCGCGCGACGCCGCCATCTCCGTCGTCGAGCAGGCCTTCGCTACCAACCGCCCCATCCGCGGATTCGAAGCTGACGATGCGGCGCGCGCGGTCATTCGCGAGGCGGGCCTCGGCGAGTATTTTACCCATCGCACCGGCCACAACATCGCCCACGAAATTCACGGCCCCGGCGCGCACCTTGATAATCTTGAGACGCACGACGAGCGCCGCATTCTGCCGCACACCTGCTTCTCCGTTGAGCCCGGCATCTATCTGCCGAAGTTCGGTGTCCGCAGCGAGATCAACATGCTCACCTCGGAGAACAAAGCCTGGGTCACCGGCAAAATTCAACGCGAGCTGGTACGGATTTAGAGGCCGAAAGCGAAAAAACTTCAGAGGAGGAATCCATGCCGAGAAAGCTGCACCCTCTTGTTGCTTTCCTATGCGTTGCAGGTGTTGCCTTGTTGGCGGCCACCCCGCTCTTGCCAGCACAGGCGCAAACGGCTCCCTACCCGGTCGCGGCCCCTCTCGATCAGTACCTTATCCCGGATCAGGCTTCCGAAATTGCGTTGGCTCGAAGCGCTGCTCCCGCGTCTATTTCAGACGGAGCAGAGGTGCTGGTGCTGGGGCGCGAGGGGTACACCACCGCAGTCAAGGGTGGAAATGGCTTTGTCTGCCTGGTAGAGCGATCCTGGGGCAAGTCCACTGATGATGCGGAGTTCTGGAATCCAAAAGTCAGGGCGCCTCACTGCTTGAATGCGCCGGCCGCGAAGACCTATCTGCCGATTTTCCTCATGAAGACCAGGCTGGTGATGGCGGCAAAGTCAAAGGATGAAATTGCGCGGGCCCTCAAATCGGCTTGGGACTCGAACCAGCTGCCGGCGCTCGAGCCCAATGCGATGTGCTACATGATGTCGAAGGACCAGTATCTGCAAGACGATGGCGGGCACTGGCATCCGCATATGATGTGGTACGTTCCGGGCGATGCGGAGAAGAGCTGGGGAGCAAATCAGGCAGGCGTGCCCGCAATGTCCGGATATGTCCCCCAGGACCGGATGACTGTCTTCCTGGTGCTCGTCAACCACTGGTCTGACGGCACGCCGGCCACCCACTGACGAACGCGTCCACGATCAAACAATCCCAAGACCCACGATGCGTGGGCCGGCGTCGAGGTCTTCCGGGTCTCCCGCCGCGGCGGCAGACCCGGGACCTAAGCACCGTTCTCTAGTGGCGTCCACCACTATGAGAACCGCCGCCCCTGTAACCAGGAAGTGCGTGTTCGCCACCGCCTTCATGTCCGGCGTTGCCAACGTTGCCGCGGCCATCGCGTGCCTCGTTTCCGTGGAAGTGGTTGAACTGTTGTTCCCCGCGCCCCGGCAACGGTCCGGCGTACCCGTGATGAGGGTCAAACCGGTTGTCGACGTGGCCATAAAAACCGCGTCGGCCGTGAAACCAGGGACCGGCTCCAATAAAGATCCCGCCGTTAAACCAGTCTGGGCCGTAGTATCCGTACGGAGCACATTCATAAGGCGCATAGTCGAAATACCCATAAGGGCACCCGGGCGCAATACCAATGCTGATGCCCACCTGGGCCGTGCCCTTTTGCACACCGGCGAACAGAGCGATTGCGATTACTGCGAAAGCAAGAGCTTTCCTGGGAAACATGATTCCTCCTCGACGCATTCAGATCTCAAAAAAAAGAGAGCGGGAAATTGGCCCTCCCGTTTACAGTTGCAGGTCGACCCCTCGAGTGCCTGATCAAAACTGACCACCTCTTCCCGGCTCTCTTCCACGCTGAAGATGCAGCTCAGCCGGGGCTTTCACTGGGAATAGCTTGTCGGGGGTCGCATAAGCCGGCGCTTCGCGGGTGTCCCCTGCGCACGGCGGCTCTGTTTTTGGATTTAGGTGTGTAGGGGGAGCGGGCTGAATTTTCGCGTATTCGGTTTTCCAGGAGCGAGCAGGAGCCTGAACACCTTCAGGCCCCTGAACCACGCGAAGCAATGAAACGGGCTTCAGGCCCGGAGTCAAGCCTCTTACGCGTGCTTGATAAACGTTCCGTTCTGCAATTCGCTCATTGCCTGGCGCAACTCGGCCTGCGTGTTCATCACAATCGGTCCGTACCACGCCACCGGTTCCTCCAGCGGCTTGCCTGAAACCAGGAGAAAGCGGATTCCTTCAGGCCCGGCCTGGACGACAATCTCGTCGCCGCGGTCGAACAGCACCAGCGAATGGTTCTTCGCGTCATACACGGGCGTCGCGTTTGGATCGATGGCCGACTCAGTCAGCACGGCCTGCGGATTCGATGCATCGCGGAACGTCCCGGCCCCGGCAAACACATACGCAAACGCATTCCGAGTTGTCTCCACCTGGATCCGCTTCCGCTTGCCCGGCGGCACGGAGATGTCCACGTAGCGCGCGTCGACGGCCATCGACTCTGTCGCAACGCCCTCCACCGGCCCACGTTTGCCCCAGAACTCGCCGCAGATAACCCGCGCCTTGGTTCCGTCGTCCTCGGTCACCTCAGGAATCGCGTTTGAAGGAATGTCCTGGTAGCGCGGGTCGGTCATCTTGTGTGCCGCGGGCAGGTTCGCCCAAAGCTGGAAGCCGTGCATCCGTCCCCGCTCGTCACCCTTCGGCATCTCCTGGTGCAGAATTCCGCTCCCGGCCGTCATCCATTGGACATCTCCAGCCGTCATGCGCCCCTTGTTTCCCAGGCTGTCCCCATGCGCCACCTCGCCGGCAAGCACGTATGTAATCGTCTCGATCCCGCGATGCGGATGCCAGGGGAAACCGGCCAGGTAATCCGCCGGATTTTCATTGCGAAAATCGTCCAGCAACAGGAACGGATCGAATTCGCCCGTCTTGCCAAAGCCGAAGGCGCGCTGCAACTTCACGCCGGCTCCCTCAATGGTAGGTTTGGTTCCAATAATTTCTTTCACTGCACGAAGCGACATACGGTTGACCTCCTTGGCTCTGCATCTAATTCGATGCACGAGCTCAATACTTGCTGCAACAGGGTTCCGAGCGAATAGCGGCCAGGGCTGGACGAACTGCATCCGCCCGGCGTGCGATTGTTTCACCACTGACCGCTGACCACTGTTTACTGATCACTGCTTGATGAACTGCACATCCAGCGTGATCGTTACTTCCTTGCCCACCAGCACGCCGCCCGTTTCGAGTGCCGCGTTATAGGTCAGGCCGAAATCCTCGCGATTGATCTTGGTTGTGCCGCTCAGCCCGATGCGATGGTTGCCCCAAGGGTCCTTCGATGGCTCGCTCACGTCTTCCACTTTCAAAACAACCGGCTTGGTCACGCCGTGGATCGTCAGGTCGCCGGCCACCTCATAGTCGCCACCGCCTACGGACTCGATCCTGGTCGATTTGAAGGTCATCACAGGAAACTTCTCCGCATCAAAAAAGTCCGCGCTCACCAAATGCCCGTCGCGCTTCTCATCGCCGGTGCTGACAGTTGAAACCGGAATCGACGCTTCAACAGTCGATTGGCTGTAGTTGTTCTCGTCCAGCTTCAATACACCTGAAAGGCCTGAAAACTTGCCCTTCACGTTCGAGATCATCATGTGTTTCACCTTGAATTCGGCTCCGGAGTGCGCCGGGTCGATATTCCAGGTGGTTACTGTTCCAGGGGCTGGTTCTGCTTGTGCCGTCATCGTTTTGCTCCTCCAGGAATTGGCTTTCACTTTCTTTGATGCACGACCGAGATATTCGTTGCAACAACTATCTTTTCGCCTTATCTGCCCTTACCACGCCGACCGTTCCAACCCCGTTATCCACCCGTTCCACACGCTTCGCCCGCCAGCTCACGCCTTATCCTCAATACAGACCCGTGTCCGACTTCAAAGAGACCGTCAAGCAGCAGGCCGACATCGTCAAGGTGATCGAGGGCTACATCCGCCTGCGCAAATCCGGCGCCCAGAACTACTCCGGCCTCTGCCCGTTCCACAAGGAAAAATCCCCCTCATTCTCCGTCCACGCCGTACGCCAGTTCTTCCACTGCTTCGGTTGCCAGGCGTCCGGCGACGTCTTCACCTTCGTCGCCAAAATTGAGAACGTCAGCTTCCCTGAAGCCGTCCGCATCGTGGCGCAAAAAGTCGGCGTCCCCCTCCCCAAGCGCGAATTCTCTTCCCCTGAAGAAGCTGCTGAATCCCGGCAGCGCACCAAACTTCTCGAACTCCACGAAACCGCCACCGCCTGGTTTGAAGAGCAGTTACGCGGCCCCGAAGGCGCCTTCGCCCGCGAGTACTTGACGAGCCGCGGCCTCACCCCTGAAGGCATCGCCAAATTCCGTATCGGGTACTCGCCTGACAGCTTCGGCGCACTACGCGACCGCCTCAAAGGCATGGCCGACGACGAAACCCTGCGCGCCAGCGGCCTCTTCAGCTCCAAGGAGCAGGGAGATGGAGGTCAGGGGCCCATCTACGACCGCTTCCGCAAGCGCGTTATGTTTCCCATTGCCAACGAGAGTGGCCGCGTGATCGCCTTCACCGCCCGCACGCTTGAAACTGGCGATAAAGCCGGCGCCAAGTACATCAACTCGCCTGAAACGCCGCTCTACTCCAAGGGCCAGGTCCTCTTCAATCTCGACAAGGCCCGCACCTCGATCCGCCAGCATGAGTTCGCCCTGCTCGTCGAGGGCCAGATGGACTGCATCTCCGTCTTTCTCCGCGGCATCCAGAACGTGATTGCCACCAGCGGAACCGCTTTCACCGAGCAGCAGGTGGCCATGCTCCGCCGCCATACTTCAAACGTCGTCGTTAACTTCGATCCCGACGCCGCAGGCAGCAACGCCGCCGAAAAATCCATTGCCCTGCTCACCGAAGAAGGCTTCAACATCAAGATCGTCACCCTCGATGGTGGCCTCGACCCCGACCGCTTCATCCGCGAGCGCGGCGTCGAAGCCTATACCGCCGCCATCCGCGAGTCACGCCGCCAGTCCGACTTCCTCATCGAGCGAGCTCGCCAGATGTTCCCCGGAGCCAGCGCCGACCAGAAGGTCAAGGCCATGAACTACCTTCTGCCCCACATCCGGCGCATGCCTGAGAAACTCGCCCGCGATCAGTTCGCCGGCGACGCCGCCCAAAAGCTCGGGATTGATTCCGCCGTCCTTCGCGAAGAACTCCGGCAGGCAGCCCTCCGCCGCCGCGATCACGTGGAAGTGCGCGCGACCACGCTCTCTGAGGTTGAGCGGGTTCTGCTCCGGGCGCTGGCCGTCGATGACCCCGAAGATGAGGACTCGCGTCGGCTCGCCGCTCAGGCTCTTGCTCAGCAACCAGCATGGTTTGAGCATCTTGGCGCATTTCAGTCGCTCCAGATACTGGCCAACCGCGGGGCCCGGGACCCCATGGAAGTTGTCGACGATCCGGCCCAGCGCGCCCTGCTGGCAGAGGCACTTTTGGCTGAAGTCAAGCCCCCCGATGCCAGTGAAGTTCGAGGCGCGATCCAGCAAATCCAGGAGCACGCCATGGAGAACAGGCAGCGCGAGCTCCGCACCCTCATTGCCGAAGCAGAACGACGCGGAGACTTCGCGGAATTGACGCTCCTCACCCAGCAAAAGCTCGAGCTCGATCGGGCACTCCGCCTGCTCCACAACCCGCGCCCGCCCGAGGCCTGAAGCCGCCCAAATCCTGCGTCGAAACACCGCCTTCCAGCGTCTAAATAACAGAGGCTGAACCGGCGCAAGGCAAATCCCGTCAGCCCAGGGTTTCAAAACAGTTCCCCTCGGCCCCGCATCAACGCTGGTTTTTGCTGGAACGGGCTGGGCGGGCTGTGGTAATCTATTGATCTCAGTGAGGATGTGCGCCCCTTTGCCCCACACATGAGCTGCGGCTCGCGGGCTAACCAGGCGAAACCTGAAGCGCGATCATCCTGTTCCGAGCAATGAACTGAAACCGCTACTTTTTTTGCGGGCAACCGCAGGTCTGCGTCTGTGCGCGCAAGATTCCGATTTCCTCCAAGGAATCTTTGCGATTCGCCATGGGCTCGGGCCCGCACCGGTGCGCGAACGGTGCCGAAATCGATATGCGCAGAACAGTAGGACACTTTGGCAATTGACGATAAATTCGAACACGACATCGACAACATCATCGAAGTAGGCAAAGAGAAGGGCTATCTCACCTACGGCGATGTCAATGACATCCTGCCCGATGAGATCGGTTCGGCCGACGATCTCGACGATCTCATCACCACCATCGGTACCCAGGGCATCGATCTGCTCGACGCCCCCAAATTTCCCGGCGACAAGGATTTCGAACTCGAAGAAGGCGAAGACGTCGAGCTTGACCTCACGCCCGGCACGCTTGAAAAGACAAACGACCCCGTGCGCATGTACCTGCGCGAAATGGGCACCGTCCCTCTGCTTACCCGTGAGGGCGAAGTCGAAATCGCCAAGCGCATTGAGCGCGGCCAGCTCCGCGTCCTCAAGGCGATCTCGCGTTCGCCCATTGTCATTCGCGAAATCGCGGCTCTCGGCGAAGACCTCAAGCGCGGCGTCCGCAACGTAAAAGAAGTGGTCATCTTCGACGAGGAAGAACTCACTGAAGATGTGGTGCTGGCCCGCGTCAAGGCCACCGTTGCTCGCATTGAAACGCTCGTCAAGCACCAGAAGAAGATTCTTGCCTTTGAAGAAAAGCAGGTTGCCACATCGGCTTCTGCCACCAAGGCCAAGGTCAAGGAAGCGCGCCGGCTCCGCTGGATGATTGCCCGCGAAAAGGTCTTCATCTCCCGCATCGTCCGCGAACTCAAGTACACGGCCATGGAGCGCAAGCGGCTGCTCGACAAGGTCAACAAGACCGTCGACACCATGCGCACCCTCGAGCGCCAGATCCGTTCACTCGATCAGAAGTACGACGCCTCCAAGTCTGAAGAGCTCAAGAAGGAATACCGCCGTCAGCAGAAGAACTGCCGCGCCGACCTGGAAAAAATCGAAGGCGACGCCGGCGTTTCCATCGGCGAGCTCAAGCGCACCCAGCGCGAAATGATCCAGGGCGACATGGACGCCGAGCAGGCCAAGCGCGAGCTCATCGAAGCCAACCTGCGCCTCGTCGTTTCCATCGCCAAGAAGTACACCAACCGCGGTCTCCAGTTCCTCGACCTCATTCAGGAGGGCAACATCGGCCTCATGAAAGCCGTCGACAAGTTCGAATATCGCCGCGGCTACAAGTTCTCAACCTACGCCACCTGGTGGATTCGTCAGGCCATCACCCGCGCCATCGCGGACCAGGCCCGCACCATTCGTATCCCGGTGCACATGATCGAAACCATCAACAAGCTCATCCGCACCTCGCGCCAACTCGTGCAGGAGCTGGGCCGCGAGCCGTCGAGCGAAGAAATCGCCACGCCGCATGGACATCCCTGTCGCCAAGGTCCGCAAGGTCCTCAAAATCGCGCAGGAGCCCATCTCGCTCGAAACGCCCATCGGTGAAGAGGAAGATTCTCACCTCGGCGACTTCATTGAAGACCGCCAGGCCGTCTCGCCTTCTGAGGCCGTCATCAGCGTCAACCTCAAGGAGTACACCTCGCAGGTCCTCCGCACTCTCACCCCGCGCGAAGAGCGCGTCATCAAGATGCGTTTCGGTCTCGAAGACGGCTCCGAGCACACCCTGGAAGAAGTCGGCCAGAGCTTCCAGGTCACACGCGAGCGCATCCGCCAGATCGAAGCAAAGGCCCTCCGCAAGCTGCGTCACCCCAGCCGCAGCCGCAAGCTGAAAGCCTTCGTTGAAGGCGTCAAAGAAATGTAATTCCGGCGGAAGTTGAGCCGCAAAAAGGGCCGCAGACATGGAAATGTCTGCGGCCCTTTTGGATTTGCGTTTTTGCGGAGGGAGCCGGGGGTTTTAACCCCCGGGAAAAATCGCTCCACTAAAAGCTGTCATCCTGAGCGACCGTAGCGAAGCGAAGGGAGTCGAAGGACCTGCGGTTGCTTTCTGCGGCTCATTTTCACTCCAAACACCCGGGACCTCTCGCCCTTGCGGGCTCGGATCAATTGCTCTCTAAGTCATCCGGATACACCGAGGTTCTTCCAAACGTTGCGGGTCGAAATAAGATAGTCAACATCCTTCTTCAAAGGAAGAAGTGCAACGTCGGAGACCGGGCCCTCTAGACCGTCGCTAAAGGGTATCTCGTGCCCGAGCGCAGCTTGTTCGTCTTCGTCCTCGCGCGCGATGACACTGTAGCTCCGCGTGTTGACCTTCTTGCCATCGACGAATTCGCTGAGCGCCGAAATCCAGCCGGTATACGTTTAGACGGTTTGTTCACCGCGGCGTTTCCGTTCTGGGCCGCCGACTCTGGGTTTTCCTTTTTGTCACCTTGTGCTGCCGCACCCTGTGACGCGAGGGCTAGCATTGCA
>CAVXVM010000138.1:0-7134 GCA_963765025.1 uncultured Acidobacteriaceae bacterium | reverse complement strand
CGTGGATGACCTCGTCCTGCAACCAGAGATAGGGGATCTTGAGCCGGATCACGTCGTCGACGATGGGCGGAACAAACTCCGACGCGCGAAAGACATCGACAAGATCGATGCCTGAGCCGGTTTGCTGGCGGGCAGCCGCCTGGGCAGCATCGAGATCGGTGTAGCAGGGCTTGCCAAGGATTTCCTTGAGCGCGGGGTTGACGGGAAACACTGTGTAGCCCTGCTCGGCCAGATAACGGCCGATATTGTGGCTGGCGCGCCAGGTCTTGTCGCTCATGCCGACGACTGCGATGGTCTTGGCGGTGCTGAGCATTTCTTCGATTGTTTCCGAATCACTCATGGATTACTCCGGAAGGTCGTCATCGTCGCTGGGGTCTGTAGCAGTTCCGCGGCGCTTGGCTAGCAAGATACCCGCGCAGGAACGGCTCGAGATAGCCGTCGAGCACCTTGTCCACGTCGCCCACTTCGACTTTTGTGCGATGGTCCTTGGCGATGCGATAAGGCTGCAACACGTAGGAGCGAATCTGCGAGCCGAAGTTGATTTCGAGTTTTGAGTCTTCAAGCTTCTTGCTGACGGCACGTTTCTTTTCGAGCTCGTACTCGTAGAGCCGCGAGCGCAGCATTTTCATCGCCTTTTCGCGGTTCTTGTGCTGGGAGCGCTCGTTCTGGCACTGGACGACGATGCCCGTCGGCAGGTGGGTCATGCGGACGGCGGAGTCGGTCGTGTTGACGTGCTGGCCGCCCTTGCCGCCGGAGCGGTAGGTGTCGATGCGCAGGTCTTCAACCTTCAGATCGACATGGATGGACTCGTCGATTTCAGGCGAAACATAGACGGAAGCGAAAGAGGTGTGGCGGCGCTTGGCAGAGTCGAACGGCGAGATGCGGACGAGGCGATGGACGCCGCTTTCGCCGGCGAGCTGCCCGAAGGCGAATTCGCCAATGATGGTGAAGGTGGCGGACTTGATGCCGGCCTCATCGCCATCCTGCAGGTCGTTGATTTCTGTTTTGAATCCCTGCTGCTCGGCCCAGCGCAGATACATGCGCATCAGCATCTCGGCCCAGTCCTGGCTTTCGGTGCCGCCTGCGCCGGGATGCACGGTGACGATGGCGTTGAGGGGATCGGCTTCGCCACTAGAGCATGGTGCGCGCTTCAAGCTCTTCAGTAAAAGTGGAGAGAGCCTTGATGTCTCGTTCGAGATCGGCGAGCACGTCTTCGCCTTCGCGCGCCAGTTCGAAGTAGGCTTCGATGTCGCCGGTGCGGCTCACGAGCTCCTCATCGTCGGCGACGAGATTCTCAAGGCGCTTGCGGTCGCGCATGATGGGTTTGCTGGCGGCGGGGTCGTTCCAGAGGGCTGGATCGGCTAGCTTTTTTTCAATGTCGGCGAGTTCCCTGCGGATGCGAGCAGGGTCAAAGATACTCCCGCAGGTCGCGAACCTGGTCGCGGACGGGAGCGTAAGCGAATTCGAGATCGTTCAACGACATGCTTTGCTCTTATGACCTGACTTTTGATTGATCTTGGGCTCTGGCGAATTGGCCGAGAAGTTTTCTCGCGGCCCAGACGACAATCCCAAATCCAAGTATGGCACAAAGCCATGCGAAGACGTCGCCGTGGCTGGAGTAGTAGGTGATGTCGCTATTGAATCCGTAGGCCGCCGGCAGCGCGTCGGCGGCGTGGCGGGGAATGCTCTGGCGGACGCGGCCGTATGGATCGATTGAAGCCGTGACGCCGTTGTTGGTGTCGCGCAATATCCAGCGGCGGTTTTCTATGGCCCTCATGCGCGCCATGTTCAGGTGCTGCCAGGGGGCGCTGGTGTCGCCGTACCATCCATCGTCAGAGATGTTGACGAGCACCTCTGCGCCGAGCTCGGAGAACTCTCGAACTTCATCGGCAAAGACGGACTCGTAGCAGATGAAAACGCCGTAGCGATGGCCGTTCAGGCGGAACACCTTGCGCTCATCGCCTCGATCGAAGCGGGAGACCTTGCCGGTGAGCTTGCGCGCAAAAAAAAGCAGGCGGCTGAAGGGCACGTATTCGCCGAAGGGGACGAGGTGGATTTTGTCGTAGCGGCCTACGCGGGAACCATCAGCCGAGACGACGAGCGCGGAGTTGAACTGACGCCATGCGCCGTCGGCGGGTGAGAAGTCCATGCCGATGTTGCCGACCACCAGAGGCGCGCGGTTCACCTGGGCGAGGCCGATGATCGACTTTTGGAAACGAGCATCATCTTCAAAGAAGGGCGCGGGCGACTCAGGCCACACAATCAAATCCGGCGCTGGGTGCGTGCTGCACAGCGGGTTGGCTACCGGCGCACCGGTTTGCGGGATGCCGGCGATGAAAGGCTTGCAGGTCTCGGCGGCGAGGCGTGCAAAGTCAGCGAGATGGCGCTCCCACTCGCCTGGAGCGGACCACAGGCTTTGTCCGGAGACGTCGAGATTGGGTTGGATGAGCACGGCAAGGGCCGTGGGCGCGGGCGTTGAGGGCTTGAGGAACAAGCCTGCGGATGCGGCGAGAGCGAGAACGACGCCAACGCCGGACGCGATTCGCCGATGGCGACAGTGAAGACAGAGAAGGCCGACGGCGATGAGCGCGTTGACAAAGACGATGAGGAAGCTGATGCCGTAGACGCCGGTGAAGGGCGCGAGCTGGTTGACGAGTGCGTTGTCCACCTGCGAATAGCCAAGCTGGTCCCAGGGAACCGAGGTGAAGCGCGCGGCGGCGAGCTCAAGCGCGACCCAGAAAACCGGCGCGGCGGCGAGGGTAATGCGCGGGCTGCCGGTGGCGCGAAAGACGAGCGCCAGTGCGAGGCCGAAGAGTCCGAAGTAGAGGCCGAGGACGAGACTGAAACCGACGAGCAGGAGCGTGGGCGCGAAGGGCGGCATGTCACCGTACTGGCTCATGACGTCGCGAATCCAGTAGCAGTTGCCGACGTACCACAATACGCCACAAGTGTAAGCAAGCAGAAAGCTGCGGCGCACGGGGTGTGGATGCACTGACGCGGCGGAATGGACTATGGCCCACAGCAAAGGGACCAGCGCGAACCAGGCGAAGACCGAACGCCAGGGGGGCAATGGTCCGGCGAGTGGAAATGGCAGCTCCAGCAGGACGGCGGATAAAACCACAGCGGCCCACAACTTGAAGCGAGCGTATTGTTGGGGCAGGGTTTGCATCTAGAGCCTGTTATTAACTTTCGCGTGGGTGGCGCTTGGCGCCAATTTTTCCGAGCTCAAGGAATGAGGAGCGACGCAGACCGGGTGTCTGTTAGCGACGATTGACGCGGAAATCGGGAAAATTGGCGCCAGCCCTCCGGCTTCCACCCCAGCACGCAAAATTCGCGTGCCGGGGACCGCGGGTTGCGGCGCAAATCGGGCCATACCGCGTTGTCGTCCTTGCCTTGGAATCGCCAAAGTCTTCGTCCTCCGCCTCGTCTCCCACCCCACGGACCAAGACCTGTCCGCGGGGACCCCGGTGTCTGGCCCGATTTTCGTCCGCAACGCCACCCGCGGGAAAGTTAATAACAGGCTCTGGGGGCGAGTTTATCGCATCGGGCGGCAGGCACGATGGAAGGTAAACCGGCAGCGTTCTGCCACACGATGACGGAATTTGCCAACACCAGCAAAAGTGCGAGCGGGCGGGCGAAATCAAGCTACAATTGCAGAATGGTCCTGGCGCTATTTGTCATGAAAGTTCTCGAGGTGATGTTCTTCGTTGGCCTCGTCGGCTCATCCGTGGTGGTGATCATTAGCTTTATCGAAGACGGCAAAGAGCTGTTCGGCAAGGATTAATGCGCGCATTTCTCCAATGCACGAAGGGCTTTCCTCAATTTGATTGACACTGTTTTCATTCGGCACTAGACTCAGCGAAGGGCGGGCGGTGGTAGAGCCTTCTCGAGTCCAGAGCACCGGATCAAAGTGACGGCACCGACACGATGGCATCAACCCGAACGACCGTAGCTCCTCCGTCCAACCGCGTCCGCCTGATCGTGGCATCGTCCGTGATGCTCACGTTCATCTCCTTCTGGCGAGCAGCCGCAATTGTTCTCTGCGATCTTGGTTCGTCGGCGTTTTACGCGGGCGGCATTGCCGAGCACGCGGTCGGCGCGGCGGCTCCCTGGTTCATCCTCGGGATCATGCTGTTCAGCTTTGCGGTGCGCGCGGTCTACGTCGAGAGCTGCTCGATGTTCACGCGCGGCGGCGTTTACCGCGTGGTGAAGGAAGCGCTGGGCGGGACGTTTGCCAAACTCAGTGTTTCAGCGCTGATGTTCGACTACATTCTTACCGGACCGATCTCCGGTGTGTCTGCCGGTCAATATATTACCGGCCTGATGAACGAGATGCTAGTGGTTGCGGCCAACAGCAACTGGCTGCCACCGGCGTTGATGGACGCGCACCACAATCCATCGTTCCTGTTCGACATGAATTACACCTCTGCCGTGTTCGCCGCCGCGGTGACGGCTTATTACTGGTGGCAGAACGTCAAGGGCATTGAGGAGTCGAGCGAAAAGGCGCTGCAGGTTATGCAGGTCACCACCATCATGGTGGTCATCATGCTGATATGGGGCGTTTACTCGGCGGTGATGAAGGGCGGTCATCTGCCGCCGCCGCCGACCGTGCAGAATCTCAAGTTCAGTGACGATGCGCTTGGATTCCTTCGCGGCACCAAGCTGGTGCCGTTGCTGGGCGTGTTCGGCATCCTGATGGCATTCGGCCACTCCCTGCTCGCCATGAGCGGCGAGGAGAGCCTGGCGCAGGTCAATCGCGAGATCGAGCATCCCAAGCTGAAGAACCTGAAACGCGCGGCCATCGTGATCGCCATTTACAGCCTCATCTTCACGGGCGGCGGCACCATCCTGGCTTACATGCTGATCCCCTTGAAGGATCACGTGCTTTACCAGGACAACCTGATCGCCGGACTGGCGATGAACCTGGTTGGGCCGATGTTTCTGCGGATCGCGTTCCGCATCTTCGTGGTGGTGGTGGGATTTCTGATTCTGTCGGGCGCCATCAACACGTCAATGATCGGCTCGACGGGCGTGCTGATGCGGGTGGCCGAGGACGGCGTGTTGACCGACTGGTTCCGCAAACCCCATCCACGCTTCGGCACCAGCTATCGCATCGTGAACCTGGTTTTCTTCCTGCAGATGTTCACGATCATCGTGACGCGCGGCAACATCATTATGTTGGGTGAGGCGTACGCCTTCGGTGTGATCTGGTCGTTCACATTCAACAGCCTGGCCATGCTGGTGCTGCGCTGGAAATACCATGGCGAGCGCGGCTGGAAGGTTCCACCGAACATCACGATCGGCAAGACCGAGATTCCGCTGGGCCTGATTTCGGTGTTCCTGGTGCTGCTGTCGACGGCGCTGGTAAACCTGGCCACAAAATCAATCGCCACAGTGAGCGGCGTCATTTTTGCGGCGGCGTTCTTCGTGATCTTCTCCGTGTCAGAGCGGCAGAACATGAAGAGGCATGCCATCACCGCGCGGCAAATGAGAGACCACTTCCAGATGGAACACCAGGACACGGTAAGCCGCGAGTCGGCGGCGCTGCGGCCGGGTGGCGTGATGGTGACGATGCGCGACGTGGCCAACCCGGTGGCGTTGAAGTGGACGCTGGGACGCACCAACACGGATGAAAAAGACGTGGTGGTGATCAGCGTGCGCATGATGGGTGTAGGGGGACCTGAGTTTCTGAGTCCCGAGCAACAGAGCTTCAGCGAACACGAGCAGATGGTGTTTACCAAGGCCGTGTCAGTTGCCGAGAGCTTCGGCAAGAAGGTCTCGCTGCTGGTGGTGCCGGCGGGCGACGTGTTTGCCGCACTGGCGCAGGGCGCCAACTCGCTTGAAATGGATACGGTGGTCTCGGGCGTCTCCACGTCAATGACGGCAGAAGACCAGGCGTTCCGCATGGGGCAGGCCTGGGAGGCGCTGCCGGAGCCGAAGCGCCAGTTCAACTACTATGTGATTGCTGCAAACGGCGACACGAAGGTTTTTTATATCGGCCCGCACGCCCCTGCGCTCAGCCCGGACGATGTGCAGCTTGTTCACCGGTTGTGGCTGAATATGCGCCGCGACCCTTCCGTTGCCGATCTGCACCACAGCGACATCATCACCTACGCGCTGACCCGGCTGGCGGGGCAGTACGCGCGGGAAAAGGTGGAGATCCTGCGCGACCTGCGCAGCTATCGCGCGGCTGCGGCCATGCCCGACGCTCCGCGCCTGGGCAATCCGGATGCGGACGATACGGGGATTCGCCCTTCGATGCCGGCGATCCGCCAGACGAGAGACCAGTAAAGCAGGGATTAGGGATTAGGGATTAGGGATTAGAAAACAGCGGTCAGGGATCACCGACGAGAATCGAAGGGACTGGTAGTCTGCTCCTTCACTTCAGGCATCGAGAGTCGATGCTGTGGAAGGTGAGAGGAGCAGAACATGGGTACATCATTCAAGGATCTCGTGGTTTGGCAGCGAGCCATTCAGGCAGCTGTGGCAGTTTATAAACTAACTTCTTCATTTCCGGCATCAGAGCGCTTCGGTTTGACCAATCAACTGCAAAGGGCATCTGTCTCAATCGCGAGCAATATCGCTGAAGGCTACGGCAGGTCTAGTAAAGGTGAATATCTACAGTTTCTAGGGCACGCAAGAGGTTCGAACTGCGAAGTGCAAACGCAACTCATAATTGCCGAAGCGCTCGGCTTTGGCCTTGAACGTGAACGGCAGGCAGCCATCGATCTCATCAACGAAGTGAGCAAGATGCTTGTCGCCATGATGTCAAAGCTACAAAAATAAGCTCCGGGCACCCGCTCCCAAATGCGTAATCCATGTTTTCTAATCCCTAATCCCTAATGCCTAATCCCTGTTCTTACGCGGTGTGCGTGTCGCCGGGATTCCAGTCAACGACCTTGACGCCGGCATCGACGAGCGCTGCCAGATCCTTTGGCGTGCCTATGAGCGGCGGGAAGGTTCCAAAATGCAGAGGCAGCACGACCTTGGGCGCGAGCAGGCGCACGGCCAGCGCCGCCTCTCTGGGACCCATGGTGTAGTGACCGCCGATGGGCAGCATGACGACGGTGGGCTCATACAGGTCGTGGATGAGCTTCATGTCGCCGAAGACCGCTGTATCGCCGGAGTGATAAA
>CAVXVM010000137.1:0-20358 GCA_963765025.1 uncultured Acidobacteriaceae bacterium | reverse complement strand
CCTCCGCACCACTTGACTCGGTTCCCGTATGCTCAAACACAACGATGACCAGCAGCCAGGCACCCAACAGCGCTCGTCGTGTCCCGATGGTCAATGGCCCGTTCTCCAGAAAAATCCAGCGTGCAACGCCATGGCAGACTCCTCGCCCAGCATTCTGAGATCGATGAAAACTGGAAAAGATGACGCCTCGGCGGGGATGCACCGAGTATAGCGGAACAACGCCGCATTCTCTTGGGATTTAAGACCCGCGCCAGCCTGCCGCGAAGATTTTCCCCTGACCCCGGGGTGGGATTCAGTCCGCTTGCCACCGTTTTCCACCGGCGTTCATGTTTTTTGTTGCATCGCCGATGTAATGAGCGTCGGCCCAATCCACTGATTTTGGGCCACGGAGGCGAGGCAAGTTGAGAACCATGCAGAGCGCCGCTCAATATCAGCCTCAGCCAGCCGCAAAGCTCTCGCTCGTGGACGCGGACGCGTCTCCCTCCCTGCAGATCGTCGGCATCAGCGCGGTGTGGCGCAAGCTGCTCATGCAGGCTGAAATGGCGGCGCCGCATCTGCAGGTGGCCTCGATTGAAGGCGAACATGGCTCCGGCAAACACACGCTGGCTCGTCATTTATTTTCGCGTTCGCCGCTTTCGGGCTCGGGATTTCAGCGCCGTGATGCGCGCGAATGGCTCGCCACCGATGCCGATCCGGCCACGCTCGCCGGCTTCACTTATCTTGATCGTGTCGACCTGCTCGCCCCGCCGGGGCAGGGATTGTTGCTCGGCGTTCTCCGTGCCTTGCAGGACCGTCCTCCGGGCCGCGCCGTCCTGCTCGCGTCCTCACAAACTCCGCTGCGTCAGATGGCAGGCCAGGGATTGCTGTTGCCCGATCTTGCTTTCCGGCTTACCTCCATCCGCTTTGCCATTCCGCCACTGCGCCAGCGCCGCGAAGACATTGCCCCGCTCGCCCAGTGCCTGCTTGACCGCATCTGCGCGCGCTATCAGCAGCGTCCTGTGTTGCTCGGCCCCGGCACTCTCGCCCGCCTGCTGCAACACCCGTGGCCCGGAAACATTCGCGAACTCGCCGGAGTACTCGAGACCGCGATCCTTGAAGCCGACAACGGCGTCATCCTTTCGAGCAACCTGGCCTTGCCCTCCGAATCTGACCAGCCCGTTTTGGCCCGGCCGGCTTCGCAGCTCGACAACCTTTCGCTCGACGCCGTCATTCGCCATCATGTGCAGTACGTTCTGGACTTGAACCACGGCAACAAGCTCCGCGCCGCGCGCCAGCTCTCCATCAGCCGCTCAACCCTTTACCGCATTCTCGGCAACGAATCCCTACTCGACACCTGATCACCGCCCTTTGCCCCATCCGCCGGGATCAAAGAAAAAGGGCAGCCTCATCGAGGCTGCCCTTCGTAATCCCAGGAACTTGATTCGTTTTCCCCCTGTATTCACAGGGGTTTTCGCTCACCGTGCCGGTCAGCCGAAGCTGACCGGCCTGATGATTAGTGCGCGGTGTGGTGAGCAGCAGAGGGCTTGGCCGGGACGTGGTGCACCGGAGCCGCCTTCTTCTCAGCCTGGATGAAGCCGTCACGCAGGACGATCTGCGCTGTGGCTGCCCTGGTACCTGCTGCCGGAATCGCCGTATACGTGTCGTAGGTGGCGTCCAGCTCGTCGGCAGGCTGCAGCTTGTATTCAAAGCCGGCAGCCGGAGCGTCCTTGCAGCTGACCGGTTCCTTCAGGTTGACGATAAAGTCAGGCGTCTTGTTGTCCTTGGCGTCCTGGGTCACGGCAACCTTGATGACCGCGACGGCAGGCTCGACTTCGACTTTCTTGATCCTGGCTGGCGATTCGGTCAGGAAATCAAGGGCATCGGTATCGGCCTTGACGCCGTTGGCGGTGATGTAATCCTCCGCTTCCTTCACATGCAGCTCAGAAGGCGCGGGAGGGGCGGAGGCGCAAGCTGCCGGCGTCGTGAGCTTGACGACGTAGTCCTTGGGCTTGACGCTGGCCAGGGTGGTAACGGAAATCTTGAGGACCGTGGCCGTGGCATCCGTAACCACGCCGGGGACCGGGGTGGGCTGATTCTGCACGACGGCCCAGAGCTTCTGCGCGTCGGCTGCAGTACCGTTGGCAAGGATGAATTCCTTGTCTTCAAGGTTCAGCTTGGTCAGGTCAGGCGTGTTGGCCAGCACGTTGTGCACGATCTCAGGCGGCGTGGGCGCGGGAGAGATGACGACGGAATCCGGCTTGAAGAGCGTTTGCGCCGACGCTGTCTTGACGGCATCCAGGCCGTCGAGGCCGCCGTGGAAACGCTTGTACCAGTACTCAAGCTTGGGCTCGATCTGGGTTTTGTAGGCCGGCGGAGCGAAGTTCCAGGCGCGGGCGTAGAACCAGACGGCCTGCACCGGGTCGCGGGAGTCGCCGGGCTTGGCATAGGCTTCAGCCAGCTGCAGCGTATCCACCAGGCCGGTGCCGCTCTGCGTGGCCGGCAGCGGGAAGAGATTGAGCTCGGTCTTGTACTCGGCAATGGCACCCTTGAAATCCTGTTTTGAGGCAAGGTCGTCGAGAGCGATGGCGGAGTGGAAGATGGGGTAGGTGGCCGCGGTCATCTTCTGCCAATCGGCAGCTGCCGTGTCAGTGGGCTTGGTGGCCTTGAGGCCCTTCTGGCCGATTGCTCCGGCATCGTCGCAGACCTGGGCATCATTGGTGCGGAGGCACTGGCTGCGCTTGATGGTGGCCGAGACATAGAGAGCCTTCATGTTATTTGGATCGAGCTGCAGCAGCCGCGAGGCGGCGCCGACAGCCTTGTCCACATCGCCGGTCTTTTCGTAGGTGTCAATGAGATCGTCGAGGACCGACTTCTTGACCACACTCTGCGGGTAGGTCTGTAGGAAGGACTCTTCCGCCGCGGCGCGGGCGGCCGGGTCGGTCTGGGTCCCGGCTTGTTGATATGCATTGAATTCTGCCGGGTTCTGGATCGAGATGGTTCCCTGATCCTGACCATATGCTCGCAGCGTGGGCGCGGTAACGAGGCAGATGCTCGCCGTTGCCATCACGGTTGCCAAGACTAACTTCTTCATGCAGTGCTCCTGGGAATTCTTGAAGATCGAGATCAATACTCGCGCACTCGCTGGCGGAATGTGCAACCGTTCTGAATTTCGGTTGTGTGCCGGGGTGCCGGATTAAACGATACCACAGCTTCCAATGCGGTGTTGAAAGGATTATAGAAAGGCTCGGCGGCAGGTGACAAGGAAACTTCGAGGGGAACTTTAACGATTACGTGGCCGAGCGAGCCCAGACCCTTGCCAGGCCGCTGGAAATGGACGGTCGGACCATTCAGAGGGCCATGAAAAGGGCCATTCCGCAGGGTTGAGGGCTCAAACGAAAGTGGCAGCCCCGCTCCCTCCAACGGTGGAGGGATTTTGGGGTTGGAAAGGGGCCGTAGACCCGCTATTGAAGAAGCCGAACGAGGGCCGCCTGCTCCGCAAGAAAGGCGTCGTGGCCGTGGTCGCTGATCATCTCGCGGTAGTCGGCCTCGACGCCGGCGGCGCGGATGGAATTGGCGAATTCGCGGACCATCGGTTCAGGAAAGAGCCAGTCGGAACTGATGCCGATAAAGCTGAGCCGGGCACGGATGCGGCCGAAGGCCTCCTTGGGCGATGCGCAGCCGCGGAGCGGGTCCCAGGTGTCCATGGCGCGGAGGATGGCCAGGTAGGCGTTGGCATCGAAGCGCTCAATGAAGCGCTCGCCCTGGTAGTCGAGATAGCCGGCGATGTCGAAGCGGCCGCCGGTGAGGCCGCCGCCATGGCCGTTGAGGCTCCACGGGTCTTCGATTTCACGGAGGTTGGGATTGCGGCCAAAGCGCTCCTCAAACAAGGGCGCCGACTTGTAGCTGAGCATGCCGATCTGGCGCGCGAGCGCGAGACCGCGGCGAGGCGGACGCTGCGGGAGATAGCGCCCTTGAGCCCAATCAGGATCGTGCAGGATGGCCTGGCGTTGGAGGTGATTGAGCGCGAGTCCCATGGCGGAGAGAGGCGCGACGCCGATGATGAGCGCACGTTCAACACGCACGGGATTGAGGATGGTCCAATCGAGGGCCTGCATGCCGCCAATGGAGCCACCCAGCACAAGACGCAGTTTGCGAATGCCAAGGGAGTCAAGCAGGAGGGACTGGGCGCGCACGTTGTCGCGGATGGAGACGAGGGGAAAGTCGGGGCCGTAGGCCTTGCCGGTTTTAGGGTCGACGGATTGTGGCCCGGTTGAGCCGTAACAGGAGCCGATGAGGTTGATGCAGATGACGAAGTCGTGCTGGAGCGAGAGCACTGCGCCGGGCGCAAAGATCTCAGGCCACCAGGAGCCCACCAGGGCAGAGCCGGAAAGCGCATGGCAAACCAGTACGGCGTTGTCGCGCGCTGCATTCAGCCGGCCGTAGACGGCGTAATGCAGCGTGGGACAGTCCAATGAACTGCCACACTCGAGCGGCAGGGGCTCACTGAGGACAAAGTCGCCCTCGTAGGTGGGCTCGATGGGTTTAGCTTTGGGCGGCGAAGCGCCGCTGCGGTTATGGGTATCAGTCATATTCTTAGCCGCTAGCTTCTAGCTTTTAGCTTTTAGCTCCTAGCTGGTTCATTTTGGCTTCTGTCTTCTTTCTATTAGCCTCTGGCCTCCGGAGCCGCTTATGAAGCGCGAGTAAAAGCTAGAGGCTGGAAGCTAGCAGCTAGAAGCTGTCTCTCAACATTTTCGCATCAGTCTCAGGCCTTTGTGCCGTTTGCGGCCACAATGGCCTGATCGATGTCGGCAACCTGGTCGCGGACGTCTTCAATACCGACCGAGAGGCGGACCAGCTCGGGCGTGACGCCGGTGGCTGCCTGCTCCTCGACGGAGAGCTGCTGGTGGGTGGTGGACGCCGGATGGATGACCAGCGATTTGGCGTCTCCGATGTTGGCCAGCAGAGAAAACAGCTTGAGCGAGTTGATGAACTTCTTGCCTGCCTCAAACCCGCCCTTGATGCCGAAGGTGACGAGTCCGCTTTGTCCAGTGGGCATGTACTTCTTTGCTCGCGCGTAGTAGCGGCTCGACTCGAGGCCGGGATAGTTGACCCATTCGACGCCGGGGTGCTTCTCAAGATGCCGGGCGACGGCGAGAGCGTTCTGCGAGTGCCGCTCCATGCGCAGTTGGAGGGTCTCAATTCCCTGCAGGAGCAGGAAGGCGTTGAAGGGAGAGAGCGCCGCGCCGGTATCGCGCAGGCCCTGTACACGGGCCTTGAGGATGAAGGCCAGTGGGCCGAATGCCTCAGAAAATTTGAGCCCGTGGTAGGAGGGGTCGGGCTCGGTGAACTCTTTGAAGCGGCCCGAGGCTGCCCAGTCGAACTTGCCGGCATCCACAATCACTCCGCCGATGGCGGTTCCGTGGCCGCCCAGGTACTTGGTGGCGGAGTTGACCACGATGTCGGCGCCCCACTCGATGGGCCGGACAAGGGCTGGCGAAGCGCAGGTGTTGTCAATAATGAGGGGCAGCTTGTGTTCATGGGCGATGGAGGCGAGCTTTTCAATATCGACCACGTCGAGCTTGGGGTTGCCGAGCGTCTCAGTGTAGACGGCGCGCGTTTTTTGGTTGATGGCGGCGCGGAGACCGTCGAAATCGTCGGCATCGACGAAGCGGACGGTGATGCCCAGCTTGGGCAGCGTGTAGTGGAACAGGTTGTAGGTTCCGCCGTAGAGGGAGGTGGTGGAGACGATCTCCTCGCCGGCTGAGGCAATATTGGTGACCACGAGTGTTTCGGCTGCCTGGCCGGATGCAGTGGCGAGGGCCGCGACGCCGCCTTCAAGAGCCGCCACGCGCTTTTCAAACACGTCGGTGGTGGGGTTCATGATGCGGGTGTAGATGTTGCCAAACTCCTGCAACGCGAAGAGGCGGGCGGCATGGTCGGCGTCCTGGAAGAGATAGGACGTGGTCTGGTAGATGGGCACGGCTCTCGAACCAGTGGCCGGGTCGGGGACCTGACCGGCGTGGACGGCGAGGGTGGCAAGCTGCTGCTTCACTTCAGACATGATCGGCTCCTTGATTTGCTCAAAAACTTAGTGTGAATTTTGATTGGGCGGCTGCGGCGGGGATGCTGGCGGCAGGCTTCCAAGAAAACGGCCCGCATCCTCGTTGGAGGACCCGGGCCGTTTGACATCAAGATCGGTTGCGCTAGCGCATTCGCCGTTCCAGAGTCGCGCGGACGGGGCCCAGGTGCATACACATGCACATGGCCATGGCCGCAATTCCGGATTTCCTCTGGTTCAGCATAGAAGGCAGTATCAGGGGGCGATGGGGGGTGTGTCAATGGTCCTTGTGGGGCAACCGACGACGGGCACCGGCGCGAGGGCAGTGTCAACGGTTCCCTGCTGTGACTCCCCGGCGGCTGTACGACAATATCGTAATATGTCATAATTCAACCATGAGTGCTTCCCGTAAACGCGCATCCCGTGTTTTCACGATCAGCTTTCCAGCTGACCTGGCCGACCAGGTCACAGCCGTGGCCGAAGAGGAGAGCCGCAACATCAGCGAGCTTTTCCGCGAGGCGTTTCGCAGCTACCGACGCGATCGAATTCATCGAAAATTGGCCGCGGCCCGCGCAGACGCTGCCACGCGTGGCGCTGTGCGGTACACGGAGAACGACGTAGAAGCAATCGTTGATGAGATTCGGGCCGAACAATCTGCACGAAGAAAGAGAACGGCTTGATTTGCGTTGTCGATTCCTGCGTTTGGATCTCGACGTTTCAATTTGGCGGCACGCCTCTAGAGGCTCTGAACAAGGTATACGAAGAGCATCAGCTTGCGATCTGTAGTCCCATCCTTGACGAGATCCGCAGGGCGTTAACCGAAAGTTTCAATTGGTCCAATGCCCGGCTTGATGGAGTGCTTGCCGAGTATCTTGACAAAGTCGTGCGCGCGAACGTTCGTGGGCGCGTTTCCGGCATTTGCCGCGATGCCAAAGACGACATGGTCATCGAATGCGCGCTGGAAGCTGGCGCAAGCCTGATCGTCTCGGGAGACAAAGACCTGTTGGCGGTCGGGCAATACGAAGGAATCCGCGTGCTGACGCCAAGAGCGTTTCTTGAGAGTGAGCCTGGCTAGTGACGCCATGGCTTCAGCCTAATGCGGACTCGCCGTGTAGACAGTTTCGTGCGTGGGCAAGAGGACTCCGACGACTGTGCCGCCGACGGCGCCAATCACGCCCACGGCCAGGGCGGAGTATCCCTTGCCAATGATGAATCCGTTCGATGGCCCTATCGCTGCGCCGATGGCCGCTCCCGCTCCACCGCCCACGCCCAGGCCAATGAGTGTATTGCGCAGCCGGCGTTTGGTGATCAGCTTTACGCTGCGCACTTCCTGGAACGGCACGCTGGCCTCGCCCGCGGCATCTCTGATTGCAATGGCTGATGCAGACACACTCTCCAGGCTTCCGGAGTGCTTCTTTCCGTTCATTTCGACGATTTGAATCTTCTGGCCTGGTTTGAGCGCGTTGAGTTGGGCCAGGGTTGCCTGGTTGGTTTGGGCTGCGGAGGCGCAGGCGATACCAAGGGCGCACGTCAGGAGCAGAAGGTTGCGCATGCAAATACCCCTTTCAATTGGCCGATCACAAGAGGACGTTCAACAGATCGAAGACATGAAGCCGGAGGGAAATGCGCTACTCTTCTGCCTTCCAAATATACGCTCCGGGCTGGGGAAGGCCGATGTGCGCGAGGACGCGGGCGACAAACTGGCGGGCCATTTCATGGGAGTCAATGGGCTTGTTGTAGAAGGCCGGGATGCAGGGGAAGATGACGGCGCCGGCTTCAGCGGCGAGGGTCATGTTGCGCAGGTGGATGCGATTGAAGGGGGTCTCGCGAACGCAGAGCAGGAGCGGACGGTGCTCCTTGAGAGCGACGTCGGCGGCGCGGGCGATGAGCGAGTTGGCGAGGCCGTTGGCAATGGCAGCGAGAGTACCCATGGAACAGGGAAGGATGATGGTGCCCGCCGAAGGATGGCTGCCGCTGGCGATTGAGGCGCCTACATCAGCGTCGGTCAGTTGGGTGGTTTTGCGGGGCGGGGCGTCGAGGAGTTTTTCAAGCAGACCGGTGCGGCCGGAGATAGAGAGTTCTTCAGCGAGGACGCGGAGCGAGTTTTCAGAGGCGACGAAATAGACGCGGGTGACGCGGTCGTCAGCTTCGAGCGCGCGGAGAATCTCGCGACCGAAGATTGCGCCAGATGCGCCGGTGATGGCTACGGTGAGGTTCAAGATCGGTCTCGCAATCCTGTTTGAGTAAGCCAAAACATCGTCAGAGCGTCTCCAGGGGTGCAACCTTGAGATATGCATCTTCGGGGACCCAATGAGCATGTCCAAATTTTTCGGAATGTGCTCTGTTCGGGATTCTCACATCACATTCGATTATGCATGGTAACCCAGCGGAGATTACTGCGTTAATGTTCCTCATCTCATTCGTTGGTTTGGTCCGACCCCAAATCGCGATAAGCCCGCCGCCTTCAATTTGGCAGACGAGGCGCATTCGTTCATCATTGCCGCTGATCCCGCCTTCGTCATATCCAACAAGTCGGAGCCTCAGCCTATTCATTCGCGCTGTCCCCTATTAATGTGCTCGCGAAGACTTGTCCTTGAACCTTGAGCATGAAACCAATGTCCAGCGCCATCGCTAGGTCCAATCTGGCATCGTCGATAGCCGGAAACCACATAGCTCTGGTGGCTTGGGCAAACGGAATTAGCCAGTTTCCACCCGTTGGTTGCGTATTCCTTAGGCAGTCTGCGAACGTCTCGTGATAGAACTGTGCCGTGACACCGTATTCCTGAATGAAGAGCTCAGCCAGATCGCCGTCGATTCCCCGTTCTTCCAAGTTTCTAGGATACATATCCTCCATGATTCCGTAGATTCCGGCAGGATCAAGAGATCCGAGGGCTGACCTCTGGCGAAGAATTACCGAGGCGCAAAACATGCCGGACCATCTGATTTCTTCTTCGAGTTGCCTTGAATCGTCGGGTCTGACCTCGATTCTCTCCAATACTCCCTGGTAGCTGAACCTACGTGTCGGGCTCGCGAACCGGTCAACGGCCACCATCAGAGCCAAAGCTAAAGAAATCGCTTTAGAAGAACTCTCGACGATCTCCCGTCCGCAATCATTGCAAAACGCAGAACCACAGTCGTACATTGACAAGCACTTCGGGCAATAGTGAATAGTCTCGATTGATCGCTTCCAACAGGTCGGGCAAAATGGATCGGCCTCTGAGACTTCTGAGGCAACACCGCAGAGCATGCAATTCCTGGAGCCTCCAGGCGTCATGCCTCCAGCGGGTCTCCTCGCTTGCAAATCTTCGCCGCCTTTGGTGCTAGCCGTTTCAGATTCTCGGGCGGGCACCCTTTGACCTATCTCCGACTGCATCTTCTCCGATACCCTCGCGATCTCCGGATGGGATAAGAAGTGGTCGGAAAGTGAAAGGCTTCTCCGTTTTTCCTCCCGTGAACTGGGGGTGCGGCCGCAATTCTTGCAGCCGACCCAAGCGCCAAATTTCTTCGAACCACAGAAAATGCAGATCGCGAGCGTCATCTGTCTCTCCTTTTCCGTTGGCCCGTTCCGGGCGATCGGCATTCAGGTAAATAGCCGCTTCAATCTCCAATAACACGCCTAAAAATCGCGTCGACGTTGCCGAGCTGGCGGGTGTAATCGAAGGTTTTATCCAACTTTTCGGAGGAGAGCAGGGCGGCGATTTGCGGGTCGCGGGCTACTTCGTCGCGGAAGACCAGGTCTTCCTTCCAGCTGCGCATGGCGTGGGACTGGACTAAACGATACGCGTCTTCGCGCAACATGCCGGCTTCGGCGAGGTCGAGCAGCAATTGACCGGAGAAGATCAGGCCGCCGGTGCTTTCAAGATTCTTCTTCATGCGCTCGGGGTAGACGAGCAGCCTGTCAATTAAATCGGTGGTCTTGGCCAGCAGATAGTCGACCAGGATGGTGGAGTCGGGGAAGATGATGCGCTCGACCGACGAGTGCGAGATGTCGCGCTCGTGCCAGAGGGCGATGTCTTCAAAGGCGGCCTGGGCGTTTCCGCGGAGAACGCGGGCGAGGCCGCTGATCTGCTCGCTGGTGATCGGGTTCTTCTTGTGCGGCATGGCCGAGGAGCCCTTCTGCTTTTCGCTGAAGTACTCCTGCGCTTCGCGGACTTCGGTGCGCTGCAGGTGGCGGACTTCGACGGCAATCTTGTCCAGCGTGCTGCCGAGGATGGCGAGCGTCGAAATGTAGGCGGCGTGACGGTCGCGCTGGATGACCTGCGTGGCGACGGGAGCCGGCTTGAGGCCCAGCGCCAAGCAGATGCGCTCTTCGTGCTCCGGTTTGAGATGCCCGAAGGTGCCGACGGCGCCGGAGAGCTTGCCGACGCGCATGTCTTCCGCCGCGGCGTCGAAGCGGGCGAGGTTGCGCTCCATTTCGGCATACCAGTTGAGCAGCTTGAGGCCGAAGGTGGTGGGCTCGGCGTGGATGCCGTGGGTGCGGCCGATGGTAGGCGTGTGCTTGAACTCAAGGGCGCGGCGCTTGAGCACGGCCAGCATAGCGACGATGCCGGTGCGGATGAGCTCCGACGCCTGCTTGACCTGGAGCGCTTGTGCTGTGTCAACAATATCGTTCGACGTGAGCCCGTAGTGCAGCCATCTCGACTCGCCGTCGAGACCCTGGGCCTTGAGAGATTCTGCCACTGCCGTCGTGAAGGCAATGACGTCGTGCTTGACCTCGGCTTCAATTTCGGCGATGCGGGCGGCGGAGGCGCTGGCCTTATGGGCGATAGCCTCGGCGGCGGCTTTGGGAATGACGCCGTCTTCGGCGAGAACGGTGCTTGCCGCAGCTTCCACTTCAAGCCAGCAACGGTACTTGGTGTCTTCAGTCCAGATGCTGCCCATCGCCGGGCGGGTATAGCGTTCGATCACTGCTTAGCTCCTGGCTGCTAGCTTCTAGCTGCTAGCTTCGGCGTGCCCCTTCCTACGGCGCTCCAATGGCGAGAAAAACAGCAGGGCTTTGCCAACTCTTTGATTGTACGAGGCGAACGCCTTCAGGTGCGAGGAATCCCCAGACGCTTGTGGAGCTCGTCGAACAACAGGCCGCGCCCGGGTGTGTACGGCTGAAACCACTCGCCATCGATGACCATCTGGGGAATGGCGCGCTTGCCAACGTGGCGCATCACTTCGTCTGAGGCGGCTGGATCGTCGTCTACATTGATCTCGCTGTAGACGATGCCGTGGGAATCGAGAAACTGCTTGGCTGAGCGGCAATCCCGGCACCAGGCAGCGGTATAAACCAGCACCTTCATGACTACATTTTATCGCGATTGCACTGATACAGTTGTGATGATGACCACTGATGAGATCAAGGCGTTGCTTGGACTGGAATTGCATCCTGTGGAGGGCGGATTTTTTCGCCGCACCTACACGTCAAACAGCAAAGTGGAACTGGCGCGAGGAGTGCGGGCCGCGGGGACGGCGATTTACTACCTGCTGGAGCCGGGGACCTTCTCAGAGATGCATGTGCTGGCTTCGGACGAGATGTTCCACTTCTATCTCGGTGATCCGGTGGAGATGCTGCAGCTTTATCCCGACGGGCGCTCCGCTGTCTTTACCCTTGGGCAGGATCTGATGGCTGGCGAACGTGTGCAGTTGGTGGTTCCGGCGGGTGTGTGGCAGGGGACGCGGCTGAAGGGCGACGGCAAGATGGCGCTGCTGGGCTGCACGGTGACGCCGGGGTTTGATTTTGCCGACTACCGCACGGGAAGTTATGCGGTGCTCGCAGGGCAGTGGCCTGCGGAGGCAGAGCGGATCAGGCAGCTGACGCGAAAGTAGCGGCTCTATCGCCGTTCGCGGAAGAAGCTTTTCAACAATTCTGAGGATTCATCGGCCAGAATTCCCTGCTCCACCTGCATCTGGTGGTTGAGCCTTGGGTGGTTGATGAGGGAGATGACGGAACCGGCCGCTCCGGCCTTGGGGTCGGCGGCGGCAAAGACGAGGCGATCGAGCCGGGCATGAATCATGGCTCCGGCGCACATGGCACAGGGCTCAAGCGTGACGTAGAGCGAGCAGCCATTGAGCCTGTAGTTGCCGAGCGCCTCGGCGGCGGCGCGCATGGCCACGATTTCAGCGTGAGCCGTGGGGTCGCAATCGCGCAGCACGCGATTTTGGCCTCCGGCGATGACCATGCCTTCGCGCACGACGATGGCGCCGATGGGCACTTCGCCGGCACTGGCGGCGGTGCGGGCTTCAGCCAGCGCGGACTCCATGGCTGCGCGGTCGTCAATCATGAAAAATCTCTGCCCGGACGCAAATGCTTAAAGTTGACTCCAGCCAACCCGCAAGAATCGAGGAGGCTCGCCAGACGCCAATCTATCGTCAAAATCACGCGATTTGCGGCTAGGCGCACAAGTGCCGCGTCGGTGAGACCAAAAACGTTTGATACTGGGTCCGACATAATTTGGGAAGCAGGCTCGTAATTCTCCGGGATCAGCACAATTCCACTTGAAATATGGACACTCCAGGCTGGCTTTTTCCATGACGGTAAGGAATTGGCGAGGTTGGACACCTCAGTCAAAACATGCGGAGTCGTTTGTAACTCTCCGAGCCCTGCGAGTGTTTCTGCTAAAAGGTATAGGTCAGTGGGCTCGAATGCATTCAAACGCTTGAATGTCTTTACTAAAGATGGATCGAAACTGCTACACCAGTGCAAGAGGAGGAGATTTGAGTCTAGTACCACCGGCCAGCCCAGGTACGGGTCGAGCAATGGATGGGCCAGAATCTTCATGCAGCGTATTGCTTAATCGCAATAAGTCCGCCGTCTTCAGCATTTAACGTAACAACCTTGGCAACTCTTTTGAAACCAAAGGGAGTAATCTGTTGGCCTAGAAACTTTGCCTTTTCCGGATCGCCAATGCTAAAGGTCAGCTTCCAAATCGGCAACTTAGCGCGCTCAGCCGTCTCAATTGTCTCGGTCTCGACCTCTTCTAGCCGAATGTCCTGGGTGCCAGCCAAGTCGGGCATTATCTCTTGGATGTAGCCGAGAGCTTTCTGTGTCGCTTCACGTGGATTCAGCATGCCGAGTTCCTCTTCCGAGTATTCTACCTCGAAACCAGAATGCCATCTTCCGGCTGCTGCTGCGTCATGCAATGCAGGGTGCCGAGTCCCCAGACCAGGTCGACGGAGGGTATGCCGATGACTTCGCGATCGGGGAAAAGCTCGGCCAGGATGTTGAGGGCCACGCGGTCGTTGGGGTCGTGAAAGGTGGGGACGAGCACCTGGCCGTTGGCGATGTAGAAGTTGGCGTAGCTGGCGGGCAGGCGCTGGCGACGAAAGACGACGGGACGCGGAAGGGGCAGCTCGACGACGGTGAACTGCTTGCCGTCGAGTGTGCGTGCAGCTTTGAGCCGCGCGAGATTTTCGGCCAGGGGATGGTGGTTGGCGTCGCTTGTGTCGGGCTCGACAGCGGTGACGATGGTTGAGGGGCCGACGAAGCGCGTGATGTCGTCCACGTGGCCGTGTGTGTCGTCGCCGGCAATGCCGCGGCCAAGCCAGATGACCTGATCGATGCCGAGATAGTCGTGAAAGGCGTGTTCGAGCTGCTCGCGGCTGACGCCGGGGTTGCGCTGCTGGACTTCGCTGAGCAGGCACTCCTCCGTGGTGAGCAGAATGCCAGCGCCGTTGGTGTCAATGGAGCCGCCTTCAAGCACGATGCGGTGCTTCGCACCGTTCTGGTTTTGGACGAGGGGTTGCCAGGACGGGAGGTCGAGGAGCGAGGCCACGCGGCCGGGGAGTTGGTTGTCGAGCTGGCAGTTCGGATACTTGGCCCAGCCGTTGAAGAGCCAGTCGGTGAGGCCTACCTGGCCTTGTGCGTCGCGTATAAAGATGGGACCGGTGTCGCGCGTCCAACTGCGGTCTGTCGGCCACCGGTGAAGGCTGACGCGGGCCAAATTGGCCCCTGCGCGCCCGAGGATACCGGTTACGCGTTGTTCGGCTTTCTGGTCTTCGACGGCAATGTGGACCTGCTCGTTGCGAGCAAGCAGGCGCACGATCTCCGCATAGAGCCATGGGATGGGCTGGAATTTTCCGGGCCAGTCCTCAGGGTTGTGGGGCCAGGCGAGCCATGTGGCCTCGTGCCGATCCCACTCGGCGGGCATGCGGTAGCCGAGCGCCTGCGGTGTGTTCGCTTGAGAGATCGACGTCTCGGTCACGGCTCGATCTCGTCCGATTTCGGCGTCGGCATCGCATCGACGGGGTCGAGGTAACGGCGGGTGACGGAGCTGTAGGCGTCGATGCGGCGGTCGCGGAGGAAAGGCCAGTTGCGGCGCGTGTCCTCAATGAGCGCGATATCAATTTCAGCGATGAGAATTTCTTCGCGGTCGTGTGAGGCCTTGGCGATGATGCGGCCGAAGGGGTCGGCGAGAAAGCTGCCACCCCAGAACTCGAGGCCCTGACCGGATGAGCGGCAGCTGAGCAGGTTCCCGTTGGGCAACTTGATTTCCCCATGCTCCAAGCCGACGCGGTTGACACCCGCGACATAGACGCCGTTGGCGATGGCATGCGAACGCTGGATGGTCTGCCAGGCGTCGTATTGGGCCTCGCCGAACTCGGCCTTCTCTGCGGGATGCCAGCCGATAGCGGTGGGATAGAAGAGCACCTCGGCGCCCTGCAAGGCGGTAAGGCGCGCGGCTTCGGGGTACCACTGGTCCCAGCAGACGAGCGTGCCCACGCGGCCACAGGCGAGGTCGACGGCCTTGAAGCCAAGATCGCCCGGCGCGAAGTAATATTTTTCGTAATAAAGCGGGTCGTCCGGTATGTGCATCTTGCGGTAGATGCTAGCGAGTGAGCCATCGGCGCCCAGCGTGGCGGCCGTGTTGTGATAGAGGCCCGCGGCGCGGCGCTCAAAGAGCGAGGCAATGATGGAGACGCCAAGTTCCCGCGCCAACTCGCCCAGAGCCGCTGTGGAGGGTCCGGGAATAGCCTCAGCAAGATCGAAAAGGCGCGTGTCTTCACGCTGGCAGAAGTACTGTGTCTGAAACAGCTCGGGCAGGCAAACGATGTTCGCGCCCTGGCGTGCGGCCTCGCGAATATGCGCGACGGCCGAAGCAAAGTTTGCCTCAGGATCCGCGCCCATGCGCATCTGCACCAGCCCCACTCGATATTTGCGTTTGTCTGTCATGGTTTTTTGAGACCGATGCGACCGATAGTCGATGCGAGAAGGCCAACCCCGCACGCGGGATTGGCCTCAATCTTTCTTCAAGCGCAGTGCCTACACTTCGAGGATAAGGACAGCGGCGGCGATGGTGGTAGTCCACTTGCCGCGCTTGTCGCCCACGGCCGACTGGGTAATGTTGCTGGTGCGGACGATCTTGTTGGAGATGCGGTATATCTCCTTCTTTTCGTCCCAGCTGGTGTCGGGGTCGAAGTCCACGTCAAGCGTGGTTGCGAGCATTTCAGCCGCCAGCTCTTCAGCGTATTCGCCGGCCTGCTCCTCGGTTTCGCCAAAGCTGTGGTGCTCGCTCAGGTAGCCGTAGGTATTGCGGTCGGCGGGAATGGCGACGCCAATGCTGGAAACGATGAGGCGATGCGGCTCGCGGGTGGAGTTCTCTGCGATGACCGAAAAGACCACTTCGCCGTCATCCAGATACTTCAGGCCTTCCCTGCGCGCAATCACCTTGCACTGAGGCGGAAAAATCGAAGAGACGCGGACGAGATTCTGAGAAGCGATTCCCGCATCCCGAAGGGCCAGCTCAAAGGAGGTGAGACGTTCCTTGTGTCTGCCAACGCCCTTGGTAAAGAAAATCTTCTTCGGGACCATGCTTTTTCCCAATTTCTATGTAGCCTCCGTGAGTTCGAAAAGTGTGATTTCCGTACAGGTCACCCGCATGAGTTTATCGCATTCAGGTGGCATGGAACGGGAAAACCCTGCATTTTCATCTGAGGTTTACGGGCGGGCTTTCGGGGGCTCTAGAAGAATGAGTCAGGGGCGGGGCTTGAAAGATGGTTTTGAGGCATTTTGGATAATTTGCCGGACAGCGTAACTTTTTGCCGGATTCAGCGTTTAAGCAGGAATGAGACGAGCCCTTTTTGTCGGAGTCGCAGTATTGTGCGTAGCGTTGAGCGGCGGAATTTTGTGGGCGCAGGCGTCCGGGGCGTTGGAAGGCGCCCGCGCGGCGCGTGTGTCAGATGCCGGGCAAGGGCCCGTGGTGCTGGAATGGGTGCCTCCGGCGCTTCAGGACCTGAGCGCTCAGGCCTCCACAAGAACAAGCTTTACGCTGGACCGCTCGACGCTTGGCGCAGTTGCCGGATTGATGGCCGACCAGGACGACGAGCTGCGGCAATCACTGAACAAGCTGGACGGCGTGAGCGTGCATGCACTCCGCTTTGGCAGCTACGGCATTGCCGACCCTGCCGAAGTGGATCAAGTGCGCGAGGCCTATCACATGCGCGGCTGGAAGCACCTCGTGACCACGACCAACGCAGGCGGCCCGGTCCATAACGGCGTGACCGATGTGTGGCTGGTGCTGGACGGCGTCAATGTGCGGGGTGCGGTGGTGTTGGCTCAAACTCCCAAGAGCCTGACGCTGGTGACGATCGCGGGCAATCTGAGCCCGCTGGATCTGCTGCACCTGCGCGGACATTTTGGCATTCCGCGATTTAATGGTGATGGATTGAAAGACGAGATCCCGAGAGGCCCAGGCGACCAGCAGTAGTTTTTCGGGGATTCTGGAAGCGGGATTTCTGCCAGAAAGTAATTCAGGACTCAAGCAGCGGGTTCACCCAGCGGAGGCCGGGAAAGCGCGCGAAGTCGCGGTCGGTTGAATAAATCACTCCGCCGTGCTCAATCGCCAATGCCGCAAGCTCTGCGTCAGTTGTGTTGGGCCCGCGTACCTGCCCTTCAATCAGCATCCTCTGCAGCAAACCCCAATGACGATCCCCGGGCGCAATCATACAAACTTGCCTCAGTTCCAGCCAACGCTGCACGATGGCCACAGCCTGCTCCATCGTGAAATGTTCGCCGGGTAGCCGAAGGTTCGTCGAGATGCGTATAAAGGCCCAGATTGTCGGCCAGGGGAGGCCAACCATCTCCGCACCCGAGAAGACTGTCGTCAACCAGGCACTCGCCTTGACGTGATGTGGCGAAGATCTGTTGTACGCATAAAGAAATAGATTTACGTCGGGAACAATCACCGCCGGTTTGGCCCTTCGACGGCATCGAGAAGTTCGTCGATATTGTCGTAGCTCAACCCAGGAGGCAGCCCCATTGCAATCGGCGTTACGACAAAGGGCTTCGCCTTTACCTCATCCTTCGGAGCCATCAGCCCTTGCAGCAGCAGCCTGTTCACCGTGCCTTTGAACGAATCGCCGGAGCGCTTAACTTCCTGCTCCACGAGCTTGGCGATATCGTCGTCAATGGTGAGAGTCGTTCGCACATCATGATGCTAACAACTAAGACATCATGATGTCAAGGTCAATGCTCCTCTACTCGGGGGATCTCAAAAACTATCCAGGGATGGCGCTGCGCTCTTCGCCACGCCACCGAATTGCCACCTGTAATTTGCGGATGGTAGCCTCTTCCTTGAAGACACGCAGGGAAGGAATACCAGAAAAACAATGCAAAGAACATATAACGGGCTGGAACTGCCGAAAAACGGCCAGCCGATCGACTACCGGAACGGTGAATTCGCGGTTCCGGACAATCCCATCATTCCTTTTATTGAAGGCGACGGCACCGGGCGCGACATTTGGAAGGCGTCGCAGCGCGTGTTTGACGCGGCGGTCGAAAAAGCCTATGGCGGCAAGCGCGCTATCCGCTGGTTTGAAATTTTCGCCGGCGAAAAGGCGTATCGCCAATTCAATACATGGCTGCCGGACGACTCGGTGGCTGCGGCGCGCGATCTGCGCGTTTCCATCAAGGGACCGCTGACAACGCCTGTAGGCGGCGGCATTCGCTCGCTCAATGTGGCGCTCAGGCAGTTACTGGATCTCTACGCCTGCGTGCGGCCGGTGCGTTACTACCAGGGCGTACCGAGCCCGGTAAAGCATCCGGAGAATGTGGACATCGTGATCTTCCGCGAGAACACTGAAGATGTGTACTCGGGCATCGAGTTCAAGCAGGGCAGCGCCGACGCGGCCAAGCTGATTGATTTTTTGAACAACGACCTGTTGAAGGGCGGCAAGAAAAAAGTCCGCGCCGATTCGGGCGTGGGCATCAAGCCGATCTCGATTTTCGGAACCAAGCGTCTGGTGCGGTATGCCCTCAAACAAGCATTGGAAACAGGCCGCAAGACAGTGACGCTGGTGCACAAGGGCAACATCCAGAAGTTCACTGAAGGCGCTTTCCGCGAGTGGGGCTACGAAGTGGCCGTGGAGGAGTTCCGCGAGCACGTTGTGACCGAGCGCGAGAGCTGGATCCTGGGCAACGTGGATGCGAACCCGAAGATCACCATCGAAGAAAACGCTGCGCTGATCGAGCCGGGACTTGAGTTCGGCAACCAGGCCTTCCGCGATGAGCTCTACGCAGAAATCAAGGGCGTGCTCGACTCCATTGGCAAGACGCACGGCAATGGCGCGTGGAAGAAGAAGATCCTGGTCAACGACCGCATTGCCGACTCGATCTTCCAGCAGATCATCATCCGCCCGTCGGACTACAGCATTCTGGCCACGACCAATCTGAACGGCGACTACATCTCCGATGCGGCCGCTGCGCAGGTGGGCGGGTTGGGCATTGCTCCGGGCGCCAACATCGGCGACGGGTTCGCGGTGTTCGAAGCCACGCACGGAACTGCTCCGAAATACGCGGACAAGGACGTGATCAATCCTGGCTCAGTGATCCTGTCGGGCGTGATGCTGTTGGACTTCATCGGCTGGAAGGAAGCGGCAAAACTGATTGAGAACTCGCTCGAAAAGACCATCCAGCAGAAGTTTGTAACCTACGACTTTGAGCGGCAGACGGCGGGCGCGACAAAAGTCGGCACCAGCGAGTTTGCGACGCGCATCATTGGCAACATGTGAAACGCAAGGATTAGGGAACAGGGATTAGGGATTAGAAAACCCCGAGGAGAATTGGAATGCGAAAGAAAGTAAGTATTGTCGGCGCCGGCAACGTGGGCGCTACTTGTGCGCACTGGATTGCGGCCAAAGAGCTGGCCGATGTTGCGCTGATCGACGTGGTGGAAGGCGTTCCGCAGGGCAAGGCGCTGGACCTGATGGAAGCGATGCCGATTGAAAAGCGCGATGTGAACGTAGTGGGCGCAAACGACTACGCGGCCACCGCCAATTCCGACATCGTAATCATTACAGCGGGCATTCCACGCAAGCCGGGCATGAGCCGCGACGACCTGCTGCACACCAACTTCAAGATCATGTCGGACGTGGTGTCGAAGGTGGTGGCGCAGTCGCCAGAGTCGATCCTGATTATTGTTTCAAATCCTTTGGACGCGATGGCGCAGGCGGCTTACCGCCAGGCCGGCTTCAATCGCGAGCGAGTGATCGGCATGGCGGGCGTGCTGGATTCGGCGCGCTTCCGCACGTTTATCGCGGAGGAGTTGGAAGTGAGCGTGGAGAATGTGACCGCGTTTGTGCTCGGCGGCCATGGCGACACCATGGTTCCGCTGGCTCGCTATTCCACCGTGGCGGGCATTCCGATTACCGAACTGATCGCCCCCGACCGGCTTGAGCAGATCGTGCAGCGCACGCGCGACGGCGGAGCGGAGATTGTGAAGCACCTGAAGACGGGCAGCGCCTTCTACGCGCCTTCGGCTGCCGCGGTCGAGATGACCGAGGCCATTCTCAAGGACAAGAAGAAGATTCTTCCTTGCGCGGCTTTCCTCGAAGGCGAGTACGGCATCAGCGGCTACTACATCGGCGTGCCGTGCAAGCTGGGCGCCGCAGGCCTGGAAAAAATCATCGAGATCAAGCTCACCGCGGAAGAAGACGCGGCGCTGAAGAAGAGCGCTGCGGCGGTGAAGGAACTGTGCGCGGTGATCGGCGTCTAGTTTTCAGCAAATCAAAAAACGGCGCATCTCGGTCGGGATGCGTCGTTTTGTTTTTGGGGAATCGGAAGTCGTTCTTTTCCATGGCAGAGAGCCCATACCGCTCGAAGCGCCGCATTCTTGCGTCGCCTAAGGCCGTTTGAATTCGACCAAAATTCACAGGAATTCACCAGAATTTCCGCGCTCGGGTTTTCATCCGCCATCGAAAAAGGAGTAGGCTGGATTACTGAAAGTGCGAAGACAGGAGGTTTTCCCCATGCCTAAGGAAGTCATGCCCATTCCTGACGGATATCACTCCGTTACGCCTTATCTCATCATCGACGGCGGCAGAGCAAGCGAAGCCCAGCA
>CAVXVM010000136.1:0-14691 GCA_963765025.1 uncultured Acidobacteriaceae bacterium | reverse complement strand
CGCGAATAACCGCGGCCCAGGGGCTCGTCCTTTTCATGAAAGATAGGCCTGTCGTGCGTGGAACTCCCCGCGGCGACATGCTGCAGATGAGCCACACGAGGCGCAAGACTGAAGGAGAGGCCGCGCACAAGAGGATGAAAGCCTCCACTGCCGATGAGAGGGATTCTGGTGACCAGGTGAGGGATGATCTGCTCGCGCATGGTTTCATAGGGCGCAGTGTGGGAGTAGCTCTCGTGCGATCCCCATGTCGATTGTGTGCCCCCATAATCGACGTTGTTGCGGAAGCACATGATCTCGGTTCCGGGAGGGCTTTCAGCCTCGATGGCCGCGGCGATTCCAGAGAGGATTCTGTGCCCCGCCTGAACGTAGCGCACCACATCGGCCGGATGAGTACACTCCGGCGTGCTGATCTCGGGCAATCCCTGGTCAATCATGAACCGGGAACCGTTCTGCAGAAACACGCCCGCGCTTGAAGACAGATCAGGAAGATGAACGAGCCGCTGGCGGGCGAGAGCCACAATGCGCTCAATGAACTCATCGCGCCTGACCGGCCCGCGGGCCGTCATTCCTGCGACGGCATATTCGGTTTCAATTCCAAACAAACCTTCCATAATCACCCGCCAACCCGCTGCCGCGCAGCGAAGAGGGAATCCAATTCATGCAGGGTACAACATCGAGAGAACTGAATTGAGGAATCACCGGCGAGGGCTCGTTGCGGCAAGAGCCAATGGCGATAGATGAGGGATTTCGCACGATCGGAAATCAACGCGCATGACCAAGAATCACCATTTGTCCTGCGGTGAGCGGATGCGTCCATAAACCAAATGGTGATCCATGGTGCGCGCTGTTGATGCGCGAAAGCCGCGATACCCTGCAATCTCGACGGTTTGGTCGCATTTGCGCAAAGCGAGAACCATGCGGAAGTTGGTGATCGCGATTATCGGATGACACTGGAATTGCAGAAGGGTGAAGAGGAGGTTTTGCGATGGCGTATCTCTGGGCTGAGACAGCCGGTGAGTGGAGCGCGCGGAAGCTGGACCGCTCCGGGTTGACGTTGCCTGTTGCGCATAGCAAGGCAACCGAGCCGCAGGTTCGCTCGCCTCGGCTGATTCAGACGCACTGCGGCGGAACGAAAGCGTGGGCGTTGATCGCGGGCGCGGGGTGCGATGCGCGCGTGAACGGCCGCACGATTCCCGCCGGCCTCGCCGTGCTGGACCATCGTGACGCGATCCTCGCCGGCGATGAGCGATTTTTCTTTTCCGCGGAGTCCCTGGCTTGCGTCGAGCCGTTTCCCGGCGCGGCGCGGCCGGTGCACTGCGGTCGCTGCAAGCTTCCTATCGCCATGGGATCGCCCGCGGTTTCGTGTCCTAACTGCAACGTCTGGTACCACCAGGATGAGAGCCCGGAAGGCAGCGCCTGCTACACGTATGCCGAGCAATGCGGATTCTGTTCTTGCGAAACCAGGCTGGATGCGGCGCTCGCGTGGGCGCCTGAGGAGTAGGCCATGAGCAAGACCGCTGTCGTTTTGATCGGGTGCGGGGCAACCGGCTCTCACGCCGCGGGGCATGTGGCGCGCATGCAGGGCGTGGCGCGTGTCACGTTGGTCGACCCTGGAATTTTCGAAGCGTCGAATCTCGCTGGCCAGTGCATCGAAAGCGCCGATGTGAATCGGCCGAAGGTAAATGCGCTGGCAGATAAGCTGCTGCGAATTCGGCCGGACCTTGAGGTGGTGGCCATTCAAGATCGCGTGGAGAACGTGCCTCGCGGGCTGCTGAAGGGCTCAGTGATCGCCAACTGCACTGACAGCCGCGATTCAAGGATGCGCGTCGGTGAGCTGGCCTGGAAACTCGGAGTCACGCTCGTCGATTGCGGAGTGAATGGCGGGTTTGAACTCGCGCGCGTCAATACGTATCGACCCTCCAATGAATCGCCCTGCATCGAATGCAGCTGGGGAGAAGCGGAGTACGCGGCGCTGGAAACTGAGTATACGTGTGGCGCCGACAGGGAGATCTCGCGGCCCACGATGGCCTCGTCCGCGCTTGCCGGGTTGGCGGCCTCACTGCTTGCCGCTGAGATTGGAAAAATTCTCAGTGGCGACCTGGCCGGCTCTCTGGCCTCTCGCCAACTCATCTTCGATGCGCGCAACCACCAACTGCATGTGACGAAGGGGCGACGCAATCCAGAGTGCAGGTTCGACCACCAGACCTGGGATGCGGCGGAGCCCTGGAACTGCAGGCCTGAAGCGACGACCGTCGGCGATGCGCTGAATGCTCTTGGCAGCATTCGCGTTGATGGACATTGCTGGTCCAATGGTGATCTGGTTTGTCCCGCTTGCGGCCGCCGCCTTAAGGGTTTGCGCTTGAACAGGCCGGCTGCGCGCTGTGCGGAGTGCAATCGCCGTATGGTGAGCGAATCATTCGGGACATTTGCGTTTCTCGATCGCGAGATCGCCAGCGGATCCGCGGATCTCACACTCGCGCAGGTGGGCCTGCGAGTGGGAGACATCATTACCACCGGCGATGAGGTGCACGGCGTGCGGCCTCGCATTCTGGAGGCGGCATGAGCACATTTCCTTTTCATTACGAAGATCGCATCTTTCAGAACTTCATTGAGCGCCAGTATGCCGAAGGAATCGCGCTGTCGGATGAGAGCGACATTCTGGACCTTCAAGTGAGTGCGGCCGCACCGCCGCACTTTGTGGCCGACTTTCATTGCAAAGGGCTCATCAGGAGCGCGGCCGGACAAATGGTGGAAGCGAGCGAATTTCGCGTGGCCATCTGGTATCCGCCCGATAGCGTGCGCCGGCCCGCAAGCACTTTTGAAATGCTCAGAATGCTGACGCCTTGCGTGTGGCATCCGAATGTTGCACCGGAATTGCCGTTGATTTGCGTGGGGAACATTGCCGCCGGAAATTCTCTGGTGGACCTCATCCATCGCCTCTATGAGGTGATTACATATCAGCGCTGGAATCCGGTGGAGCATGACAGTTTGAACCGAGCCGCGTGCTCCTGGGCGCGGAGGAACCAGGAAATGTTTCCTCTCGAACGGAATGCGCTCAGGCGGCAGCGACTCAACCTGCAAGTGGAGCCGGTATGAAACTGGATCGCGAAATCGCAGAAGCGACCTTGCGCGTGCTTGGCAAGTGCTCTGAAGAAGTTCAGCCGAGCGGGCCCTGGCGATGGACATCCGCGGTGTGCAACGGAACGCGCCTGCAGGTTGACTCGTCGCTCGAAGAGGGCTTCCTCGAACTCGCCAGCAGGCCCGACGGGATCGAACGGTGCGGGGCAGAACTCGAGCACGCGCTGCTGTGCAACCATACGCTGCCGGGGGGCGTGGGATTGGCGCTCGGTGCGAACGGACTTCATCTCCGCACCGACATCGCGTTCCCTGAGGATGAGCAGCAAGTTGAGGAGCATCTGCTGCAGCGGCTGCGCTGGGCGCTGGGCGGATTTCACCACGGTGCCGCATTGCTCAAATCCCTTGATGCACGGAGCAGGGGACACGAGCAGCACCATGCAGTTCCATCCGATGTCTGCCTCGCTGAGGTATTGGGCTCATCCGCGTGGAAGAGCGAGCAGCGCGGCCCCAATGAATTTGCAGCGGCCCTCGATGCGGATAGCGCGCCCCCAGCAAGGATTCGCATGACTGAACTTGGCCTTCTGCTGAGCGTGGAGTTGGGATTTGTGCCAACCGGTCGCGAGCGTTGCGCGACATGCGATCCCAGCGTTTCTGCTGACGATCGGCCGCGTGCTACGCATGGCGCGTGCCAGTGCGACGGAATCGGACGGCGGCTGGAGCTTTGGGTTTCGCGTCTGTCTTCCACCGGCGCCGTTGCCTGAGGAGATCGACCATGGTCTGGCCGCTCTGTCTCTCGCGCATCGCATGGCCGCGCGAGAGTCGAGCGTGCTTCTGGACGAGACTGCGGCAGCCTGCTACCTGGCTGCTCGCGAAATCGCAACCACAAATCAACCGAACTTGGATCAAGGAGAATGACGATGGCAAAAAACGCAGTTGCACCAGAGATCGCACTGGAAGTTTCCGATGCAAGCGGTCAGCGCGTAGTGAACGTGAGCAACGTCCCCACCGCCAACACCGTTGGTGAGCTCATCGCCGAGCTTGTCGGCAAAATGGGTTTGCCGCGCAACGACAGCACCGGGGCCGCGCTCACCTACCAGGCGCTTTCGCAGAGAGAGCAAAGGCACCTCAATGCGTCAGAGCGCATCGGGGATGCACTCGAAAATCTGGATCAGATCAAACTGACTCCGAATATCGATGCCGGGATGCGCTAGCAGGCGCTGCCAAGAGGAAAGCCCATGGCGTTGAAGTTTCCATTCCGGTTTGCCCTTGTGATGTACGGCGAGGACGGGACCAATCTTGGGACCGTCCCCGTGCGCCGCGACTGGGAGCCTGCCCTGGAGTGGACCCGGTTTTATTTTCAGCGCAAGGGCCAGTTGCCTCTTGACGGCGCATGCGAAGCAGCGGTCGTTCCGCTCTGGCAACACGACTACGGCGAGCCATACTGCAGAGGTTACAGGATCGAGATCGAGAGGCGGGGTCTTCGCCCCGTGGCCTCAGAGTTTTCGATCACAAGCTTGAGAGACTTTGCCAGCTCGGTGGCGTCTTGTTATGTGGCATCGGGGAAGTTGAAGGCGGGTGAGTACTACTGCTACAGGATGGTGGCCTACCCGGCGAAGCCGGAAATGCCAAAGGCCGGAGGCATCGCCCTGGTGGATGCGTCGCCGGCTCCGCCGGTGCGCGAGGCATCATTCGAAGCATCGGTCAAGCGTGCCAGTGTCATTGGAGCGATCGACCCGGACGACATGCCGGTATTTGTTTCGCGTCAAGTTCTGCGCGAGGCGGAAGCGCAGACACTTGCGGAGGAAGGCACGGAGACCGGGGGGATACTTCTGGGAACGCTGCTCCGCGATACGGAGTCAGGCGAGCTTTTTGCAAAAGTGAACGCGCAAATTGCCGCCGAACACACCATTGGAAACGAGGTCAAGCTAACCTTCACTTCCAAAACATGGGCCGCAGCGGACGCAGCCCTGAAGCTTCGCAGGCGCGGCGAAATCTTTCAGGGGTACTGGCATTCACACCCGTATCGATTTTGGCAGGCAGGGGCCAACGGTCAAAAGAAGTCGAGCCTGACGGAGAAGTTTGAAGCCAGCCAGGGCGTGGAGTTTTTCAGCCTCGACGACGCCGCGGTGATGAGCACAATTTTTCCGCGTGCCTGGTGTGTCGGCATCGTGGCAACCGACACCGTGAACGGTGTCAAGCACTCAATGTATGGCCTGCGCGACGGAACGATGCAGGCGCGGGGTTTCTATGTTCTGGATGAGGAGGAAGACAGTGGCGCGTAGAGCGGAGACAAACACGGCAGTCGGCAGCATGCTTGAACGGATATGCGGCGCAGGTGAGAGCGGCCTTCCCTTCGACGAGCGTCTCATGATGCTGACGCAGTTGCGGGGAGCGAGCAATGAGATCGCGACTGAGACGGATCGTTACCTGATGGAGCGGATCCTGCGCCAGCAGCAGGCGATCTCAAGCGTGCAGGATGAGCACGCAAAATTGCGGAGCCTGATTGACAGCCTGACAGCGCCGCCACTGCATACGGCCACACTACTCGCCAAGGTAGACTCGCCCGGCGTGCGCGGCGTGCTGGTGCATGCGGGAGAAAACGAGCGCCGCGTTGTACAACTGGGTGAAGGGCTTGAAGCGAGCGATCTCTCTGTTGGCGACGAAGTCTTTTTGAGCCACGAGCGAAATTTTGTCGTGGCCAAGTCCTGCTCGCTTGGTCATGTTGCCGGCGAAATAGCCACCTACAGCCGCACATTGGCCGATGGACGCATGGTGCTGCGGTCACGCGATGAAGAAGTGATCGTTTTGCCGACCAAGAGTTTGCAGGGCGCGGTGGTGAAGGCAGGCGACGGCGTGCGCTTCAGCCGCAGCGCGGGCATCGCATTTGAAAAAGTGGAACAGGCGAAGGGAGAAAGCTACTTCCTTGAGGCAACGCCGGCCGACTCGTTCCGCGACATCGGAGGGCTGGACCGGGAGATCGAACAAATCAAGCAGATGATTACACTGCACAAGCTGCATCCGGAAAAGGCGCGGCAATACAAATTGCGTTCCAAGCGTTCGATTCTGCTCACCGGAAGACCCGGCAATGGAAAGACAAAACTCGCGCGAGCTACGTGCAACTGGGTTGCGGGAATGTCGAAGAGCGGCAAGGCCAGGTTCGTGGGGATCAAGCCAGGCGAACTTAGCTCGATGTGGTTTGGCGCCAGCGAATCGGCCTACCGCAGACTCTTTGCCGTCGGCCCGTGAGGCGGCTCTGGAAGACCCGGACATTCCGGTAATCATCTTTATCGATGAAGTGGATTCAATCGGCTCTGTGAGAGGCGAGGGAATCAACAAGATCGACGACAAAATTCAGGCTTGCGTGATCAGCGAACTCGATGGCCTTGAAGACAGAGGCAACGTACTGGTGATGGCCGCGACGAATCGTGCCGACAGCCTTGACCCCGCCATGATCCGCGCAGGCAGACTCGGCGACCTCATCCTTGAAATACCTCCGCCCAATCGCAAGGGCGCGCACGCGGTTCTAAGTTGCTACCTGCCGGCCGACATTCCCTATGCGTCGAGTCATGGGGGGCAGGCCTCGGCGCGCGAAGAGCTGCTGCAACTCGCTGTCGGTCAGCTGTTCGCGGAGAACGGCGACACAGAGCTTGCGCACCTGACACTTCGCGATGGAAAGCGGCGACTGATCAGGGCGGCCGATCTGCTGAATGGTGCATCGCTGCAATCGATCGCGCTCTCCGCTCTGGAGCGGGCGGTTTTGCGCGACGATGACGGCGGTCCAGCCGGCGTCTCTGCGGCGGATCTCAGTGCCGCCATCTCTGACTATCTTGTTGCGGCCGCAAAGCCGCTGACGCCGCGCAATGCGCGCATCTATATCCAGGATCTGCCGCAGGACGTGGATGTCACGAGCGTGGACCTTGTTGAGCGCAGGGTGAAACGTCCTTACCTGTATCGCGTAGAGGCGGCGTGAAATGAAAAAAGCAATGAAGCCCGCGGCACAAACGAGCGAGGCGCCTCGCGTCTGCGGTGCAGACATCGAACTCGGGAACTTTATTGAAGGCGCAGAGGTAGCCGGCGGCTCAGGGTTCGAGGCATCGCGCGCGCTGCTTGCCGAAATCGACGGCCAGCCAGAGACGCAAAGCAGCTACCTGGGTTACTGGTCCTCGGGCTACGCAGCCTCGACTTCAAAGCCAGCAAACCCCTCCGGGCCAGCCAGCAAAGGGTCGAGTCAGTGGGGCTATGATTCGCTCGATGGAGGCAGAAAATTTCTAAGCGAGAATGCCGGATGCTGCTACATCGATCATGCGCATTTCGAGCTGAATTTGCCCGAGGTGACTTCTGCATTCGATCACGCGGCCGCCTGGCAGGCTATGTTGCGGATTGCGAGAAGGGCTCTTGATCGCGCGAATGAAGGGCGGCCTGCCAATCGGAAGATAAAGGCGCTGATCAACAACAGCGATGGGCGGGGCAATGCCGGCGAGTCGTATGGGAGCCATCTCAACTTCATGATCTCGAGGCGCGCATTCGATAACATCATCGGACTCAAAAAGCCGCATCATCTGCAATCGCTTGCGAGCTTCCAGGTTTCCTCGATCCTGCTGACGGGGATCGGAAAAGTTGGAAGCGAAAATTACCATGCGCCGGCAGCCTACAACATCAGCGCGCGGGCAGACCACTTTGAACGCCTCCACGGTTTGCCGACCACGTTCTCGCGCCCCATCATAAATACCCGCGACGAACCGCTCTGCGGGCGGCGAGGATTGAATGATCCTGAAGCTCCGGCGCGTTTGCATGTGATCTTTTTTGACAGCGCTCTCGCTCCGGGCTCGGCGCTTTTTCGCGTCGGCCTGATGAGGATCTATCTCGCTCTTTTGGAACGGGGCCTGGTGAATCCGCGGCTTCTGCTCGAAGATCCACTTGCAGCCGTCCACGCGTACAGTGCGGACCCGACGCTGCGGGCGCGTGCAGAACTGATCAACGGAGAGCGGCTCACGCTTCTCGAATTGCAAAGCGCATTTCTCGAAGACGCGAAGCGCCATGCCGCACAGGGCGTGTTTGATGGGATCGTGCCGGAGGCCGGCCGCATCCTTGCGCTGTGGGAAGACACGCTTGTGAAGTTTGAGCGCGCGGACTGGGACGGCGTGGCAAGGCGCGGCATCGACTGGGTGTTGAAGCTGACTGCGATTGAACGTGCGATGGATGAGCACCCGGAATTGGATTGGAATTCGCCGGCAGTGAAGGTTCTCGATCATCTCTACGGAAGCCTGGGCGACGACGGCCTCTACTGGGCATATGAGGCGAGCGGCTTTGTGGAACAGTTGGTCGCGCCGGAGCGCGTGGCATTCTTCGAGAACAATCCACCGGCAGAGACGCGCGCATGGACGCGCGCGCAGTTGCTGCGGCGAGCGGCTGAACAGGGTGTCACGGTGACGGCGGTGGACTGGGACACGATGACGTTCAAGATGCGCGGACGCCATTCCTGGCCCATCTATCGCACGCTCGAGATGGCCGATCCGCTTGGCTTTACAGAGGAGTTGGCAGGGCCGATCTTTGACAGTGCGGAAGATTTTGCTGACCTTCTGGATGGACTCGAAGCACTTTCGCAGCACGATGTTCCAACCCAGAGAAGCTTGACCTTAATCAAAAATTGAAAACCAAGGAGAAGAAAAAATGCGCTTTCTGCAGAGAATGAATGACGGACAACCAAACAGCGGCGGCGACGACGAACCCGGCTCCAGCCAGGCATTGCTCGATGCGCGCACGCAAGCGGAGACGCTTCTGGCCGCGGGCGACGAGGCAATTCGACGGGCTCTCGGCAACTCAGACAGCGAGGCCTTCCTCCGCGCCAGCAGGCAAACAGGCGGACAGTAAGCGTGGCCGATCGCGTTCTTGGCGTTGAGATCGAGTACGCAATCGACGGCGTACAAGACGGGATGCCTGCGGATCGGCAGATGATTCTCCGCAGGCTCATGGAATTGGCGCACAGCAGCCTGGTGAGCGTTCCAGACGGAGCTTCCACCGGCGCGTTCCTTGAGAATGGAGCGCTGCTGAGTCTTGACACCGGCCTGCACCTTGAGTACTCCACGCCCGAATGCCAAAACCCGCACGACGTTTGCCGCTATGTTGAGGCCGGAAATAAAACCGTTCTCGGCCTCATCGAGATGTTTGCCGCGGAGCACCCGGAGATTGAGACGAACTGCTACCGGGTGAACGTCGACTACCAGGGCTCGAGCTGGGGTGCTCATGAGTCCTACCAGCATGACGCGCCCCCTGAGAGCTTGCCGGAGCAGTTGATCGCGCACATTGTAAGTCGACTTGTGTATACGGGCGCAGGCGGATTTTCGCCGGACAAGGCCGGGCTGAAGATGACGCTGAGCCCGCGCGCCGCATTTATTGAGAAAGTGATTTCACCCGATTCCGTAGAAGGCCGCGGCCTCTACCACGACAAGAACGAGCCGCTCTGTCACGGACATAACCGGCTGCACATTTTATTTGGCGAGAGCCTTTGCAGCCAGGTGGGAAATTTCCTGAAGGTCGGAGCAACAGCGATCATCGTCGCAATGGCGGAGGCAGGAATAGGCCCGGGAGTAGAGGTTCAACTCGATTCACCGCTAGATGCATTGAGAACGGTCGCCGCTGATTTGACCCTCGGCAGGACATTGAAGCTGCGCGGCGGTGGCCGCATGACCGCAATCGAGATCCAGCGTGCGTACTTGCGCAAGGCAGAAGAGAATCTCGATTGCTGTTTCATGCCGGCATTTGCGCCGGCAGTCTGCGTGGAGTGGAGGCGTGTGCTCGATGCACTGGATCAGGGACCCGAGGCCGCAGTAGGCATTCTGGATTGGCCGACGAAGCTGGTGCTTTATCGAAGACATGCGAAAAACCGGGGCCTGGTTTGGGAGCGGCTTCCGTTTTGGTCGGCGGTACTCGAGCGGCTATGCACGATCGCTCAGTGGCATCCCGAAGATGGCGCCTTTCCGCTTGACCAGGTTTTGAATTCGGAAACATCGGATTCCATTTTCGTCGGCAGGATGGGAGAACTCTTGCGGCGGCGAGGACTCGAATGGGATGAGTTGAGACAGGTACTGGCGTTGCGCCCTGAATTCCTGGAACTCGAGTTTCGTCTTTCGCAGCTTGGAGCGAAGGGGATTTGGTCAGCGCTGGAGGCCGCGAATGCCCTTCAGCACGGAGTCAAGGGCGTGGAGAATATCGAATTCGCGATGCACAATCCACCGGCGAGCGGGCGAGCCAAATTGCGCGGCGCCGTGGTGAAGCGCATTGCCGGTGACAGAAGAGGCCAATGGTCGTGTACATGGCAGCGCATCTACAGTCCGAAATATGCACGCCTCCTCGATCTGAGCGATCCGTTCGCGGAGCAAGAGGCGTGGTCGGATTTTTCAGCAAGTGAGTCGGGGTTGAGTTCGTAGTCAACGGCAGAAAGATGGCCTGCATGTATGTGCGACAGAAGGCAGAGAGAGTGGGGAACCATGGAGAATGAATCGGCTCTTAACCCTCAACTTGAAGCAAAGCTGAGACGGATGCGCTTGCGCGCGGAGTTCACCGACGCGGACACACTGAAGTTGAGGAGCGTGCCGGCAAGCGACGTCTTCAGCAAAGAGAGAACGAACCTGTTGATCAAGCGATCGGTTGGCGCCATGCCCAGCGTGGTGTGCGTAGACGACGACCTTGAGTACACGGGAAAGGACCGGCTCCTCTCGCAGGCATTTGCTGAAGCTCCAAAGCAACAGGGGTGGCGGATACTCACGCTGGGATCGTTGCACGGAAACGCTCGTGTTGATTTGAGCGAGGGCTTGGAACTTGCGCTCGACCTTCTTGGCGTCGATGAGCAAGACGGCGACGGGGTGAAATCGCCGGCCGCGCACAAAAGCAAACTTCTTCAAACCTGGGCTGAGAATCTGACCGAGGCGGCCAGCGCTGCGGGGGCCAACCCCACGTTGTTGCGGGAAGAGGAACTGGAACAGGCGGCGGGGTCTCTGCTCGCGTGGCAGGGCCGTCTGCCGTTGATCCTGGGCGATGCGGGTGCAGGCAAAACCAACTTGCTGCATGGAGTAGCCTGTCTGCTGGCGCGCAGGGGACGCCAGGTTCTGGCAGTCAACATGGGAGCAATCATGGCCGGGACTCTGTTTGAGAGCGAGCGAGAAAGCATCTTGGCAGCGCTCCTTCAGGAGGCCGGGGACTCGGGCGCGATTCTTGCAATGGAGCAGGCCGAGTGGGCGCTCAATGGCGCATCGCGGGCCATCGTTCTGATGAGGGATGCCCTCGATCGCGGGGTGCGCATCGTGGCCACTTCGACGCCGAATCATGAAGACCGATTTGCTGTGCATCCCATGGCATCGCGGCTTGAAGTTGTTCGATTGAGCGAACTCTGCGCCCGCGATTCGATCAGCGTTCTCGAGCGGCTTCGGCCAACTCTCGAAGCCCACCACGGCATCCAGATTGACGATGAGGTGGAGCAGGCCGTGGTGGAGCGGTCGGCATCGATGGCGGGCTCGCTGCCCGGCAAGGCTGTGAGGCTGCTGGATGCAGCCGCAGCACGCGCGAACCTGACCGGGGCGACGAAGGTCGCCCTGGTCGATGTGTATCTGGCCGCGTCAAGAATGGCGGGGCCGGAGGAGGATTAGGCCCAGGATGCGCGCTCACCTGCGCTCCGAGGGCTTTCTCAGATCCTGAATTCCCCCCCGCTTAAGCGCCAGCCGCACGCCTTCATTGCCCCTGAGAATCAGCGCGTAGCCGGTCTTATCCTCAAGGGCATCTTTCAGCTTGCCCACAACGGTGTTCACATAGCCAGGGCGGAGTATCCTTTTTGAGCTCCTTTGCAGGTGAGCCAGAATATCCGGCCGTGTTCTCCATGCAACAAGCTCGTCGGGATCGTTGCGATCGCCACGAGCATGCGTTTCCGGCGCATCTGCTCCTGAAAGATACAGCAGCACACTCGCGAGCTGAGGCGACAAGGTAAAGTCCTGCAGGTCGCAAGAAAAATTGTAGCGTCCATTGTGGTTCAGGCAGATGCGCAGGTTATGCGCTACGTGCACCGGCCCGAGCTGGCCCTTGCGGCAACCGGGCAGATCCAGATCCTCAATGATTCCTTTCAGTAACTCTTTCAGCTCGAGGAAAGTATCGAAAAGTTTCTCGGCTTCTCGCTCGGCCCGACGCAGACGTTTGTTGAATTCCTCAATTCTGGGGTGATCAGGCGGGTCCATCTTCATGACAACACCTCTTAATGAAGCAACCAAGTGCAACAGGCGGGTTTCGCCCAGGCAGATTCTCAAAACAGATTCGCAAGTTTCAAGCCAAGCTCATGCAGTGCGAATCCTTTTCTCCTCAACTCGGTCACCGGCGCACTCTGCCGGACGCGCTCAAGAACAATGCCCTGCGCCTCAACCACGCCGGCAGGGCCCAATTGGGCAACAGGCATGATGCGCATCTCTCCCGATGAGCCCTGCGCACGTCCAGAGAACACCATTGCGTAGGCAAACCCCTTCCTCCACATCGGCGTATGGCTCTCGCCGGACTGTGGTGCGCAGCGAGCCCGCACCATCGGCAAAATCTGTTCGAGCAGAGACTCTGGCCATCCTTCCCTGAGGAAGGCCGCCCTGATTTCGTCCACAGGGCGCATCTCCGGGACGGCGCGAACGCTGGCCAATTCCTCTGCCGAAAGCGGGCCAAGCTCACACCGGCGCAACGTGGCAAAGGTCTTCGCACAGTTCATCCGCACAAACGCCTCCGTGAGCCGCTGCAGCGAATCTGACAAGGTGGCAGCCATCGGTTTCAGGATTCGTGAAAAAAAGTGAGGAGAGCTGATGAGTTCGAGCACCGAGCAATCGAAGGGCGCCACGATGCCGCGCGCGTCATAGGTCCAACGCGCAAAATCGAGAAGGTGCGAAGGCCCAGGTTGGCGGCCGGCGAACTCGCGCCGAATCGCATTGGCCAGAAGCTTGCCGAATTCAACGCCATAATCGTTCGCGATCAATATTGACCTCTGCACGTCGGTGAGTTCACTGATGGGAATCCATGAGGCGCGGTAATCGTTGTATTGGGCTTCGCCCGCAAAGTCAGGCTCAGGAGGCCAGCCCCAGATCTGGAGATGGAATTTGGTGGCGATTGACTGCATGCCGCCGTATTTCTCCTCCTCCTCTCCATGGCCCAGGGGGGATGCGTTGTAGCCCAGGTTGATCGTGCCGTCGCCGTTCAGGCGCGTGGTCTCCACAAGAATTGAGGAGGCCAGACGTAGCAGCTCGTCGCCTTCCTCGTCTTCAATCGATTCCGCGGTGGGCAGATAGCGGTTCGCTCTGGTTTCGATCATCATCACGTGCCCTTCCGGTCCGTAGGGGGAGAGGACCGGCACGACTTGCCATTTGCCTTCCCCAAGGATGCAGGAGAAGATTGCATTTCTTGACACCTCGCGGGAAACGCGCTCGAGTTCGAGCGATTCCTTCAAGCCGATTCGCTGCGAGCAACGCGGAGCGGCGTCGAAGGGTGAATAAAAAGGCGCGAGAGGAACGCGCATGCGCAACACGTATCCACGCTCCGCAGCTTCAGCAATTACAGTGGAGAGATGAGGCAAACTAACTGAGGAAAACATGGCAACCTCCCGTGATTTTTCTTCGAGCCACCAGAAGACACTGCGCCCGTTGATGCGCCGCTGACAACAGAAGCTTTTGCCATGAGCTGTCTGCCGCGCGGGTCAGGATTCGGACGCAGATGTTGTCAACCTTTGGCAGCGGCGGCCACCAACCATTGACAAAATAGGCCGGAAGGGAAGTGGATATCGACGACACGTGGCAAATTCTGTCAAGGCAAAAAATAAGCCTCCGAGGGCTGGAAAAGTAATATTTGACGCACACTTCGGTAACCTCTATCGCAAATAGAAAAGCTGTGGTACAGTTCTTGCTGTCAATTCATGCCAAGCCCCGCAGAGCAGATTGGCCGGTGGTGACTTGATAGACAAGGAGCGCCCCATGCCCGAAGCATTGAATAAACTTGCGGGGTTGTTACAGGACTGGTTCGCAAAGGATGGAAACTCTCCGAACAAGCTGGAAGGCCTGCTTGTCGAATACGGTGGAGGACTTGGAAAGATCGATCGCCGCAAGTTGGGCGCGCTTTCCCGAGGCGAAGACGCAGCACTCAGCTTTGCCCAGATGAAAGCTCTCGAGGCCTTCCTGACAAAGAAGTATCGGCAGACCTTCGCATCCTTGTTTGAGCCATCGGCCCTGATGCCTTCGCTTTTGCTGAATAATCACGTCAAGGTTTTTCTTGGTTCGCAGCCACGGCACAGTTCATCTGAGCCGCCGCTTCGCCGAACTGACATCTCGCGATGGGATGTTGATGCCATGCGCGTAGTGTGGCAGAGCATCAACAAGGTGAGTGGAACCGTCAAGCTGGATTTTGAGGATGTGCTCTGCACCGATTCGGCGAACGCCGCGCCAAGTACGTGGAGTTCGGAACTGATTGGACGCGGGACAAAGAAGTCCATGGTAAGCATTGGCTCGCAACGGGCCAACCCGGCGACCGAGCTGATGCTTGCAAGCATGTTTGGGGTGGTCAACGCCCAGGACCCAGCGAGTTCCAAATTGCCATTCCATTTTGTCTGGG
>CAVXVM010000135.1:0-18675 GCA_963765025.1 uncultured Acidobacteriaceae bacterium | reverse complement strand
TCACCAATTGCTGAAGAATAAACCCAGAGCGGCTCCCACAAACAACATTGCATTTGAATCGGTCTTTTTGAGCATTGGGTCTCCCTTCGCCTACGCGTTTGCCGGCAAGGCCTGTGCTTTGCCGGTCGTCGATGCCTGGGCTTTGCCCGCCGACAGCGCGGTCGAATAAATGTTGAAGAGGAACAGCAGGATTCCCGAGAAGATCATGATTCCCGAGAAGAAGCGAACAATCCAAACCGGCTTGAGCGCAACCACCGTGTCGATGAACGGGATCGACGGGTTGTTCCACTGCCAGCCCTGCCAAAAGCCGCCCAGCCACAAAGCGGTGAACATGCCGAGGCCGCCGATGAGGAACAGCCAGAAGCTCCAGTTGGCGAGTGCCTCGGAGTGCAGCGTGGTTCTGAAGACCCGCGGAATCACGTAGTAGACGCCGGCCATGGCCATGAAGGAGAAAGTGCCCAGCACCGCCATGTGCGCGTGGCCGGGAATCCAGTCAGTCTTGGAGACGATGGCGTTGACCGAGCGCAGGCTGTGCATGGGGCCCTGGAAGCAGGTGAGCAGATAGAAGATGGTTCCGGACATGAGGAACTTGAGCGACACGTTGTCGTTGAGCTGGTGCCACTCGCCCTTCATGGTGGCGATGAAGTTGTACACAACCGCCCAGACCGGAATGAGCAACATGATGGAAAAGACGATGGAGATGGTCTGCAGCCACTGCGAGATGGGGCCGTGGAGCATGTGGTGGGCGCCCGTCCATACATAGACAAAGGCGAGCGACCAGAAACCGACCATCGAGAGCTTGTGGCTGAAGAGCGGCGTATTGGATGCGCGCGGAATGAAGTAATAGGCCACAGCAAGGCCGGCGGGCGTAAAAATCAGTCCCACCGCGTTATGCGTGTACATCCAGTTCAGGTTGGCCTGGTTGACGCCGGTAACGCCCGGAAGCAGGGTGGCGAAGTTGCCGGTGAGATAAACGAAGGCCGTCCACAGGATGGTGCCCATGATGTACCACGTGGAGACGTACATCTGAACGTATTTGCGGGTGGCGATGGTGGCAAAGATGTTGATGCCGAACATGACCCAGGCAATTACGACCAGGATGGCGACGGGGGTGGGCAGATCAGCATACTCGAGGCCCTTCTGGTATCCGCCGAGCAGGGTGACCACCGCGCTGACGATGATGATGTTCCACAGGATGGAAGTTGCGATGCCCAGCTTTTCGCTCCACAGTTTGACGCCGCAGAGGCGCGGAACATAGTAGTAAGCCAGTCCCATGTCAGCCGCCAGCAGCCAGCCGAACAACATGCCGTTGACGTGCAGAGGGCGCATGCGCCCGTAGGTGAAGTAGGAAATCGAGCCCAGAAAGTCGGGCCAGACGAATTTCGCCGCGATAATCAATGCGACGATGCCGACGATTGCAAAATACCCGACCGCGCCAAGCAGAAACCATTTCACCGTGGTGTCCTGGTGGATTTCCGGCGAGGCAACTGCGACGGTCGAGCCGCTGCCCGGTTGAGTTGCCATTACTCCCATTGCTTCCTCCTGGTGTTCTTACCCTCTGTTGCCCGAATTACTTTCCCGAATTACTTTGTCGTTGCGTTCAAACTGCGAATGTAGTTCACGATGTCGCCAATGTCGTTCTGGCTCAGCCCGTAGTCCATCCACGAAGGCATAGCCGTTCCTTCAACGCCGTAGGTGACGGACTCAAGCAGCCGGTGATCGGGAGTGGCGTTGATGAAGGCTGAGTTGCGCAGGTTGCGCGGACGCGGCGACATGTCAATCGAGTTGGGGCCGTGGCCGTCAGCCTTGCGTCCGTGGCAGCCGGTGCAGCGCTGCATGAAGGTGGCTTCGCCGCGCTTGATGGACTCGGGCGATGATGGCACTGGATTTTGTTCGGCGATCTTGCGCGGCTTCAATTGCCGATGGGGCTCGCGTACGTACGTTGCCCACACGTAGTCGAACACGGCCTTGATCTGGTCGTCGGTCAGAGTCTTGCTCCAGTCGGGCATCGACGTTCCGGGCACGCCTTCATGAATCGACTTGAGGAACCGCTCTTCCGGCTTGGTGGTCATGAACTCTGCGTTGGTCAGGTTGCGCGGAGCGGGATCAATATAGATGGAGTTGATGCCGTGGCCGTCGCCCTTGTCGCCGTGGCAGCGCGCGCACAGATTTTTGTACGTCTGCTCAGCGGTCACGGGCGCGGGCGGCTTGTCGAGCGTGAGCAGATAGGTGGTAATGTCCTGGAACTCGGCGTCAGGCAAGCCAAATACCGGCATGTTCGAGTCAGGAACGCGCGAGCGCGGGTTGTGGAAGTGGTCCATCAGCCAGGGTTGGTCGCGCAACAGGCCTTCATAGGAAAGGTCAGGCGAGATGCCGCCATCGCGATCGCCAAGCTTGTGGCAGGAGAGACAGGCATAGCCCTGAATCAACTGCGCGCCACGGGCGGCGGCGGTGGTTGCGGGAGGCGCGTTCAAGGCTGTCGCGCCTACGCTTTCGGGAACCGGTGTCTCCTTGGACGCGTCGAGCCGGAAGCTATCCATCGACGACACGGCTGCGTTGGGACCGCGACGGCTCTTCAAAAAGATCACCAGCGCCTTGCGATCGTCATCTGACAACTTGAACTGCGGCATGATCGACGTGGGCGTGTAATCGCGGGGATTGACGATGTGTCCCCACAGGTAATCGATCTTGCGCTCTTTGCCGACTTCGGTCAGGTCGGGCCCAAGCGTGCCGGCTGACAGGCCCTCCATGCGATGGCAGCCGTAACAGCCGGTCTTGAAGAACAGCTCGCGTCCGCGCTTGACCTCGGGCGTTCCCGCAAAGTCCTTGTCGGTGTGGCACTGCGCGCAGTTGGCCTGCATGAACTCCTTGCCTTGCAGGTGCGAAGCGATGGTCTTGTTCCAGCCGGCCTGCGTTGTGTAACCCATCAACGGGGAGGGCCAGGAAGGATCTTCGCCATGAGCATCGGCTGTGTCGAGTCCGCGGCCCTGCCCGTCGTGGCAAACGGTGCAGCCGAAATCCGTGAACTTGTGGCGGCGTTCCCAGCGGCCATTCTTGAGCACGTCGCCCATGGCGGCTGAATACGGATGCGTGCGCAGAGGCTCGTTTGCGGAAGAGAAGCGCGGATCGTCCACCGCGATGTGGCAGCTCTGGCAGCGATCAATTTTTTGTTCGCCGAATGCGGTCACAATCGTCTGCTCGAGCTTGGGACTTTGCTGCTCGAGCGCGACTTTTTCAGCGGGCGTTTTCGATAGATCGAGCGCTTGATGGAAGTAAGCTCTCTGGTTGTCTTCCCAGCGGCTTTGGAACTGGTCGTACACAACCACGCCCGACCCCACCAACACCACCAGGCTCACCACGGCCAATGCAATTCGCATAACTACGAACTCCTCAGGCAAAAAACCCTTCAAAAGGGGGACACGAACTGCCAGTTCGCGCCGCGGAAGAAGGTGCCAATCACGATCAGAATCACGTTCACGATCACGAACAGCAGAAAGATTGAATTCGCCAGCACCCGCTCGCGCGCAAACCAGCGTCCGACGCCTGCCTTGCCGCGATCGAAGAACGGCAACAACACCAGCAGCAGAAGTTCAATGCCGGGCACGCCGATGCCGCCCCAGAACGCGGAATAGCTGACCTGCTCCTGCAATCCCAGGAAGTACCAGGGCGCCTTGGCCGGATTGGGCGGATGCATCACGTTGACCGGCTGCTCGAGGGGCGCGTTGAACAGGATGGAAACCAGCATGACGCCGGCAATGGTGAGCAGCAGAACAAACAACTCGGCGATGAGCAGGTTGGGCCAACTGAAGACGGTGTCAGGATCGATCTTGTCGACCTTCACAAACGGTCCGCGCACCAGTCCCTGCAGGCTGAATCTGCGGGCAGGTTCTGCGGACGTGCCTGCGGCTGCTGCCATCGCCGGAACGGGCTCAGGCGCTGGAGCGATTTCGATTACCGGGAGCGCTTCAGGCTCTTGCGCCTTGGCCAGTCCACCGTCTTTGCGGATGCGCCAGAAGTGCACGGCTACAAACAGCGTGAGCACCAGGGGCAGTACGACTACGTGGAGAACGTAGAAGCGCAACAGCGCCTCCTGCCCTACCGTTGCATCGCCGAGCAGCATGAACTTGAGTGCCTTGCCGATGAACGGCGCGTATCCCGCAATCGAGGTGCCCACGGTGATGGCCCAGAACGCCAGCTGATCCCAGGGCAGCAGATAGCCGGTGAAGCTGGAAAGCAGCGTGAGCAGGAACAGCGCAACGCCGATGAGCCAGTTGAACTCGCGCGGAGGCTTGTAGGAGCCGGTGAAGAAGACGCGGCACATGTGCAGGAAGACCACGGCCACCATGGCGTGCGCGGCCCAGCGGTGCATGTTGCGCAGAATGACGCCGAAGGCCACCGAACTGCGCAGATCGAGCATGCGCCCGTAAGCCTGCGTGGTGGACGGGACGTAATAGAACATCAGCAGCACGCCCGTCAGCGTGAGAATGACGAACAGGAAAAAGCTGATGAGGCCGAGGCCCATGGTATAGGTGGGCCGCAACGCCTGTCGGCTTACCCGCACCGGCTGAATATGAAGGAACAGGTTGCTGAAGCTGGTGGCAGCCCGGCCGCGATCGGACGACGGCAGCGGGTTGCGGAAGATGGACTTCCTTACGTTGGCAGGGAAGTCCACCACGTTGTTCCAAAAGGATTTGGATTCGTCGCTCATACGCTCAGGTAGGTTCCGGTGTCAATTTCGTTGTCTTTATCAACTTCAAGCTCGCCGCTCGGAGTCAGGGTCACCTGGAACCAGGCCAGGGGCTTGGGCGCGGGTCCGCCCGTCACGTTGCCGTCCACATCAAACTGCGAACCATGGCAGGGGCAGGCAAATCCGGTCAGTGATGGAGCGACGATGCAGCCGAGGTGCGTGCAGGTGGTGGAGATTGCAGCCACCTTGTCGCCCTCGCGCACAATGCAAACCCGCTTGTTGTCAATGGCGATCCGCGCTCCGGGAGGGAAGTCTTCAGGGCGGCCGATTTGAAAGCGGTTGGGCTCTCCGTAGGTGGCACGCGGCTTCATAAAGACAAAAGTGGAGAAGACGCCGGCAAGCGCCGATCCCACAATGCCCACCCCGCTCAGCCAAGCCAGCAGCGTCCTGCGGGGAATCTGCTGCTCAGCGGGCTCGTTCGTCTTTGGTGCTGCTCCCATGTTGCTGCTCCTCGATTGCATTTTTGGGGGTTGTTTTGGTCCCCTCGTCCCTGTCGGACCAGAACACCTGGTACTTCACGTCCTCAAAATCCTTGAACATATGCGAACGAACCGACCAGATGAAGATCAGAAGGCCCCCGCCGCCCATCAACAAACTTGAGGCGATGGCAATCCAGGTCAGTCCCATAGATCTCCCTGCCGCGCTCCATGCTTCCGGCCCAAGGTCTGAATCGCAACCCGGTCGGTCCCGGGGATAAACCCCCGGATCGCTTTTGGAGTGGTTCCGTCCAATTTCACGGGAACGGGGCTAAATTAACTGGGTTACGACATGAGGGTCTGTGATGTGGATTACATACGTCTGTGACGTTGCGGAGGAATGCGGACGTGCCCTGCTTTTGGTGCAATCGCCGTCGGCTAAATAATTTTGGATGAGAGGTTTATGTGATCTATTGGATCTGTGCGCTGGATGGTGCGTAATGAGCGGGTGTGCACCTGAGGAACGGACTCAGGCTCTCGCGGTGCTTTCGAAGCAACCGCAGATCTTTCGACTTCGGTCGCTGCGGCGACCTGCGCTCAAGATGACAACGCGGAATGAGTGAGGTGGATTCGGCCGGCCGCGTCTACCGCTTGCGCATGCGCAGGCTTTGCCAGCTACCGTCCGTGGTCCATCCGCCGTCTACGGCAAGCGCCTGGCCGTTGATGAAGCCGCTTTGCGCTGGGTCGGCCAGAAACAGGATGGCGCGGGCAATATCGTCGGGCTGGGCGAAGCGGCCCATCGGATTCACGCCTTCAATGTCGGCATCGTTGTAACCGCCGCCGGCCTGGTCGGCCACATCCATCTCCGTCTTCACCCATCCCGGGCACACGGCATTGGTGCGCACGCCGCGGCCGCCCCACTCCGCAGCCAGGGTGCGGGTGAGGCCGATCAAACCATGTTTCGACGCGTTGTAGGCCGACCGGTCGCCGATGCCGACGAGGCCGGCGATCGATGCCACGTTAACGATGCTGCCGCTTTTCTGCTCCAGCATCATCTGGCCGAAACCTTTGGCCAGCAGGAACGGCGCCACTAGATTCACTTCAAGCACGCGGAGAAACGCCTTGCCTTCCACGGTCTCAGCCGGCGCAATAAAGCTGATGCCGGCGTTGTTCACCAGCACATCGGCCCGGCCCCAGCGCTGGCGCACGAACTCAACGGCACGGGTCACCACTGCCTCGTCAGAAATATCGCCAAGGACCTGCTCGGCCTCAACGCCCGCGGCGCGGATGGCGGCGAGCGTGGCATCGCACGACTGCTGATCGAGCAGCGCCAGTGTGTAGCCCGCTCCCGCCAACACTTCCGCAGTCCGCCGGCCAATGCCCTGGGCCGCACCGGTAACAATTGCAACCTTCATGTGTGTAAGGTAACGCAGCGGACCTTAGCTAAAGGAGTGGCGATTCGGCAATCGGGCCGAGATTGATTAAAAAGCAATTGGCGGTCAGACGGTGATTCGGGAACTATACTGCGGAGGAACATCGCAAGAAGAACCGAATATGTCCGTGAAGCGCCCTGGCGCCTCCCTTGACTCGGAAAAGTGACGAGATGAAAGGATGATTTATTGAGCAGAATCGATATCTCAGAGGCTAACGCCAAGATACCCAGGGCGGCGCGATTCGACGATGGAATCATAGCGGCATTCAGTTTCACGGTCTTCTTCTTCGTGCTGTGGCTTATCCCGGTTGGCTGGCGAGCGTATGACGTCCGTACGTCCCATGTCTTGCGCCAGGAAGGTAATGTGGCCAACGGCGAAGTTACAAAAAGCTATCCTGGCCGCGGCAGCGTGAGTGTGATGTACAAGTTTTCTGTTGACGGAGCAATCTATACCGGCAGCGCAAAAATGATCGCAGCTGACTACAAGGTTCAAGCTCCGGGCGAAAAGATTCTTATCCGATATCTGCCGAATGCCCCGCGCGTCAATCAGCCAGTCAATTGGGAATGGTTTTCGGTATGGGAGATGCCTTTCTATGTCCTGGGGTTGGGACTCCTGGCAGGAATAGGAGCTTCAATTGTCGCGGGGTGGAGGAAAAGACAACTGGCACGGATCGGGGTTGTGGTCGAAGGAAGAGTGACAGGCTGTGTGCCGAAAGGTAATCGATTCACGACGTATTACGAATGCACGACCGACGATAACCGTGAGTTCGAGGGAAGCGCCTTGACGTCTGAGGAGTGCGAAACGGGTGCGGCCATTCCCGTTATTTATCTCAGCAGCAACATCAAGAGAAATGATTACTACCCAATGTAATGATCTGGAGGACATGAAAAGGTCCCTTATTAAGATGGCCCGGATAGCGCGCGTTAGCCAACAGGTCTGCCCCATCTCCGTTACTTTCGCCAAATTGCGTAAGAAAGGATGAAATGCTCAACACCGCCCATATCCGTGTTGCGCAATCGGCCGGGGGTTGGCCCAGTTCAGGATCGCGGTCGTGTGGTCGCCTATTCGGAAGTTATACCTCAGTAAACATGACCTGCACCGGCGGGCCGCTGGGTGTTTTTGCTTCCGTGCGCGGGCGCGGGGAATTAGAAGATAAACTTGCTGGCGGAGGGGCAACGGTGCATCGAGAGCTCTCACGGAGATCCGTTCTGGCGGGCGCACAGGAACTGACCAGCGACCGAAAGGCAGCTCTTGTTTCGCTCAGCCGGGGAGTTGCTGCGGTGAAGCTCTGATTGGATAACGGCGTACCGGATGCCGACGCCCGCTCATCGCAATAAAGCTCGCGATGAACGGGGCACAGTTTGCCGGTTTGATCACCGGTGCTTCCGACTTTGCCGGTGAATGCTTACTTTGTTGGGCTCGATGCGGTGAACTTGGAGCAGCAGGGCTCGCCGACCGGTTGAAACTCCATGTTTTCCGCGCGGGTGCCATCCGGATCGAACAGGTTGTACTGCCACTTGCCATCGCGGCCGAGCTTCGGCCCGGTGTTCTTCTGCGGCAGGCGGTCACCGAAGTACAAAGTTTCCGACAGCTTCTTGATATCGGGCACGCCGAGCGAGAAGTGGTCCATCGAGCCAAGCGATCCGGCGGTCACGCTGGGCGGCAGGCCGGTCTTCTCGGGCGTGTACACCATCATGTATTCAATCCAGTCGGTACCATCCGGAACCTGCTCGGAAACCCAGCTCACCACGGTTTCTGAAAATCCGCCGTACCAATAAGGACGGAAGCCGAGCACGGTTTGATAGAACGAGTCCTCTGCCGAACGGTCGTGGACCATGTAGCCCATGTGGATGATGTGATTGCTGATGGGGTTCGGCGAGTTCACGGGCTCAGGATGCGGGGGTGGTTGAACGAACTCCACCTTGTTGCCTTCGGGGTCGGCCACGGCGAACCATTGACTGCCATCGCTGCCGCTCTCCACTTTGGCTGGCGTGGTAATGCCATGCGCGGCCATATACTGCCGCAAGCCGTCCGCGTTGGCGGTGACAAAGGCCACGTGGTCCAGCCGGTTGATGGTGTGGACGGCGGGCAAGGGCAATACTTCAACGAATTGCGTCGGGCTGAAGTAGTAGCGAACTCCGTTTGCGTTCTCAGGATCGCTGCGCTTCACTCCGCCCAGATCGTGCACATAAAAATCGTCGGCCTTGGCGCTGTCGGAGGTGTAGACGGAAATATGCGAGATTCCCGTGATGGGCGGCCGTTTCTCCGCCGCCTGCGCCTGCGCCAAAACAGGCGCCATGACCAGAACCAATCCTGCAACTGATGCGAGTGCCTTCAAGTTCACTTGATCCTCCGGTCAAACAGTGCCGGGCTGGCGGCCCTCGTCCATAACCGCCTGCGCACCGCAAGTCAACCGTCATGAATTCTAGTCACGCGCACCCAAAGCTGTCCAAGAAAGTGCTGGGAAAAGCCGAAAACTGCTCGAGAACTACAGAAGAAAAAGCCTTTACCTCGTATGACCTGAGAGACGCGCACCTTGATTTTCCTGTGCTATAGTCCACATTGATGAAAATCAGAAACGCAATTACCGAGTTCAAACCCATCCAATGGGCACTCCTGCTGGCGTTGGGCTGGTCCGCGCTAGCGGCTTCATCGCATGCGCAGACGGATGCGGACGCGATCAAAGTTCCCGACTGGGCTCAGCCCGGTTCGGCCACACACAAGCAGGTTCCACCGCCAGTAGACTTTCATCGGGCGCCGCGCAACTTTGCCGTGCCTATCGGGATTTTTGAGGGGCAGTCCGACATTGGGGCTGCGCTCGTTCCTTCCAGCGCCAGCTTCGACTCCGCGACCAACCAGTACACCATCAACTCCGCCGGCTATAACATCTGGTACACGCGCGACGAGTTTCGTTTTCTCTGGAAGAAGATGTCGGGAGACATTTCGCTGGCGGCAGACGCCAGTTTTCCCATCGCTGCACCGCCCCACGACCGCAAAATCGTGCTGGTCATCCGCCAGGATCTCGACGACGACTCAAAGGAGATCATGGTGGGCGAGCACGGAACCGGCATGGTGCACCTGGCCGAGCGTTCCGTGAAGGATACAGATATTACAGATATGCAATATCGCATCGGCGGTGGACTGATCCCCGACGGCATGCCGCAGCGCATCGGGATTGAGAAACACGGCGACAGCTTTGCGCTCTACATCAGCGTCAGGGGCGAACCGATGCACCAGTTTGGTCCGCCTATCGTGCTTGCCTTCCATGAGCCTTTCTACGTGGGCATCGGATTCTGTTCGCACTATCCTACGACGGTTGAAACCGGCGTGCTTTCAAATGTGGTGCTTGAGAACACCGCGGGAAAGATGAACTAGAGCGGTTTCGATTCAAGTGTTGCCATTTGAAAATCATGCGAGGTGGCATTTTCTTGAGAAAAATGCCACTTGGCGTCTATGTTTCCGTACAGTGCAGAATCGGAACCGCTGTAGCGGATTCAAGCGTGAGATATACTTCGTTTGCGGTAAAGAAACGTAAAAGGAGCTGCAATGAGCCTGCGATCGATTGTGAAGTTGGCGGTAACCGGAGTTGTGGCGCTGGCGGCAATGGCCGGCACGCAAACAATGGCACAAGGGAGTGACACGGTACTGAAGGCCGCGGACGCGCAAAAGCTGCTGCCGGCGTCGGTCTATTACAAGGGACAGTCGGCTCCCGTCCAGGCGCGCAACTCGGGCGGCGTAAAGTTTGCCGATGGCTATTATGTGCTTGCGTCCCTGGTGGACACATCCGGCTACTCCACGGGCATTGCCGCCAAGTATCAGGGATACTTCATTTCTGAGGCGCCTATCAAGGTGGGCAGCGCGAGCCTGCCGGCCGGCATCTACGGGTTTGGATTCATCGCCGACAACAAGTTCATCATCACCGACGTGGGCGCGCACGAGGTGTTCACCGTGGACACAGCCAGCGACGACGGAATGAAGCGGCCCATGCCCTTGCAGGTGCTTGCCGGCCCCGGCGGCGGATTCAGGCTGTATGCAGGGCGCAAGTACGTCAACTTCAGCCGCTGAACCAGGGCAACAAAATCTGAATGATGGCGGGCGGCACCGGATTCTGTGCAGCCCCGACCTCGAGCCTGTGATTAGCCAGGGCGTGACCCGTGTGGGGTGCACCGTGGCTCATTACAGGCTCTAAGTCATTTGAGGCTCTAAGATTGAAGGGACGAACCGAGCGCCCGTGGCCCAATCCCATCCCAACCCGATGAAGACTGCAGAAACGGCCGCTCCGCGCGTCCGGAAGGGTCTTTGGGCTCAGCGGGGCCATGCCGGCCGGGTCTTTCTTCTTCTCTCTGCCGCGCTGGTTCTGGTTGCGGCGCGCAGCGGCTCTGCGCTTGAACCAACGACGCCGCTGGCCAACTATGCTCGGCAATCGTGGGTGATGGAGAACGGGCTGCCGCAAAACACCATCCACGCCCTTGCCCAGACTCCCGATGGCTTTGTGTGGCTTGGGACAGAGGCAGGCCTGGTGCGCTTTGACGGCGTGGGTTTCGAGGTTTTCGATCACACTTCGACTCCATCGCAGCCCGGACCGTTACTTCCAGGCAACGACATCCGCAGCCTGCTTGTGGCAAGCGATGGAGCTTTGTGGATCGGAACGGGCGACGGCCTGGTTCGCTGGAGGAGCGGAGATTCGGCTGTCTTTACCATCGCCAACGGGCTGCCCGCCAACGGGATTCGTGCGCTCAAAGAGACCAGCGAGGGGATGTTGTGGGCGTGGACCGACCAGGGCGCGGCAAAGTTCAACGGCACGCGTTTTGAGGAGAGCGGCAGCGGCTCGCTGAATGTCGCTATGACGGCGGTAGTGCCTGACTCTCGCGGCGAATTGCTGGCCACCGCAAGCGCGGGCACGGTCGAGTTGGTTCGCCAGAGCGTGGAGGGCGCGCATCGCCAGGACCCCATCGCTCGCATGACCGTGGGCAGGGAATTGCCGGGTACGCGCATTCAATTTCTGCTGACCGACCGCGAAGCAAGTTTGTGGATCGGCACCAATGGCGGCCTGGTTCGATGGGCAGGGGGCAAGCTCGAGTCGCTCCCCGTCACCGATCCGCTGGCCAGGGCATCGGTGCTGGCGCTGATGGAAGATCGCGAGGGAAATCTGTGGGTGGGCACTGAGACCGACGGCCTGGATATTTTGCGCGATCAGCGATTCCACACACTCGGCGTGCGCGACGGCCTCACCTCCAATGCGACCACGGCGGTTGTTGAGGATAGTGATGGAGCGCTCTGGGTGGGAACCGCGGGCGGAGGGTTGGATGTGCTCGGCAAGAATGGGCACGTGCGCAGCTATTCGGTGAAAGACGGCCTGCTGAGCGACGTGATTCTTTCGCTGGCGGCGGGCCTGCACGGAGAAATCTGGGCCGGCACTCCCGACGGCCTTAACCGGATAAGCGCCGGGAGCGTGGCCCGCTTCACTTCGGCGGACGGGTTGCCGGACGATTTTATCCGCTCGCTGCTAGTGGATGCGGATGGCTCGGTGTGGATTGGAACGCGGCGAGGGCTTGCGCACTGGAACGGCAAGGCGGCTGCGGCAGGTTCTCCGCTGCAGATGGAGAGCTACACGCAGGCAAATGGGCTGGGCAGTGACCTGGTGGGCGCCATGGCGCGCGATGCCGGCGGCGATCTGTGGGTGGCAACCCTGGCCGGCTTGTCGCGCCTGCAAGGCGGCTCGATTGCAAACTTCACGGCGGCGGATGGGTTACCGAGCAACGTGGTCACGTCGCTGCTGCCGCGCGCGGATGGAACGCTCCTGATCGGCACCCAGGACCACGGATGGGCCGAGTGGGATGAGCACGGATTTTTCCGGGCGGGCGGTCAGGGCTCAAAGGCAACCACGATTCATGCGATTCTCGACGATGGCGCGGGACGCCTCTGGTTCGCCACCGGCAATGGGATTGCGCGCTGCGAGCTGAAAGTTGCCGCGACGCCGGAGTGCGCGCACTGGGTTGAGTTTGGCGCGGCCGACGGATTGCGCAGCCGCGAGATGGCCTCAAACAGCCATCCCTCCGCATGGCGTTCGCGCGATGGGCATCTCTGGTTCGCTTCCCCTGACGGGCTGGTGGAAGTGGATCCGGCGCACTTCTCGCTGAATGCGATTGCTCCGCCCGTGGCTCTGGAGCGGTTTGTAGTGGACGATGTGGACCAGCCTCTGCGCTCGGGCGAAAGTGGGTTACGGGTTGCGTCCGGGCACGTGCATTTTGAGTTTGATTACGCGGGCCTCAGCTTTACCGCGCCACAGAAGGTGCGCTACCGCTACATGCTTGACGGTTTTGACCATGGCTGGACCGAGGCTGGCGCACGAAGGAGCGCGTATTACACCAATATTCCTCCGGGCAAATACACGTTTCGTGTGCAGGCGGCAAACAACGATGGACTTTGGAGCACTGCCGGCGCGGCGCTTGCGTTTGAGTTGCGTCCGCGTTTTTATCAGACCGGATGGTTCTATGTGCTTTTGCTGGTGGCCGTCGCCGCCCTCGTCCTGCTGGTGCTGAGGCAGCGGTTGCGCCGCGCTGAGAGCGAGTTTCGCGCGGTGCTGGGCGAGCGCAGCCGCATTGCCCGCGAAATTCACGACACGCTGGCCCAGGGCTATGTCGGCATCTCGGCGCAGTTGGAAGTGCTGGGCGAGTTGCTGCGCAAGGGAAAGAAAGAGGAGTCCGTGGCGCAACTGGATCTGACGCGAGCCCACGTGCGCGAGGGGCTGGCGGAAGCACGGCAGTCGATCTGGGCGTTGCGTACGCAGGACTCGAGCGAGAATACCTTGCCGGTAAAGGTGCGTCGCCTCGCCGAGGCGGCCGGAGGCGCCGGTCTCAAAGCCGAGTTCAGCATCTTCGGCGCGTATCGTCCACTCCCGCCTGGGACCGAGCAGGAATTGCTGCGCGTGGCCCAGGAGGCCATCCATAATGTGAAGAAGCATGCGGGGGCCCGGGAGCTTTTCGTCCAATTGGAGTACCGGCCCGGTACGATTACACTGGAAGTCCGTGACGACGGCCGTGGTGGAGCAGCGGAGAAAAAGGCCGGCTCCGCGCAAGGGCACTTTGGATTGACCGGCATGAGAGAGCGCGCCGAGGCCATTGGCGGAACGCTTGAGGTAAGCAGCCAGGCCGGCGAGGGGACTGCGGTTCGCTTGAGCGCGCCGACGCCGCGCGTGGGTCGGGAACAGACGGGAGAACCGAATTGAGCAACGACACGGCCAACGCATCGAGCAGTAAATCAGCCGGCGATCCGATCAGGGTCCTGGTTGTTGAAGATCACCACGTGGTGCGCCAGGGACTGGTGGCGCTGTTGAATGTGGTGGATGGTCTTGAGGTGGTGGGCGAGGCTGCCGACGGCGTTGAAGCCATTACCCAGTTTCGCAAGCACAAGCCTGACGTCACGCTGATGGACCTGCGCCTGCCAAGGATGGGCGGAGTGGACGTCATCCAGCGGATACGCGTTGAAACTCCCCACGCCAGGTTCGTTGTGCTCACCACCTACGATGGCGACGAGGATATCTACAAGGCTCTGAAGGCAGGCGCGCGCGCGTACCTGCTGAAGGGCATGACCACGGACGAACTGGTGGCGACCATCCGCACGGTTCATGCGGGCAAGTCGCACATACCGCCGGCCATTGCCGAAAGGCTTGCCGAGCGCATGGGCACTGAAGACCTGACCATCCGCGAACTCGACGTGCTGGAGCAGATTGTCCAGGGCAAGAGCAACAAGGAGATCGGGACGGAACTGGATATTTCAGAGGCGACGGTGAAGACGCACATCAACAGCCTGCTCAGCAAGCTGGGCGTCACCGACCGCACACAAGCCGCAACGGCAGCGATCAGGCGCGGAATTGTTCCCTACGAATCGCTGCGAAAGCCGCAATCATGATCCGGACCCTGATGAAAATCGTATGCTGCGTTCTTCTGGCGCTCGGCGTTGCGCGGTTGTCCGCGCAGGGAACGCAATGGCGGCAGGCGACGGACAATGAACTGGCATCGGTACTGCCCTCGCGCGCCGTGGTTGTGAACGAGCACATCGAAACAGAGATGCGCACCGCGTCAGGGATCGTGGATGCCAACGGCCACTTCATCGCCGGCGTGGTTCTGCTCACCGTGGGCTACTCGGCCGATGGAAAGTACTCCCACTTTCTGCTGGTGCAGGCGCCGGTGCGGGTCGCGGGCCTGCTGCTCAAGCCCGGCGAGTACGTGCTGGGGTGGACCCGCTCGGGCAGCACCGAGAGGCTGACGGTTCACTTCAACGTGGCCGCAACGGGAGCGCTGGTGGGCAATGTGGAAGCCCATTGGATCGCCGATTCAACGCGCGTGGAAAGCCTCCACATCTGGCCGCCCGGAGAAAAGGGAATCATCCAGATAGGGCGCTTCGGCCTCCCGTACAAACTCGGCAAGGAATAATTTTGTTGGTTTTGGTTGAGTTGGCCGAGACAGCCGACACTCAACCTTTTGATCGATACCGCCCTCGATCCAGCCCCATATACTAGCGAGGATGCTTAAAGCGCGAATCGCGATTACCCTGCTAGGGCTGACGGCTTTTTCCGCCCCCAACTTCCTCTGCGCACAAACCGCCGGCACGGCGGCGCAGGAACATCCGGCCGCGCCGGCAGGCGTTGACACTGGCCCTCCTCACGCGGCGCTGTTCGATGCGCAAAAGCGACCCATCACCGCGGGTGGCTTTGTCGACAGCGGCCCTGTGATCTTTGAGGACGACTCAGAGAAGGCCGGCCTCACCCGCTGGACCCACAAGATGGGGACCAAAGACAAGAAGTACATCATCGAGACCAACGGCTCGGGCGTGGGCCTCATCGATTACGACAACGATGGCTGGCTCGACATCTACGTGGTCAACGGTTCCACCTTCGACGCGCTCGACGGCAAAGAGACGCCTCCGCATGCCGCGCTCTTCCACAACAACCACGACGGCACGTTCACCGATGTTGCGGCAAAGGCCGGCGTGACCAACGATCGCTGGGGCTTCGGCGTCGCCATCGCCGACTACGACAACGACGGCTGGCCGGATATCTTTGTGTCGAACTGGGGCAAGAACCGCCTCTACCACAACAATCACAACGGCACGTTTACCGACGTGGGCGAAAAGGCCGGCGTGCAGTTGGGCAACTGGTCAACCGGAGCAACGTGGGGCGACTACGACGGCGATGGGCGGCTCGACCTCTTCGTGCCGGGCTACGTGCACTTCGATCGCGACAACCTTCCCACGGGCGGAGCCAACGGCGTTCCCGATACCTTCTGCACCTTTCGCGGAGTGGCTGTGAATTGCGGGCCGAGAGGCCTTAAAGGCGAGCCCGATCATCTTTTTCACAACAACGGCGACGGCACGTTCACCGACGTGAGCGAGAAGGCCGGCGTGGCCGATAAGCCCGGCTACTACGGCCTGACTTCGCTGTTCGTCGACATCAACAACGACGGCAAGCCAGACCTGCTGGTGGGCGACGACTCCACGCCCAACTATCTCTACCTGAACAAGGGCGACGGCACCTTTGAAGACGTCAGCTATGCCTCGGGATTCGCGCTGAACGAGGCCGGCCGCGAGACCGCAACCATGGGCATTGCCGCGGGCGACTTTGCCAACGACGGCATGGTGGATATTTTCAACACCACCTTCAGCGACGATTACAAGCCCTTCTACCGCAACGAGGGCGACGCGAACTTTACCGACATCAGCTACCAGGTGGGCATTGCCGAAATCTCCGTTCCGTTTCTCGGTTGGGGCGACGCGTTTCTCGACTACGACAACGACGGCTGGAAAGACCTGTTGATGTCCGACGGCCACGTGTATCCCGAAGTGGACAAGCAGCCGTGGGGCACAAGCTGGGCGCAGAGGCCCATGCTCTTCCACAACCTGGGCGGCAAGAAGTTTGAAGTGGTTCCAGCCGTCAAGGGAACAGCGTTGGCAGACGTCGTCAGTGGTCGTGGCATGGCCGTGGGCGACCTGTTCAACGACGGCAAGCTGGACGCCGTGATCAACGTGATGGACGGTCACCCGGTGCTGCTGCGCAACGTTTCGCCGGACAACAACCACTGGCTTGAACTCAAGCTGGTGGGCGGAGCGAAGAGCCCGCGCGACGCCGTCGGCGCAACCGTGTATGTGAGCGCAAACGGGATAAAGCAGCGCGGAGACGTGTTGAGCGGCGGAAGCTACGGTTCCACAAGCGATCCGCGTCCGCACTTCGGACTCGGGGCAGCAACGAAGGTGGACGACATTGAAGTGCACTGGCCCAGCGGCAAGGTGGAGCATTTCACCGTGACGGGCGTGGATCGGATCGTGACGATCACCGAAGGCTCCGGCAAATAATTTTCCTGCGCGCATGAGCTTCTGGCGACGCCCACCCATCGGACAAGAGGCGTAGGATGGATGGGGCACAGTTTCATGGGTCCCGGCTTGGAGTTTTCAAGAATTACCGTTGTACTTTCAGCGCGAATTGAAGCACACGCGGCGCTTGCGCCTCAGTGATTTGACCGAATGCCGGCGAGTTCATGTCCATGACAGGCGGTATGAAGTTGACGTGGTTGGAGACGTTGAAGGACTCAACGCGGAGCTGCACTCTTGTCTTGTCGCCAAACGCGAAACTCTTGTCGAGCGAGGCGTCGAGGCTGCCGAAGCCGGGGCCGTCGACACTATTGCGCGCCTCATTGCCGAACTGGCCGGCGTTGGCAACCGGATCGAGTCGTTGGAATGCAGAGGGCGACACCCATTGCGAAACCTTGTGCGGCGCTCCTTTGTTCGGGTTGCCGGCTACGTTGGGACGATCACCGAACATGCCTGAAACGCCGGGGTGCGGCGCCTGCAGGGAGACATTGGCCGAGTCGTAAACCGTGAATGGAGTGCTGGAGTTGTCGGCCAGCAGAGCACTGAACTGCCAGCCATCGAGCAGAGCCCGGGACGCGCCCGTAAATCCGCGCGCAAACGGCACGGCGTAGGTGATGCTTCCGGCAAAGCGCTGGCGTGAGTCAAAGAGCGAGCGCCCGTATTCTCCCTTGAGATTCTGGTTGTTCTGGGGGATGTCGAGCTCGCCAAGAACCATCCAGGGAGCCGGACCAGACATATGGAGGCTCGATGAGTAGTCGAGATCCTTTGAGAAGGTGTAGGCGAGCGTGTAGCTCAAGTCGTGCGTGCCGCGCCGCGTAAGCGAAACCTGCGCCGAGTGGAAGGTCGAGTTGGCATTGCCCTCAACCAGTCCGGCAGTACCCAAGGTGCAGGTGCCGGTGGTCAGCGTGCAACCGGAGTAGAGCCTGCGCCGCGGGGAGTTGGCGAAGGTGGCGCCCGGTTGATAGATAGCAGGATTTGCCTCCACCAACCGCGGCAGGCGGGTCCCCTTCGATCCGATGTATCCGATGGAGAGGTTCTGATTGCCCAGGGTCTGGTCAATGGTGAAGTTCCAGTCCTGCGCATAGGGCGGCAGCAGGTTTTTATCGATGGTGAAGGTGGACGCAGGCAACGCAAACTGGCCGGGAGTAAACGGGTTGGTTACGGTACCTAGTGGGTTGGCATAGTTGATCTTCGTGTATCCGGTTAGAGTGCGTACCACCGTTTGCCCCAGTGCGGCGCTGGTGGCGCGGAAGGGCATGCCCACACCGTTCAGCAGTTCGTCGTAGAAGATGCCATACGCTGAACGGATCACCGTGCGGCTGTTGCCCAGCGGGTTCCATGCGAAGCCAACACGAGGGGCGAAGTCTTTCTTAAAGATGGGCGCAATGGTGTCGGGTACACCGGAGTCGCCGGGAAACAGAAGGCCGTTTGGAGCGTTAGGGTAAACGGTGGATTGCTTGCCCGGAGCAAACTCCATCATGCGATTGTGGATGTCACGGAACGGCGTGGTGATCTCGTAACGCACGCCGTAGTTCAGTGTAAGCGTCGAACTGATGCGGTACTCATCCTGTGCGTAGGAGCCCAGCTCCCAGCCGCGCAGATCACGCGTGAAGTCGCCACCGGCCTGGGTGAATATATCCGGCTTGCCCAGCAGGAAGTTGGCCAACGAGTTGTTGGTGTAGCCCTGAACGGTAAAAGAAAATGTGCCCGAAGC
>CAVXVM010000134.1:0-17147 GCA_963765025.1 uncultured Acidobacteriaceae bacterium | reverse complement strand
ATGGTAGCCAGGGGCAACTCTGAGGCGCACATATCGCTGGACGAGACGACGGGCCCAAGCACCGCTCAGCCGCGCAGCATCAAGGTGAACGTGGTGACGGCGAGCGAAACCGCGCCTGCCGGACTAGAGAACGACGGCTGGTGGGGAATCCCGGTGCGGCCGAATTCGACCTACAGCGGTGTCTTTTATGCGAAGACCGACGGTGACGGCGTTGCGGTGACGGTGAGCCTGGTCAACGACCAAACCGGCGAGGTCGCAGCGCAGACAACCGTGGCTGGATTGACGGGAGCGTGGGGCTTGCATTCCTTCAAGCTCAAGACCGCCAATGTTCCCGTAACCAGCAACAATCATCTGATCCTGACCATCGCGAAGCCAGCAACCGTGTGGCTCGACATGGTTTCATTGTTTCCGCCTACCTACAGGGGCCGGTCAGAGGGAAACCGGATTGACCTGATGGAAAAGCTGGCCGCAATGCATCCGGCGTTTCTGCGCCTGCCCGGCGGAAACTATCTTGAAGGCGACCACATTGCCGACCGGTTTGACTGGAAGAAGACGCTTGGTTGGTGGGTTGACCGGCCGACGCATATGAGTCCCTGGCACTACCGCTCGTCAGACGGCATGGGGCTGCTCGAATTCCTCGAGTGGTGTGAGGATTTGAAGATGGAGCCCGTGCTCGCTGTGTATGCCGGCTACTCGCTGGCACAAGAGCATGTGGACCCAGGACCGGCGCTTGAGCCGTACGTGCAGGACGCGCTGGATGAGATTGAATATGTAACCGGAGGCGTCGACACCAAATGGGGCGCAGAGCGCGCCAAAAACGGGCACAAGGCTCCCTTCCCGCTGCAATACATCGAGGTGGGCAACGAGGACGAGTTCGATCGCTCGGGCTCTTACGACGGCCGCTACGCGCAGTTCTACAAGGCGATCAAATCGAAGTATCCGAATCTTGAGATCATCGCGACTGCACCGATCAAGAGCGTGAAGCCGGACGTGCTCGATGAGCACTTTTACATGTCGGCCGAAAAGGCATTCTCAGATGCGGCGCACTATGACAATTACGATCGCTCAGGGCCGAAAATCTTTGTGGGCGAATGGGCCACGCGCGAGGGCGATCCTACGCCGAATCTGCAAGCGGCACTTTCTGATGCGGCGTGGCTGACGGGCCTGGAACGCAACAGCGACCTTGTGATCATGTCGAGCTATGCGCCGCTGTTTGTGAACGTGAATGCGGGCGGCATGCAGTGGGCGCCGGACCTGATCGGCTACAACGCGCTGACCAGCTATGGCTCGCCGAGTTACTGGGTACAGGTGCTGTTTGCAGGCCACCTGGGCACGGAAGTGGTGGAGAGCACGCTGGCCAATAGCGGCCCACGGACCTATTCGGTGGTGACGCGGGACGAGAAGAATCGCAAGCTGATTGTGAAGATCGTGAACGGAAGCTCTGATGCGGAGCCGTTGACCATCAAGCTGGAGCATGCAGGCAAAGTGGGCGCACAGGCCAAGCTGATTACGCTCAGCGGCAAGACGCCGAATGCGACCAACAGCATTACGAATCCCAATGCCGTTGTGCCAGTGGAGAGCACAGTCGCGATTGCTGGATCGAGTTTTGAGCACAGCTTTGCGCCCTACTCCATCAACGTGCTGGAGCTGAGCTACTAAGCGAAGAAGAGAGATTAAACGGAGGCAAACCGGACCGCCGTCCCGGCACTGCGCTGGGGCGGCGGCTGTTTTTTGGGGCGGCTCGATTTCACACTGCTGCATGACGCGCGGCAACCAGAGCAGCAATGAACTCCGGCGTCGATCCGCAACAACTGCCGACGAAGGAAGCACCTGCCGCGGCGAGTGCCGCGAAATGCGAAGCGAAGTACTCGGCAGACGTGGCGTAGTGAATGGCGCCCTCCTGAATGGTGGGCAGGCCCGCATTGGGCTTGATCCAGATGGGCAGGCTGCAGGCCGCGTGCAGCCGGCTGCAGATGGGCACGGAAAGTTCAACGCCAACACCGCAGTTTGCGCCCACAGCGTCTGCCCCGGCCTCGGCCATCGCCGCAGCAACGGTCTCGGGCGTAGCGCCCATCATGGTGCGGTCCTTGTTCTTGCCAGAGTCGAAGGCGAAGGAGACAAGCACGGGCAGTCCGGTGGGCAAAGCCGCTTCAACAGCGAGGCGGGCCTCGTCGATTTCGCTCATGGTCTCGATCAGCAAGGCGTCCGCACCCGCAGCGGCCAGCGATTGAGCCTGCGCGGCAAAGGCGGCACTGACCTGGGCAGCGGTGACTTCGCCGGACATGAGGATTTTTCCAGTCGGGCCGATGGAAGCGAAGACAAGAGCGCGCTTGCCTGCTCCGCGTTTTGAGATCTCAACGCCGGCACGATTGATCGCGTCAAGTTCGGCCGCCGTGGAACTGTGCATGGCGACGGCATTGGCGCGGAATGTATTTGTGAGGATGACCTGGCTGCCGGCTTCAACGTAAGCGCGAGCCACAGCTTCAACCTGATCGGCGTGGGCAAGGTTCCAGGTGTCGGGCGTAGTGCCGGAGGCCAGGCCGCGCAACTGCAACTGCGTTCCCCACGCGCCATCGGAGATCATGAGGCCGCTAGCCAGCCATTTGTCGAGGCGGCTCATTGTTGGCCTCCGATGAGGGACTGAAGTTTCGCTCGAGAGTTTACAACGCCGGTTGATTTGTATCGTTGATCCAGGTCTTTCATGGATAACTCACTTTCATTGGACCGCTGATGAAGAGGAGCAGATCATGCGTGTGCAGGACTGCTGCGCTCGGGCACTGCGGCGCGCAGCGCATCGAGACGCTCCTGGAGATGCCGCTGCAAATCCGCGACTTCTGCCCTTCCGTAGAGATTGCGGGTTTCGTTTGGGTCGCTCAAGAGATCGTAGAGCTCGAACTCCTGCGGGTCAAGAAGGTACTGGATGAGCTTGTAGCGTTCGGTGCGAATTCCGCGACAGGGCGGAACCTTCTCCGGATTCGGCCACTCGTAATACTCGTAGTACCACTCCTTGCGGAAGGAGGGATCGGCGGCTTTAGCGAGCGGCAGAACGCTCTTGCCCTGCATGTGCGCGGGGATGGGCACACCGGCAAGATCAAGCAGCGTGGGCGCGATATCGATATCGAGAATCTGCTCGGTACGCACGGTTCCTGCGGGGATGCGATGCGGATAACGCACCATGAAAGGCACGCGGATGGAAGGCTCGTGCATGAGGCGCTTGTCAAACATGCGCCACTCGCCCAGAAAGAATCCGTGATCCGAGGAGTGAACGATAGCGGTATCGTCGAGGATGTTCTTCTTCTCGAGATAGCTGAAGACGCGGCCGATGTTCTCGTCGACGGCGACGAGTCCGGAGTAGTAGTCCTTCATGACGCCTTCAAGCGAGCCGCAGGCGGGATGGGAGGAAGTGGTGCCGATCTTGTTTTCAGCATCGATGAATCCCTTGGGCTTGCCGGGATAACCTTTCAGGTCGGCGTCGAATGTTTCGGGCTTGGGCGTGGTCACTCTGCGATACAGGTCCTGGTGACGGCGCGCGCGGAAGAAGGGCTCGTGCGGCGCGACGAACCAGACAAGCAGGCAGAAGGGCTTGTCGCCGCGATCTTCATCGAGCCACGCGAGCGCGCGATCGACGGTGAGGTCGTCAGGGTAGACGTTGTGGAAGCGCTGCTCAGGGCCGATTTTTCCTTTGCGGCCTTCCTTGAAGTAAGGATTCGCGTAGTCGTTGCCTGGACTGTTGTGGCCGAAGTAGTAATCCCAGTAGCGCTCTTCAACGCCGTTGGGCGTGTGCACTTTGCCGAGCATGGCGACCTCGTAACCGGCCTGGCGAAGAATGTCAGTGAAGAGCGGAATGTCAGACGGCAGTGGGATGTCGAGGTGCTCGTTGGAGAGAGCGCCAGTAGTGCGCGAGTACATGCCGGTGAGCGAAACGGAACGGGCAGGCGCGCAGAGAGCATTGGTGCAGAAGGCATTTTGAAAGAGCATGCCCTCGCGGCCGATGCGGTCGTGGTTGGGCGTTTTCAGAATGGAATTGCCGGCGATGGACAAGGCGTCGGCACGCTGGCCTTCGCCGAAGAAGAAAACCAGGTTCGGGCGCTTGACACCGGTCTCGGCGAGCAATGCCGATGGGGCGACAGACGAGGCAAGCGCGGCGCCCGCCACGGCGAGCGACCCTTGCAGAACTTCGCGGCGCGTGGGGCCGGCGTGGCTGGAGTCCGCGTGCAGTGCGTTTGTGTCGTCGATTGAATCGGGCATCACAGTTCCCTTCTGATTGGGCATTTTCCTTCCTCGGCCCTAGAAGCGAGACCGGGGGCACCCCATCCATGACCGCAGCTTCAACGCTGTCATGGATGGTAAAGAACCAGCTTCCTAACCGAGTTCTTCGTTCCGTGCCCTCAAAACAACAATTCGAGATAGCGTCCTACATCTCGTCGGCCGAAGGTCCAAACATTCCCGGAATAGGCTTGTCTAGAAGCCGCAGATATACACCCAGCTGCGCCCTGTGATGAATCATGTGGTTCAGCACTGACTCGCGAAAGACTTCGTGCCGCGGCTGATCGATCCATGCGTGCCCGCCAAAGATGAACTGCCAGTTCTGGTCCCATTTCTCCAGGGGCAAGGCCATCAGTTCCTTGCGCACCACCGGTAGCTGGCTGTCAAACCGCGCCAGCAGCTCGGCCTTGCTCTTAGGCGCATAAGCTTCCCATTTGTGGTCAGCCGCAAACTCCAGTTTGTCCTTGGTGATGCTGTGGAGCGCCCAGTCCCCGGCAAAGTCGGTCAGATGCCCAGCCAGGCGTCCGAGCGTCATGGATTTGGGGTGCGGCTTGTATCCGAAATCAACGTCCTCCGGTATCGCCTCCAGCATCTTCCGCGTCTTGGCTGTTTCACGATCGAATTCAGCCAGTAAGTCTTTTTGAAAGTCCATTCCTGCAACCTCCTACGTTGCGAAGCCAGCATAGCCCATCCAGGCTCAAAAAGGCGAACAAAAATCGAATAAAATCCGGTAAAGACTCTCGCCTGCGCCCAGAGCCTATAATTCTGTCGAGCTATCTCCGATCATGACCCGTTTTTCCCCCAGCATCAAATCCCACCTGCAATCTCTTTCCCTGCTTGCGCTTTCATCTCTCACCCTCGCTGTCGCCGCGCAGCGCCCCGGCCCGGCCCCCCGTTTCGACGCCTGGACCATCATCGGTCCCGGAGGCGGCGGAACCACAGTCGACCCCATCATAAGCCCCGCTGATCCCAATCTCGTCCTCCTGCGTTGCGACATGACCGGCAACTACATCACCCACGACGGCGGCCAGTCCTGGCGCATGTTCAACCTGCGGGCCGGCGTCTCCGCCTTCGCCTTTGATCCCGCCGATCCCAACCGTATCTACGCCGGCGGCGCAGCTCTCTGGCGCAGCGACAACCAGGGCCGCACCTGGCGCATGATCTTCCCCAACCCCGCTGATAACACCGTCGAGCATCAAAATGGCGACCACAGCGATTACTCCCTCACCTCCAGCGACCGAAACTACATCTCCGGCCTCACTATCCGCCAAATCGTCGTCGACTCCGCCAACTCCAGCATCATCCACATCGCTTTCACCGATTCTCAATCCCCCGACACAACCCTCCTCGTCTCCACCGACGCCGGAACCTCATTCCACCATGAACGCGATTTCCCCGGCGATCAAATCCTCCTCCTCAAGTCCACGCCCAACGGCCTGCTGGCCATCGGCTCCCGCGGCGTCTACACCAGCCCCCGCGCCGGCCTCGCCAAATCCCCAAAGCCCATCGACGCGCGCAGCGGACAGATCGTCCATGCCAGCGCCGGCGTCGCTGGCGGAGTCACCTATCTCTATGCAACCACCAGCAAGGGGGAACTCTTCGTATCAGAAGACAGCGGCCTCACCTGGCAAGCGCGAACCCCATCGCTCGGCCAGCAATCCGGGGATTTCGCCGCCGTGGCAGCCTCAGCCAACAACGGCCAAACCGCCTACATAGGCTTCCGCGGCCTCAAGCTCGGCAATCGCACCCAGGACATCTACAACGGAATCGCCAGCACTCACGATGCCGGCAGAACCTGGTCCATCGTCTTCCGAGAATCCACCCAGCCCGCTGCCAATCTCGATCCGTCATGGGTCGAACAGCGCGCCGTCGCCAGCGGCACAAGCCAGCGCGGCCCCATCTTCTTCGACAGCCCCGATAGCCTTGCCGTCGCCCCCAATAACCCCGCGATCTGTTACGCCACTGACCTCTTCCGCACCTATCGCACCCTCGACGCCGGCAAAACCTGGGTCCAGGTCAACTCCGTACGAACCACGCAAGGCCATTGGACAACCCGCGGCCTCGACGTCACCACCGCCTATGGCGTCCAGTTCGACCCATTCGATCCCAAACACATCTTCATCGACTACACCGACATCGGTCTCTTCGCCTCGAACGACGGCGGCGCGTCGTGGGAGTCGGCAACCAACGGCGTCCCTGAAGCCTGGCGCAACACAACCTACTGGCTCGCCTTCGACCCTAAAGTCAAAGGCCTCCTCTGGGCAGCATTCAGCGGCGTGCACGATCTGCCCCGGCCCAAGATGTGGCGTCACGGTGGCTTTCCACAATCAGCTACTGGCGGCGTCGGCGTCTCAACTGACGGAGGCCGCTCCTGGACCCTGTCCAACTCCGGCATGAAGCAAGCCGCCATCACGCATGTGCTTCTCGATCCCGCCAGTCCCCCGGGCCAGCGCACTCTCTATGCCTGCGCATTTGGCGTAGGCGTCTACAAATCTACTGATAACGCTCGCACCTGGACCTTGAAGAACAACGGAATCGCTGAAAGCAATCCCTACGCCTGGCGCATCGTCCGCTCGAGCGACGGCACCCTCTACCTCATCGTCGCCCGCAGCAATGAGGGCAGCTACTTGACAGCCTTCGGAGGCGGCGCTCTCTACAAATCCACCGATGGCGCAGAGCACTGGACCAGAATGAAGCTCCCCGCCGGCGTCAATGGACCCAACGGCCTCGCTCTCGACCCCAGAGACAATCGCCGCATGTATCTAGCTGCCTGGGGACAGGAACGCCCAGGCGTCGACACCGGAGGTGGCGTCTTTCTTTCCACCAACGCCGGCCAAACCTGGAAAAGCGTCTTCACGCAGGCGCAGCACGTCTACGATGTCACCATCGACCCCAAAGCGCCCGACACCCTCTACATCTGCGGATTCGATGCCGCTGCCTACCGCTCCATCGACGCCGGCTTCCATTGGACGCGCATTCGCGGATACAACTTCAAGTGGGGACACCGCGTCCTCATCGACCCCAATCACCCGTCCATGATCTACATCGCAACCTACGGCGGCAGCGTCTGGCACGGCCCCGCAACCGGAGACCCCACCGCAACCGAAGACATCGAAACGCCCGTTCCCGTCGCGCACTAAGGCATTTTTGCATTTACTGGAGGCCGGCTTTGAAAGGGCACGGATTTATCCGTGCCGATAAGCGCCAACAAAATCGACCCGGGCTTTAGCCCCTGAGGGATGCTCCTCGGGCCTTTGAATCAAATTCAGCACTTGCTCCGTAGTCTCTGAACTCGCGCCGAACAATCCTCCAAAATTGCCTCCAGACCGCGCGTGACGTGAACCTTGCAGTAAAAGCCGGAGGATCCGACCGGAACGAGGCTCTGTCAGCGATATCATCCCATAAGCCGACTTTTGAGGAGTCACCGGCATCCGTAAATGCTTTGGCGATTTCGCGTGAATCCAGAATTTCGACTTCCGATACCGGGGCGCGATCGTCTGGACCAACCCGCGTGCACGTCGTGGAAGAAATGAGGATTGAATTCGATGAAGACCTTGATGATAACGGCCGTTCTAGCGGCATCGATTTCCGGGCTGGCATTGCGGGCCCAGGGGTCGGCGCACCCCATCCCACGTATCGTTCAGCAGAACGGCCGCTATGCCCTGATGGTCGATGGGGCGCCATTTCTGATGCTTGGTGCGCAGGCCAACAACTCCAGCGACTGGCCTGCGACGCTTCCAAAAGTGTGGCCCGCAATCGACTATCTGCACGCCAATACACTCGAAATTCCAATCTACTGGGAGCAATTCGAGCCCAGGCAGGGTCAGTTCGACTACTCGCAAATCGACAGTGTTCTGGCGCAGGCCCGCGCGCATCACGTTCACCTTGTTCTGCTTTGGTTCGGAACGTGGAAAAACGGCAGCCAGCACTACATGCCTGAGTGGATGAAGCTGGACCCGGAGCGCTACGCCCACGTCGTCAACAGAAACGGGGAACGCGTGGACTCGCCCTCGCCGTTTGCGCAGGCCTCACTGGACGCGGACACGCGCGCTTTCACTGCTTTCATGCGGCATTTGAAAGCGGTAGATCCCGAGCGAACGGTGTTGATGGTGCAAGTGGAAAACGAAACAGGAACCTATGGAGCGTTACGTGATTACTCTGCTGAAGCCAACAAGCTCTTTACGGCAGCAGTCCCTGACGATGTATTGAAGGCCATGAGCAAGACGGACGCAAAAGGGGAGAGCTGGGCCGAGGCTTTTGGGACGGAAGCCGAAGTCTGCTTCCACGCCTGGGCGATAGCCCGGTATGTAGGACAGATTGCCAGCGCGGGAAAGGCGGCGTACCCGCTGCCTCTGTACGTGAATGCGGCACTGCGCGATCCGTTCAAAGGCGAGCCCGGGACCTACGAAAGCGGTGGCCCGACAGACAACGTGCTTTCCATCTGGAAGGCCGAGGCGCCCGCGATCGACGTCCTGGCGCCGGATATCTACTTGCTCGATACGAAGTCCTATCTGAAGGTCATCGACCTCTACCACCGGCAGGATAACGCCTTGTTCATCCCCGAGACCGCAGGGACGCCGCATGCTGCGCGCTTTCTATTTGCGGCCCTGGGACTGCAGACGATCGGCTATTCCCCCTTCGGGCTGGACTACACGCGGACCAATCATCCGGAAAGAATGGTGCCCAATGAGCCGAATGCTTTTCTTGATCCCACGGCGCAGAACTACAAGCTTCTCGGTCCGATGATGCGCGACATCGCACGCCTGAATTTCGAAGGAAAATTACAGGCTGTGGCAGAAGTCGAGGACCAGCCCGGGCAGACGCTTCACTTCGGAAGTTGGGATGCGGTGGTCACTTACGGCGGCAGCCGCGGCGGTATCGCCAAGGGCAATGCGGAGCCGATTGGACGCGCGCTCGTGGCTCAATTGAGCGACAATCAGTTTCTTGTCACTGGATTCCATTGCCGCGTCGACTTCCGTCCTGCAGGCACGGTACAGCAACAGACAACACAGGCGATCGTCGTCGGAACCGGTCAGACGCCCTCTGCCCTCATCGATGGGAAGTGGCAGCACCGTCAGTTCCTGCGTGTAGAAGAAGGCGCGTATGAGAACGGCGTCTTCCAATCCAACCGCATTCTGAACGGCGATCAAACCGACTGGGGGCTGGACTTCGGATCGGACTCCGAGGTCCTGCGAGTATCACTCGCCACGTATTGAAGCTGGCAGCGCTCACCTCCGCCAGCAAAGCCAGCCACCCTCCTAGGTCCGGCCCCTGACCACTGAACCCACTGATCACTGCGCCTTCCCTCACCTCGGCAAGGCAAACGCAACATACACCCCGCCCACCGGCCCTTTCGGATCGCGCCCGCCGCTCGCCGCAATCACCACGTACTGTCGTCCATCCACCATGTATGTCGACGGCGTCGCGATCCCGGCAAACGGCAGCTCCGTCTCCCACAGCAGCTTGCCCGTCTGGCTGTCGAACGCGCGGAACTTCCGGTCGTAGACCGTGGCGCCGATGAACACCACGCCCCCCGCAGTCACAATCGGCCCGCCGTAGAGCTCGGTTCCGGTGTCCTTCATTCCCTGCTTCGCCAGCTCCGGATACTCGCCCAGCGGAATCTTCCAAAGGTACTTTCCCGTCTTCAGATCGATCGCATTCAGCGTGCCCCACGGCGGCGCAATCGCCGGATAGCCGTCCGGATCAAGAAACTTGCGATAGCCCGTAAAGATAAACTCCGGTGGCGCTTTCTTCCCCGCATCTTCCGCCGACGCCAACTTGTCGCCAATTTCCAGATACCTCAGCAGCGCGTCCAGGTCCGCACCCTTCACGTCAGGAAACGCCGGCATCGGCCCTTTTCCGTTCTGAATCAAATCGGTCGCCTGCGCAGCCGTCAGCCGTTTTCCCACTCCAATCAAAATCGGCAAATCCGGCGGAACCCCTTCCTTGTGCTCCCCATGGCAAATGTTGCACTGCTGCTCCTGATAAACGTGGGCGCCCGCCTTGTCTGCCTCGGGCTCACTGGTTGCGCTCAGCACCGGCAATCCCGGCTTCATCTCCGCAACGCCCGTCTGGTTTGCCGTGGGCGCGCTCGTGCGCAGGTAATCCAGCAGCGAGGCCAAAGCCGCATCATCCACGTTCGGGAACGAGGGCATTCTACCCTTGCCATTCTTGATCCGGTCCGTCACGTCCTCGGTTTTCAGCCTGTCCAAAACGCCCACCAGCGAAGGAAACGCAGGAGGCGCGCCCGCGCGGTCCACGCCATGACACATCGCGCATTGCCCCTCGTAGAGCTTCGCCCCCGGACTCGATCCCGCACCCGCCGGAACCAGGCCGCCGAGCCAGGCCATCTCCGTCGACGCTACATAAAGTACGTCTGTGGACTGATCAATCGCTGGCCCGCCCCACTCGCCGCCGCCATCGAAGCCTGGGAACACTACGGTTTGCTTGTCTAACGAAAATGGAAGGAACTGGCCGTCGCTGCGAAAGTTTTTGAACTCCTTCTCCGCCCATGCATGCGCCTCGGGAGTGCGCGTGGTCAGCATGTCTTCAGTCAATCGCTGCCGTCCAAACGGCTCCGGCCCCTCCGGCTTCGGCTGCGTCGGCGAAGTCACTTCCCCGGGAACCGTGCTCGCGGGATACGGATGCTCATGGATCGGGAACAGCGGCTTGCCCGTGATCCGGTCGAAGACGTAGATGTAACTCTGCTTGGTTGTCTGCGCCAGCGCGTCAATCGTCTTCCCGTCCCGCTGCATCGTGAACAGCGCAGGCTGCGCCGGAAAGTCGCGGTCCCATATGTCGTGATGCACGCCCTGAAAATGCCAGAGCCGCTTGCCCGTGCTCGCATCCAGAGCCAGCAGCGTGTTCGCGTAGAGATCGTCGCCAACGCGGTCGCCTCCATAAAAATCCATCACCGCAGATCCGGTGGGCACATACACAATGCCGTGTGCCGCATCCAGCGCCATGCCTGCCCAGTTATTCGCAGCGCCCGCAGTCAGCCACGCGTCCGCAGGCCACGTCTCAGCACCGGGCTCGCCAGGATGAGGAATCGTGTGAAAGGTCCAGATGAGCTTGCCGGTGCGCACGTCAAACGCATGGATGTCTCCCGGTGGCGCAGGGTGCGTCTCAGGATTCCGTCCGCCCACGATGATCAGGTCCTTGTACACCACGCCCGGCGTAGTCAGCGCAACCGACTGTTGCAGATAATCCCCGCGCAGCCCCTTGCGCAAATCGATGCGGCCCTCTTCGCCAAACTGCACGATGGGCTTGCCGGTCTGCGCATCCAGGCAGTAGAGAAAATTCATTACGCCGGCGAAGATGCGCTCTTCCTTGCCGTCGGTCCAGTAAGCCACGCCGCGCGCAGGCTGCCTGCCATCGATGCCCGAATCGAACTTCCACTTCAGCTTGCCGGTCGCGGCATCCACGGCAACCACTTTCTGCGAGGGCGTGTAGGCATAGAGCGTCGTGCCCACAATCAACGGATTGTCCTGCAGCCCGCCTTTTTCGCCGGTGTCAAAGGTCCACGCGACCGCAAGGCCGCGCACGTTGGCGCGGTTGATCTGGGTCAGCTTTGAATAGTGATCCGCGTCGAGCCCGCCGCCATAAGCCGGCCAGCCAACCGTCGTCTGCGCCGCGCAAAGAGCGCAGCAAGCCGTCAACAAGAGCGAGCAGAAAAATACGCCGCGAGCCGCGCGCACGCAGTTTGAATTGGGAATCATCTGGATCGACCTCGATCAGGAAAACAAGACGATTGTTTCACGGTGACAACGGCCCGGTAAACCCGGTGATCCGCGTGTTCGCACATTTAGGACGGTTGCCCCAGGTCCGGGGTCCCCACCAACAGGTCTTGGTTCGTGGGGTGGAGGTGCCTCGTCCGCCGCAGCGGAGGCACCCGGGATCGAACAAAGCCCGCGCCAGCAATCCCCCCCCAAAACAAAAAAAGGCCCCAGCGACAATCTCTGTCGCCGGGGCATCCTCATTCCCTTCTCAACTTCATCAACCAATCGCTCCAAAAATCGGCCTGCCGTCCCACCCGCTGTATCCCTCATGAGGGTCCCGCGCATCCGGTGGATCTACCCACTGCGGCCCCCATTCCAACTGTTCGATCACCGACAGGTGATGCGACTTCTTCTTCCGTTTCGCCCGCGGCTTCTTCTTTTCTGAAAACGACATCAACGTCTTCACGCAAACAACGTCTCCCTCCTTTGCCGCGCCCTTCAGCTTCTCCACAATGTCGCCAGTAATCTCCACCAGCGCCTGGTCTGATGCCTGCTTCAGCATCTCCGCGCCATCCTTGCTCGAACGCCGCTTCCTTTTCTTCGTCGCCGAGGCAATTAGTGAGGCGGCCTCCACAAGCTCCGCAACAGTCTTCCGTCCTACCCCGGCGCCGGCGGACTTTGCCACTAGCCGAGCCTTTCCCGTTCTTCACCGCCCGCCCGCGTCCTGCTTTTCCCTGTTCCTCTACCTTCTTGTCCTTCTCTGCAAACGCCATCGTTCTCCCATTTCCGGCCATCCCCCACGGACAACCGTGCAATCGTGTGGGTGCCCCCGGTCCCTCGCCTTTGGGGACCGGGGAACGCAACGCACTCAACCCAGCAGTTTTCCTGGTCCCGAGTCCCTTCGTCCCTCAGTCCCTATTCCCTACTCCCCGCCTTTCTCTGCTCTGCGCACGCGCCCCGGGAGATGGCCTGCAAAAAATAAAAGGAGAGCCATCAAGGCCCTCCCCGTTCCTTCCTTCAACTGCACTTCTTTTCCGTAGTTCTAAATCAAGCCTAGCCCAAATCCCCAAAATTCTCTGCAAACCGGCTGCAGCCCCAACTCCAATTCCCGCCAATTCTCACATTAATTGTGGGTGCCCCCGGTCCCTCGCCTTTGGGGACCGGGGAACGCAACGCACTCAACCCAAGAGGTTCGTCTAGTCCCTGTTCCCTATTCCCTGCTGGGGTCCCCAGAGTTGGCCTGCAAAAATAAAAGGAGAGCCATCAAGGCCCTCCTCGTTCCTTCCTTCAACTGCACTTCTTTTCCGTAGTCCTAAATCTAGCCTACACAAATACCCCAAAATTCTCTGCAAACCAAACCACCCGCAAATAAGCGCACTGCCATTCAGAGCAAAATGCACTGTCATCCAGAGCGCACGGGGCCCCAAACGCTTTTCAGTTTGGGGGTGGTAAGCGAAGGATCTGCGGTTGCCTTTCAGTGGCAGCCTGTCGTCAAGAATGGAATCACTGTCGAAGGTACGATCGCCGAACCGTGACCGCGCAAATGCGTAATCATTACGTCCGAAATGTTGACCTTCTGAGATTAGTATGTAGTGGCCGAAGCTTTTGCTCCTGCTCAAGTCTCAACATTGCGATCCCGGATCCGGCTGGATTTGGTCGTGAACATCTTGTAAGGACTGATAACTCCTTCTTCAAAATCCAAACTCAAGGGGGCGGTGTGGTCAAGTTTGTAGTGGATCAGGGTGGAGTGATCCTGCAATATTTATCCGAGATCCGTGGAGGCGACTGGATTCGGAAGGATTTGAAGGACCACGGAGAGGTCACGATCAGTCGGGCATTTCTGTTCGAGCGCGGGGACCTAGTGGAAGAACCTGGCGAGGCCCAGGACATCGATGTCTTGGAGTACAAGTTCCGCTTCGCAAAGCGAGACGGCGCCTACCATCGAATTGATGGTCGCGTGCTCGGTATAAAGAATGACGTGCTGCTCGCTGTCAGCGGCATCAAGCTAGAGCGCAAATTCTTTGTCGCTGAACGTAATGTCTCGATTTTTCGACGTTTAGCCGAGGTCATAGGCCAAGGCCTAGAAATAGCTGTTGGTGGTAGTCGATCCGGCAGCATACCAGTCGAAGTGTTCGAAGAACTTCTGAAGAAGTTTCCCAATTCCACTGAGCTCGATCACTACGCAAACGCCCGAGTATCGAACATCATAGGAGAATATTTCGATGGGATGAGGGATTTCAGGGCGCAGTACGAGACCTATCTAAGCCGTCGAAAATCAGCGGTTTCGGCACTCAAGTTCCGTCCTGAGGAACTTCTGCAGGGGGAAATCGATAAGTACGTCTTCATCCGCGACACGATCAAAGATTGGCTAGACTCGTCGGAAGGCCGGACAGAGAAAGAATGGCAGCGAATGATCCTCACCTTTATCCTGCTGATCTTCCCCAAGTACGTGGCCGTACTTGAGAACGTCCAGATCGAGGATCGCTACTCGAAACCCGGAACCATCACCGATCGCTTCATCGACATCGCGCTCGTGGATGCCAACGGCAACCTCGACGTCATCGAGATCAAGCGCCCATTCGACGAGATATTACTCTCAAAGACGCGATACCGCGACAACTTCGTGCCAACCAAGGACCTATCCGGCACGGTTATGCAAGCCGAAAAGTACCTGTTTCATCTATCGAAGTGGGGCGTCTCCGGAGAGGCAAAACTAACCAAGGAGCACAGCGGGATGTTGCCGCCAGAAATGTCGATCCGGATCACCAACCCCAAGGCACTGCTTATTCTGGGCCGCGACAGAAAACCCGACGGCAGCTCGGCCCTCGATCAGCAGCAGACATTCGACCTTGAAGTCATCAAGCGCAAATATTCGAACATGTTGGACATCATCACCTACGATGACTTGCTACGCAGGCTCGAAAACACCATAAAGTCGTTGCACAGCAGAGCCATAGCGAGCTAATAGCTCAATGCTGACCACTGATCACTGACCACTGACACGAATCTCCGTCCCCAAAACCGCCGCCCACAGCCGCTCCTGATAAAGTTCCTCCAGCGTCCGCCCGCCTTTCGGCACCACCCCGTACACCACCTTGCAGTCCATCGCGTCCGCCAGCCGCGCCATCGCCCGCAGTGTGATCGTCCCGTTCGCTTCCCGGCTCTCCATATCGAACACCGCCGACTGCGACATCCCCATCCTCGCCGCGATCTCCGGCGAATGCATCCGAAGCGCCTTCCGAACCGCCCGCAGCACCGCCTGCGTCGCATGCTTCTCCGTCCCCGCCAACCGGAACGGCTTCATCTCCACATCCAGATTCCGCCGCGCCATCTTACCCACCGATACCTTCATCGCTCCAAATCTCCTCGCACTATCCAACAGCAAAGTCCCGAGTCCCTCAGTCCCTCAGTCCCTTAGTCCCTGTTCTTCTGTTTCAAGCGTAGCGAGAAACCCGCTAATTCTCTGCAAAAACGCGCAAAAAACGACCAAAATTGCACCTTAAGCACATCGAGTGTCGTCAAGTACGCGTCATTTCCCTAAAGAACCAACGTCATAATCCTGCGAAATTCAACACAAGCAAACGCAAAGGCCCAATCGTAGCCTCTCACCTGTCATTTCGAACGCAAATCAGCAGCCCACAGCCGCTGGAAAACTTTGTGCATGCAAAATGCGCATCCAGATTTTGGTTAGGATTGGCGAAAAGCGGAGAGTGGGTGCCCCCGGTCCCTCGCACTTGGGGACCGGGGAGGTGAGGCTTCCGTCACAGCGGCCCTCCCTAAAGATGGAGTATTCTCGGCGCGCATGGAAGGCAAGCGAATCCGTTATCAGGAAACGGAAGAGTTCTACTTTCTCACGTTCAGTTGTTATGGACGCCGGCCGTATTTATCGACGGCCGCCGCCATGGAACTTTTCTTGGATGCGCTGGAGCGCGTCCGTCTCCGCTATCTCTTTGTGGTGTCTGGTTACGTGGTCATGCCGGAGCATGTGCATCTGCTCGTCAACGAGCCTAGACGCGCCCTCCTATCCAAGGCCGTTCAGGCCCTCAAGTTATCCGTCACGATGCGAAGCCGGCAAAGGCCCTTCTGGCAAGCGCATTACTACGACTTCAACGTCTACAACCACGAGAAATTCGTCGAGAAGCTGCGGTATATCCATCGCAATCCTGTGCGCCGAGGTTTGGTTGCGGCTCCGGAGTCTTGGATGTCGTCGAGTTTTCGGCACTATCAGACGGGTGTACGCGGAAAAGTGGAGATCGAATCGGAGTGGACTGCCCGGGAGAGAGGTTTCCAATTGCCAGAGTGGATGCTTCGTCAACCGCCGAAGTCGACATCCCCGGTCCCCAAAGGCTAGGGACCGGGGGCACCCACTAGTTCAATGTTCTCTACTTACCGGCCTCAGGCCTCGCCGCCAAAAACCGCTCCATGAATCCCGTGTCGAAGTTGCCTTCGCGGAAGCCCGCGTCCTGAAAGATCTCCTGGTGCAGCGTGATGGAGGTTTCGACGCCTTGCACTACGAACTGGCTTAGCGCGCGCTCCATCTTTGCAATCGCTTCCGCCCGGTCGCACCCGTGGACGATCAGCTTGGCGATGAGCGAGTCGTAATAGGGCGGGATGACGCCTTCAGCGTATTGCGCCGTGTCGACGCGCACGCCGTTGCCACCGGGAACGTTGAAGGCTGTAATCTGGCCGGCGGATGGCGTGAACTTTCTTGGATGCTCGGCGTTGATGCGGCACTCGATGGCGTGGCCGCGGATTTCGAGCTTGGGCGGCAGGATGTCGCTGAGCCTATCGCCGGACGCAATGCGCAATTGCGCTTTCACCATGTCGACGCCGGTGACGGCTTCGGTAACCGGGTGCTCCACCTGGATGCGCGTGTTCATCTCGATGAAGTAAAGCTGGTGGCTGGCGTCCATGAGGAATTCGACGGTGCCGGCATTCTGGTAGCCGATTTCAGACAGGCAGCGGCAGAGCGTGCGGCCCAGTTCGTCGCGCAGTTTGGGCGTTACCTGGAGCGAGGGAGCTTCTTCAATCAGCTTTTGATGGCGACGCTGGATGGAGCACTCGCGCTCAAAGAGCGAGGCCACGTTGCCGTGCTCATCGGCCAGCATCTGAAACTCGATGTGGCGGGGATTCTCAATGAACTTTTCCATGTAGAGCTCGCCG